>NZ_JAAVXC010000033.1:0-207194 GCF_013416725.1 Pseudomonas sp. SbOxS1
CCCACTGCGCAATGCCTGCGTTCGGCCATCGTGGTTAACGGGGCACCCAGATCAAAAACAAAAGCGAGGCGGCCTTAACGCCGACCTGACTTTTCCGGTTACCCCCAACCTGATCGTTCCCACGCTCTGCGTGGGAATGCATCCTGTGACGCTCCGCGTCACCGTTGCGCAAGGCTCATGTCATGCGTCGACAGCGGAACGCGGAGCGTCCCTGGCGGCATTCCCACGCAGAGCGTGGGAACGATCACAATGCGTACGGCTCCCGATCAGGTCGGCTTTAAGGCCGCCTCGCTTTCGCGTTTGATCTTGATCTGGCTTTTGATTTTCTTGCCCCATCGAGAGGCTTCGTTCCGGTTCTGCGCAGTGGGTAAACCGGCAGGATGCCGGTTTAGCCGCGCTGGGCCATGGATGGCCCAGCGCGGCGACCCACGGAGCAGGACCGGAGCGAGGGCATGCCGAGCATTAGCGAGGCACCGAACGCCAGGGGCAAGAGCCCTTGGTTACTTGGGGCTCTTCCAAGTGACTCGCTGTAAGAGCGAAACCCTAGGTGGCCGTTACCGCAGGAATGGATATGTACGCCGGAAAGACAATTATCGTCTGCCAGGACGCCTTCGCCGGCAAGCCGGGCTCCTACAGTAGGAGCGAAACCATAAGTGGCCGAGACCGCAGCAACGGATATACACCCAATCCAAATACGCACCTGCAGCCCGCTCCGGGATGCACCAGTTGATTGCCTGGAATCGATAAGAAGCAGATTTTGCTTTGCAGGAGGGAGGTATGGCGAAGCGAGGGCCAGAACAGGCCCTCGCTGTATTGCAGTCAAATTCAGCGCTTGAGTTTGCGCTTGTTGCGGTATTGGTCGATGACCACCGCGACTACGATGATCAAGCCTTTGATGATGTCCTGGATATAGGCATCGACCCCAACGAACGTAAACCCGCTGGCCATCACCCCAAGGATCAGCGCACCGATGACCGTGCCGGTGATGCGCCCTACCCCGCCCGCCAGGCTGGTGCCGCCGATGACCGCGGCGGCAATCGCATCCAGCTCATAGGACATGCCCATACCGGCCTGGCCGGTGGCGGCACGGGCCGAAGCCACCACGCCTGCCAGTCCCGCCAGCAACCCGGCGATACTGTAGACGATGACCAGGTGGCGCTTGACGTTGATCCCGGAGGTACGCGCCGCCTGCATGTTGCCGCCAATGGCGTAGGTGTATTTACCGTACTTGGTGTAGCGCAACGCGATATGGAAGATCACCGCCACCACCAGGAAAATGATCACCGGCATCGCGCCGTGACCGATGGCCGTGTAGGAGTCCGAGAGCATGCTCACCGGCTGGCCTTCGGTGTAGTAACGCGCCAGGCCACGGGCCGAGACCATCATGCCCAGGGTGGCAATGAACGGAGGGATCCCGGTAATCGCAATGATGCTGCCGTTGATTGCTCCTGCCAGCAGCCCGACGCCGAGCCCGACGATGACGGGGATCCACACCGGCAAGTCAGTCAGCGACGGGAAGACCGCCCGGGCGAAGTCCGAGGTCTGTGCCAGGCTGGCGGCGATCATTGCCGACAACGCCAACACCGAGCCGGACGACAGGTCGATGCCGGTCGTAATGATCACCTGGGTCACGCCAATCGCCAGCAGGCCGATGATCGACACTTGCAGGATCATCAATACCAGCCGCTGGGAGTTCATCAGGAAACTCTGGTCGCGCACGATCCAGCCGAACACCTCGAACACCAGGCCGATGCCGATCAGCACCAGGAAAATACTCAGTTCCGTCGGAAAGCGCCGGCGACTCTTGACCGGTACCGTTGCTGGCTTGTTTTCCAGTATCGCATTCATAACCACTCACCCTTCTATCGCGTCGTCGACGCTGGCCGCGCCAGCGCCGGCATCCATTAGTGAACCGCGGACATGCCCGAGGCCAGTTGCATCACTCGTTCCTGGGTCGCTTCGCTGCGGTCGAGGGTGCCCATCAGGTCGCCCTCGTGCATGACCATGACCCGATCGCTCATGCCGAGCACTTCCGGCAGCTCCGAGGAAATCATGATCACCGCCATGCCTTCGCTGGCGAGGTAGGAGATAAGCCGGTAGATCTCGGCCTTGGCACCGACATCGATGCCGCGGGTCGGCTCGTCGAGAATCAGGATTCGTGGGTTGGTCATCAGCCAGCGCGCCAGCAAGGCCTTTTGCTGGTTACCGCCGGACAGCGTGTCGATGCATTGCTCGAGCGACGGGGTTTTCACCCGCAGCTTCTTGCACATGTCTTCGCACAGGGCGCGCAGGGCTTTTTGCTGGATGAAACCGTGGCCGGCGTAATGTGGCAGCACTGCCATCTCCATGTTCTCCAGCACCGACAGGCACGGGAACAAGCCGCTGAGCTTGCGATCCTCGGTCAACAAGGCGAAGCCCTTCTCGATGGCCATGTGCGGATCGGTAATGCGCACCACTTCTCCGTCGAGACGAATCTCGCCACCGTCGCTCGGGGTGATGCCAAAGATCGCCTCGGCGACGTTGGTCCGCCCCGAGCCCATCAACCCGGCAATGCCGAGGATCTCGCCGGCGTGCAGATCGAAGGACACGTCCTTGAAAATGCCGTCGAGCTTGAGATCGCGCACTGACAGCAACAGATCGCCGATCGGCGTCTCGCGCAGCGGGAACAACTGGTTCAGTTCACGCCCGACCATCATCGAAATCAGGCTGTCGCCGTCCATGCTGTCGGCGCGTTGCAGGCCGATGTAGGCGCCGTCGCGGAACACTGCCACTTCGTCGGCGATGCTGAACACTTCATTCATTTTGTGGGTGATGTAGATGATGCCTTTGCCCTGGCTCTTGAGGTCGGCAATGATCGAAAACAGGTGGGCGACCTCCTTGTCGGTGATGGCCGAGGTGGGTTCGTCCATGATCAGGATGTCGGAATCGTAGGACACCGCCTTGGCGATCTCGACCATCTGCCGTTCGGCGATGCTCAGGTTGCCGACCAGTTCCTCTGGATCAAGGTTGATGCGCAGGCGCTCCAACAGCTTCGCCGTGCAGCGGTGCATTTCCCGGTGGTCGATCATGTGGAAACCGTTGAGCTGCTCACGACCAATCCAGATGTTCTCGGCGATGCTCATGTGCGGCATCAGGTTGAGTTCCTGGTGGATCATCGCAATCCCGGCCTGCAGCGCCGCCAGGGGCGTTTCGAAGACCACCGGCTTGCCCCGCAGGCGCAGTTCGCCGGCGTCGGGCTGGTAGATGCCGGCGATGATTTTCATCAAGGTGGATTTGCCCGCGCCGTTCTCGCCCATCAGGGCCAACACGGAACCAGGGCGTACCCGCAGTTGTACGTCGGACAAGGCCACCACACCGGGGAAACCCTTGCTGACGTTGACGATCTCCAACAGGTACGGCTCATCGACAGGTGTTGCGGTTGGCTGCACACCCATCAACGGGGTGCTCGAAGCAGTCGCTGAAGCGAACATGATCAGGTACTCCATCAGCAAGGTCGCGGTGCCACCTTGCGTGTTTATTGTTGTTATTGAACGGACGGACTATTTGAACTGGTCAACGTTTTGCAGCGTGATCAAGCGATACGGCACCCATACGGCCGGCTCTACCGCTTCGTTCTTGGCCATTTTCACTGCCGTCTCGATCGAACCGTCTGCCTGACCCTTGGCGTCCTGGAACACCGACACCACCAGAGCCCCCTTCTTCACCGCGTTCAACCCGTCAGGCGTACCGTCGACACCGGCGATCAGGATGCTGCCCTTTTCCACGCCGGCCTGTTGCAGGGCCATTGCGGCACCAATGGCCATCTCGTCGTTGTTGGAGACGACCGCGTCAAACTTGCGGCCCTGGGTCAGCCAGTCGTTGACCAGGGTCATGCCCTTGTCCCGCGACCAGATGCCGGTTTGCTCTTGCTCGATCTTGATGTTCGGGTACTTGGCCAGCACCTCCTTGACGCCCTTGGTACGGTTGGTGGTGGAGTTGTTCGCCAGGTCACCCAGCAGGATCACGATGTCACCCTTGCCGCCCATTTTGTCGGCCAGGTATTGCATTTGCATTTGCCCGGCCTCCAGGTCGTTGGAGGCGACAGTGACCACGCCTTTGGGCAGGTTTAGGTCATCGGGACGACGGTTGACGTAGACCAGCGGGATGCCGGCCTTCACGGCAGCTTCAGTGATTTTTTTGGTCGCGGCCGTATCCACCGGATTGACCACGATGGCATCGACTTTCTGGCTGATGAAGCTTTCGACCTGGCTCAGTTGCTTGACCACGTCGCTGCGGGCGTCTTCGAACTGCAGCTTGACGCCATCGGGATAGGACTTGGCTTTCGTGTCCATGGACTCGCGCAGGTAGGTCAGCCAGGTGTCATCGAACTGCGACATGCTGACGCCGATCTTCATGTCAGCGAGTGCAGCGCCGCTGGCGAACATCAGGGACAAGGCGAGTGAGGCGAAACGGATCTTGGTCTTCATGAAAGGTCTTTCTCCACATTTTTGTTGGTTTTATGGATAAGGCGTGACGATTTCAGTAAGCGGACAAGCGGGAAAAGAGTTGGGGCCGGGTGCGAGGCAGTTCGCTGGAAATGACTTTATTGGAAAATATTTTCCACATCAACAGATTTTAGAATTTTATTATGATTTTGTTCGATGGCTCTCGAAGGGGCTTAGTTGCACCACCTGATGGCGCTCGGAACTCAGCCGCGCAGCGTCTAGCACGCGGGTGGTCGCCAGTGCATCACGGGCGTCCACCGGCAGTGGTCCACCGCTCTGCAACGCGCTTTGTAGCTGTAAATAGAACTGATTCCAGCAACCACGCTCGGAGGAAATTCTTTCGCGCACTTCGCCCTGCTCGAACCAGCCCCAGCGCCGGTGCTCCTCCACGCCCCAGCGTTCACCTTCGGATTTCGGTGTGAGCCCGGCAAGGGCCGACGCCTCCTGACCGTCCAGGCCGTCGACGCTGTAGCAGCCCTGGGTGCCGGTTACGCGAAAGCGCGGGCCGGGCGTGTTTTGCAGGCAACTACCGCCCAGATGCGAGATCACGCCATTGGCATGGGTCAGGGACATGAAGAAACCGTTGTCGAAAGCCTGGCCTTTTTCCAGATACTCCAGCTCGGCGTAAACCCGGGTGACAGGACCGAACAGCAACAGCGCCTGATCCACCAGATGGCTGCCCAGGTCGCGCAGCCAACCACCGCCGCTGCCGTTGTTCACCGACTGTGGTGAATAGCGCTCGATCCGTGATTCGAAACGGCTGACCTGGCCCAGCGCACCGGACTCGATGAGTTTGCGCACGGTGAGAAAGTCCGAGTCCCAGCGCCGGTTCTGGTAGACGCTCAATTGCACACCCTGACGCTCGGCCATGGTGATCAGGGTTTGCGCCTGTTGCGCGTCGGCGGCGAACGGCTTGTCGCTGACCACCGCCACATTGTGTTCAATGGCGTCGAGCACCAGCGCCGGACGCCCTTTGAGCGGCGTGGACACCACCAGTACATCGACCCCGACTTCGACCAGTTGGCCGATGCTGTCGAAGGCCGGCACACCGGGGTGTTCTGCCGCCAGCAACTGGCGCCGCTCCGTTGAACGGGTGACCACACCGACGAAGGTTGCACCCGGCAAGCTGCTGATCAGTGGGGCATGGAAAAACCGGCCGCCATGGCCGTATCCGACGAGTCCGATGCGCATCATTTATACCTGTGTTCGCATGATCGGTAGGAGCGTGGCTTGCCCGCGAAGCTTTTAGCGATCTTAAGGGCCCCTTCGCGGGCAAGCCTCGCTCCTACAAGGGGGGGGTTAGCCGTAGAAGTGCGGGCGGTCTGGCAGGCCGACTTTTACGATCTGGCCGCTATTTTGTGCTTCGATACAGGCATCCGCCGCCACCGCCGCCGCAAAACCATCCCACGCCGAAGGCCCGCCAACCTGCCCGGCGCGCACGCCATCGATGAACGCCTGCAACTCAACGTCATACGCGGCGATGAACCGATCCTTCCAGTCCATCAGAATCGCGTTGGACAGCTTCGCCCCGCTGCGCAATTGAACCTGGGACGGCTCCGGCAGTTTGGCGATGCCGGTCTCCCCGACCACTTCGCACTGGATGTCGTAGCCGTACTGGCAATTGACGAAGACTTCCACATCGATGCGCGTGCCCTTGGCGGTTTCCAGCAGCACGATCTGCGGGTCTTTCAAATGCGCGAGGGCCTTGCTGGTCTTGCGCGGGAACACCACCTGCACCGACACGTAGTCGTCGTCGAGCAACCAGCGCAACACGTCCAGCTCATGGATCAGGGTGTCGGTGATCGCCATGTCGGTCTTGTAGTTCTCGCCCACGGTCGGGTTACGGTGGGCGCAATGCAGCATCAACGGCTCACCGATCTGGCCACTGTCGATCACTGATTTGAGTGCCCGATACCCCTCGTCGTACGGACGCATGAAACCGACCTGTACCAGCCGCTTGCCGTGGGCCACTTCGGCTTCGACGATCTTGCGGCAACCTTGTGCAGTGACCGCCAGCGGTTTCTCGCAGAAGACCGGCTTACCGGCGGCGATCGCTGCCAGCACGAACTCCTCGTGACTCGGGCCCCAGGAGGTCACGAGGATCGCCTCGACTTCCGGTGCATTGATCAGCGCATGGCCGTCGGGATAAACCTCGGCGGTCAGCTTCAAATCGGCTACGACCTTGGCCGCTTGCTGCAAGTTGATGTCGGTGACCGCCACGACCTGGCTATTGAGCAGGGTCTGGCTGCAACGACGGATATGGTCCTGGCCGATGGCCCCGGTGCCGATAACGCCAATCCGCAGTGAATTAGAGAGCAATGACATGAACATTCTCCTGTGAAGACTTGTTGTTGGTTTCAGGGGCAATCAGTACTGACGGGCCTTGGCCAGTCGCTCGTTCAGGGTCTTGGCCACCGCATCGGTACGGGCGCTGGTGGAAACCTGCGCCACGCCGACCCGCCACCAGGACAGGTAGCCGTGAATCATGGTCTTGGGCAGGACCTTGATATCGATCAGCGTCGACACCGTCTGCAAGCGCGCATCCGCCAGTGCAGCCTGCAGCTCTTCAACGGTGGTCACTTTGTATGTCTTGCAGCCATAGGCCGCCGCGCTCATGGCGAAATCCACCGGTACAAAGCCGCCATCGAGCTTGCCGGTTTGCGGGTTGCGGAAGCGGAACTCGGTGCCGAAGCTGTCCATGCCGTTGCCCATCTGCAAGTTGTTGATGCAGCCGAAGGTCATGTTGTCGAGCAGCACCACGTTGATCTTGCGTCGCTCCTGAATCGAGGTCGCCAGCTCCGAGTGCAGCATCATGTAGGAGCCGTCGCCCACCAGCGCATAGACCTCACGATCCGGCTCGGCGAGTTTCACGCCCAACGCAGCGTTGACCTCGTAACCCATGCAGGAATAGCCGTACTCGACGTGGTAGGTGTTCACGCCCTTGCTGCGCCAACTGCGCTGCAAGTCGCCAGGCAGGCTCCCGGCTGCTGCGACGATCACGGCGTCGTCGGCCAGGGTTTCGTTGAGCACGCCGAGCACGCGGCTCTGGGTCAGGCACGAACCGGTCAGCTCGATGAATTCACGCAGGACGGCCGGGTCCAGGTGGTCGTTGATTTCCGGGACGAAATCCTTGGCCTCGTATTGCAGCTGATAAAGGCGATCGACTTCCTCATCCAGTTGCGCCTTGGCCTGGCGGGGTTGATCGCCCCAGCTCGAGCGATAATCCCCCAGTGCTTCGCCCAACGCCTGCAAACCGGTCCTGGCGTCCGCCAGCAATTGCACGCCGTCGAGTTTCAGCGCGTCGCAGGGGCTGATATTGAGGTTGATAAACTGCACCCCGGGGTGCGCAAACAAGGACTTCGACGCGGTGGTGAAGTCGCTGTAGCGGGTGCCGATGCCGATGATCAGGTCAGCGTCCCTGGCCAGCAGGTTCGCCGCCAGGCAACCTGTTTCACCGATGCCGCCCACATTCAGCGGATGGCTGGACACCACCGCGCTCTTGCCGGCCTGGGTTTCGGCGAACGGAATGTCGAAGCGCTCGGCGAAGGCCTGCAATGCGGCGTTGGCCCCCGAATACTTGACTCCGCCACCGCAGATGATCAGCGGTTTGCGCTTGCCTTTGAACAACGCCAGTGCATCGCCGAGCATGGCTTCGGTGGCTGGGCGACGCTCGATGCGGTGCACGCGTTTTTGCAGGAAATAATCGGGATAATCGTAAGCCTCGGCCTGCACGTCCTGCGGCAGGGCCAGGGTCACGGCGCCGGTTTCCGCAGGGTCGGTGAGCACACGCATGGCGTGGATCGCTGCCGTCATCAACTGTTCGGGACGGTTGATGCGGTCCCAGTATTTACTGACCGCCTTGAATGCATCGTTGGTGCTGATGCTCAGGTCATGGAACTGCTCGATCTGTTGCAGCACCGGGTCGGGCTGGCGGCAGGCATAGACATCACCAGGCAGCAGCAGCAATGGAATGCGGTTGGCTGTCGCGGTGGCGGCAGCGGTCAGCATGTTCGCAGCGCCCGGCCCCACGGATGAAGTGCAGGCGTAGATCTTGCGTCGCAGGTGCTGCTTGGCGAACCCGATGGCGGCATGGGCCATGCCTTGCTCATTGCGGCCCTGATGGACGATCAGGTCGCCACTGTCCTGCTCCAGGGCCTGCCCCAGGCCCAGCACGTTGCCGTGGCCGAAGATGGTGAAGATCCCGGCGACGAATTTGCTCTGGACCCCATCGACCTCGATGTACTGGTTATCGAGGAATTTCACCAGGGCCTGGGCCATGGTCAGTCTTGTTGTGGTCATATCTGATCCTTCAATACACGAAGAAAACCCTGTGGGAGCGAGCCTGCTCGCGAAGGCGGCGGCACAGTCAATATTGATGTCGCCTGACACAGCGCTTTCGTCGGAACGCCGCCCGGAGCCGGCTCGCTCCCACATTTGATCCCCGTTGGCCTCAGGCCAGGGATTTCTGCAGGTGATCCATGCTCGCGCCGATCGCCCGTTCGATATCCGCCAGCCCATGCACACTGTCGGCAAACGGTTCGAACGACAGGTAGCCGCTGTAGCCGGTACCGAGCAAGGTATCGATCTGCGCCGCATTGCCGAGGATGTCGCCCTCGCCCACCAGCACCCGATGGCCGTCACGAATGGTCGCCAGCGGCGCCTCGGCATCTTCGACCCCGGAGATGTGCACCAGCCCGGTCAGCTCAGGGAAAAATTCTTGTTCGCTGGCCAGATGATGGTGGAAGGTGTCATGCACCAGGCGGAACACATCCAGCCCGCCGATGGCCTTGATCGCATCCACCGCCGTGCGTTTGCGCCGCAGCGAGCACTCTTCGAAACCCAGCGGCTCGATGAAGCCAAGGATGCCGTGATCGCGCAGGATCGGCGCCAGTTCACTCAACGCCGTGCGCAGGCCGGACGCACGCTGCGCCTCGGTACGTGGATCAGCGCGCTCGTTCAGCGGGCACATGACCAAACCCTGCGCACCGCAATCGCGGGCATAGGCGGCAAGCTTCAGGGCCTGTGCACGGCGCTCGTCATTCCACACATCGAACGGATAAAGCGCGTTGATCGACAACACGGTGATGCCCTTGGCCGCGCACAACTCGCGCACATGCTCGGGCGCGGTGCCGTCTTCAATTTCAACGCCCTTGAGATCGTTGCGGATCTCGATGGCGTCGGCCTTGAGGGTCACCGCCAATTCGATGAACGCCGGCAGTGACAAACGGGGTGCGACCATACGGTTGAGGGCGAAACGCAGGGGTTTGCTCATTTTTTGTTGTTCTCCGTATACGTGAATTATTTGGCGGTCGGCATGCTGAATTCAGGGCCCTTGGCGATGCTGTCGGGCCAGCGCTGCATCACGCTTTTGTAGCGGCTGTAGAAACGAATACCTTCTTCGCCGTAGGCATGGTGGTCGCCGAACAGCGAGCGCTTCCAGCCGCCGAACGAGTGCCAGGCCATGGGCACCGGAATCGGCACGTTGATGCCGACCATGCCGACCTTGATGTTGCGGGCAAACGCGCGAGCGATGCCGCCGTCGCTGGTGAAGCAGGACACGCCGTTGCCAAATTCATGGGCGTTGATCAGTGCCACGGCGCTGGCGAAATCCGGCACCCGCACGATGCCCAGCACCGGGCCGAAAATCTCTTGCTGGTAGATGCTCATCTCGGTCGTGACCTTGTCGAACAGCGTCGCGCCGACGAAGAAGCCATTCTCGGCACCCGGCACCTTGAAGTGGCGACCGTCGACAATCAGCTGCGCGCCCTGGGCCACACCCTGGTCAATGAAACCTTCCACCTTGGCCTTGTGCTCGGCCGTCACCAAAGGCCCCATGTCGGTGTCGCCCTGCAGGCCGTTGCCGACCTTGAGCTGATCGATGCGCGGCAGCAGTTTGGCAATCAACCGGTCGCCGACATCGCCGACCGCCACGGCAATCGAGATCGCCATGCAGCGCTCACCGGCCGAGCCGTACGCCGCGCCGATCAAGGCATCCGCCGCTTGATCCAGATCCGCATCGGGCATGACGATCATGTGGTTCTTCGCCCCGCCCAGGGCCTGCACGCGCTTGCCGCGGGAGGTGGCTTGCTGGTGGATGTATTCGGCAATCGGCGTCGAACCGACAAAGGAAATCGCTTCGATGTCCGGGTGTTGCAGCAGCGCATCGACCGCCGCCTTGTCGCCCTGCACCACGTTGAACACGCCATCCGGCAGACCGGCTTCAGTCAGCAACCGCGCCATCAGCAAACTGGCGGACGGGTCGCGCTCGGACGGCTTGAGGATGAAGCAGTTACCGGTCACCAGCGCCAGCGGGATCATCCACAGCGGCACCATCACCGGGAAGTTGAACGGCGTGACCCCGGCGCAGACGCCCAGGGGCTGGCGCAGGTTCCAGTTGTCGATGCCGCCGCCGATGTTGTCGCTGAATTCGGTTTTCAACAGGTTCGGCGCACCGCAGGCGTACTCGACGATTTCGATGCCACGGGTGACTTCGCCCTTGGCGTCGGAAAACACCTTGCCGTGTTCGCGGCTGATGATTTCTGCCAGTTCGTCGTGATGGCGGTCGAGCAATTCCTTGAACTTGAACATCACCCGCGAACGACGCAGGGAAGATTGCTCCGACCAGGCCGGGAATGCCTTGAGGGCCGATGCCACTGCCTCGTCCACGGTCTTCTCGCTGGCCAGCCCGACCCGGGCCTGCACGCTGCCGGTGGCGGGGTTGAAAACATTGCTGAACCGCTCACTGCCAGTGTCTTGCACTTGACCGTCGATGTAGTGGCCTACAACCTGGACGTCGCTCATCGTTATTGTTCTCCCTGCAGATAGTGGAATTCAGAGATCCAGCAGCCAGCTGTGCTGCGGATCGTTATGGAACTGCCAGACGCGTTTCGGACCGGCCATCACGTTCAGGTAATACGACTCGTAGCCGTACGGCACACTGACCGGGTGATAACCCTTGGGCACGACCACCAGGTCGCTGTTTTCCACGGCCATGGCCTGGTCGATGCTGCGATCGTCGGTGTACACCCGCTGGAACACGAAGCCCTGGGGCGGGTTGATCTGGTGGTAATAGGTTTCTTCGAGAAAGCTCTGGTGCGGCAGGTCGTCGGTGTCGTGCTTGTGCGGTGGATAGCTCGAGGAGTGTCCGGACGGCGTGCGCACTTCAACCACAAGCAGTGAATGGGCGGGCTCGGTGTCCGGCAGGATGTCGCAGACGTAACGGGTGTTGGCACCCTTGCCGCGCACACTGCGTTTCATGGTTTCAGGTTTGATCAGGCGTGGACCGAAATCACGGGTGGTCGAACCGGGCGCGGCGCAAACGGCAATTTGCACATCACTCAACGCCACCACCTGGGCCTGACTGCCAGGCGGCAAGTACGCGGCGAAGGGGGATTTGTCTTCGAAAACCGACTGGCGATCCCCAAGGTTGTCCCAGTCGAACGCACCGTGCACCGGTGCTTCACCCTTGATGCTGGCCCGACCGCTGAGCAGCACCAGGCACAGTTCCTTGTCACCGGCCGAGACCGGCAGGCTTTCGCCCAGGCTCAAGCGGTAAGCGGCGAAGCCGACGTATTCCAGCTCACCTTTGCCCAGCTCGACCATGGTCCGGCCACGGGCATTGCTTTTGACCAGCAGGCTCATCGTGCAGTCCTCTCGTCGAGCAGCGCGCGCAAGGTGTCGTAGCCTTTTTTCGCGTAGACATAACTCGGCGCCACCGCCGGGTCCTGCTCGGCCTCGACCACCAGCCAGCCGTGGTAATCGGCCGCCAGCAGCACGTCCAGCAGTTCAGCGAAGTCGATGTCGCCATCCCCCGGCACGGTGAAGGTGCCGTTGATGATGCAGTCCGGGAAGCTCCACAGGTTGTTGCGCGCCAGCTGCACCACCGGTTTGCGCACGTCCTTGAAATGCACGTGGCAGATGCGATCGATGTGCTTGCGCAGCACCTGCAACGGTTCGCCCCCGCCCATGTAGCAATGACCCGAATCGAACAGCAGGCCGACCTCACTGCCGGTCAAGGCCATCAGCTTGTCGATGTCGGCCGGGGATTCGACGTAAGCCCCCATGTGATGGTGATAGGCCAGGCGCACGCCCCGGGACAGGGTGAAACGCGCAAGCTCGGTGAGCTTGTCGGCGTACTCCTGCCAGGCCTGTTCGGTGTGGAAACGCGGGCGTTCCACCAGTGGAATGCGTTGACCCTGGATCGAGTCGGCGACTTCTCCGTAAACCAGCACCTTGGCGCCGTTGCTGGCGAGCAGCTCGACATGGCTGCCGATGGCGTCGATTTCCTCGGCCACCGAGCGTCGGGCCAGACGACTGGAGTACCAGCCCGATATCAACGCCAGCTCATAGGGCCGCAACACATCGCCGACGCCTTTGGCGTCCTTGGGGAATTTGCCGTTGAGTTCAAAACCTTCGTAACCGATTTCCTTGCCTTCGCTCAGGGCGGTGCTCAATGGCGTCTCGCCACCAAGGGACGGCAGGTCGTCGTTGCTCCAGGAAATCGGGTTGATGCCAATTCGAATAGCGGGCATGGCTGCACCTTTTATTGTTTTACACAAATCACTAAGAACGACACAAAACCCTGTAGGAGCGAGCCTGCTCGCGATAGCGGTGTATCAGGCGACGTTAATGTTGACTGTCAGTCCGCTATCGCGAGCAGGCTCGCTCCTACAGGATCGCGCGGTGTTTCGTCAGGCGCGGGCAGTACGCCAGGCTTCGATCAGCTCGACGAATGTGCCCTGCACCTGCTGAATCAGCGCCTCATCGTCAATTTCCCCGGCCAACCACGCGCGACTCGGCTCCTGGAAAATCGTCCGCCCCACGGCGAACCCGCGGCAGGTCTGGCTCTGGCTGGCCTGTTGAAAGCCTTCGGCCAACGCCGATGCCGGGGCATTCAAGCCCAGCAGCACCACGCCTCGGCAATACGGATCGCGTTCCTGGATCAATTCGTCGAGTTGCTTCCACTCCTCGGCACTTTGCGCTTCGATCTTCCACCACGCCGGGTAGATGCCCAGGTTGTAAAGGCGCTTGAGAGCGCGATACAACACGTCCGGGTGGGTCGAGGGGTGATCCTTGGGCGGGATGATTTCCAGCAGCAGTTCATGACCGCTGACTTGCGATGCCTGGTACAAACCCTTGATCTGCGCTTCCTGCTCCAGGCGCAGCATGGGCTCGTCGTCCGGGTGGAATTGCACCAGGCACTTGATGATTTGCTCTTGTGGCCAGGCGATCAGGTTGCTGCCGATGGAGCGACCATGTTCGAAGGCCAATGGCCGCGAGCCCTGCACTTCTACCGGCCGCGCCACCCACCAGCCGCGACCCGTGGCGGCGTTCAGTGAGTCCTGGCCGAAACGTTGATCGGCCAGCAGCCCGACATCGGCCTCGATACCTTGCTTTTGCAAATCGGCTTCGACCCGTTCCACGGCCCGGATGAACAGTTGCTTGAGTTGGCTGATGGCGTTGAGGTCACGACCACCCGCCTGGGCCAGTTCCACCAGTTGCCAGCGATGGTCGAAGGCAAAGATGAACAGTTGCTTCCACTGTTTGCGCGCCACGCTGACCTGATGCAGGCGCTGCAACACCGCGTCCTGATCCGGCCGGGTAATCGGCACCGGGCTGTTGAACAGGTAATCGAGTTCGGCGCGGGTCGGCATCGCCGGGGCGCAGGCATGGCGCGAGACCACCAGGCCGCCACAGGCATTGGCCAACTGGCAGCAACGCTCATCGCTGGCGTCCTCCAGCCAGCCACTGAGGAAGCCCGACATGAAGGCGTCGCCTGCCCCCAGCACGTTGAGCACTTCCACACGCACACCGGGATAAATCGCACCGTCTTCGAGACGGGCCGGGATCTCGCCATGAATCACTGTGCAGCCTTGCGGGCCGAGCTTGACCACCAGGGTCGCGTCGCTCACTCGCCGCACATTGCGCAGCGCGGTGAGCAAGTCCTCGGAACCACCGGCAATCAGAAACTCTTCTTCGGTGCCGACGATGAGATCGAAACGCGGGAGGATTTCCTGCACATGCTGGCTGACGTTCTGGTCGGCGACGAAACGGGTTTCACCGTCCGCCTTGCCGGCAAGACCCCAGAGTACCGGGCGGTAGTCGATGTCCAGCACCCGTTTGACGTTGTGCTTGTGGGCATAGTCCAGGGCCTGGATGCTCGCCTTGTACACGCCATCGGTGGAGAAATGGGTGCCGGTGATCAGCAAGGCCTTGCTGGAAGCGATGAAGGCTTCACTGATGTCTTCGGCCCGCAGCGCCATGTCGGCGCAGTTTTCGCGGTAGAACACCAAGGGAAAGGTTTCGCGGTCCTTGAGACCCAGCAGCACCATCGCCGTCAGGCGTTCCGGGTCGACCTTGATGCCACTGACATCGCAGCCTTCACGGGTCAGGGATTCAACGAGGAAGCGCCCCATATGGTCGTCCCCCACCCGGCTCAGCATCGCCGACTTGAGCCCCAACCGCGCGGTGCCGAAGGCGATGTTGGCGGACGAGCCACCGAGGTACTTGGCAAAGCTGCTTACATCCTCCAGCCGCGCCCCGACTTGCTGCGCATAGAGGTCGACGCCTAGGCGCCCCAGGCAAATCAGATCCAATTGACGCCCACTGGCAAAACGAGTCTGGCCCATGCTGGCTCCTGTTATTTTTATCAGCCTGCGCTCGAAGCGATGACCGCGCCGAACACTCTTGGTGGAGGCAGACTAAAACGACCGGGACCGAACAATCAATAATTATTCCAAATATTTTTTACGTGGAATATTTTTTCCAATAAGCTTTAGTACAAGCGTTCCAGATGCAGTGCATCGTTTCAGCAGGCTTCACACTGCTGCAAGCTCAAGATTTTATCCGGGCCGACCCTGTAGACTGCGCTCAGCCCACCTATTGTCGGGGGACGAGGTGAAAGATCGTCCCTATAAGAACAAGCCAGAAGGATTTCCCAATGTCCCGCACCGATCAGCCGGATACGACCGAGAGCACGCCCGAGAGCGACCTCGTCACCCCCCCGATCAATGCCGAGCGCCTGCTGCAGCTCATCACCAATGAATACGAAAGCCTGCCGCGCCAGCTCAAACGCATCGCCAGCTACATGAGCCAGCAAAGCGACCGGATCATGGTCGACCGCATCAGCGACATCGCCAGCGAGTGCGAAGTGCATCCGTCGGCCATCGTGCGGTTTTCCCAGCGTTTCGGCTTCAGCGGCTTCAGCGAAATGCAGGCCCTGTTCCGTGAGGCCTACACCCACAAGACCACGCCGGTACAGAACTACCAGCAGCGCATTCGCAGCATGATCAGCAACAAGTCGCAGAAAGCCAGCGGCGGCGACCTGGCGCGCGAATGCATCAACGCCACCCTGTCGGGCATCGAACGGCTGGGGCTGGAGCTCGATGACCAGGCCTTCGACAAGGCCGTGGACCTGGTGGTGAATGCCGACAACATCTACGTGGTCGGCGTGCGCCGTTCGTTCGCGGTGGCCGATTACCTGGTGTACAACCTGCAACACACCAACAAGCGCATCCATCTGGTCTCGGGGCTCGGCGGCAGCTACCGCGAGCAGATGCGCAGTGTGCGCGCCAACGACCTAGTGATCGCCATCAGCTTCACGCCGTACGGCAAGGAAACCCAGCACTGCCTGCGCATCGCCCAGCATCACCAGGCGAAAACCCTGATCATCACCGACAGCAATCTCTCGCCCCTGGCCAAGCGCGCCAACACCGTATTGCTGGTCAACGAAGGCAGTTCGTTTGCGTTCCGTTCGTTGAGCGCGACCCTGTGCCTGTGCCAGGCGCTGTTTATCGCCGTGGCCTATCGACTGGAGTTGAAGGTCGATGAGATTCACGAACAGGTCGGCTTCGAAGACTGACCGCGTGTAAATATTTATTCCATAATTGATAAAAAGGAATTTTTATTCTATAAACAGGCTTCCTGAAAACAAAAACCAAAGGATCCTGTCATGCGCGAACTCGGAATCGGACTCATCGGCACGGGCTTCATGGGCCGTGCCCATGCCCTGGCCTTTCGCAACGTCAGCGCGGCATTCGAGCTGCCCTTCACGCTTCGCCTCGCCGCCCTGGCCGACGCCGATCCCGCTCGCGCCCAAGCCTGCGCCACCGCCTGGGGCTTTGAGCAGGCCTATGGCGACTGGCAGCAATTGATCGACGACCCCAAGGTCACCCTGATCGCCATCACCACCCCCAACCACCTGCACTACCCCATGGCCATGGCCGCCATTGCCGCTGGCAAGTCGGTGTACTGCGAAAAACCGCTGGCGGTGAGCCTTGAACAGGCCAACGCCATGCACCTGGCGGCCAAGGATGCCGGCGTGGTCACCCGTGTCGGCTACAACTACCAGCACAACCCGATCATCGGCCTGGCGCGGGAGTTGATTCACAGCGGCAAGCTCGGCGAAATCATCAGCTTCCAAGGCGAATTCAGCGAAGACTTCATGGCCGATCCAGCGTCCCCCTGGTCGTGGCGCTGCGAGGCCGAGCATGCCGGTGGCGCGCTGGCGGACCTGGGCAGTCACTTGCTGGGCATGGCGCGCTATCTGCTCGGCAATGTCGAAGCGGTATGCGCCGATACCCAGACCGTCCACCGCCAGCGCCCCGCCACTGCCGGTAGCCAGGAACAACGCAGCATTGCCGTCGACGATCAGGCCCATGCATTGCTGCGCTTCGCCAGCGGCGCGCGCGGCACCTTCAGCAGCAGTTGGCTCAAGCACGGCTACAAGAATCACCTGAGTTTCGAGATCAGTGGCACCCAAGGCACCCTGTCATTCGATCAGGAGCGTTTGAATGAGCTACGCCTGTGCCGCGCCGGCCAGGAGGGTTTCCAGCGTTTACTGGCCGGGCCGAACCTGCCCGGGTATGCCGCGTTCAGTCCAGCGCCGGGGCATCAGCTGGGCTACAACGAGTTGAAGACGCTGGAAGTGCATGAATTGATCATGGCCCTGGCCGGCCAAGGGCAAGCCGGCACCGATTTCGCGCAAGCCCTGGAAGTGGAGCGGCTGGCGACGGCGATTCGGTTGGCGGCGCGGGAACAGCGTTGGGTCAACGTCAGTGAGGTCAGTACGGCAGATTGAACGGTGTGACGATCTGCACCTGTGACGACGCAATCGGCCCGGCCTTCCACAGCCGATGAAATTGCAGGATATGCAGGAACACGTGGCGAGCATCGATCTGCAGGTTGTGATCGATGATCGCGGCGATTTTTTCCTCGGCCAGCAATTGGCGATTTTCCTCGTCCAGGTCGTGGCCGATGAACACCTCAAGTGGCCGATCCATTGCGGCGAACGCATCGACAATCGCCAGGTTGCCCCCGCCCACGCTGTAGACCGCCTTTAGCTCGGGGTGCTGTTTCAGCGCCTCGATCACGCGTTCAAAGGTGCGTTCGTAAACGCCGTAGCCACCGCTGATGTCCAGCACCCGTAAATGCGCGGCACGGTTGCGCAGCCACATGCGAAAGCCCATTTCCCGCTCTTCCTCACCGCGAAACAGCTCGCTACCGATGACCACGGCAACGTCCTGCGGGTGTGGTGCCAGCCATCGCGACAGCAGATAGGCGGCGGTCTGCCCGGCCGTGCGATTGTCCATGCCGACATAGCCGATGCGCTCGCTGTGCGGCAAGTCAGTGACCAGCGTGACCACCGGAATTCCGGCTGCGGCCAACTGCTTGATTGCCAGGTTCACCGCCGGCTCGTCGGCGGCCTTGAGCACCACGCCCTGGCTGCCGGTGCTTGCGCAGCGCAGCAACTGGTCGTGCATCGCCTGTGGCTCGATTTCTTCAAACAAGTGAAACCGCGGCGCGATGCGAAACGGCGCCAGGCTGCTTAATTGCGCGGTCATGGCTGCCTGCACCGCGGCACTGAAGCGTTGTGGCGTGTGCATGATCACATCGACGTGAAATGTTCGCCCGGCCGCCAAGCCATTTTTCTCCTGAGCCTCAAGTTCGCTCAGGGCCTGCTCAATGCGGCGCTGGGTCTGATAGTGCACGCTGCCGCGCTGGTGCAGCACGCGATCGACCGTCGCCTTGCTGACCCCCGCCTGGGTGGCGATCTGCTTCATGGAAAAGTGTTTGGCACGTTCGAGCATCGTATTAAGCCTGAGGTTTTCTTGAGGTCTTTTTGGGCATTACTGAGGTTTTGCCGATGCTAGTCTCTGTTTCGCCAGGCGTCGAGCCGGACAACAACAAGAATCCAGGAGAACCCCCCATGCCTCAAACCGACCTCACTACCTCGTTCAGTGGCCAGTACTTCGTCGTCACCGGCAGCACCCAAGGCCTGGGTGCAGCGGTGGCCCACACCCTGGCGCGCCGGGGCGCCGCCGGCCTGATCATTTGCGGGCGCCGCGCAGATCAGGGCCAGGCCCAGGTGCGCCAGTTGGCGGAGCTCGATTGCCAGGCATTTTTCGTCGAGGCCGACCTGGAGCGAGTCGAGGATTGCCGAGCGGTGATCGACGCCGCCCGCACGCGCTTCGGTACCCTCCACGGCTTGGTCAACTGCGCTGGCATGTCTGATCGCGGCAGCATCCTCGACACCGACCCTGAACTGTTCGATCGCCTGTTCGCGGTCAATGTTCGAGCACCGTTTTTCCTCATGCAGGAAGCGTTGAAACTGATGATCAGCCAAGGCGTGGAAGGTGCCATCGTCAACATCCAAAGCATCGTTAGCCATGGTGGGCCGGCCTATCTGAGCGCTTACTCGGCGTCCAAGGGCGCCTTGTCGATCCTGACCAAAAACGTGGCCTTCAGCGCCCTGCACAACCGCATTCGGGTCAACGGCCTGAACATCGGCTGGATGGACACGCCCCATGAAGACGAAATCCAGCGCCGCTACCATGGTGCCGAGGATGGCTGGCTGGCGACTGTCGAGCGCGCGCAGCCCTTTGGCCGCCTGCTCAAGCCCGAGGAAGTGGCGCAGAGCGTTGCGTTCCTGCTATCGCGCGAATCGGGCATGATGACCGGCACCGTCATCGACCTGGAACAAGGTGTGATCGGCTGCGGCGACGACACCGCCCCACGCCCCGCCAGCCCACTGAGCCTGACGGGTGAAGCGCTATGAACCAGCCGCTAACCGTGTTTGTGCGTGCCGATTCAGTGCAGTTGCAGGACTTCGCCAGACTCTGCGGGCAACACGCCAATCCCCAGGACTACCCCCACTGCAGTGAAGTGCAAGGCAACGTGCCGATCTATCAGGCGCAGGCTTTACGCGAAGGCGATCGCGGGCAGGTGCTGGATGAATTGCATCGACTATTTCGCGACGGTCCCGGGGTCATGGTCGTACGCCAGGGTTATGCCGACCTGAATGTGGTGGATCGCCACAGCCAGGTGTTCGACGCCATCTTCGCCAAGGAAGCCGCCCAGGGCCTCACCGCCGATCATTTCGCCAAGGCCGGCAGCAACGGGCGCATCTGGAATTCGTTGCAGAAGGCGGCGCTGCAATCGCCGTCGTCTTTTGTCGAGTACTACGCCAACCCGCTATTGGGGCTGGTTGCCGAAGCCTGGCTGGGCCCCGGCTTTCAGGTGACGGCCCAGGTCAACGTGGTGCACCCGGGAGGGCAGGCCCAACAGCCCCATCGTGACTACCACTTGGGCTTCCAGACCGAGGACGTCGTCGAGCGCTTCCCGTTGCCCCTGCATGCGCTGTCGCAGTACCTGACATTGCAAGGAGCCGTGGCCCACTCCGATATGCCGCTGGAAACCGGCCCGACCCTGCTGCTGCCATTTTCCCAGCAATACGCTCAGGGTTACCTGGCCTGGCGCCGCCCGGAATTCATCGACTACTTCCAACAGCACGCAGTACAGCTGCCGTTGAACAAGGGCGACCTGCTGTTTTTCAACCCGGCACTGTTTCACGCCGCCGGCACCAATCAAACGCCGGACCGCCAGCGCATGGCCAACCTGCTGCAAATTTCCTCGGCATTCGGCAAGCCGATGGAAAGCGTGGACCGCGAACGCATGATGCTGGCCCTCTACCCCTGCCTGTTGCAGCGGTTAGCGGATCAGGTATTGGACGCGCAAGAGCTGGACGCGGTGATTGCCTGCACCGCCGACGGCTACTCCTTTCCCACCAACCTGGACACCGACCCGCCCCTGCATGGCCTGGCCCCACAGACCGGTCAGCAACTGATGCGGCAGGCGCTGAGGGAACGCTGGACCTACGCAACCTTTGCCGATCGCGTAGCGCAGATGAGCGCCAAACGCCAGGCATGACTCCATTTCGAAACTGTTCAAGAACAACAACAAAACCGGACTGAAACCATGAAAAAAAGACTCCTGACCTACTTCTTTGCCGCCCTCTTTACCCCCTTGGCACTGGCCGACACCCGTATCGGTGTCAGCATCGCCCAGGTGGACGATGTATTCCTGGCGCAGATGCGCGACTACATGGCCGCCCACGCCAAGGATCTGCCGGGAGTGACGTTGCAATTCGAAGATGCCCAGGGCGATGTGGTGCGCCAGCTCAACCAGGTGCAGAACTTCACCGCCCAGGGCATGGACGCGATCATCGTCAACCCGGTCGATACCGCTGCGACGCAAAGGATGACCAATGAGGCGCAGAAGGCCAGCGTTCCCCTGGTCTATGTCAATCGCCGCCCCGACCAGGCCGAACTGCCGCCCGGCGTCGGCTATGTGGGTTCGGATGAGATCAAGGCCGGCGAAATGCAAATGCGCTACCTGGCGGAAAAAATGGGTGGCAAGGGCAATCTGGCGATCATGCTTGGCCTGCTCTCCAACAACGCCACCCACAATCGCACCCAAGGCGTGAAGGAAGTGCTCAAGAGCTATCCGGACATCCACGTGGTTGAAGAACAAAGCGCCGAGTGGCAACGCAGCAAGGCCATGGACCTGATGAACAACTGGATTCTCTCAGGCAAAAAAATTGATGCGGTGGTCGCCAACGCCGATGAAATGGCCATTGGCGCAGCCATGGCCATCACCCAGGCCGGAATGCGCCCAGGCCAGGACATCCTGGTCGGCGGCAGCGACGGCGGCCCCGCCGGCCTGGACGCGATCAAGAAGGAGCAGTTGCTGGTGACTGTCTATCAGGACAACAAGGGCCAGGCCGTCGGGTCCATCGACCTGGCACTGAAGATGATCCGCAAAGAACCCATTGCAGCAGAGTTGACCATTCCCTATCAGCTGATTACCAAGGCTAACTATCAGGAGTTTCTGAATCCTTGATTCGGCCAGATCACCGGGTTTGGTAGCGTCATCCCGAGAGCTGGTCTAGCTGTACCAGATCTCGGAGCGCTGAGTATCCTCTTGAAAAATATGGCCGCAATGTCACCTTCTCGAATTATGGACAAGTCGATCAACGAAGAACTCCAAATGCCCCCTGGGGGAAGCCAGCAAAGGCCAGGCGTCGACCTTTAAAGCGATTTCCTCGAATGCCTGGGCACTCTTGGAGCGCGGAAAGTGTTCGTAGAGCGCTCGCTGCTTCTGCACTGCCCTACGCGCACATTCATCGTACGGAATCGCTCCCACATACCGCAGGGTTACATTGAGGAAGCGATCGGTGACTTTGGACAATTTAGCGAACAGCGCGCGACCTTCGTTCGGGCTCTGCGCCATGTTGACCAGCACCCGGAAACGATCCATTGCGTAATCACGATTAAGCAGCTTGATGAGTGCGTAGGCATCGGCGATGGAACTCGGTTCATCGCAGACCACCAGCAAGACTTCGTGGGCCGCCCGGACGAAATTGATCACCGAGGAGCCGATGCCCGCCGCTGTGTCAATCACCAGCACATCGAGACTGTCTCCGATTTCACTGAAGGCCTGGATCAGGCCTGCGTGCTGAGCCGCGGACAAATGCGCCATGCTCTGGATGCCTGAAGCCGCGGGGACGATTCGTATCCCGCCCGGACCGCGCAAAAGTACATCGGACAGCTCACAGCGACCTTCGATCAAGTCGACCAGCGTGTACTGCGGGGAAAGCCCCAACAGGACATCGATATTCGCCAAGCCAAGATCGCCATCAAGCAATACAACTTGCCTTCCAAGTTTCGCCAGCGCCAATGAAAGATTCACAGCCACCGTCGTCTTGCCGACGCCGCCCTTTCCACCGGTCACGGCGATAACTTGCACAGAACGCACACTATCCATGTTACTGATTCCCTTCCCTGTGCAACGCGTGCGAGTAGTCGCAATCTATTCCCGGAACGCAATGGTAACTGAAAAGTGCAGACTCGTAGCTCCAGGCGCATCACAGGATCACCAGAAACGCAGTAACCTCAGGGATAGTGGCGTTATCGGGCGCCCTCTTACTTGAAACAATATTCATAGAGGCAGGTCTGGAACCCATACTTGAGGTCGAACTTGCCATCGAGCACGTTGTTTTCCTTGGCGTACTGGTCCCACGCCACCAGCATTTCCTTCATTTTTGCCGGCTCGGCCTGGGCCAGGTCGCGGCGTTCGACAGGATCACTCTTCAGATTAAACAGTTGCCAGTTGCCGTTGCCGTAAGGTGGGTTGACCAAGGTGATTTTCCAATCCCCCTTGCGCAGCGCCTTGCGGCCGAACAACTCCCAGCCAATCTGACGTTCAGCCATCGCTTGACCTTCCAGCAACGGGCGCATGCTCTTGCCGCTGATGGTTTGCACCGGGCGACCGTGGAATGTCTTGCCCAGTGCAGGGACGCCGGCGAGGTCCAGCAGGGTCGGCATCAGGTCCATCACATGGACCACGTCATTATTGAGGGTGCCTTGCAGGTGCGCCTTCTTGAGCATTTTTGCGCTGATGATGGCCGGCGCACGAATCCCGCCCTCGTTGGTGAAGCCCTTGAACAGCGGGTACGGGGTGGAACTGACTTGGGCCCACTGCGCGCCATAGTCGGCATACGAGCCTTTGTGACCAAGATTTTTCAGGCTGTTATCGAAGTCGCTGGCGAGCCACTCCTTGTTACCGGGCAGGTCAATCGGGCTGTTGCCGTCGGCACCGTTGTCGGAGATAAACACGATGAAGGTGTTATCCAGTTTGCCGACTTTCTCCAGGTACTGGAGCAGTCGACCGATGTGGTAGTCCATGTTGGACACCATCGCGGCATAGATCTCCATGTTGCGCGCCTCGCGCTGACGCTGCTCATCGCTCAACTGGTTCCAGTCTGGAAGGCTTTTGGCCATTGGTGTGTTGGGTGCCGTATCCGCCGCGACGATACCGAGCCGTTTCTGCTGTTCCAGGCGTGCCTGGCGGATCGGCTCGTAGCCTGCGGCGTAACGACCCTTGTATTTATCCAGCCAGTCATCCGGAGCATGCAGAGGCCAATGCGGCGCGGTGTAGGACAAGACAGCCATGAACGGCTTGTTACTCTCTTTGTCGGCATCGATGTAGTCAATCAGCCGATCCGTATAAAACTCGCTGGAGAAAAAGCCCTTGGGCACTTCGACCTGTTTGCCGTCTTCGCGATAGATCGCTTTCGGATCCCTGGCAATGATGGCGTGCTGGTCGTCGAAGTGACTGGCGCCCCCTTGAACCAGGATGAAGGAACGGTCAAAACCCCGGGCCTTCGGGCTGGTTTCTTCAGTGCGACCCAGGTGCCATTTACCGGTGGTGTAGGTGTTGTAGCCAGCGTCCTGGAGCACTTGCCCGACCGTAACCATGCGTTCGTTCAAGTAACCTTCATAACCCGGCCTGCCTTGCTGGAACGGTTGAAGCAACTCGCCCATGTTGCCCAGGCCAGCCACATGGCTGTCGGCACCGGAGAGCATCATCGCCCGGGTCGGCGAGCAGGTGGGGGCGGTGTGGAAGTTGGTCAGGCGCACACCGTCCCGGGCAAGCGAGTCGATACTCGGGGTGCTGATTTCGCCGCCGAAGCTGCCCAGGTCGCTGTACCCCAGGTCATCGGCAACAATTATCAGGAAGTTCGGGCGCTCATCTGCGGCCATGGCCGCGTGGCTGCACACGGCAACCATCAGGGCAAGCATGAGTTTGGTCATCCAGCGCATGGGGGCGGTTCCTCAGTTGTTATTATTGGCTGAGCCACCAGTATGCGCAGGACCCGACGCGGGCCGATAACGCGGGTGCGCAAGCACTTATTCACCTGCGTCGTTATTTACCCGAACAGCTGGGGAACCGGTTACTCTTCGTTCATCATGGCCTGCATTTGCGGGGGCACGGGGCACTAACTGTCGAGCAGCGCTCAACGACCAGACGGATCAACCCAGACAAACAAGAACAAAGGTTACGGTGATGAATACGCCCTCTATCAGCGGCCTGCCCCCTCCTTCACGGGGCGACGCCTGCCCTGCCAGGAATTTTCCTTTTGCCGCGGAGCCGTTGCTGCGTTCGCGCAATATCGAAGATGCCGAGGCGCTGCTCAACAACCATCTTGAAGAACGTCGGATCAGCCTCGGGGGACGAGGAACCCTGGACATTGATTTCACCTTGCAGTCCTTGCCACAGTTGAAGTTGTTCGGGGCGCAGTGGGGCCGTGAGGTGCGCGTGAGTTCAAGTCCCTTGACCAGCTGGCATGGGATCTTGCCCTTGCAGGGCACGATCAGCAGTCGCCCGGATGGCCTGCAAGCGAACTCGGGAGAGCTCCTGGTATTCAGCCCCGGGCATGAGGTGGATGTGATCTGGCATGAGGGGGCCAAGGCGATCGTCATTGCCCTGGATGCTGCTTTGTTGCTCGATCACCTGGAGCGCCATCATCAGACCCACGAGCTTCAGCGCCCTTCCCGGACACTGCTGTTTGATGGCAGCCATCGCGCCATGCACAGCCTGGGCAGCCTGCTGCGCCTGGTAGACAGCGAAACCGGCAATACCTCGGGCTTGCTGGCAACTCCAACCAGCCAGGCCCATGTGCAGCACCTGTTTTGCGAGAACCTGCTGCAACTGATCCCCAGCCTGCACGCCGAGCCACAACGCCGCCTGCTGCCGGGCACAGTGAAGCGGGTGGTCGATTTTATTCATGCCCATCTCGACCAGCCGCTGGGTATCACCGAGCTGGTGAGCATCAGCGGCGCTAGCCGACGCAGTCTGGAGCAGGCGTTCCGCAACGCTCTGGGTACCAGCCCGCAACGCTATATCCAGCAATGCCGGCTGCAGGCGATCCGCAAGGTCTTGCTCAGCCATCAACCGGGCGAGTTGCAGTTATCGGCGTTGGCGTTTCACTGGGGCTTTGCGCAACCCAGCCACTTCACCGCCGCCTACAAGCAGGCCTTCGGTGAGTTGCCATCGCAAACGCTGGCCAGGCCGCCTTGAGGTTTTTTATCGACCGTTTCTACACGTGATCATGGCGGCCAGGTCGCTCCAGACAGGGCGACCGCCGCCACCACGGCTTACCAGAACGTCCAGGTGTAGGTGGTCATCACCCGGTTTTCATCGTAGTCATTGCCATGCTTGAACTGCGCGTTGATGTTCCGCCATTCCATGCCCACGCCCTTCAAGGGGCCACTCTGTATCACATAAGCCAGAAACAGGTCGCGCTCGCTTTCAGCGCTGTCGCTGAGGTCGCCACCACGATCAATGCCCGTGCCGCGCAGGTAACGGGTGGTCAGGGTCAGCCCGGGCATGGCCATGGCCGCGAAGTCATAGTCGTAGCGCGCCTGCCAGGAACTTTCATTGGGCTTGATGAAGGCCACGGCCGACCAGTTCACCAGATAAGGTTGCGGCGCGAAGCCGTTCAGGGTCGGGAACGTGCTGTCACCCAGCATGCGTTGATAACCCACGCCAACGCTATGCCCACCCTGCTTCAAGGTGGTCATGGCGCCGTAGGAACGGTTGTCGATATTGCCGTACAGAGCCTCACCCGCTTGCTTGTTGTTGAAGTAGCGTAGATCGGTCTTCAGGCGGTAGCCACCACCCAGGTCGGAGTTGAGCGTCAGGCCGAGATAATGTTGCCGATAAATATCCTCCAACTGCCCATAAAAGTAGCTGGCCGAAAGTTCAGGACTGAAGACGTAGGTCGCGCCGGCAAAGTCCAGCCCATCGCTGGTGTAACGCGGCCCGCCAGGTTTGGTGAACAGGTACATCTTTTCTCTGTTGGAGGATTCACGGCTGCTGATCTCGGTGAATCGCCCGCCAGTCAGCGTCAGGTTGTCTATCTCGTTGGACTTGACCAGAACACCCTGGAAGGTCGTCACCAGCTGCCGTGAGTCGTCCTGGAAGGCCACCGGCAACGTCGGTCGATGCTCACCGATTTTCAGCTCGGTCTTCGACAAGCGAACTTTGCCGGTCAGCGCCGCCCGGCCGTAATCCTTGGCCTGCTCCCGCCTGCTTTGGCTATAGGGCAAGACACTGTCCGGACCACGACCGCCGCCACCGTCAAGGCGATAGGCGTATTGCGCCGCCGCATCGAGACCGAACGCCAGCGGGCCCTGGGTATAACCGGAGGTAAAGCGCAGATCGAAGCCTTGGCTCCAACTGCCATCGCGCGAAGTCTTCGGGTTATCGCCCTTGAAGTCGCGGTCGACATAAAAATTGCGCAAACCCAGGTTCAACTGGCTGTCTTCGACAAAGTCGGCTTGCGCGGCCAGCGGCACCATCACCCCGATCAGCCCCATGGCCTTCAGGTTTTTTGCAGCAGAGTAAGCGGACCGCGGCACAGCCGCGTACATAGGATTCATGGATACCTCTACACATTTTTATTGTTGTTGTAGAAGTTCAGTATCCGCAGCCCGCTCAAAGGCCGTTATCGTCTGCGCGTAATGACTGGCGGCGCAGCGCAAGTATTGGAAGCGGTCTACTCGATCGCTTCGTAGGGCAGGCCCACGTAGTTCTCGGCGATGTTGACCAGGCCTGCGTGGGAGTTGAAGAAATATTCGCGGTCGGCTTGCTGCATCTTCTGGTCCCACGCGTCCTTGTGCTCGCCGAAGTCGTGCAGCAGGTTGGTCATGAACCAGCTGAAACGCTCACCCTTCCAGACGCGGCGCAGTGCCAGTTCGGAGTATTTTTCCAACAGGTCGGTACGCCCCTCCTGGTACACCTTGACCAGGATGCGATACAGGTAGCACACGTCCGAGGCCGCCAGATTCAAGCCCTTGGCCCCGGTGGGCGGCACGATGTGGGCGGCGTCGCCGAGCAGGAACAACTTGCCATACTGCATCGGCTCGACCACGAAGCTGCGCAGCGGCGCGATGCTCTTCTCCAGCGACGGGCCGGTCACCAGCTTGTCCGCCACGTCCTGTGGCAGGCGTGCCTTGAGTTCCCCCCAGAAACGCTCGTCGGACCATTCTTCGACCTTGTCGGTCAGCGGCACTTGCAAGTAGTAACGGCTACGGGTCAGCGAGCGCTGGCTGCACAACACGAAACCACGGTCGTGGTGGGCATAGATCAATTCGTGGTTGACCGGTGGCGTGTCGGACAGCAGGCCCAGCCAGCCGAAGGGATACACGCGCTCGTAGTGGGTGAGCACCTCGTCGGGAATGCTCTTGCGGGCGACCCCATGGAAACCGTCACACCCGGCGATGTAATCGCAGTCGATGCGGTGGGTCTGGCCATCTTTCTCGTAGGTGACGTAAGGGCTGTCGCCCTTCATGTCGTGGGGCTGCACGTTGTCGACCGAATAAACGATCGGGGCGCCCTGGGCGCTGCGGGCCTCCATCAGATCGCGCGTGACTTCGGTCTGCCCGTAGACCATGACGGTCTTGCCACCGGTCAGTGCCTTGAGGTCGACATGAATGCGCTTGCCCGCCACCTGCAACTCGACACCTTCGTGGACCAGGCCTTCGGCATCCATGCGTTCGGATACACCCGCTTCGCGCAGCAGGTCGACGGTGCCTTGCTCCAGCACTCCGGCGCGAATGCGGCTGAGGACGTAATCCGGTGTCTGGCGTTCGAGAATGACGTTGTCGATGCCGGCGTTATGCAGCAACTGGCCGAGCAGGAGTCCGGAAGGGCCGGCGCCGATGATAGCAACCTGAGTTTTCATTATTTTAATCTCTGATGTGCGCTCCAACCGCTGGCGAACGGCGATCGGATTTAGTTGTTATATTTCTCTCCTGCATTTTTACTGACGAAACCTGGAATAAAAGGTGATTTTTCAGAGGAAAAATGCACTTTTACAAATTTGGTTCGATTATCGAACGACTCGACACACGATGCATTTCCATTTTCGAGGTCGCCGAGCACGATGAAACCCAGCGTCAATAACATCCCGGTGTTCAAGCTGTATGGTGAAAACAAGGCGTGGTCTACCCCGGACTTGCTGCACTGTGAATCCATCCCCAAACGCAGCAGCCTGCACCATTGGGAGATCAAGCCTCACCGTCACGCCGACCTGTTCCAGCTGCTCTATGTGCAACGCGGCCAGGCGGTGGTCGAGATCGAGGGCAAGCGCATTGACGTGCTGGAAGCGGCCATCCAGGTCGTTCCCCCGCTGACCGTGCATGGCTTTCAGTTCTCGGAAAAAATCGAGGGTTATGTGCTGACACTCGGCGCACCGCTGGTGGCCCGGCTGGAGTCGCAACTGGGCGCACCGCTGACCGTCCTGGCGTCTTGCGGGTGCTACCCGGTCGGGCGTGATCGTCGCTATATCAACACCCTGTTTGCCGCCCTGCTGCAGGAATACGAAAGCAGCGCACCGGCGCGCGACGTGCTGATGCACTCGCTGGTCAGTGTGCTGATGGTGTGGATCAGTCGCCATCGTCAACTCAGCACTCCGCCGAGCAACCGTGGTGAACGCGACCAGCATTTGCTCAGCCACTTCATCAAGTTGGTCGAGCAGCACTACCGCGAACACCTGTCGGTGGAAGTGTTCGCCCAGCGCATCGGCGTTTCCAGCGTGCACCTGAACGCCCTGTGCCGCGAGCTGGCCGGACAAACCGCGTTGCAGGTCATTCACCAACGCCTGCTGCTGGAAGCCAGGCGCAATCTGACTTACACCAACATGAGCATCAACCAGTTGTCCGACAGCCTGGGCTTCAGCGACCCGACTTATTTTTCACGCTTCTTTCGCCGCCTCGCTGGCCAGACACCGAATGCCTTTCGCCATGGTGTCGGGCAAAGCGGCGCGTGAAGGCTCACGAACTTTGCGCATACAGTCGAATTTTCTTAACAAGAACCGTCACAAGTCCCTGCAACCATTAACGGCAATAACTTAACTTATTGATTTAAAAGGATTAATAAAAATGTTCAGGCTGGCACAATAGTTGAGAAGGACAACCTTGCGCAGGCGAAAACTGCGGTCCGCCACTCATAACAATAAGGTTGTCCTCACATGCACCACAGACTCCCCCGCTGCACGCCCCTTTCGCTCAGCACTGCCCTGTTGCTGGCCGGCAGCACCTCACTGGCCCAGGCTACCGAAGGCGGTGTGTCGTCCTGGCCGCTGGGCATTGAAATCTACGGCATGGGTATCCTGCCGCCGCCTGGTACCTATGGTCAGGTTTTCGTCGGCGACTACCTGGCCGATACCCTTCGCGATAACGCGGGTGACAAGGCGGCCGACATCGACCTGCGCGTCACCACTATCGTGCCTCGGTTCATCTGGGTCACCGAACAACAGGTACTGGGTGGCAGCCTGGGCTTCCACGCACTGCTGCCGCTCAATGACATGCGACTGAACATCAAGAACGGCCCGCACGACCACAAGCGCGGCATCGGCGACGCTCACCTCGGCCCGGTGGTCGGCTTCCACCACAGTGACAAGTTTCACACCGCCATGGGTATCGACTTCGTACTGCCCACCGCCAGCGAGTATGACAAGAACGACCTGATCAACCTCGGCACCAACTATTACACCGCACAAGCGGTGTATGCCATGACCTACATGGACCCCGAGGGTTTCAACGCCGATGTGCGCCTGATGTACGATTACAACTTCGAAAACCGGGCCACCCACTACCAGTCCGGCCGCGAGCTGCATGCCGACTACACCCTTGGCTGGGGCCTGGGCAATGGCTGGGTACTCGGCGTCGGTGGCCACGCGTACAAGCAGGTGAGCGATGACCAGTGCAGCGCCTCCCATTGCGCCGCCGCAGCCCAGGTCGATGCCGCCGATGGCAACCGTGGCAGCTCCTACTCCATCGGCCCGGCCGTGCAATACGCCAGCCAGGACGGCTGGTTCCTCAGCGCCAAATGGCAAGACGAATCCGGCGTACGCAACCGTACCGATGGCCAGGCCTATTGGCTGAAGTTCACGGTCCCGCTCTAAGCGGCGCCGCCCACGAAAATGCCCCGCGGGCATCGGTCCACGGGGCATCGTCGCATCCGGCGCTAGCTTCCCTTGAGGCGATAACTGACCTGGGCGCGACTCATGCCGAGCATCTGCGCCGCCGCCGTGATGTTGCCACCGGAGCGCTCCATGGCCAGGCGCACCAAATGCAGCTCGATTTCCGCCAGGGGTGTATTCAACACCCGTTGGCTCCCGGAAACGAAAGCCTGCAGACCTTCCAGTACCGGCTCGCGGAGTTTGTCTGCCCCACCCTCCTCTTCGGTTGACGCAGCGGCTGCCCGCGCCTTGCCGGCTCCCTCCTCACGTCGCTCGCCAGCCGACAAGCGCCCCTCAGGGGTCAGGCCGATCGCCGTTGCCATCAACGGCGCGCCCATCTCGGCCAGATGCACGATATCGATGACCTCGCCATCACCGGCGCTAATCACGCCACGCTCGATCAGGTTCTGCAGTTCACGAATATTGCCGGGAAACCGATAAGTGAGCAGTGCATTGACCAGCCTCGTGCTGAAACCAGCCAGCCGACGCCCGTGGCGCTGGCTGAAATGACGCAGGAAGTAACTCATCAGCAACGGGATATCTTCGCGGCGCTCGCGCAACGGTGGCAGATGAATCGGGAACACATTCAGTCGGTAGAACAGGTCTTCACGGAAACGTCCCGCCTCGACCTCGCGACGCAGGTCCAGGTTAGTCGCGGCGATGACCCGTACATCCACCCGGATCGGCGCCGTGCCACCGACGCGCTCGATTTCACCTTCCTGCAAGGCACGCAGGATCTTGCTCTGCGCGCTGAAACTCAGGGTCGCTATTTCGTCGAGGAACAAGGTCCCGCCATGGGCCCGTTCGAAACGACCGGGACGCGAACGCTCGGCACCGGTAAAGGCGCCACGCTCGACCCCGAACAGTTCGGCTTCCACCAGGTTCTCCGGCAAGGTCGCGCAGTTGAGTGCCACCAGCGGCTTATGCTGGCGGGAACTGGATTGGTACAGCGAGCGGGCGAACAACTCTTTACCGACCCCTGATTCACCGATCAAGAGCACCGTCGCCTGGGTCGGTGCGACGCGTTGCAGCAATTGAGTGGCAACGACGAACGCCGCCGAAATGCCCACCAGCGGTTTGCCGTCGGCCGGCTCCTCCAGCTCGGCAACGGTGGTCTCGGTGCCCGAGGCGTAGGTGCTGCGACTGAGGAAGTCGCCCGGGTCCAGATAGGCCAGATCGACATCGATGTCGTCCCACTGATCGGCCGGCTTGCCAACGATTCGGCAGGCCGGATGGCCCATCGAGCGGCACTCCTGCTCGCGAAAGACGACCAGGCGGCCGAGCAGCGACGAGGCGTACCCGCTGGCATAACCGATCTCCATCCAACAGGCCGGTTCGCCGCCCAGGCCATAGGCGGCGATGTGCTCGTCGTCTTCGAGTGAGTTGTGCCAGAGGAATTCGGAATAGAAGTGACCGATGCCAGAGTCGATTTCGAAACGCACCACCTCGACATTGACCATGCCTTCGAGCATGTGCAGCCGTGGTCCGGCGCTATACAGACTGGTGTCATCCCCTTCCGGCCACTGCTCGCTGACCTGGGCTGCGTCACGCGCGCCGGCTTGCCAGCCAATGCGCGTGAGCAGTCCACGTGCCTTGTCCAGCCCCAGCGCCTCGATCAGCTCGCGGCGGATGGCCCCGAACGCAGAGCCTTGCAGCAGCATCATGCGCTGGCCACACAACCAGACGCTGCCGTCCTGCGGGGCGAAGGCCACCGTTTCCGCCAGCTGCTCAGCCGATGGCAGGCCGCTGGTGCCGAACTGGCTGGCACGGTCGACGATCAGGCGCTTCTGCCGGCCTAGCATCTGCTTGAGGAAATCCTCACCGGCAGAACGACCAGTCTTGGTAGAGGTAGTACGAGTCATGGGCAGTCAACAAGAGGCAGGTAGGTAACCTGTGAGTATGCCCAGCCCTCCCGCCGGGTCAATCCGCTAGCGATCGACTCCACTCCCCCTGCTGGCCAACTGTCCGGTAACCGCACAACTTCTGCCCACCTCCCACTTGGCGTCGAGCTTTCAACAGCGGGCGATTTCTCTGCATAAATTTACGCACAACGTCATTCCAGTCCGCGCCGGAGGCAGGCTTCAGTGCGACTGCAAATCATCTCAACTAATTGTTTTTAAAGGTAATTAATCAGTAAAACAGACATGGCACGATAAATGTTAACAGGCACCTCTGCACGTTAATAAAAACAGAGGTGACCTCGACATGACCGCTACCCCTTCCGTTCGCCCTGCCTACCAGAGCCTTGAATTGCAGCCACTCGCCGGCCAATGGCGGGCCGGCAGTGCCGGTCGCACTCTGGAAGTGTTCGACCCCTTCACTCAGTCGCGCTTGCTGCAGATCACCCAGGCCAATCGCGAAGACCTCGATGCGGCCTACCGCACGGCGCGCGTCACCCAGGTCGATTGGGCCAGCAAGGGGCCGGCCGCACGTGGCCAGGTGTTGCTCAACGCGGTGAAAATCTTCGACGAGCGTCGTGAAGAAATCATCGACTGGATCATCCGCGAGTCCGGCAGTACGCGCATCAAGGCGCAGATCGAATGGGGCGCCGCCCGCGCCATCACCCTGGAGTCGGCCAGCCTGCCCAGCCGCGTGCATGGGCGCATCCTGGCCTCCAACATCCCGGGCAAGGAAAGCCGCGTCTACCGCACGCCCCTGGGCGTGATCGGTGTGATCAGCCCATGGAACTTCCCCTTGCACCTGACCGCCCGTTCCCTGGCACCAGCCCTGGCGCTAGGCAACGCCGTCGTGGTCAAGCCCGCCAGCGACACCCCCGTCACCGGCGGCCTGTTGCTGGCGCGCATCTTCGAGGAAGCCGGCTTGCCATCAGGCGTGCTCAGTGTGGTGGTCGGTTCCGGCGCGGAAATCGGCGACGCCTTCGTCGAGCACCCGGTCCCGGCGTTCATCTCCTTCACCGGCTCGACCCAGGTCGGGCGCAACATCGGCCGCATCGCCAGCGGCGGCGAGCACCTCAAGCACGTTGCCCTGGAGCTGGGTGGGAACAGCCCGTTCGTGGTCCTGGCCGATGCCGACGTCGAGCAGGCCGTGAATGCCGCCGTGGTGGGCAAATTCCTCCACCAGGGGCAAATCTGCATGGCGATCAACCGCATCATCGTCGAGCAGCCGCTGCTGGAAACCTTCACCCGGCGATTCGTCGAGCGCGTCAAGGCACTGCCCTACGGCGACCCGAACAAAGCTGAAACCGTGATCGGTCCGGTGATCAACAACAAGCAACTGGCTGGACTGCTAGAGAAGATCGCCACGGCCCGGGCCGAAGGCGCCACATTGCTGTCTGGTGGTGAAGCCCAGGGCAACGTTCTGCCGCCGCACGTGTTCGGCAACGTCACCGCCGACATGGACATCGCCCGTGAAGAAATCTTTGGCCCCCTGGTCGGCATTCAGTCTGCCCGTGACGCCGAGCATGCCCTTGAACTGGCCAACAGCAGTGAATACGGACTCTCCAGCGCTGTATTCACCTCCAGCCTGGAACGCGGCGTGCAGTTCGCCCAACGCATCCACGCCGGCATGACCCATGTCAACGACATCCCGGTCAATGACGAACCCAACGCGCCATTCGGCGGTGAGAAGAACTCCGGTCTCGGGCGCTTCAACGGCGACTGGGCGATCGACGAGTTCACCACTGACCACTGGATCACCCTGCAACATGCGCCAAGGGCGTATCCGTTCTGAGCTGGACCCCATCAACCTACCTGCCAATAAGAAAATGGAGTACGAAATGTCTTCACTCCTCAACAGCCAAGCTGTGAAACGGACCCTGTCTGCCTGCCTTGCCCTGCCCTTCATCGTGCTGGCGGGCAACGCCGCCGCCGATGGCGACGGCGTCTGGAAAGGCGGCGAAAACGTCTATGCCAAGGTGTGCGGTCACTGCCACGAAAAACAGGTCGGCCCGCCAATCACCGGCCGCCAGCTGCCAGCACAGTACATCAGTGCAATTGTGCGCAATGGATTTCGCGCCATGCCGGCGTTCCCTGCCTCATTCATCGACGATAACGCGCTGCAACAGGTCGCTGAGTACATTTCCAAATCGCCTGCCCCGGCGACCAAGCCTTGAGGAGCCAGCCATGAACGTCGAACGTCGCACGGTACTGAAGGGTTTGGCCTTGAGCAGCCTGGCCGGTATCGCCATGGGCAGCTCCGGCCTGGGCATGGCCCATAGCGTGCTGGGCGCCCGGACCCAGCCGGCTTTGCCGACCCTGGCCCTGGTCAGCCATAAGATGGCCGAGTCGGTCTTCCTCCAGGGCGTCAACGCCAGCCCGGCGGGCAAGCAGGTCAAGGTGCAGCGCACCGACCTCAGCCTGGACTTCATCCTGGGTTTTGAAAAACGCCTGCGCAGCGGGCAACCGCAACGGATCATCGGCCTGGTCGACGATGCCAGTGCCGCACTGATTGTCGACCTGGCGCGCAGCGCTGGCGCGCGCGTGCAGTGGCTCGGCCAGCACCGCGCCACGCCCCTCGCTTCACAGCACCGCCTGCTCAGCGCCGAAGCCGCAAGCGGTTGCGCCCCGCAACTGGGCCTGAGCCTGAACGCCTGCGGCACCGGCTTCAGCCTGACCGAACAGCGTATGCATGGCCTGCAAGCGCCGTTGCAAGTGTCCGCGGCGGCCCGCAACAGCGTCGGCTCAGACCAATGGGCCGCCACGCTGGGCTACACCCTCGCCGCCCTGGGCACCACCAGCGCCGGGCAAGCACCGCTGATCGCCCGCCGACCGTCGCCGCTGACCGGTAATTTCGTTTCGTTTTCGATCGAAGCTTGAAGGAGCTAACCCAATGACTGAGCAAATCAACAAGACCCTGCTCCCGCGCGGCGTCGACAGCGCAAACTTCGAACAAGCCATCGCCAGGTTTCGCAAACTGCTGGGCGATGACAACGTCCTGGTCAAAGACGATCAACTGATCCCCTACTCCAAGATCATGATGGCCGTGGACAATGCCGGGCACATGCCGTCTGCCGCCGTCACCGCCACCACCGTCGAGCAGGTGCAAGGCGTGGTGAAGATCTGCAACGAATACAAGATCCCGGTGTGGACCATCTCCACCGGTCGCAACTTCGGGTACGGCTCCGCAGCCCCTGGCCAACGCGGGCAGATCATTCTCGACCTGAAGAAGATGAACAAGATCCTCCACGTCGACCCTGAACTCTGTACCGCCCTGGTCGAGCCGGGCGTGACCTACCAGCAGCTTTACGACTACATCCAGGAACACAACCTGCCGTTGATGCTGTCGTTCTCCGCGCCGTCGGCCATCGCCGGCCCCTTGGGCAACACCATGGATCGCGGTGTGGGTTACACACCCTACGGCGAACACTTCCTGATGCAGTGCGGCATGGAAGTGGTGCTGGCCAACGGTGATGTGCACCGCACCGGCATGGGCGGCGTGAAAGGTGACAACGCCTGGCAGGTATTCAAGTGGGGCTATGGTCCGACCCTGGACGGCATGTTCACCCAGGCCAACTACGGTATCTGCACGAAGATGGGCTTCTGGCTGATGCCAAAACCTCCGGTATTCAAACCCTTCGAGATCAAGTTCGAGAACGAATCGGACATTGCCGAGATCGTCGAATTCATCCGTCCACTGCGCATCGCCCAGGTCATTCCCAATTCGGTGGTGATCGCTGGCGTGCTGTGGGAAGCCTCAACCTGCAACACCCGCCGCTCCGACTACACCAGCGAGCCGGGCGCGACCTCCGACGCGATCCTCAAGCAGATCCAGAAAGACAAGAACCTGGGCGCCTGGAACGTCTACGCCGCGCTGTACGGCACCCAGGAGCAGGTCGACGTGAACTGGAACATCGTCACCGCCGCCCTGAAGCAACTGGGCAAGGGCCGGATCGTCACCCAGGAAGAGGCCGGTGACACCCAGCCGTTCAAGTACCGCGCCCAATTGATGTCCGGTGTGCCCAACCTGCAGGAGTTCGGCCTGTACAACTGGCGTGGCGGCGGTGGCTCGATGTGGTTCGCACCGGTGAGCCAGGCCCGGGGCAGCGAGTGCGACAAACAGCAGGCGTTGGCCAGGAAAACCCTCAACAAGCACGGCCTGGACTATGTCGGCGAGTTCATCGTCGGCTGGCGCGACATGCACCACGTCATCGACGTGTTGTATGACCGCACCAACCCTGAAGAGACCCTGCGCGCCAACGCCTGCTTTGCCGAATTGCTGGACGTGTTCGAGAAGGAAGGCTACGCCGTATACCGCGTCAACACCGCCTTCCAGGAGCGGGTTGCACAGAGCTACGGCCCGGTCAAACGCAAGCTTGAACATGCCATCAAGCGTGCGCTGGACCCGAACAACATCCTGGCACCCGGCAAGTCGGGCATCGACCTCGCCAACTCATTCTGATTGCGCTTGACGCTCCGCCAGGACGGTCCTGGCGGGGCTTTTTATTGGTAGGGAACACAATGACGCATACACAATTTCTGGCTGCCGGCGCCCTGCTGCTGGCCGCTCCCCTGGCGCTGGCCCAAGGCGACGTCAAACAGGGCCAAGCCCTTTTCAGCACCCAATGCGGCTTCTGTCACAGCCCCGAAGCGGGCAAGAACCTGATGGGGCCGAGCCTGCACGGCGTGTTCGATCGCGCCAGCGCCCAGGCTCCGGCCTTTACCTATTCCGCCGCCCTGCAGGGCGCCAGGCTGAAGTGGAACGACGCGAATCTGGACCAGTGGCTGACAAGCCCTGCCAGCCTGGTGCCGGGCAACATGATGATGTTTGCGGGGCAGGCCGATACGCAGAGTCGACAGCACCTCATTGCTTACCTGAAAAGTTTGAAGTGAGCACCTTGCCGGCGTAACCCTGCCTGTGAGAGCAGCATCTCATGAGCAGGCGATATGAAAACGGTTACCCGGCAACACCCCGTACTTCTGCCAGCAAAGCCTGTAGCGGATGCAAAATCGTCTCACCCTCCTTGCGCTTGACCTGGCTTCGACAAGAGTACCCATCCGCCAACAAGCGACCTGAACGGTTGAACTTCTCCACCAGCGGCCCCCAGGACTGACTGTAGATAACGTCTGAAGTCCTGGCGTTTTGTGCTTCATGTCCATAGGTGCCAGACATGCCGCAGCAACCACTCGCTTGAACCTGCAGCTTCAACCCCATCCGCGCGTAAATTTGCTGCCAAAGGCCGATGCTGCCCGGTTCGTTGGTTTTCTCGGTGCAGTGAGGGAGGAAGTAGTAGGTGCCCGTCTCCTTGATAGCGTTCGATGACGGGAGCACATCCGCAAGCCACTCCTGGGGCAACAAGACGCTCGGGATCTGATCGCTGCCAAGTGTCTTCGCGTACTCCTGGCGATACACCAAGGTCATCGCCGGATCCAGGCCAACCAACGGAACCTGGTATTGGTGAAGCTTACGCAGCGATTCGGCGCTGGAATGCGCGGCTTTTTCGAACGCCTTGAGGAAGCCCTGAACCTGCAAGGGTTTACCGTTCGCAGAGAACGGAGCGATGTACACCTGAAAACCAAGCCTGGTGATCAGCTCGACCCAATCAGCCAGCACGGGGGTTTCGAAGTAGCGGGTAAAGGCATCCTGCACGAGAATCACGCTGCGCTTGCGCTCCCCCTCCCCCAATGCAGCCAAACGCTGCGGCGTGGCCATCTGCACGTTCCAGCGACGGCAGACAGCGTTGAAGTCCATCAAGCTCAGCAATGGGCTGTCGACCATTCCGGCGACACGCTCAAGAAGCACACGCACCGGTCGAGCACCCATGACGAAGTTGTACAAACGCGGAGCGCGCGCGATGTACGGGAGGGTGTACTCAAGCGAGCCGATGAGGTAGTCCTTCAAGGGGCGCAGATACCGGCTGTGGTACAGCTCCAGGAATCGCGACCGGAACTCCGGCACATTGACCTTCACCGGACACTGGCCAACACAGGATTTACAGGCGAGGCACCCCGCCATGGCCTCATAAACCTCATGGGAAAAATCCTGTTGCCCCAACTTTTGCGCGACTGTATTGGCAGCTCGCCTGGCAAGACTGGACAGGTTGAACGTCGAGCGCAGCCGATCACTGGTTGCCAGTACATCGATGCCTTGCTGGCCCTGCAACCTCAGCCATTCGCGGATGAGCGAAGCGCGGCCCTTGGGTGAATGGACGCGGCTTCGAGTACCTTTCCAGGAAGGACACATGGCGTCATCAGGATCGAAATTGTAGCAGGCGCCATTGCCGTTGCAGTGGACGGCCGTGTCATAGCTTTTCCAAACCCGCTCATCGATTGTCCGATCAAGCTCGCCCCGCAACTTGACCTCGTCAACGCGCGTCAGCCGAGCACCAGGCACAGTCTTTGGCGTGGCGATCTTGCCGGGGTTGAGTTGGTTGTGTGGATCAAAAGCAGCCTTGAGTGCCTGCAACGCCGGATACAGTTCGCCGAAATAATCGGGCACATACTGGGATCTCAAGCCCTTTCCATGCTCTCCCCACAACAAGCCGCCATGCTTTTGCGTCAACACGGCGACAGCATCGGAAATCGGCTGGATCAGGGCCGCCTGGACAGGGTCTTTCATGTCCAGGATCGGGCGCACATGGAGAACACCCGCATCGACGTGCCCGAACATTCCGTACTCCAGGTGATAGCTGTCCAGAAGCGCTCGAAACTCCAGGATGAAGTCAGCCAGATTTTCAGGCGCAACGGCGGTGTCTTCGACAAAGGGTTGCGGCCGGGCCTCTCCCTTGACGTTGCCGAGCAGCCCGACCGCTCGCTTGCGCATCGCATAAACGCGCTTGAGGGCATCAGCACCTATTGCAAGCGTGTGCCCCAATCGCACGACGCTCGTGTCGCGCTGCAGGTGCAAGACAAACTCATGAACACGCTGCTGGACGGCCGCTTCATCGTCGCCGCTAAATTCAACCAGATTGATTCCGAGTGTCGGTACGTACGGGTCTTCGGGAAAATACTCTGCGACGCCGTGCCAGACGATGTCTTTCATGGCCAGCATGAGCACTTTGGAATCGACTGTCTCGATAGACAAAGGCTTCAACAGCATCAACGCCTTGGCGTCCCTCAAAGCATCCATGAACCCCGCATACCGAACGTTCACCAGGATCGAATACTTGGGGATCGGTAATACGTTGAGCCGGGCTTCAACGATGAAGCCGAGGGAGCCTTCCGAACCGCACAGCACGCTATTGAGGTTGAAGCGCCCATCGGCTTCACGCAAATGGGCCAGGTCATAGCCGGTCAGGCAACGATTGAGCTTGGGGAAGGTGTCCTTGATCAATTGGGCGTGGGTGTCGGCTATATCCGCTGCGCACCGGTAGACCTCACCCACCCGATCCTCGCGGCTGGTCAGCGCGGGCAAATGCCCGGCGTCGACAGCCGAGCTGGTGAGGCGATCACCACCAAGCAATACGGTGGAAAGCTCGAGCACATGATCGCGCGTCTTGCCATAAGTACAGCTGCCCTGACCGCTCGCATCGGTGTTGATCATTCCGCCAATAGTGGCGCGATTCGATGTTGAAAGTTCTGGCGCAAAGAACAGACCGTGAGGTTTGAGTGCGGCGTTCAGCTGATCCTTGACCACACCACTCTGTACCCTGACCCAGCGCTCCTCGACGTTGATTTCCAGGATGTTGTTCAGATGGCGGGACAGGTCAACCACCACACCCTCGGTAAGCGATTGCCCGTTGGTGCCCGTACCTCCACCGCGTGGGGTCAGCACTACCCCACTGTACCGAGGCTCAACGACGAGCCGCGACAAAATCGCCACATCCTGTTCATCAACGGGAAACACCGCCGCCTGGGGTAGACGTTGGTAAATGGAGTTGTCGGTCGCCAATACCGTTCGGTCGCCATAATTACGGGCAATCTCTCCTCGAAACCCCGATGCCTGGAGCGCGTTGAGAAAAGCGTCATAGGTTGTTTTCTGGGCGTCAGGGGGCGACAACCGCGCAATCATGATGGAGTTCCTGCAGGCTAAAAAGTAATCTATGCATTCACATTACGTATGCTCAGTACGAGACATACCGAGTAGTTAAATGTGGTTTACCTGATTCTTATGCCTACAACCGTTTGTAACAAACGTAATTCCTGCTGATTTTGCATGAGTTTTATGAATGAATCCTAGAAGACTGACCCCCTCAATGTCACTGCTGGTAGCCTTTGAAGCCGCCGCTCGCCACTGCAGCTTCACCAAGGCTGCAGAAGAACTGGCATTGACCCAGAGCGCCGTCAGCCGGCAGGTACAGACGTTGGAGGCTCAACTGGAAATCGAGCTCTTCAGGCGTGAAGGACGAAAGATTGAATTGACGGCTGCCGGCGCGCTTTATCAACACGAGCTGGCGGCAGCCTTGGGTCGCATTCGAAGCGCCACGTTGCAGACCATTTCGTACAAGAATGAAGGCGGTCCATTGAACCTGGCGGTATTGCCAACACTCGGTACGAAATGGCTGCTGCCACGGATGCATGAGTTCTACGCAAAACACCCGGACATACTGGTTCACATTCACTCAAGGATCATCCGGGAAGACGTTCAATCCTCAACACATGACATGAACGCAATCATCTGCGTGGGCTCCGGGGAGTGGCCGGGCTACATTTCGCATAAATTGCTCACGGAAAAACTGGTGGTTGTGGCCAGCCCTGCTGCATTGCCCGAGTACCGTTCGATGTCGCCCGCGAACGTTGCCGAGCAGGTGCTGTTGAATGTCGTGTCAAGGCCGAGCGCCTGGTCTGACTGGTTCGATCACCATCACCTTGACCACAGACACATGCGTGCGGGCCCGAGCTTTGAGTTCACGGGTCACCTCATTCAAGCGGTGTCAGCCGGGATTGGTATCGGCCTCATTCCAGAAATTCTTGTGCAGGATGAACTCAAGAGCGGAGACCTCGTCGCACTCTTCGAACCGATGAAAAGCGGCCGTAGCTACTACCTGATCTACGCGACCCGATACCAGCACCTGCCCTCCTTGAATGCTTTCAGCGCCTGGCTTCTATCACTGCCGTTTCCAGACAAATGACTCACTCGCAAACCTCTACACCCCACAAGCCCTTGGCGGGTATCAGCCGTTAATTCCAGCCGCCACCCAACACCTTGTACAAGTTCACCCGGTTGCTTTGCTCGGCCAGGCGCAGGGTGATCAGGTCCTGCTGCGCGCTGTAGAGCGAACGCTGGGCATCCAGGGCTTCGAGGTAACTTTGCGAGCCGCCGCGGTAAAGCGCGTCGGCCAGTTCGAAGCTTTTGCGGCTGGCGTCGGTCAGCGCTTGCTGGGCCGCCAGGCGTTGATCCAGGGTGCTGCGCACCGCCAAGGCATCCGCCACCTCCTTGAACGCCGTCTGCAGGGTTTGCTGGTAGGTTTGTACCTGAATCTCGCGTTCGACCTTGGCCGCGTCCAGTGTCGCGCGGTTACTGCCGGCATCGAAGATCGGCAGGCTGACGCTCGGGGCAAACGTCCACGCGCCGCTGCCGGACTTGAACAGGCCGGACAAGGCCGAACTCGCGGAACCGGCATTCGCCGTCAGGCTGATGCTGGGAAAGAATGCCGCGCGAGCCGCACCAATGTCGATATTGGCCGACTTGAGCGTGTGCTCGGCCGCCAGCACATCCGGGCGGCGTTGCAACAGGCTGGATGGCAGCTCAGCCGGTACCTCAACCAACAGCGCGGCCGATTGCAGGCGCGTGCCGGGTAGTAGATCCTCGGGAATGTCGCTGCCGACCAGCAGGCGCAAGGCATTGCGGTCCTGGAGAATCTGGCTTGCAAAGACCGCCACGTCGCCCCGTGCCGACTCCACGGTGGTTTGCGCCTGCGCCAGGGCCAGGCCGGAAGAGCCGCCCAACGCGTGGCTGCGCTGGGTCAATTCGTAGGTCGCCTGCTGACTGCGCAAGGTCTCCTGGGCCAGCTCTAACAGTTCGTTGTCCGCCGCCAGGGTCAGCCACGCCGTGGCTACTTCGGCCACCAGGCTGATCTGTGTACTGCGCCGGGTTTCGGTCAGCGCCAGATAGGCTTCCAGCGCTTCGTCCTGAAGGTTCTGTACCCGCCCGAACACATCCACTTCATAACTGCTCAGGCCCAGTTGCGCGCTGTAGTCATGACTGCTGGCCGCCGTGCCGCTGCTGGACAAGGAACCCGGTGTACGGCTGTGAGTGCCGCTGACGCCCGCATCGATTGAGGGCCAGGCTGCGGCTCGCTGGATGCGGTACTGCGCCTGGGCCTTTTCGATGTTCAGGCTGGCCAGGCGCAAGTCACGATTGTTGGCCAGCGCCAGGGACTGCAAGCGCGCCAGACGGCTGTCGGTGAAAAACTGCTGCCACTCGATGTCGGCGGCCACCTGCCCCTTGGGGGTGCTGGCAGCAGGCAGCCAGTGCTCGGCGACAGGCGCTTCAGGGCGCTCATACCGAGGCGCCAGATTGACGCAGCCGCCGAGCGCGAGAACGGCCAGCAGTGGCCAGTGAAACTTGATCATGCGTCACCTGCCTGGGCGGATTGGACGGAGGTCGAAACCGTGGAAACGCGACCGAAACGGCGGCGGATCAACACGAAGAACAACGGTACGAAGAAGATCCCCAGTACCGTGGCGCTGAACATGCCGCCCAGCACGCCGGTGCCGATGGCTTGGCGTCCGGCGGAACCGGCGCCGGAACTCAATGCCAGTGGCAGTACACCGAACATGAAGGCCAGGGATGTCATGAGAATGGGCCGTAGTCGTTGGCGCACGGCTATCAACGTCGCCTCCCGTAGGCTGTTGCCCTGCTCTTGCAGATGCTTGGCGAACTCGACGATCAGAATCGCGTTCTTGGCCGCCAGTCCCACGGTGGTCAACAGTCCCACCTGGAAGTACACGTCATTGCTCAAGCCCGTGAAACGGGTCGCCAACACCGCGCCGACCACACCCAAGGGCACCACCAGCATCACCGAGAACGGCACCGACCAACTCTCGTAAAGGGCGGCCAGGCACAGAAACACGAACAGCACCGAAATCCCGTACAGCAGCGGTGCCTGGGAACCGGACAGGCGCAGTTGATACGACTGCCCGGTCCACTCGTAACCGATGCCTTCGGGCAATTGCCTGATGATCGCTTCCACCGCGTCCATCGCCGCGCCGGAACTCACGCCCGACGCCGGATCGCCAACGATCTCCAAAGAAGCGCTGCCGTTGTAGCGCTCCAGCAACGGCGAGCCATAACTCCACGAGCTGCTGGCGAAGGAGGAAAACGGCACCATCTCGTCGTTGCTGTTGCGCACGAACCAATGATCCAGGTCCGCAGCCTGCATGCGCGCTGACGCCTGGCCCTGGACATAAACCTTCTTGACCCGCCCCTGGTTGAGGAAATCGTTGACGTAGCTGCCGCCCAGGGCCGTCGACAAGGTGGCGTTGATATCACTGGTGCTCAGGCTCAGGGCGCCGGCCTTGCGATCATCGATATGGACCTTGAGCTGAGGTGTGTCGTCCAGACCGTTACTGCGCACACCCTGCAGTCGCGGGTCTTTTTTCGCCAGGTCGATGAACTGCTCGCGAGCCGCTACCAGGGCGTCGTGCCCCAGCCCACCGAGATCCTTGAGTTGCAGGTCGAAACCGGAACTCTGCCCCAGGCCGCGCACGGCCGGTGGCTGCATGACAAACACGTTGGCATCGCCGATGCCCGCCAGCGCCTGGGTCGCGCGCCGGGCGATGGACGCCGAATCCTGCCCGGCCCCCGACCGCTCGCTCCAGTCCTTGAGCCGGACAAAGGCACGTGCGGTGTTCTGGCTGTTGCCGCCCATGCCCAGGCCGGTAATGCTGATCAGCGCCTCGACTTCAGGTTGTTCGAGCATGTAGCGCTCGAACTGCTGCATCACCGCTTGAGTACGGCTGTCGGTGGCGCCTACCGGCAGTTGCACCTGAGCCATGAGAATGCCCTGGTCTTCGTCCGGCACGAACGAGGTCGGCAGGCTGGCGTACCCCGCCGCCATGGCCAGTACCACCAGCCCATACACCAGCAGGCTGCGGTGCCCGCGCTGCAAAATACCGCCCACCAGACCTCGATAGGCCTCAGCGCTGCGTTCAAAGGTGCGATTGAACCAGGCGAAAAACCCGCCTTGGGTACCATGGCCCTGGGCGTCGGCAGGCTTGAGCAAGGTCGCGCACAAGGCCGGCGTCAGCGTCATCGCCACCAACACCGAGAGCACCATGGCCGAAACGATGGTCACCGAGAACTGCCGGTAGATAATCCCCGTGGAGCCACCAAAAAACGCCATGGGAATGAACACGGCGCTCAGCACCAGGGCGATGCCGATCAGGGCGCTGGTGATTTCATCCATCGATTGGCGCGTGGCGGCCAGGGCACCAAGCCCCTGCTCGCCCATTACCCGCTCGACGTTCTCCACCACCACGATCGCGTCGTCCACCAACAGGCCGATGGCCAGGACCATGGCGAACATGGTCAGCGTGTTGATCGAATAACCAAACAGCGCCAACACGCCGAACGTGCCCAACAGCACCACCGGCACTGTGATCGCGGGGATCAGGGTGGCCCGCAGGTTCTGCAGGAACAGGAACATGATCAACACCACCAGGACAATGGCTTCGCCCAGGGACTTGACCACCTCCTCGATGGACAGGCTGACAAAGGGCGTCGTGTCATAGGCAATGACGTTTTTCAGCTGCATTTGCGTCGGGTAGAACGGTTCCAGTTCCTTGAGCTTGGCCTTCACCGCCTCACCGACGGTCAGGGCATTGGCGCCCGCGGCCAACTGCACGCCCATGGCGGCAGCGGGCTTGCCATTGAGCGCGGAATTCACGTCATAGCTTTCACTGCCAAGCTCGACCTGCGCGACATCCCCCAGCAACACCACGGCCCCGTCACTTGAGGACTTGACCACGACGTTGCGAAACTCTTCGGCGGTTTGCAGCTTGCTGCGAGCACTGATCGTGGCATTCAACTGCTGCCCCTTCACCGCTGGCAAGGCGCCGAGCTGACCGGCGGACACTTCAGTGTTTTGCGCCTCGAGGGCGGCGCTGATATCGGAGGGCATCAGTGCGTACTTTTCCAGCAGGGACGGGTCCAGCCATATGCGCATGGCATATCCCGAACCCAGCGTCTGCACATCGCCTACACCGTCGATGCGGCTGATGGAATCGAGCAAGGTGCTGGAGATGTAATCGCCGATCTGGGTGCCGGTCACGGCTTCGTTATCGGAGGCCAGCGCGGCAATCATCAGGAAATCCGAACCACCCTTGGTGACCGTCAGGCCTTCACTTTGCACAGACTGCGGCAGTCTCGACTCGACTTGCTGCAGCTTGTTCTGCACCTGCATCTGCGCGACGTCGGGATCGGTGCCGGCGTCAAACGTCAGGTTGATTTCGGCACTACCTGCCGAGCTGCTGGAGGCCGACATGTAGGTCAGGTTGTCCAGCCCCGTCATCTGCTGCTCGATCACCTGGGTCACCGAGTCTTCCACGGTCTTGGCCGACGCACCGGTGTAAGTCGCGGAAATCCGCACCGTCGGTGGCGCGATATCCGGGTATTGCTCCAGCGGTAGCCGGCTGATGGACAACGCCCCGGCGAGCATGATGACGATGGCGATGACCCAGGCAAAAATCGGTCGATCAATGAAGAAGCGCGCCATGTTCAACCCTCCTGCGCAATGGCCGTCGGGGCGGCTTGCAATGCCCGCCCACGGGTGCCGGTGTTCTGCGCCAACACCTCGGCGCCTACCCGGACTTTCTGCCCTCCTTCGACGATCACCTGCTCACCTGCCTTGAGGCCGGCGGTGACCCACCACTGATTGCCGACGGCGCGATCGATGGTCAGCACACGCTGCTCCACCTTGCCGTTGACCACCAGCAACACCGAGGTCACACCGCTGGCGTCGCGGCTCACGGCCTGCTGCGGAATCAGGATCGCCTGGTCATTCCAGGCCTGCTCCACTACCGCCCGCACATACATGCCCGGCAGCAACAGATGCTCCGGATTGTCGAACTCGGCACGCAGGGTCACGGTGCCGGTGCCTTGGTTCACGCTGACCCCGCTGAATTTCAAGCGGCCTTCGTGGTTGTAGGTGCTGCCATCGTCAAGCTTCAGGCTGATCCGCGCTTCGCCCTCAGCGTTGCCTTGCAACGCACCGCTGGCCAGATCGCGCTTGAGACGCAACAGCTCGCTGGTCGATTGCGTGACATCCACGTAGATCGGGTCCAGCTGCTGCACGGTGGTCAGTGCGCTGTCCTGATTGGCCACGACCAGTGCGCCAGGGGTGACGGTCGATGTTTCGATGCGCCCGCCGACGGGCGAGCTGATGCGGGTGTACGCCAAGTTGATGCGCGCGGTATCCGCTCCGGCCTGCGCCACTTGCAGTTCCGCCTCGGCGGTCAGCAGGCTGGCCTGGGCGTCTTCGTTGTCTTGCTGACTGATGGCATCGATCTTCGCCAGTTGGGCATTGCGCCTGGCGGTGGCCTGGGCTGATTTCAGCGTGGCGCGCGCTTTTGCTACGGTCGCCTGGGCTTCAGCCAATGCGGCTTTGTATGGCGCCGCATCCAATTGATACAGCGCCTGCCCGGCCTTGACGTCGGCGCCTTCGACAAACAAGCGCTGCTGGACGATACCGCCGACCTGAGGGCGGATTTCGGCGACCGTGAGCGCCTGGGTGCGCCCGGCCAGCTCAGTCGTCAGCGCCTGGCTCTGAGGTTGCACGACCATCACCGACACCTTGGGCACGACGGCGACCGGCGTGGCGTCGCCCGCCGAGCAGCCGCTCAGCACGAACAAAATGATCAGGGAAAGGACAACGGCGGCGGTTACCAGGGATTTGGCGAAAAGTTTGGTCGACATATCTGCCTCTGCAAGACGGGGTGGCTTGAGCCATGCGCCATACTGCGAGGCAAATGTGCAGGAAAATTGAAGATTGCCTGCCGAGCTTGAATCTTCGTCGCGTCAGGGCCTAAATGACCGGGCCATCCACCGACCTGCCCGAGCCCATGAAACTGAGCATCTCCACCAAGCTGTTTGTAGCCGTACTGGCCAGCGTGCTGTTCGTCATCCTGAGCATGGGCCTGGCCACAAGCTGGAGCTTTGGCCGGGGTTTTCTCGGCTACCTCAATGAACAGGCCCTGGAGCGCATGGCCCCGGTCCTGCCTCGCCTGGCCAGCGCCTACGAGCGCGAGGGCAGCTGGGAATTCCTGCGGCACCAGCCCGATCGCTGGTTCGACATCATGCGGCCGGAGCCCAGGGACGAAGAGGTGTTCCACGAACTGAGGATTCCCTCATCCTCCGATCTGACAGGTGCATTGTTCCGCATTGCCCTGCTCGATCAGCAAAAAAAACGCGTGACCGGCTACCCCGCGATCGGTGATGACGCCCTGCTGCGCCCGATCGAAGTGGCCGGCAAAACCGTCGGCTGGCTGGCCGTTACCCCCTTCCAGAGCGTAACGGAAGCAGGGGGCGAACGGTTTCAGCAGTATCAATTGCGGGCCAGCCTGGGAATGGGTGTGCTCTCGTTGATGTTGGCGATGCTGATCGCCTGGTGGATCGCCCGCACCCTGCTCGATCCGGTCAAACGGGTGGCTGCGGCCACCCATCGACTGGCCGCCGGGGAATACAGCAACCGAGTGACCGTGTCGTCCAGCGACGAAGTGGGCCAACTGGCGCGCGACTTCAACCAGCTTGCCTACACGCTGGAGCGCAACGAACAGATGCGCCGGGAATTCATGGCCGATGTCTCCCACGAACTGCGCACCCCGCTGTCCGTGCTGCGCGGTGAACTGGAGGCCATTGAGGACGGTGTACGCACCCTCGATCAAGCCTCCATGAAGTCGCTGCAGGGTGAAGTCGGCATGCTCAGTAAACTGGTGGACGACCTGTACGAGCTGTCGTTGGCGGACGTCGGTGCCCTGAACTATCGCAAGAGCGAATGCGTGCTCAACGACTTGCTGGCAAACAGCGCGGCCATGTTTCAGGAGCGCTGCAACGCTGCGCAGCTGCGTCTGGAGCTGGACCTGCCGGCGCAACCGCTGCGGTTGGAGGCCGACCCGAAGCGCCTGCAACAGCTGTTTGGCAACCTGCTGGAGAACGCTGTGCGGTATACCGACCCAGGTGGCGTATTGCGCATCAGCGCTGCAATCGAGGGCGACAGCGTACGCATCGAGTTCCTTGATTCCGGCCCCGGGGTTGAAGCGCAACAATTGCCCCGGCTGTTTGAGCGCTTCTACCGCGGCGAAGCCTCGCGCAACCGTGCCAGTGGCGGCGCCGGCCTTGGCTTGGCAATCTGTCATAGCATCGCCCTGGCCCACGGCGGCAGCCTGACGGCCGATCACTCGCCCCTGGGTGGCCTCTGGCTGACCCTGCGCTTGCCACGGAATGCCTGAACCATGGTCAACGACACGCCGATTCTCATCGTTGAAGATGAACCCAAACTGGCCGCGCTGATGCGCGACTACCTGAGCGCTGCCGGTTACCCGACCCAGTGTCTGGACAACGGGTTGGACGTGGTGCCGGTGGTGCGTGCCCGTGAGCCCCGACTGATTTTGCTCGACCTGATGCTGCCCGGTCGTGATGGCCTGCAAGTGTGCAAGGAACTGCGCAGCTTCAGTGCGGTGCCCATCATCATGATCACCGCCCGGGTCGAGGAAGTGGATCGCTTGCTAGGACTGGACCTGGGTGCCGACGACTACATCTGTAAACCTTTCAGCCCGCGTGAAGTGGTCGCCCGGGTCAAGGCCATCCTGCGACGCAGCCCACACCTTCTGGCGTCTGCGCCATCGCGCCTGCAGATTGATGAAGAGCAGTACAAGGCCGTCCTCGACGGTATCGCACTGGACCTGACGCCCCTGGAACTGCGATTGCTCAGCACCCTCGCCCGCTCGCCAGGGCGCGTGTTTTCCCGGGATCAGTTGCTCGACAAGATCTACTCCGATCATCGAGTGGTGACCGATCGCACGGTCGACAGCCATATTCGCAATCTGCGGCGCAAGCTCGAACAGGCCTGCCCGGGGGAGAATCCCATCGAGTCGTTGTATGGCGTGGGCTACCGGTTTCAGCTCGTTACTGATCCGCCGCATAGATGATGGTTTGCGCGCTGTCTGACGCAGCAGGCGGGCGGGTGAAGTAGGTGTCGCCTTCGTCCGTCTGGATCTCGTAATGCGCCTTGTTGGCGACGCGATCCGACACACCGATATGCTTGATGATTTTCAGCACCCGCTGGAACTTCACGCCCTGGGTGCCGTTCTGGGCCGGCCCGGTGAGCACATTGACCTTTTGAAACCAGCCGGCATTTTTTTTGTTCGACACCAGCGTGCCGGTCAACGCCTCGAAACGCTCCAGGCGGGTAAAGCCCCAGAGCGTCTGTTCCTCCACCGCGTTGCCCGGCGTGGCAGAACCAGTAAACACGAACAGGTTGATGGCCGGGTTGTCTTCGCAAAAAAAGTCATAGGGCACCAGCCCGTCGACCATTTTCTTGCCGGACACGAATCCCTTTTTATGGACCAGAAACATCACCACCTCCGCTCAATGACTTCACTAGCACATCAGCAAACGCTGAGTAAGTTTGAGCGGGAAGTCTACTGAGGTGATGCGTTCAGGGCCGTCAAGCCAATGTAATTTCGTGTAAAGACCAGACCAGGCCGGGCAGGCTGACTTCCACGGTCAGGCCCCCGGCTGGCTCGTTACGTGCGTTGATCGTGCCTCCATGCATTTCCACGGATCTTGCGGCGATCGCCAGGCCCAGTCCGAAACCGGCACACGCTTCGTTCACACCGCGTTCGAACGGATGAAAAATGCTCTGCAGCCGTTCGCTTTCAACACCCGGCCCCTGATCGGTGATCCAGACCCTCAGGCAGTGTGTGTCGGGATTGACCTCGGCCGACACGACAACCGTCGTTCCGGGCCGGGTATAACGCACGGCGTTTCGGATGACGTTCTCGAAACACCGGTACAACAGCTCGCCACTGACGCGACTGACAAAGGCTGGACACGCTTGCAGGCTGACCCGGCAGCCTTTCATGGCGGCCTCGAATTGAGCGTCCTCGACAATCACCACCAGCAGTTCAATGATATCGAGTGGCTCGCGCTCGATACTGTCGGGGCGGCCCTGCACGCGTGCCAGGGTCAGCAATGCCTCAATCAACGTGTCCATGCGCACCGACTCACGCTCGATGCGCTCCACCATTTCCTGGCGTGCCGGGTCTTGCTGTAACAACCCGATGGCCGCTTGCATGCGCGTCAAGGGTGAACGCAGTTCGTGAGAGATGTCGTGCAACAGGTGTTGCTGGGCCTGCACCAGCAGTTTCAGCTGATTGGCCATGCGGTCGCAGTCCTCGGCCAGATCGACGATTTCATCGCGGCGCCCGCCCATCATCGGCTTGACCCGGGTTTCGAAACGCCCCTGCGCCACGTCGCTCATCGCCCGCCTCAGATAGGCCAGCGGCCACGCCAGGTAGTAGGCCAGGTACCCGCTGAACAGGGCACTCATCACCGTGCCGATGATCAACGGGATCGAGCGCCCGGGCCCTCTGTCACCGTCATTGCCGGGAGACTGTGAGGATCTGAGCGACAGCGCGACACCTTCCTTGCTGATGACCGATCGTTCATAGGCCGGATTTGGAACCGGCGATCCTGCCAGCAGTTGACCTGCCGGATCGTACACGCCAATCGCCTGGTCATCCGGGTGCTCCCACACCGTCAGCAACTGTCGGCCCGACTCGACGCCAAATTGCTCAAGCAGCTGTTTTTCGCTGGCCAGGATCGCCTCCAGATGAGGATCCCCAGGGCCGAAATTTCCCAGCACCAGAATGCCCAGCCCGACCAGGAACGTCAGGCTGGTAGCCAGCCAGAATGCCAGGAACAGTTTCCAGAACAGGCGACCCGGCTTCATCATTCGGCAATCAACAGGTAGCCGAGGCCACGCACGCTCTGGATCCAGGCCTTGGCGTCGGGGCGCGGGCCCAGCTTCTGGCGAATGCTGCTGATGTGCACGTCAATGCGCCGGTCGTAGCGGGTCAAGGGACAGCCCAGCGCATTGAGCGACAGATCCTGTTTGCTCACGACCTGCCCGGCGTTTCGCGCCAGTTCTTCAAGCAAGCTGAATTCGGTGCTGGTCACGCCCAGCTCGCTCCCCTGCCAATGGGCCTGGCGCTTGCCGGGCCACAACACCAGCGGGCCGGTCCTGATCACTTCCGTGGCGGGTTGGTCTGCCGGCTGCACCCTGCGCATGATCGCCCGCAACCGCGCTACCAGTTCACCCGGCGAGCTGGGCTTGGGCACATAGTCATCGGCGCCCAGTTCCAGGCCGGTGATCCTGTCGATGTTGTCGCCACGGGCCGTCAGCAACACCACCGGCACCTGGCTGACGGCCCGAATGCGCCTGAGCACCTCGATGCCCGACAGGCGGGGCAGCATCACGTCCAGCACCACGATGCTGTAGCGCCCGGAAAGCGCCTGAATTTCACCCTCCTCGCCCGAGTGCACCGCCGTCGCCTCGAAGCCTTCGCGCTCCAGATATTGGCTGAGCATTCCAGTCAGTTCCTGGTCGTCGTCAACTAGCAATACGCAAATCATGGAGAGCTCTTGAGTGGGTATCAGCCCATTATCGCCCGCGCACCGCGCAGCGTCATGGCCTTACACAAACCTTTACCTAACTTGACACTTGGTTAACCGCACCAAACGCACCGAGCTTTTATGCTTGCGCTCCACCAGCCTGCCCGCACAGCGGTACCTCGTCTTGTCTTGAGATATCCGCGCCCGCCTACGCTGCTTGTCGATGTGTCCTGGAAAAAGATCTTGATGAATTTTTCGCGTCTGCTCTGCTCGGTTGCCCTCTTGCTAAATGCCACACTTGCGCACGCCCAAGGCTTCAAAATCTCCGATATTCGCATCAACGGCCTGCAACGGGTCTCTGCTGGCAGCGTGTTCGGCGCATTGCCGTTGAACGTCGGCGATGACGCAGACAATCAGCGATTGGTGGAGTCCACCCGCGCATTGTTCAAAACCGGTTTCTTCCAGGATATCCAGCTGGGCCGTGACGGTGATGTCCTGATCATCACCGTGGTCGAACGCCCGTCAGTTGCCAGTATCGAGATCGAGGGCAACAAGGCGATCTCCACCGAAGACCTGATGAAGGGCCTCAAGCAATCCGGCCTGGCCGAAGGCGAGATCTTCCAGCGCGCCACCCTCGAAGGCGTGCGTAACGAACTGCAGCGCCAGTACGTCGCCCAGGGCCGTTACTCGGCATCGGTCGACGCCGAGGTCATCGCACAACCGCGCAACCGTGTGGGCCTGAAAATCAACATAGATGAAGGCTCTGTCGCGACCATCCAGCACATCAACGTGGTGGGCAATACCGTCTTCAGCGACGAGCAATTGACCGATCAGTTCACCCTCAAGACCAGCAACTGGCTGTCGTTCTTCAAGAACGACGACAAGTACGCCCGCGAAAAACTCTCTGGCGACCTGGAGCGCCTGCGCTCCTATTACCTGGACCGCGGTTACATCAACATGGACATCACCTCGACCCAGGTGTCGATCACACCGGACAAGAAACACATCTACATCACCGTCAACATCAACGAAGGCCATAAGTACAGGGTTGGTGAGATCAAGCTCAGCGGCGACCTGAAAGTCCCTGAAGAGCAGATCAAGTCCCTGCTGCTGGTGCAGAAAGGCCAGGTGTTCTCGCGCAAGCTGATGACCAGCACGTCCGACCTGATCACCCGTCGCCTGGGTAACGAGGGTTACACCTTCGCCAACGTCAACGGCGTGCCCCAGCCCCACGATGACGACCAAACGGTTGATATTACCTTCGCCGTCGATCCAGGCAAGCGTGCCTACGTCAACCGCATCAACTTCCGTGGCAACACCAAGACCGACGACAAGGTATTGCGCCGTGAAATGCGCCAGATGGAAGGTGGCTGGGCGTCGACCTACCTGATCGACCAGTCCAAGACCCGCCTGGAGCGGCTGGGTTTCTTCAAGGAAGTCAACGTCGAAACCCCGGCGGTGGTGGGTGTCGATGACCAGGTGGACGTGAACTACGGCGTTGAAGAGCAGGCGTCCGGTTCGATCACCGCCAGCGTCGGTTTCGCCCAGAGCGCGGGCCTGATCCTTGGGGGGTCGATCACCCAGAGCAACTTCCTGGGGACCGGCAACTATGCCAGCGTCGGCCTTACCCGTTCGCAATACCAAAGCAAGTACAACTTCGGTTTTACCAACCCCTACTTCACCCCCGACGGGGTGAGCCTGGGCTACAACCTGTTCTACAGCGCGACCGATTACAGCGACTACTACGATAATGGCGTTTCGTACTACGCCATCAACAGCTATGGCGCCGGTACCACGTTCGGCTACCCCATCAATGAAACGTCACGGATGAGTTTCGGCCTGAGCGCGCAACATGACAGTCTCGAGCCAGGGACCTACAGCGCCGATGAGATCTACGACTTTATCGAACGTGAGGGCAAGCAATTCACCAACTTCAAGGCCAGCCTCGGCTGGTCGGAGTCGACCCTGAACCGCGGCGTACTGGCCACCCGCGGGCATTCGCAAAACCTGAACCTCATGGTGACGGTGCCCGGCAGTGACCTGAGCTTCTACAAGATCGATTACACCGGGCAGGCTTTCCTGCCCGTCAGCGAATCCACCTCGCTGCGTTTCCATACCAAGCTCGGCTACGGCAACAGCTACGGCTCGACCGACGGCCTGCCGTTCTATGAAAACTACACCGCCGGTGGCGAGGGTTCGGTGCGCGGCTTTACCAGCGGCACCCTCGGCCCGCGCAACACCCCGGCCACCGGTACCTATGCCAGTGCCGGGCAAGCGTATTACTCAGACCGAGACACCGACGCCTTGGGCGGCAACATCCTCATCACCGGCGGAGCGGAATACCTGTTCCCGATGCCCTTCATCAAAGACAACAAATCCCTGCGCACCTCGGTGTTCTGGGACGTCGGCAGCGTCTATTCCAACAAGTGCTACCTGAGCACCACCCAGGGTTGCGACGGTGTCGACCTCGACCAGATGGCCAGTTCCGTAGGTATTGGCGTTACCTGGTACAGCCCGCTGGGTCCCTTGAGCGCCAACCTGGCGTTCCCGATTCGAAAGCCTGAGGAGGCCGACACACAAGTGTTCCAGTTCTCCATGGGGCAAACCTTTTGACTCCACTTCCAGCCGCCTCCACGAATCAAGCCGGCCATGACCTGTCCTTCACGCCGGCCTTTGCTGACGTAAAAACGCAAAAACGGGTTTGGAAAAACCCGTTCATCGCGGTGTATCAAATCTATGGCAGGGGATCGAATTTCAAATCGCTCAGACGCTGTACTTTGTCCTCGCGAACCATTTTGTATTCGGTGTTCGGGCCGATCCAGCGATCCCAGATCGCGTCGATCTCGCCAGCATTTTCCATCGCGACCAACGACTCGTTGACCTTGGCGAGGAAGGCCGGCTCGTCCCGTCGCATGCCAGCACCAATCGGCTCGAGCGCCATCGGCTCCTTGGCGAGCGCCAATTCGACACCGCTGGCCTTGGCCTGGTTGACCAGTTTCAAGGCGGTCATGGTGTTGGTCACCAGGCCCACGACCTTGTTCTGCTGCAAGGCCATATAGGCTGAGCCTGTGTCCTGGAACGTCACCGGCGTGGCCCCGGCGATACGAATCGATTGCTCGGACGTCGAGCCTTTGGTGGAGCTGATGCGCTTGTCCTGGAAAAAGCTTTTTGGCTTATCCGCATTGACGGCGCGCACCACCAGGGTTTCCTTGGCGATGTAGTACGGATCGCTGAATTGGATCTGGTCAGCCCGGGTTTTGGTGTAGGCCAGGTTGGCGAAAATCAAGTCAACGCGGCCCATTTTCACCTCAGGAATCCGTGCTTCGACCGACAGCGGCTTGAGCTCCAGTTCGACGCCCATGGTCTTGGCCAAGGCCTTGCACAGGTCGACGTCCATGCCCACCAGCTCACGGGTTTTCGGGTCCGGGGCGGAAAATGGCGGCACGTCGGCGTACACACCGCAGCTCAACGACTTCCTGGCCATGATGTCGCTCAATTGATCGGCCTGCGCTACCGCAACAGCCAGAGGACCTAACGCCAGCGTGACAAACAGATGCTTCATACGCATGGAAAAACTCCTGGGATTGGAAAGTCAGATGGCAGAAGGCGCAAAATCACTGCGGCTCAATGAGCACGCAGGTCGGCGATAAAGCGTTGCGCGCGCGGGTGCGAGGGCTGGTTGAAAAAGCGCTCGGGGGTGTTCTTTTCCAGAATCTGCCCCGCGTCCATGAACCAGATGGTGTCAGCGACTTCACGGGCAAAATTCATCTCGTGGGTCACGCACATCATGGTCATTCCATCCTTGGCCAAACTCTTCATGACGTTGAGCACTTCACCGACCATTTCCGGGTCGAGGGCACTGGTGGGCTCATCGAACAACATCACCGGCGGTTCCATCGCCAGCGCCCGGGCAATCGCCACCCGTTGTTGCTGGCCGCCGGACAACTGCGCCGGATAGGCGCCGGCCTTGTGAGCCAGCCCTACCCGGTCGAGCAATTGCATGGCTTGCTGCTTCGCGGCCGAGCCTTTCAGACCGCGAATCTTGCTGGGTGCCAGGGTGATGTTTTCCAGCACCGACAAGTGCGGAAAAAGATTGAAGCTCTGGAACACGAAACCCACTCGGCTGCGCAGCCGATTGACGTGGGCATCCGTGCCGTGCACGTCCTGGCCGTCGAACAGGATCTGGCCTTTCTGGATGTCTTCCAGGCGATTGACCGTGCGGATCAACGTTGACTTGCCGGAGCCCGACGGGCCGCACAACACCACCACTTCACCGGGTTTCACTTCGGCGGTGATATCGGTCAGCGCGTGGTACTCGCCGTACCATTTGTTGATGCTGGAAAACATGATCATTGGATGCATGGATGCAACCCTCTTCAATTATCGGTGACCAGCAAAGGGTCGCTCGCCACGGCCGCCTTGCTGTTGCCCAGGCGCTTGCGAGCGATACGCCGCTCCACCCAGCCGGCCAGATGGGTCAGGCCGAAACAGAGCAGGTAGTAGATGATCGCCAGGATGAAAAACACCTGGAATGGCTTGGTCAGCAGCTGGTTGTTGACCTGGTTGGCGGCGAAGGTCACTTCCTGGACGTTGATCACATAGCCCAGGGAGGTTTCCTTGATGATCGAGATGAACTGACTGATCAGGCTGGGCAGCGCGTTGTATAAAGCCTGCGGCAAGATCACCCAGAACGTCGTGCGCAGGTAACCCAGGCCCAGGGCCCGGGACGCTTCGTACTGCCCCGCCGGCAAAGCCTGGATACCGCCGCGAATGATTTCGCACAGGTAGGCGCTCTGGTAGATCACCAGCGTGCAGAGCATGGTCACGAACCCGGTGATGTTATGACCGATCAGCAACGGCACCAGGAAGTAGGTCCAGAAGATCACCATCAACAGCGGGATGCCCCGCAGCACATACACCCAGACAGTGGCGGCCCAGCGCAGCCCGGTCCACGGTGAAACCCGGGCCAACGCCAGCAGCAAGCCGAAAGGGAACGCCAGCAACAGCGCCAGTGCCGCCAGAATCAAGGTACTCGCCAAGCCGCCCAAAGGGCCGTGCGGGTACTGGCCGATCAGAAACAAGGTCCAGTTCTGCTGCAAGATCGAGAAGATATCGAACATGGTCGTCTACCTCGCCAACGCTTTGTTGAAGCGCCGCGCCAACAACGCGCCGAGCCCCATCAACAGCAGTGAAAAGACCAGGTAGAACACCGTGGCGACCAGATAGGACTCGAACGTGCGAAAGGTGTAGTTCTCCACCTCGCGGGTGGCGTAGGTCAGCTCCACCACGCCGATGGCCATGGCCAGGCTGGTGTTCTTGAACAGCAACACGGTGTGGTTGATCAAGGACGGCAGGCAGTTGCGCACGCCTTGCGGCAGGATCACGTAGCGCATCGAACGCACATAACCCAACCCGAGCGCCCTGGAGGCTTCCGTTTGCCCGGCCGGAATGGCGCGCAGGCCACTGCGGATGTCCTCACAGAAGTACGCTGCCTGGCACAGCCCCAAGGCAATCACCGAGAACAGGTATTCAGTGCTGTAGTTCGCCAGCCACAGTTGCGTGGACTCGCTGAGCAAGGTCGGTACACCGAAATACCAGAGCATCAACTGCACCAGTGTCGGCACGTTGCGATGGTAGGACACGTAACCGGCCACCAGGCGATCGGCATATTTGTTGCCGGTCAGGCGTACGGTCACCAGCAATAGCGCGAGGGCCATTGCCAGCAGCCAGGCGAACAGCGCCAGCTGCAGGGTTGTTTCGATGCCCTTGACGATCAGCTCGGCATATTCGCCTTGCAGAACCGCGGCCAAATCGAAGTCATGCTTCATGGTCAATCCCCATCGGCATTGGGATAAGGGCAGGGATAAGACGCCAGGCTCAGGCTTGGCGTGGGTACCGCGATGACGGATCGATCCGTTCTTCTGTAGCGTTTCGTGTCGGGGAACTCAGCCCTGGTAATCCTGCGGCCGGGCGGTGGAAAGGCCACCAGGCACTTGCAGGGTCGGGGTGATCTCCATGTGCCCGACGTTGACTGCAATCGGTGCGGCAATGGCAAACGCGATGGCGTCGGCGATGTCCTTGGCCTCGGGCAGTTCGAACCCTTCGACAAAGCGCTTGTAGGTCTCTTCGGAATCACCGTGGACGTGGGCGAAGATGTCGGTGGCCACACGGCCCGGACAAATCTCGGTGACCCGCACCCGCTTGCCGAAGGCATCGATGCGCAACTGCCGCGACAGCATGCTCACTGCTGCCTTGGTCGCGTGATACGTCGAGTTGCCGCCGAAGTTGTAGGCCGCGGCAATCGAACTGATGTTGATGATGTGGCCGCAATCGCGCTCGACCATCCCCGGCAACGCCAGGCGCGCCAGGTGCAATACCGCACGCAGGTTGACGTCGATCAGCAGGTCGATGCCTTCGGCGTCGGCCTTGAGAATCGAGCCCGGTTTGTCGACACCGGCATTGTTCACCAGGATGTCGAATTGATGCGCCTGGAACAGGCGCGTCAGCCCGGCCAGGTCGGTGACATCGATGGCATGCGCGATACAGCCGGTTTTGGCGGCCAGTTCCTGCAGCTTGTCGGCGCTGCGGGCCAAGGCATGCACCTCTACGCCTTCCTGGCAAAGACGCTCGACGACTGCGGCACCGATTCCGGAAGAAGCGCCGGTGACCAGCGCGGTTTTGTAATCTGAAAATGGCATGCACCTGTCCTCGTGTTACGGGCCGACCGCGTAAGGTGCGTCGACCGTTTCATGTGTGGTTCTGATCGCAATGGCTTCGACTCTATCCAGCCCTGAAGCGCTGGACCAAGACGGAATGACTGTGTGGCAATAAGCCCTGCTTATGACCCTGCGACCGTTACGCCAGCAACTGCGAAATCGGTGTGATACAGCCACCGAACGCCTCGATTTCACGACGAATCGTGCGCGCCAGCTCCACGGCTCCAGGCGTGTCGCCGTGCAGCAGGATCGAGTGCGCCGGCACTTCAATGCGCTTGCCATTGAGGCTGGTCACCGTGCCCTCCTCCAGCAACTGGCGAACCCGCTGCAGCACCGCCGCCGGTTCCTTGATCACGGAGCCTGCAACCTTGCGCGGCACCAGCAGGCAGTCATCGTCGTAGGCGCGATCGGCGAGAAAGGTCGTGGCGACCCGCAGCCCGCATTTTTCAGCAGCGCTTTCGATGGCGCGGCTGCTCGACGAGCTGATGATCAGCGTCGGGTCGAACGCGGCCACCGCACAGACCAAGGGCCCCGCCAGCGCCGCGTCGGCCGCGACCATGTTGCCCAGCGCACCGTGGAAGCTCATGTGGGTCATGCGGTGGCCATTGACTGCCGCCATCCCGGCCAGCGCGCCGAGCTGGTAAACCACATGGGTCGCCAGTTCCTTGAGCTCGATATTCATCTGCCGCCGACCGAAACCCATCAGGTCGGGGAAGCCGACATGGGCGCCCAGATCAATGCCCCCTGCCTTGGCCTGGCGTACGGTGGTGTCCATGATCAGCGGATCACCGGCATGGAAACCGCACGCCACGTTCGCCGAGGAGATCAGGCTCATCAACGCCTCATCCTCGCCCATGCGCCACGGACCGAAGCCCTCACCGAGGTCTGCGTTCAAATCAATTTTCATCACTGCTGTCCTCGCCCGTTCATGCCGCATCCAGGCGCATGAACGCCTCGCCGTACCCAACCGTCGTGCCACAAGGCACCAACACCGAGGACACCCGCCCAGCTTTTTGGCTGCGCACCGGCAGCAGCAGGTCGCCGACTTGCAGCAAGGCAATCAGTTGCCCTGGCGCCACCCGACTGCCGACCGACACCAACACGTCACTCTGCTCAGGGTGCGTGAGCAGCAACCGGCCCAGGCCCGGGGTTTTCAATAGCGGTTCATCGGTTGACTTGGATGTCTTCGGCACCGCGATCTGGGCCGCTACAGCGACTTCGTCAACACTGCGCTTGAGCAGCAGATGCAGACCCGGACGCCGTATTTCCGCGCCAGCCAGGTGGGTCTCCTTGAGCCACACCGCCAACTGGCGAATGTCCTGATTTGTCATGTTCAAATATCCTTAGCGCGAGGCCAGCCCGTGAAGCTCGACCAAACGGCGAACCTCCTCGAGATAGCGCTGATTGTCTTCCAGGGCCGCAACGGCGTCGGTGTAGCTGCACTCGATGAAACGCACCTTGCTGCCGATCGGTGCCTGGCCCAGCCGCCACAGGTCCGCCTCGATCACCGTGCCGAATTTCGGATAACCGCCACTGGGTTGTGCGTCGCGCATCTGGATGATGGGCTGGCCACCGTGGGGCACCTGGATCACGCCGGGGACGATGCCGTGGGAGCGGACTTCCATGGCGGCTTTGGGCAGGATCGGTGTGCCTTCGAGCCGGTAGCCATAACGGTTGCTCTGGGTCGTGACCTTCCACTCGCCGGCCCAGAACGCCGCACGGGACTCATCCATGAAGCACTCGTACTCGGCCGCGGGAAGTACGCGCATGGCCGGCAGGCCATCACACTGCAATGGCAACGCCTGGCTCGGCGGCACAACCCCGAAATCAGTGGGCAACGCACTCACGCCCGGCCGCAGTGCCGAAAGCCGATCGCCCTGCTGCAATGCCCGCCCTTGCCAACCACCGAACTCTCCACGCAACTGCGTGCTGCGCGAGCCAAGCACCTGCGGTACGTCGACACCACCGGCCAGGCACAGGTAGGCCCGACTCCCGGACGTCGGATAACCGAGGCCAAGCACCTGGCCTTCCCTGGCCTGCGTCACCCAGTACGGCGGCAAAGGCTGCCCGTCGAGGGTGGCTTCGCAAGCGGCACCGGTTACCGCGAAAGCACAGTCGTGAACAAACCGCACCTCGAACGGAAACAGCGGAATCTCAATCGCCGCCGCGTCCTCGGGATTGCCCAACAGAATGTTGCCCAACGCCAGCGCCAAATGGTCCATGGCACCCGAGGTGCCCACCCCGTAACCGAGGCTGCCGAAGCGGCCGAAGTCCTGCACGGTGGCCAGTGCCGTGGCCGATAAAATCTCGATCATCGAATGATCCTCTCGATACGCAAGCGCAACATATCGCCCGGCCTCAACATGGCCGGAGGGTTTTGGGTCGGGTCGAAAAATGCCATTTCGGTGCGGCCGATGGTGTTCCATCCGCTGGGACCGGCGGAGGCGGAGACACCGGTCTGCACCCCGCCGATCGACACCGAGCCGGCAGCGATGCTGATCACCGGCACCTGGCGTCGTGGTGTGGCCAGACGCGGGTCCATGCCACCGAGATAGCAATAACCCGGATGGCTGCCCAAGGCGTACACCGGATACAGCGGTTCGCAATGCAGGTTGGCGATGGTGTCGATGTCCAGCCCGGTGTGCGCCACCACATCAGCCATGTGCGGACCGAATTCACCGCCATACACCACTGGCAAGTCGACAATGCGCCCTTCGAGCGCAAGCGGCTGACTCTGCTCCCAGGCCTCAAGCAATCGCTCGCACAATCCGTTCAGGTCGCGCGGCGGCTTGATGAAGGTCAGCATCAAGTTGTTCATGCCGGGGACCGCTTCGTGTATGTCGGCCCATTGCCCGACCTGCAAAGCCAGGCTCCAGATGCGTTGTTGCGGCGCCAGGTCCAGCTCGCCGGGGGCTTCGAACAGCAGGGCCGTGGACCCCAGCAGGCTGATGTGCGGACGCTGCGATACAGTTGCAGTACTCATGTCGGACTCCGTTGTTGCAACCAGCGCTCCAGGTGATGAATGTCCACGCCACCGGCACGGAACGCCGGGTCGTCGAGCATGTCGCGATGCAAGGGGATATTGGTCGAGATGCCTTCCACGCGCAGTTCACTCAGGGCCAGGCGCATACGGGCCATGGCTTCATCGCGCGTCGCGCCGTGGGTGATGACCTTGGCCACCATCGAGTCGTAATACGGCGGCACCCGATAGCCTGTGGTGACATGGGAGTCGACCCGCACACCAAAGCCCCCGGGGACTTCCCAGCGCTGGATCAGCCCGGGCGTCGGCATGAACGTGACCGGGTCTTCGGCATTGATCCGGCATTCCAGCGAGTGGCCGTTGAGCTGCACGTCCTGCTGACGCAGCTGAAGCACTTCGCCTCGGGCCATGCGCAATTGCTGCTGGACGATGTCGATGCCGGTGGTCATCTCGGTCACCGGGTGTTCGACTTGCAGCCGGGTATTCATCTCGATGAAGAAAAACTCACCGTCCTCGTACAGAAACTCGAAGGTACCGACGCCGCGATAGCCGATCTGTCGGCAAGCAGCGGCACAGCGTTCACCGACCTGGGCAATCAATTCGGGATCAATGCCCGGTGCCGGCGCTTCTTCCAATACCTTTTGGTGCCGGCGCTGCAAGGAGCAATCGCGGCAACCCAGCCAGATCGCATGGCCATGGGCGTCGCACAGCACCTGGATTTCCACATGCCGTGGATGGCCGAGAAACTTCTCGATGTAGAGCTGCGGATTGCCAAAGGCCAGCCGCGCCTCTTCACGGGTCAATGCGATGGCTTCAAGCAACTCGCTCTGTTCATTGACAACGCGCATACCGCGTCCTCCGCCACCGCCGGCCGCCTTGACGATCACCGGGTAACCGATTTCACGTGCAATGGCCTCAATACTTTCGTCATCGGTTGGCATCACCGAGTCCGGACCCGGCACGCAGGGTACGCCGGCTTCGCGCATCGCCCGCTTGGCGGCGACCTTGTCGCCCATGGTGCGTATGCACGCCGCACTCGGCCCGATAAAGGTCAAGCCAGCCGCTTCGATACGTTCAGCGAACCCGGCGTTCTCCGAGAGAAAGCCATAACCTGGATGTATCGCCTGGGCGCCGCTGACCTTGGCCGCGAACAGCAACGCAGCCTGGTTCAGATAACTCTGGCCAGGCGCCGCCGGCCCGATGCACAGGGCCTGATCGGCGTCTTGCACATACTGGGCCTGGCGGTCGGCCTCGGAGTGCACGACCACGGTCTGCAACCCCAGGCCACGGCAGGCACGCTGAATGCGCAGGGCGATTTCGCCACGGTTGGCGATCAGCACTTTGTCGAACATTGAATTCACCTGAAGGAGGATGGGCTTGGGATCAGTCGAGACGGAACAACGCCTGACCGGCTTCGACTTCGGCGCCACTCTGGGCAAGGATCGCGGCGATCCGTCCGGCGGCCTTGGCCTTGACCGGGTGGAACATTTTCATCGCCTCGATAACCGCCAGGGTCTGCCCTGCTTCGATCTGCTCGCCGACCGTGACAAACGGCGCTTCCCCGGCAGCGGGCGTCAGGTGCAGCACGCCGTACAGACTGGCCTTGACGTCAACGGCCTGCACCGTCGGGGTAACGACCTCGGGTAAGTCCGCGACGGGTATCGGCGCAATGCCGGCCACCGGCTCGGCGGCCGACACCTTCCCGGCCTGCTTGAAAAGACGAACCGTGCTGTCGCCTTCAGTCAGACTCAGTTCGAGCAAATCGGATTCGGCGAGCAAATCGATCAACCCCTTGATGCGTTCTGAATCCATGTGTGGGCCCCTGCCTGTCGAGCTGTCTTGAGTGGATGGGCTCAATGTAACGAGCACGCCGAAAGTCGACCAAGACGCTTTGGCTTTGGCGTGATAAGCCGTCCTTATGACCACTCAGATCAGGCTGCCGCGCATCTCGGCGACCAGTTCCAGCAGGATCGCCTTGACCGCCTGGGCCGGCACGGACAGCGGCAGGTGACCGGACAAGCACAGCGCCAGCGGTGCCTCGACTTGCGGCTCGACAATGCGGCACATGTGCATCGAAGTGGCGTCAACCATCACCCGCGCCGAGGATTCGGGCAGGATCGTCGAGCCGAAGTGTTCGGCGACCGCGGCGGTCAGGGTGATCGACGACTCGATTTCAGCCACCACCCTTGCGCTCAAGCCAATACGCACGAAGGCCTCATCCACCAGTCGACGCATGACGTTGTAGGGGCGCGGCAGGAGCATGTCCATATCCGCCAGCTCAGCCAGGGGGATCTCTTCGAGTGTGCTGATCGCAGGATCGGCGGTCACCAGATAGAGAGGCTCGCGCAGCAGCGAGACAAAGCTCAAGCCATGGACCTCACGCCCGCCATAGAGCACGGCCATATCCATCCGGCCGTTCATGATCAACTCGCTCAAGGTGGTGCCGAAGTTTTCATTGAGGTACAGCAGAATGCCCGGATGACGCTCGCGCACCCTGCGCAAAAGCGGCAGGGATAGCGTCGATGCGGCAGTGCCTGGCGCCAACCCGACCGACACTTGCCCGGACAAGGCCTGTCCCGTGGCGTTGATGTCACTCTGGGCTTGCTCGCACTGGCGCAAAATGATCTGCGCATGGCCATAGAGCACCTTCCCCGCCTCGGTCGGTGTGACACCACGCTTGGTGCGGATCAGTAATTGTTGCTGCAGTTCGGCCTCCAGCGTGGCCAGTTGCTGACTGAGGGCCGGTTGGGCGACATGCAGCACATCGGCAGCCTGGGTCATGCTGCCGATATCGACGAGCTTCACGAAATACTTCAAACGGCGCAGGTTCACGGCGGTGGTGCTCTTGCAAAAAAAGGGGGCATCACACACTCATTAGCAAGAGCCAGGCCAGCCATGTGTGGCAAGGCGCAGAACCTGTAGGAGCGTGGCTTGCCCGCGAAGAACGATGACGCGTAATACCTGAAAAACCGCGGTGCATCCTTCGCGGGCAAGCCACGCTCCTACAGGTTCCTGCGTCTCAACCATAAGCCTTTGCTATGGCGTGATCGTTGCTGCCGGCGTTGATACCCGCCAAAGGCATACAGGCTTGAGCGCACCGTATTAGTGCAAGCACTGTTCAGTTCCAGTCATAAGCGATGCCTATCCGACCAGAACGATCTCGTCTTATGGCGGCCCCTGTGGCGACTCGTACTGTAGGGCCTCGTCAACGCCATCAACGAGGAACGACACGTGACCGCCTCCCGCATCGCAGCCCGTGTGCAACGTATCAAACCATCGCCCAGCAGCGCCGCTTCCGACCGTGCGAACGAACTGCGCCGGCAAGGCAAGTCCATCATCAACCTGGTCGTCGGCGAACCGGACTTCGATACCCCGGTACACATTCGGCAAGCGGCCAGCGCCGCCATCGAGCGCGGCGAAACCCGCTACACGCAAAATGCCGGCACCCAGGAGCTGCGCCAGGCCATCGTCGCCAAACTGGCCCGGGAAAACGGCCTGGCCTACGGCGCCAATCAGATCCTGGTCACCAGCGGTGCGAAGAGTGCAATTTTCAATGCCTTTGCCGCCACCCTCGGCGCCGGCGATGAAGTGCTGATTCCGGCGCCGTACTGGGTGTCGTACCCCGACATGGTGCTGGCCTGCGAAGGTGAACCCGTCGCCCTCGCCTGCCCGGAAGAACACGCCTTCAAGCTGACTCCGGAGCAACTGCGCGACGCGATCACCGAGCGCACTCGCTGGCTGCTGCTCAATTCGCCCAGCAACCCGACCGGCGCCAGCTACAGCGCCGCCGAACTGCGCGCCCTGGCCGATGTGCTGCTCGATCATCCGCAGGTGTTGCTGATGACCGACGACATCTACGAGCACATCCGCTACGAAGGCCTGGACAACCCGCACATCCTCGCCATCGAACCGGCGCTGACCGAGCGCACCCTGGTGGTCAACGGCGTGTCCAAGACCTATGCCATGACCGGCTGGCGGATTGGCTACGCGGCAGGCCCTGCCGACTTGATCGGTGCCATGGCGACCCTGCAATCGCAATCGACCAGCAACGCCTGCTCGGTCAGCCAGGCAGCCGCTGTCGAAGCGCTCAATGGCGAGCAGGCATTCGTCAAGGACAGCGTGGCGGTCTATCAGCAACGCCGGGATCGCTGCCTGGAACTGCTCAACGCCATTGATGGCTTGAGTTGCCGCAAGCCCGACGGGGCGTTCTATCTCTATGTGAACTGCAAAGGGTTGCTCGGCAAAACCACGGCCCAGGGCAAGCAGCTGGACAGCGACTACGACGTGGTCATGTACCTGCTGGAAAGCCAGGGTGTGGCCGTGGTGGCAGGCACCGCCTATGGCCTGGCGCCGTTCTTCCGGATGTCGATCGCCACCGACATCAAGACCCTCGACGAAGGTTGCTCGCGCATTGCTGCCGCCGTTGCGGCCTTGGGCTGAGGAACGACGATGGCCGTGGCGACCCACCCTCCCCTGAGCTTCAAACAGGCCTTGCTGGCGATCCTGGGCATCTCGCTGGTGTTGATGCTCTCGGCACTCGACCAGACGGTGATAGGCAATGCCTTGCCCAGCATCGTCGCCGAACTCAAGGGCTTTGAACTTTACGCGTGGGTCGCCACGGGCTACATGCTGGCGTCTATCGTCACCATCCCGATCTTCGGCCGACTGGGGGATTATTACGGGCGCAAGCCATTCGTGATCGCCGCCACGCTGATTTTCACCCTGGCTTCACTGGCCTGCGCACTGGCCACCGACATGCTGTTGCTGGTGATCGGTCGCGTCTTGCAGGGCGTTGGTGGCGGCATGTTGATCGGCACGGCGTTCGCCTGCATCCCGGAACTGTTCCCCGACACCCGGCAACGCCTGCGCTGGCAGATGCTGCTCAGCGCCCTGTTCAGCGTGGTTAACGCCATCGGTCCTGGCTTGGGTGGTTATCTAACCGGGGCGTTCGGTTGGCGTTCGGTGTTCTATCTCAATCTGCCGCTGGGTTGCCTGGCGCTGTTCTTCGCCTGGCGCTACCTGCCTTATTACCGCCCGCAGCAACTGACGAAGATCAGCCTCGATTGGCCGGGCGCGCTGCTGATCGCCCTGGCGTTGGGCAGCCTGCAGTTGTTCGTCGAATGGCTGGGGCATTCCAGCCTGATGTTGAGTGCGGCGCTGGGCTTCGGCTGCGTGGCAGCGACGGTGGCGCTGTGCGTTTGGGAGCGTCGCTGCACGCACGCACTGCTGCCTTCGGCATTGCTGCGCTTGCCCGGGATGCGCCTGCTGTTCCTGCTGTCGATGGCGGCCGGTGCGATCATGTTTTCGCTGCTGTTCTATCTGCCGTTGTTGCTGCAAGGCAGTTATGGCTATTCGCCGCAGGATGCCGGCCTGTTGATCACGCCGCTGGCGTTGAGCATCACCCTGGGGGCGATCGTCAACAGCCGCATCATGACCCGCTTGCGTAATCCGAACCTGTTGCCATTGTGCGGGTTCGGGGCATTGCTGCTGGCATGCCTTGGGCTGGCCCTCGTCGGGCGCAGCGCTTCATTCAATGCGTTGCTCGGGCTGATCCTGCTGGCGGGTCTTGGCCTGGGATTCATCCTGCTGAACCTGACCGTCTTTACCCAGACACTCGCCGACCGCCAGTTCCTCGGGATCGCCACCGCGCTGACCCAATCGTTGCGCCTGGTCGGAGGACTGCTGGGGACAGCCGGGATGGGCGTACTGGTCAACCTGCTTTACAGCGCCAACCTTCAGCGCCTGTTTATCGCCCATGGGCACGCTGACGGACTGGCCGTGTATGCCGATCCGCAGGTCCTTCTGCGTCCCGACTCCGCGCCGCTCGAGCACGCGCAGTGGCTGAACCTGGCCCGCGACGCCCTGGCCCAGTCAGTGGGTGTCGGTCTGTTGCTCTGCGCAGGCATCGGCGTGCTCGCGCTGTTCATCCTGTACCGCCTGGCGCCCGTGAGATTGAACGTCCCTCCGGCCGTCGCTGTGCCTGAAAAACAATAAAAACCTCTGCTGCCGCTTTTGACTGCCTCTCACACCTTTCGACAACTCATGGGGATGACTCCGATGGAGCTTTTCAATCGCGCACCAAAAGTAGCGGCCGGCATTTGCGGCCTGATCATCGCTCAACAGGGGTTTGCCGCCGGCCTGGTGGAAGACAGCAAGCTCAGCGTGCTGGCCCGCAACTTTTTCAGTAATGCCGATAACCGCAGCGGCGCGGCCGACCCCAATTACACTCAGGAATGGGGCCAGGGTTTCATCGCCAACTTTCAGTCCGGCTACACCCAGGGTACCGTCGGGTTCGGTGTCGACGCCATTGGCATGTACGGCATCCGGCTGGATTCCGGCAAGGGCCGGCACTACAACCCCCAGAGCACTGCCTTCAACGGCAATATCTTCCCCACCGACAGCGATGGCCGGGCAGTGGATGAATTCGGCAGCCTGGGCCTGACGGCCAAGGCGAAGTTCTCCAACACCGAACTGAAATACGGCACGCTGGTGCCGATGTTGCCGGTGGTGATGTCCACTGATCGCATGCTGCAGCAGACGTTCAATGGCGGGCAGGTTCAGTCCAGGGACCTGGACAATTTCACCTTCATCCTCGGTCAGCTGGAACATGTGAAAGGTCGCGGTTCAAGCAACCAGATGGGCATGTCCATCCCTGGCGCAAACAACCCGCAGACGGGCGAATTCGTCAACAAGTTCTATTACGGCGGCGTGGACTACAAGCCGACCAAAGACCTGACCTTGCAGTACTACTACGGCAACCTGCAGGACTTCTACAAACAGAACTTCCTGGGACTCAAATACGACTGGCAGCTTGGCGCCGGTATCCTGCGCACCGATCTGCGGCACTTCGACAACCGCTCCGATGGCGCCAATGGCCATGACCCGGATTTTTTCACGTTTGGCTACTACGGCAACGGCGTGACCAAAGGCAAGGTCGACAGCCGCCTGAGCAGTGCGCAATTCACCTACCTGCTCAATGGCCACACCTTCGCCGCCGGCCTGCAGCAGGTCAGTGGCGACAGTGATGCGGTCTGGTTGAACCAGGGGGATGGCTCTACCGCCTACTTCATGACTGAATCGATGATCGGCAAGTTTCAGCGCGCCGGGGAAACTACCTGGCAGGTGCGTTACGGCTATGACTTCGCCCGGGTCGGCGTACCTGGCTTGAGTTTCATGGGCATGTACGAAAGCGGCTCGAACATCCGCACCCCCACAGGTGACAAAAGTGAGTGGGAACGCAACCTGACGGTGAGCTATGTCATTCAACAGGGGCCGCTGAAGGACCTGAGCATTGCCCTGCGCCACGCCTCGCTACGCACAGAAGTGTCCACGCAACGGGACAGCGATGAGCACCGGGTGATCATCAGCTATCCGCTGAACATCCTGTAAAAGAGGGGGCGTACTGGGTGATGCGCATCGTCATCCAGGGCGCCCTGGCGATACAGATGTCCGCACAACAGGACAAGCACCCTGCGATTTCAATACGAGGTTACCCATTCCCTCGGTCGTACCCGTTGTTGGTCAACTCAATCCCACGCTTTTTGGCATCCGAACAAAAAAAGGCCCATGACAAAAAAACGCTCATGGGCCAAGGAGGAAACCGAGTGCTGAATCAGTCGCTATCGTGAGCTGCTTCCCACCTCTTCCCCGCCACCCAGCGCCTTGTACAGTGAAACCAGGTTGTTGATGCGCGACAACTTGGTCAGTACCAGCGTCTGCTGGGCACTGTAGAGGTTGCGCTGGGAATCCAGAGCGTTCAGGTAGGTGTCCACGCCTTCCTGATATCGGCTTTCAGCCAGGCGATAGCTGCGGGCATTGGCCTGGACCAATTGGCTTTCGGCCTTGACCTGGATGTCGAGTGACTCGCGCGCGACCAAGGTATCGGACACCTCCCGGAATGCCACCTGGATGGCCTTCTGGTAATTGGCCACCTCGATCGACGCTTGCACCTTGGCGACATCGAGATTGGCCTGGTTGCGCCCGTAGTTGAAAATCGGCAGGTTGATCGACGGCACAAACGTCCAGGCACCCTGCCCGCCTGCAAACAGCTGACCGAGATCGGCGCTGGCGGAACCGGTCGACGCGGTCAGTTGTATGCTCGGAAAGAATGCAGCCCTTGCCGCGCCAATGTTGGCATTGGCTGCTTTCAAGGCGTGCTCGGCGGCGAGGATGTCCGGTCGCCACGTCAACAGATCGGACGGGATGCCCACCGCCAGGTCGCTCTCCACATTCAAGGCATCAAGCTGGACGGCCGAGAATAAGGGTACCGACAACGGCTTGCCCACCAGCAGCACCAACGCATTCTTGTCCTGCTCCACTGCCCTGGAATACTGCGCCTGACTGGCCTCGGCAGTACGCACCGTGCTTTCTGCCTGACTCAAGTCCAGCTCGGTGGCGACGTCCATGCGGTAACTGTTGCGAACCAGCTCATAACTGCTCTGCTGGCTCGCCAACGTCTGCCGGGCAATCGCCAACAGTTGCTGGTCAGCCTGTAACTGGTAATACGCCGTCGCGACCTGGGCAATCAGGGCCAGCCTGACACTGCGCTGCGCCTCGATAGTGCTTAGGTAGCTTTCCAGGGCCTGTTGTTTGAGGCTGTCGACCCGACCAAAGAAATCCAGTTCATAGGCGGTAAACCCGATGCCCGCGTTGTATTGATGGCTGGTGCCGGTCGAGCCGTCGGGCGCCACGTCACCGGGCAAGCGCTGCGCGGTGCCGGATCCGGAGGCGTCGATGGAGGGCAGCGTTTGCGACCGACTGATCCGGTACTGCGCCTGGGCTTTCTCGATGTTCAACGCCGCCACGCGCACATCGCGGTTATTGTCCAACGCTTGTGTAATCAACTGGCGCAAAGGTTCATCATGGAAAAAGGCCTGCCAGGTCACCCGCTCCCCACCGGTTGCCCGCTTTTCGACAGGCGTCGCCCAGGCACTGTCCACCGGCGCCTCAGGCCGCTGATAGTGGGGAATCAGCGAGCAGCCGCCCACACTCATCAGGACCAATGAAAGCGCAGCATTGCGACGAAACGTTTTCATGCTCGCTCTCCTTCAGGCATTTCCACCGGGCCAGGTTTTTTGGGGGCGAACAGCCGGCAGATCACCACGTAAAACATCGGCACGAAAAAGACCGCCAGGAACGTCGCCGTGATCATCCCGCCGATAACACCAGTGCCGATCGAGTGCTGGCTGCCAGAGCCGGCGCCATTGGAGATAGCCAGGGGCAATACACCGAGCATGAATGCCAGCGACGTCATGATGATTGGCCGCAAGCGCAGGCGCGCAGCCTCTACTGCCGCTTCCACCAGGGGTTTTCCATGCTCTTCGTGCAAGGCCTTGGCGAACTCGACGATGAGAATCGCGTTTTTCGCCGACAACCCCACGGTGGTCAGCAGTCCGACCTGGAAGAACACGTCATTGGACAGCCCCCGCATCAGCGTCGCCAACACGGCGCCAATCACACCCAGGGGCACGACCATGATCACCGAGACCGGCACCGACCAACTCTCATAGAGCGCGGCCAGGCACAGGAAAACGATCAATACCGAAATGGCGTAGAGCGCCGGCGCCTGCGAACCGGAGAGGCGCTCCTCATAGGAAATACCGGTGAACTGCACACCGATACCGTCAGGCAGTTGCTTCACGATCCGTTCCACCGCCTGCATCGCGTCTCCGGAGCTGTAGCCGTTCGCCGGCTCGCCCATTATTTCCACCGCGGGAATACCGTTGTAGCGCTCAAGTTTCGGTGAGCCGTAAGTCCAGTAGCCACTGGCAAACGACGAGAATTTCACCATTTCGCCACGGGCATTGCGCACGTACCACTTCTCGAAATCTTCAGGAGAGATCCTCGAATCGATTTCGCCTTGCACGTACACCTTCTTGACCCGACCTCGATCAATGAAGTCATTCACATAGGCAGAACCCCACGCCGTACTCATGGTGTTGTTGATGTCGCTGATACTGACCTGCAGCGCACGGGCCTTTTCGTTGTCGATGACCACCTGATACTGCGGTTCGTCATTCAATCCGTTGGGCCGCACGTTCATCAGCACAGGGTCTCGGGCAGCCAGTTCCAAAAACTGGTTACGCGCCGCCATCAGGGTCTCGTGGCCCAGGCCCGTACGATCCTGGAGGAACATGTCGAAGCCTTTGGCGTTACCCATTTCAAGGATGGCAGGGGGTACGATTGCGATCGCCGTACCGTCCTTGATTTGCGAAATACGCGCCTGCAAACGCTGGGTGAAGGAAAAGATCGAGGTGTCGCTCCCTTCCCGCTCTTCCCAGGGCTTCAAGCCGATGAACAACATGCCGGAGTTCTGCCCGCGCCCCGCAAAGTTGAAGCCGTTGACCGTGTACGCCGACTCCAGGACGTCACCTTCATGCTCCATCAGGTAGCCGCGTATTTCATCGAGCACCGCTTGCGTTCTGCCGGCGCTGGTGTTGGGCGGCATTTGCACCTGTACCACCATCGTGCCTTGATCCTCGTCCGGCAGGAACGCCGTTGGAATCTGTGGGAACAGCCAGGCCATGGCACCGACGATCAGCAGGTAAATCACCAGGAACAGCCCTTTGCGCCGGGCGATGGTTGCGACACCGTTTTTGTAGCGTTCGGCACCGCGATCGAAGCTGCGGTTGAACCAGCCGAAGAAGCCTTTCTTGTGATGGTGATCAGCATCGATGGGCTTGAGAATGGTTGCGCACAAGGCCGGGGTAAACACCAGCGCCACCAGTACCGAGAGCGCCATGGCCGACACAATGGTCACCGAGAACTGACGATAGATGATGCCGGTCGCGCCGCCGAAGAAGGCCATCGGTACAAACACCGCGCTCAACACCAGCGCAATGCCTACCAATGCGCCCTGGATCTGCACCATGGATTTGCGCGTGGCCTCCCTGGGTGACAACCCCTCTTCGGACATCACCCGCTCAACGTTCTCCACCACGACAATGGCGTCGTCCACCAGCAGGCCAATCGCCAACACCATGCCGAACATCGTCAGGGTGTTGATGGTGAAACCAAAGGCCGCGAGGATGCCGAACGTCCCCAGCAATACCACCGGCACAGCCAGGGTCGGAATCAGCGTGGCGCGGATGTTCTGCATGAACAGGTACATCACCAAGAACACCAGCAGGATGCCTTCGAACAGGGTCTTCACGACCTCGTGAATAGACGCGCCCACCACAGGCGAGGTGTCATAGGGGAACACCACCTTCAAGCCCTTGGGAAAGTACGGTTCCAGTTCGGCGACGGTTTGCCGCACGCCCTTGACCGTATCCAGCAAGTTGGCACCGGTTGCCAGGCGCAATGCCAGTGCGGCGGCCGGCTTGCCGTTGTAGGTGCCGGAGATCGAGAAGTTTTCGGAGCCGAGCCCAACCTGCGCCACGTCCTTGACCCGCACTTGTGAACCATCCGGATTGACCTTGAGCAGGATCTCGCGGAACTCCTCGGCGGTTTTCATTCGGGATTTCCCGAGAATCGTCGCGTTCAGCTGTACCCCTTTATGGGTGGGCAATCCGCCGAGCGAGCCAGAGGAAATCTGCACGTTTTCCGCTTGTACCGCGTCGATGACATCCTGGGACGTCAATTGGTAGCTGTTCAGTTTTTGCGGATCAACCCAAATACGCATGGCGTACTGGGCACCCAGCATCAGGAAGTCACCGACGCCCTTGGTGCGGGTGATCGGGTCTTTCATGTTGGAGACGATGTAGTTGCCGATGTCGAAGTCATCCATGGACCCGTCTTCGGAATAGAGTCCAACGATCAGCATGAAATTGACCTGGTATTTGGCGACCCGCAGCCCCTGCTTCTGCACCTCTTGCGGCAAGAGCGGTGTCGCCAGTTGCAGTTTGTTCTGCACTTGCACCTGGGCAATATCGGCATTGGTGCCCTGATCGAAGGTCACGATGATGTTGGTGCTGCCATCGCTGTTGCTTTCCGAAGAGAGGTAGCGCAGGCCATCCAGGTTGTTGAGTTGCTGCTCGATCACCTGCACCACGGTGTCTTGCACCGTTTGCGCCGATGCACCCGGGTAAGTCACGGTGATGATCACCGCCGGGGCGGCAATGTTCGGGTACTGGTTGACCGGCAGTTTGAGGATCGACAACGCGCCGGCAAGCATGATCACGATAGCGATCACCCAGGCAAAAATCGGCCGGTTGATAAAGAAGTTAGCCATAGGTATTACCTTGAACGTGAGCAGCGCATGCGCTACTCGGTGGCGCTGACCACAGCGGAGTTGGCGTCGAGGTTTTTCGCGGGGACGGGATTGATCGACATACCGGGCCGGGCCAGTTGCACGCCCTCGGTGATTACCCGGTCGCCCGCCTTCAGGCCGGATTCGATCAACCATTTGTTACCCAGGGTGCGCTGGGTCTTGACCTCCCGCAGCTCGGCCTTGTTTTCAGCACCGATCACCAGCGCAGTAGCCTGCCCTTTCAGGTCGCGGGTGATGCCTTGTTGCGGCACCAGGATCGCTTGCTGGCGCACACCTTCGGTGAGGCGGGCATGGACGAACATGCCCGGCAGCAGAATGCCGTTCGGGTTGGCAAACGCAGCACGCAAGGTGACAGCCCCGGTGCCCGGGTCGACCGTTACCTCGGAAAATTTCAGCGCACCCGGCAACGCGTAGGCCGAGCCATCTTCGAGCGTGAGCTGGATCTGCACCTGGTCCGGCCCGGCCATGGTCAACTGACCCGACGCCAGTTCGCGCCGCAGCTTGAGCATTTCTGTGGACGCCTGGGTCACGTCAACGTAGATCGGGTCCAGTTGATTGATCGACGCCAGTGCATCGACCTGACCCGTGGTGACCAGCGCCCCTTCGGTGATGTTCGAGCGACTGATGCGCCCGCTGATCGGCGCCAGGACGCGGGTGTACTCCAGATTGATCCGGGCCATCTTCAACTCCGCCGCGGCCTGCCTGAAATTGGCGTCGGCATCGTCGTATTGCTGGCGACTGATTGCCTTGCTCTCCACCAGGCGCTTGTAGCGTTCAGCCAGGTTACGCGTGGTGTCGAGGTTCGCCTGGGCCTTTTCGACGGCCGCCTGGTAACTGGCGGGGTCGATCTGATAGAGCTGCTGACCTTTGCTGACCTGCGCGCCCTCGTTGAAAAAACGCTTCTGGATGATCCCGCTGACCTGCGGTCGGACCTCGGCCACGCGATAGGCACTGGTTCGCCCCGGAAGATCACTGCTGAGCAGGACATCTTCATTCTGGAGGGTCACGACCCCGACGTCGGGCACCTTATGGACCACGGTGTCCTGTGGTTCCTGGCAGCCAGCCACGATCAACGCGGCCAGCGGCAGCGCGTAGCCAAGGCGCCGGGAGGGTCTGAAATTCATTTGATACTCCTTTGAAAGCTCGCCCAACGCCTTGCATTGCACGAGGCAGGCAAGGGGATTGGCAGTCGAGAGGGGTTGATCACATAACGAGTGACCCGCGATGCGATGCGGTGTATCGTAATGCGATCCACATCGTGGTGCAAGCACCCGCATTGCGGTACACCCCCGTCCAACCTGTAAACTGCTGCAGGGCTTCAGCCCACAAACCAGGCGCGCCGGTCTCGAGGTAGGAAATGAGTGAGTCGAAAGAAAAAAACGAAATGGACGACAGTCGCAGCGGCGGGATTCAGGTCATCGCCCGTGCCTGTTCAGTGATGCGCGTGCTGGGTAGCCATCCGCGAGGCTTGAGCCTGGGGGCGATTGCCCAGGAAGTCGGGTTGGCGCGTTCAACCGTGCAACGGATCGTCAGTGCCCTGGAATCCGAGGCCATGGTCGAACCCATTCGTCCCGGCAGCGGATTTCGCCTCGGCCCGGCCCTCGCCCAGCTGATTCACCAGACCCACACCGACATCATCTCGATCGCTCGCAAGTCCCTTGAGGAGTTGTCACAGGAGCTGAACGAGAGCGTCACCCTGTCGTGCATCAGCGGACAGCAGACCAACGTCATTGACCGGGTCATCGCCGAGCGCGAATTGCGCGTGGTGTTCCCCATGGGCCGTTCGATGCCAATGCACGCGACAGCGGATGGCAAAGTTTTGCTCTCGACCTTGAGCGACGAACAGATCCTGGAAGTATTGGGCCAATCCCCGGAAAAACTGACGGATTCGACCCATGGCATCCAATCGCTGCTTGGCGAAATGGTGTCGATACGTGAAAGCGGTTTTGCCACCGATCACCAGGAACACACGGTGGGTATCAGTGCCTGCAGCATCCTGATCCCGACGTTCATGGGCCCCCACGCCGTCGCCGTCGTGGCACCCACCTCACGCTTTCAGATGCGCGCCGAAGAATTCCGCCAGGCACTGGAGGCCTGCCGAGCCTCGATTTCCAGGCTGGCGGGCGAATATTGATGAGAAACGACGATGGTCAGAAAACGTAAAGAAGATGTGGAAATCACCCGCCATCTGTTGCTCGAGGCGGCTGAAGAAGTGTTCAGTCATCGTGGTTACGCCCAAGCCACCTTTCAGGAAATCGCCGAGCGAGCCGGGTTGTCGCGCGGAGCGATCTATTGGCACTTCAAGGATAAATCCGAGTTGCTCGATGCAGTGCTCGACCGTGCCCGATTGCCATGGGATCAACTGCCCGAGCGCTTCAGCTGCTTGAGTCAGACACCGACGGTCGCGCAGCTGTCCAGGGCCTTGGGAGATGGGTTGCAAGAAATTGTCAGCGATCCACGCTTGCACCGGGTCACATTGATCCTGCTGCATCGCACCGAACTGATCGTTGAAAATGACCAGGTGTATAGCCGGCTGACGCGCATATTCAATCGAATCAAGACCTACGTGATCGCAGCATTGAACATGCGCTTCAAGGAGGCTGACGGCACGCCTTGCACAGGCATTCCAGCGATTGCGACATCGATCAAGGCGCTGCTGACCGGTTCCATCTATGAGTGGCTGCTCAATCAGGCAGAAATCGAACTCAAGCACATCCCTGCCACCGTCGAGGCGTTGATCTCCCCCTTGCAGGGAAAAACATCAGCCCTGAATCAAGAGTGCGTGCTTGAGCACCGAGTCGGTGGTGGTCTGGTAGTGAGCGGCCAGTAGCTCGCACGCCCTGTCGATGTCCTTGGCCAAGGCGGCATCCATCAGTTGTCGATGCTCATGGGGCACATCGCGCTTGGCGCTGTCGGCGTAGTGCATCGACAGAAAGCGATAGCGCGCGGTTTGATCCCGCAGGGACGCACACAAGCGCAGCAACGTTGGAGAGTTGCAGCTGGAGATAAGCGCCTGGTGAAACAGTTCGTGTGCGTTCTCCCATTCCGGTTTGAGCAAGCGCTCAGGGCCTTCGACGATGGTCAGGCGGTCAAGCCGGTGATGGGCGGCAAGCACGCGACTCTCCCACTCCACGTCCCCTTGGCGAATGGAGTCAGCCAGGGCTTTGCACTCGATATGCAGCCGTGCGGCCGTGATGTCGGCGATTTCCGCTGCGGAAATCTGCCCGACGCTGAAGCCCTTCTGATCCGCCGCCGAGACGAAACCGCTGCTGGCCAGGCGCGACAAGGCTTCGCGCAGTGGAATCACCCCAACGTCGTAGGCGTCGGCCAGCTCCTTGAGGCGCAGGCGACTGCCCGGTGCCAGTTGGCCATTGATGATGTCCTGGCGAATTCGGGCTTCGAGTTGCGAGGCCATGGTGCGCTTTTCAGCGGGTTCCGAAGATTGCCAGTTGATCTGGGGGGAATTCACGGTTGACTCCTTTTTACGCGTTGTCTGCTCGAATCATACACAGATCGAGAAATTTCTCATATTTTGAAAAATATATATTTTTTGTTGACGATATATTTTATTGAGCCTAGCTTAGTGACTACGCGGTCGGCTGCCCTTCCACACCGACCCCTTTCAAGCCAACAAGAGAAACCGTCATGCGCTACGTTCGCTTCTTGAATCAAGGTCAACCTGTCCTGGGTGTCGTCACCGCCGAAGGTGTGCGTGTACTGGGCGCCGAATCCCTTGAGTCGCTGCTGGCCCGCGGCGTCGACCTGACCACTCACGGCGCCAGTGCCAACGGTGCGCTGGTCGAGATCGCCGAAGACGCTTACCTGCCCTTGATGTCGCGCCCGACCAAGATCGTCTGCGTGGGCCTGAACTACGCCGACCACACCAAGGAGTCGCCGTACGCCCAGCCGAGCTACCCGACCCTGTTCCCGCGCTGGAACTCCAGCCTGACCGCCCACAACAAACCGCTGATTCGCCCGCGTGTTTCCGACACCCTCGACTACGAAGGCGAAATGGCCGTGGTACTCAAAAGCGGTGGTCGTCACATTCGCAAGGAAGATGCACTGCAGCACGTCGCCGGCTACGCGTTGTTCAACGAAGGGTCGGTGCGTGACTACCAGTTCATTTCGCCGCAATGGACGGTCGGCAAGAACTTCGATGACACCGGCGCGTTCGGGCCGGTGCTGGTGACTGCCGACGAACTGCCAGCTGGCGGCAAGGGCCTGCTGCTGGAAACCCGCGTCAATGGCAAGGTCGTACAATCGGCCAACACCGACGACATGCTGTTTGACGTGGCCACCATCATCTCGACGCTCAGTGAAGCGGTGACCCTGGAAGCCGGTGACGTGATTGTCAGCGGGACCCCGGCCGGCGTCGGTTTCGGCATGAATCCGAAGGTCTACCTGAAGGCTGGCGATATCGTCGAAGTGTCCATCGAGGGCATCGGCAAGCTGGTCAACCCGGTGGTCGACGAAGCCTGACAACACCGTTTGAAATGTGGCGCAGGGCCGCCCCCAGGCCCTGCGTGCAATAACTACAATAATTAAAAATGGAGGCAATCATGAGCGTGTCCCATGGTGTGCATTCAATTGATCATTACGCGCTGAACGTTCCGTCCCTGGACGAAGCCTGCCAATTCTTTGAAAGCTTCGGCCTGGATGTAGAGCATGGTGCGGACCAACTCCTGCTGCGGGCGGCCGATGGGCATGTGTGGGCGAAAATCCTGCCGGCCGCTTCCAAGTCCCTGGCGTACCTGAGCTTCAACTGCTACGAACAGGACTTCGCCGCGCTACGCCAGCAGATCGAAGCCGCCGGTGGGCACTTTGAAGATCGTCCAGGCGCCGGCATCTGGTTCCGCGATCCGGACGGCAATCTGTTGCAAGTCAAAGTCGGCGACAAAACCATGCCCGACCAGAAGACCGCCCACCACAGCAGCGATACACCGGCCAATCGCCGTGGCGCGACGACCCGCGATGGCCTGGCGCAAGTTCGCCCACGGCGCTTGTCCCATGTGCTGTTGTTCACCCCGGACGTGCTCGGCGCCCTGCATTTCTATGAACAGGCGCTGGGGCTGAAGCTCTCCGACAAGTCGATGGACATCATCGCCTTCAGTCACGCCTCCCACGGCTGCGATCATCATTTGGTGGCGTTCGCCAAGAGCAGTGCCAAGGGCTGGCACCACGCAGCCTGGGAAGTCGACAGCATTGACGAAGTCGGCGCCGGAGCCTCGCAGATGGCCGCGGCGGGACACGTCAAAGGCTGGGGTACGGGTCGTCATTGCCTGGGCTCGAACTACTTCCACTATGTGCAGGACCCGTGGGGCTCCTTCTGCGAGTACTCGGCAGATATGGATTACATCAGCGAAGGCAGTGAATGGCCTGCCGGCGATTACCCACCGGAAAACTCCCTGTACCTGTGGGGCCCGGATGTCCCGGACAACTTCATTTTCAACACTGAAGCGGGTACTCCGGCCCCGTCCTGAGTCTCCCTGCCCCTCCAAGACACCTGAAATTCCTGCATGGCGCGAGTCCTCCTGATCGCGCTACGGGCCCGGCCACGTCCGGAAATCATTGAGAAGTACACGAGGCACAGTCATGAATCAGCACACCACAGTCGATGTTGCCATCGCCGGTTACGGTCCTGTCGGCCAGACCCTGGCCATTCTGTTGGGCCAGATGGGTTACACGGTCGCCGTCTTCGAGCGTTGGCCAGCGCTCTATCCGCTCCCGCGCGCCGTTTTCTACGATCATGAAATTCGCCGTGTATTCCTCTCCATGGGGCTGGGTGAAGAGCTTGAAAAAATCTCCCAGCCGTCGGCACGCTACCAGTGGTTCAACGCCGACTGGAAGGTACTGGTAGAGATCGACTGGTCGGCCGAGTCCATCAGCGATGGCCCCTTCGGCTACCTGTTCAACCAGCCGTCACTGGAGGCCATCCTCGATCGCAAAGCCAAGAGCATCGGCAACGTGCAGATCCATCAGGGCTGGGAAGCCACTGCGCTCAAGCAGGACGCCACAGGCTGCGACATGCTGCTCAACCGGGTGATTCGTGAAGACGGCAAGTTTTCACTGGGCCAGGAACAGCAAAGCGTCCGTGCTCGTTATGTCATCGGCGCTGACGGCGCCAACAGTTTCGTCCGTCAATCGCTGGGCATCGAATGGCAAGACCTGGGCTTCCAGGAAGACTGGCTGGTGGTCGACCTGCAACCCAAGCCCGGCGTGGAACTGGATGTGCCGGACATCGGCCAGTGGTGCAACCCCGAGCGCCCGACCACCATGGTCCCCGGCGGTCCCGGTTATCGGCGCTGGGAGTTCATGCGCCTGCCCCACGAAACCCTCGAAGACCTGCAAGACACCGACAAGGTCTGGTCGCTGCTGTCGCGCTGGGTTACCCCGGACACCGCTGACCTGGTGCGCCACGCGGTCTATCAGTTCCGCTCGCGCATTGCCTCCAACTGGAACAGCGGCCGGGTGATGCTGGCCGGTGACGCCGCCCACGTGATGCCACCGTTCATGGGCCAGGGTATGTGCTCAGGCATTCGCGATGCGTGGAATCTGTCCTGGCGCCTGGACCTGCTGCTGCGCGGCCTGGCCGACAACAGCCTGCTGGACAGCTACACCCTGGAGCGCAAACCGCAGATCCGCGCGGTGATCGAAGCCTCCATGGCCATGGGCAAAGTGGTCTGCGTGTCTGACCCCGTGAAAGCCGCCGAGCGTGACGCGGCGTATTTGAGCGGCAACGTTGCACCACTTCCGCCGTTCCCCGGTCTGACCGATGGACTTTTGCAAGAGGACGGTCAATTGCGCGGCATTCTCGGGGTACACGGCTCGATTGAAATCGATGGCCAGGTCAGTCGCTACGACGATGTCATCGGACGCGGTTTCCATCTGTTGGTGCGCGGTGACGAAGACCCGTTGGCGCTGCTCGATGCGCAGCAGTTGGGCTTCATCCGCGACTACGGCCTGCAAGTGGTTCGGCTTGCGCCGGTCGCTGACAGCGCCAAGGGCATTTACCGCGATGTCTCCGGCAAGTACTTGCAGTTCATGGCCGAGGCCGGCCTCAAGGTCCTGGTGGTGCGCCCGGACTACTACTGCTACGGCGGGGTGGCCGAGCTGTCGGCGCTGCCGAAACTGCTCAATTCCCTGCGCCAGCAATTACAGCAAAACGCCGTCGTCAATGAGGCCAGGGCCTGCCACGTCTGACACCGAGTTCCAGGGGGCACGGACGCCCCACCCTTCAAGACTCTGACAACAAAAACAAGAGACAGACAATGCACAACATCAAGGTGAAAGCGCTTGGTGCGGTTCTGGCCGCCTTCGCGACGCTCAATACCCACGCCGCCGATAACACCGACAAAGGCGAAGGCACGCTGTTTCGCAGCCTGTTTGGAGACTCGCTGGAAAAGGATTACGGGATCACGGTCTCGGGATTATTCGACACGGGTTACTCGCGCAACAACCGCTCGACCCACGACGAACGCCAGGACGGCTTGAGCAATCTGCCGCTGGTGGGTTTCGCCGATGAAGGCCTGGAATGGGGCGGCCTGCATCTGTTTGTCGACAAGGCGCTCAAAGGCGACATGGTGCCGCGCATCACGCCGCTGCCCGGCCCGCAACCCACTGAAGCCGCCTTTGGTTTTACCTTTGAAATGAACTACGGCCGCAACGCCCAGTTCGCCCGCACCCAAGGCTGGGACATGCATTGGGGGATCAACTCACCCGGTGACGACGACCTGGCCAAGGCCCAGCGCGACAAACAGAAATTCCTTGCCGTGCCGAACATCGCCGCCACCGCCTATCTGCCCTACGGTCCCGGCATCACCGCCATGGCCGGGGTTTTCGGCCCGGCGTTGGGTTATGAAATCCCGCCGAACATCCGCGCCGCGCGCAACCCGTTTGCCAGCAAGACCTACGCCTTTGTCAGCGAACCCGGCACCGTTGGCGGCGTCCAGTTGGGTTCACGCCTGTACAACGGCGAGTCAGGCATTCTCGGCGTGGAACTGGGCGTGGTCCAGGGCTGGAACAACCTGCGCGACAACAACGACAGCAAATCGGTGATCGGTGCCGTGCGTTGGCGTACCGCCGACATGCAGACCTGGATCGACTACGAGTTCATCCTCGGCGATGAGCAGAACGACAGTTTCAGCGACGTGCAGGCACCGACCTCGCGCCTGGTCTCGCCGGATGGACAGTTCAAGCAGCAGCACTCGCTCAACGGCTGGCATCGGTTTGATGCGCACTGGTCGATGGGCGCCGAGGTGGTGTACGGCCACCAGGACGGTGACGGCAAGGCCAGCACCGTCGACATCATCAACGGCCCCGGCTTCGACGGCGCGCACTGGTGGGGTGCCAACGCGGTGCTGACCTATCAGCAAAGGCCCGATCTTTCTTACTCGGTACGGGCCGAGCATTTCGCCGACCCCGACGGTTTCATCCTGCTGCCCGCCTCCACCGCGCGCGGCAACTTCAACGCCGTCACCGCGGGCCTGCGGTACGACCTGAACAAGTACATCTCGTTGCGCCCCGAAGTGCGATACGACGTGTTCGATGGCAACGCCGACGATCACCCGTTCGGGGCCGGGCGCGACCGTACACAGCTGACCGGCCTGGTCGAGGCGCTGATTTATTTCTAAGCCCCTGGCAGCCAGGCCATGGCTGCCCTCCTCTACTCCATCCGAGTGACAACCATGAACAACAATAAGCATGCGTGGGATGTTCGATACGAGTTCAAAGCGGTGGCCTTGCTGGCCCTGGGTTTCGGCCTGGTGGGCCTGGACCGCTTCATCATCCTGCCGCTGTTCCCGGTGATGATGAAAGACCTCGGCCTGGACTATCAGGACCTGGGTAATGTGACCGCCATCCTGGGGCTGGCCTGGGGTATTTCCTCGATCTTCATGGGTCGCCTGTCCGACCGTATCGGTCGACGCAAAGTGCTGATTCCGGCAGTACTGGTATTTTCTCTGCTGGCGGGCCTCTCGGGTCTGGCGACCGGTATCGGCGGATTGCTGCTGATCCGCGCGATCATGGGCATCTCCGAAGGCGCCTTTACCCCGACAGCCCTGGCGGCCACCGCGGAGTCCTCGCATCCTGCCCGGCGCGGGATGAACATCGGCATCCAGCAGGCCTTTTTCCCGATCCTGGGCCTTGGACTCGCGCCGATTCTCGCCACACAACTGTTGCTCGTGGTGCCGTCATGGCGCTGGGTATTCGTGATTGTCTCGCTGCCGGGCTTCCTGCTGGCATTGGCGATGTATCGCTACCTGCGGGAAACCCGCGCCGTTACCACACATAAAATCGAAACCCATACCGTCGCCGACCAATCACGCTGGCTGGATGCCCTGCGCTTTCGCAACGTGTGGCTGAACATCGTCGGCATGTTCTGCATGCTGACCTGCCTGTTCGTGATCAGCGTGATGATGCCCAACTACCTGATGGACTATCTGCGCCTGGACGTGCAGCAGATGGGCTTTGTGATGTCGGCGATCGGCCTGGGTGGTTTTCTCGGGCAGTTGATCATGCCAGCCGTGTCCGATCGCATCGGCCGTAAACCGGTGGTGCTGATTTCGTTCGTCGCCACCGGCGTGTTCCTCTGGTTGCTGATGGGTACTGGCGCGGAACCAATGAAATTGTTCGCCTTGCTGTTCCTGACCATCTTTTTCAACTTCAGCATGATCTGCATGACGGTCGGGCCGCTCACCAGTGAATCCGTTCCAGCGGCGCTGACCTCCACTGCGACCGGCCTGGTGGTGGGTATCGGCGAGATTTTCGGGGGTGGCGTCGCGCCCGCCATCGCGGGGTACATCGCCCAGCACCACGGCATCGAAAACACGATGTACCTGGCACTCGGCGCGGTGTTGACCGGATTGCTGGTCGCAACATGCTTGCGCGAAACCGCCCCGGCGAGGGTTTCTGCGCCGGCCGCCGAGGGCATCGACAGCGTGTAAAGCATTCACTCTCCATTCGGGGAGCGACAGGATGTCGGAATGGGCGTGTTGATGAGCAACGACGACACGCCCCGTCATGCACAAGATGTGCATGCCAGTGCCAAGCGCCACGACCGCCCGGCACTGAACCATCCCTCAAGCGTTTCATTGAAATAACGGCGCCGGCCACAAGCTGGCGCCGGTTCGTTTAATGTTCGATATGACAGTACGCCTGCTCTTTCGGGGTGCCTGTGCCTCCCGAGAGATCGACCGGAGTTTGATGAGTATTCGTGATCTGTCCGCACAAACCTCGGCGGGCGCGGTACAGATACACTCGACCAGCGAAGAACTGTCGCTATTGGCCGCCGGACAGCGCGGGCACATCGACAGGTTTCGCATCCAGCACGGGCTTTCCTTCTGCAAGGTTTTTCAAATGATCGAATTCCATAACGTCACCGCGTATCAGCAACAGACCCGAGTGCTCGACCAGTTGTCCTTGAAGATCGGGCCACAGGAGCGCGTTGCCATTCTCGGCCCTAACGGTGCGGGTAAAAGCACCCTGCTCAAGCTGATCAACCGGGAACTTTACCCGGTGGCTCAGGAAGGCAGTTCTCTGAAGCTGTTCGGCAGCGAGAGCCTGAATCTATGGCAACTGCGGAACAGGATCGGCTTCGTGTCACAGGACCTGCAAGAGGATTACACGCCCTACACCAGCGCATTGGACGTTGTGGTTTCCGGTTTTTTCGGCGCCATCGGCCGCCATGAACACCTGCAACCGACCGAGTTTCAGCTCGAGCAGGCACGCGCCATGATGGCTAGCCTGGGGATTTCGCAGGATGAATCCTGCATGTTCCAACGCCTTTCCACCGGCCAGAAAAGACGCCTGTTGCTGGCCCGAGCGCTGGTGCATCATCCCGAGGCGCTGATTTTCGATGAGCCGGCCAACGGTCTCGACATGGGTGCCAGCCTGGCCATGCTGACGCTGCTGCGCAGTTTCTGCAGTGAGGGTCGGTCGTTGCTCATCACCACCCACCATGTTGACGAGATCATTCCGGAAATCGAGCGCGTGGTGTTGATCAAGCAGGGGCAGATTGTCGCCGATGGTTCCAAGTCCGAACTATTGACCAGCGCCACTCTATCGGACCTGTATCAGACCCCGCTGCACATCAGCGAGAAAAATGGCTGGTACCGCTGTTGGCACGACTGACAGCAGCTTGTCCGTCTCAAGAGTCTCTTGCGGTGACAGCGGTCATTTTACCTTGACGTGCAACCTTCAGAAACGCATGCACCGCACCCGCAGTTTCTCTCACGCGGCTGATGAGCAACAGATCTGCCTGGGGTTCGACGTCATCGAATGTCCGATAGATCACACCGGGAATCATGACTTGTTTCAAGGGCGCGGGAACCAGGGCTACCCCCATTCCAGAGGCCACCAAAGCCAGCACACTTAACGTGCTGCTGGTTCGCTCTACCTTGGGCTCACGCCCCAATGCTTTACGAAGCGCAGCCAGCATATGTTCATCCGCGCCGTGGGCGGCATAGACGATCAACGACTCGGCACCCAGCATTGGCACGCGCAAGGGCTGCTGATTCGCCAATGGATGATCCTCAGGCATCGCTACGACCAACGGCCACGTGCCAATCCGTTCAAACAGCAGAGCGCTGTCGAGTGCCTGCCCACCATGACTCGGCGCGTAGCCCAGATCCAGCTGCGCATTCTGGATGGCTTCGACCTGCAGATGCGGCGCCAGCTCGCGAAGGATGACTTGTGCGTCCGGGTAAGCCGTCCGAAATGCGCGTACGTCGGCCATCAATCTGCCGCTAAACACGGCATTGCCGGCAAAGCCAATCCGAACCGTGCCCATTTCCCCGCGTAAAGACCGCTGCACGACTTGTTGGGCGTATGCCGCCTGGTCGAGGGTGCGTTGTGCTTCGGCACGCAATAGAACGCCAGCTTCGGTGAGTTCCACGCGACGACTGGTGCGCAAGAACAGCGGACCACCGAGTTCCTCTTCGAGCGCACGGATCTGCATGCTCAATGCAGACTGAACGATGTGCAGTCGCTCGGCGGCACGTCCGAAATGCCCCTCTTCGGCAACTGCCAGAAAATACCGTAAATGCCGCAGATCCAACGCCCACACCCCATCAGTTTTTATGATTGATCGTTCATATCAATCTATTTGAAGTTACCTGTCCAGTGGAAGATGCTGGTTTCGACACTTCAACATCAACCAAGGACACCGTATGCAGACTTACCTGGAAGACCGTCTTCAAATCAGCGACCTGATGACCGGCTGGATTCATCGCGATTTGGGCCAATGGGACGAGTTGGCCAAGCTCGCTCATCCTGACGGGATCATTGAAATCACTTGGTTCGAAGGGCCGTTCGCCGAATTTGTCGAAGGCTCCAAGCGCATGGGCAAGTCTGACTTGCGCACCAAACATCTGATCGGCACACCGGTGGTCAGCATCAACGGCAACAAGGCGATCGTCGAAACCAACGCGGTGATCGTGGCTGAAAACGTCAGGCTGGGTTTGGGATGCAGCGTGCACAACCGTTTCTATGATCTGGCTGAAAAACGCGATGGCCTGTGGAAGCTGGTCAAGCGCCAGAGCATCTATGACATGGGTAGCTTCACTTTCCCGCAAGGCCTGGTCGAAATCGACCGTGACCTCGTGGCGCGCTATCCGCGTGAATACGCGCCTCTGGCCTATCTGCTGGACAAGAGTGGCTTTCCACTGAGTCGTCTGTTCGCCACTCGCGGCAGTGAGCTTGAACAAGGCATGCGCACCGAAGCGAGCGCGTGGCTCGCTGACTGATATCCCGCTATCACGGCCTTCACCGACGAGGCCATGAATACACCGAACTTCGACATCGCAATCCGAACACCGCTATTACCGAAAATAATTACAACAGAGGTATTTGCCTGTGAACAATCAACTCGACATCTGCACGATAGTCGAAAGAAGCCGTTTGGGGGCCTTTCAACTATTAGTGCTTGTTCAATGCTTCCTGTGCATGGTCGTCGATGGCTTCGACATACAAGCCATGGCCTATGCCGCGCCCAGCCTCATCGCCGATTGGGGCATTCCCAAAGCCGACCTGGGTCCGGTGTTCAGTATCAGCATGCTCGGCATGTTGATCGGTTCGCTCGCCCTGGGCTCGGTAGCCGACCGTGTCGGTCGACGTCCCGTACTGGTGACCGCCTCGCTGGTCATGGCTGCCCTGATGTACTTCACCGCCCACGCGACGACGGTTGATAGCCTGCTTGCGCTGCGCTTTTTTACCGGAATCGCCATGGGTGCAATCGTGCCCAACGTGGCGACACTGGTAACCGAATATGTCCCTCGGCAAAACCGGGTAATGCTGTTGACGCTGGTGGCGTCGGGCATGGTTGTCGGAGGCCTGGTGGGCGGTGCCATCGCGGCAACCCTGATTCCGCTGTACGGCTGGCAAGCGGTGTTCTATCTAGGCGCCATTGCACCCTTGTGTGTAGGTCTGCTGATGTTTTTTGCACTTCCCGAATCACTGCAATGGAGTGTGTTGCGAGGACGCAAAATCGACCGCGTCAGGGTCATACTCCTGCGCATCGAGCCGCACCTGCAGATCGATGCACAAACGACCCTGATCATCGGTGAGCCACGCAAGCAAGGCCTGGCGTTTTCCCTGTTGTTCGCCGATGGCCGGATGTGCGGAACGCTGTTGCTGTGGCTGATCAACTTCATGAACATGCTCTGTGTCTATTTCCTCGCGTCATGGACTCCCGTGCTGATGAGTGGTGCCGGTCATTCACCGTCACAGGCAGTACTGGCTGGTACATCCATGTGGCTCGGTGGTTTGGCGGGCGGCTGGTTATTGGGCTGGTTTGTCGATCGTCGCGGCTTCGGTGCGGTGCTGGTTCCCACCTTCATCGTTTCTGCGCTGGCCATTGTCCTGTTCAGCCACTTCTACGCCTCGATCAATCTGGCTTACCTGACGATCGCTGTCGCAGGTTTCGGCATTCTCGGCGGCCAAGCGGCATTGAACGCCATGACCTCCACTTTTTATCCGACCGCATTGCGCGCCACCGGCACGGGCTGGACGCTGGGGCTTGGCCGCCTGGGTGGCATATGTGGCCCGTTCATTGGCGCCACATTGCTGCACTTGCAATGGTCGACGAGTGATCTGTTGGTGGCTGCCGCCATTCCCGCCGGCATCACGGCCTTAGGCATCATTGTTTTCTGGCGATTGAACCGATTGGTCGGATTACCGATAACCAACTGACGGTCACGCTCAGCGGCCGGTGGATGGCCGCTTCCCTGATAAAAACAAGAGAACACCCATGAAGAACATCAACGTCAAAACGTTTGGTGCGGCTCTGCTCGTCTGCGCAACGGGTCAATGCCAGGCCGGCCAATTCGCCGATGTCGGCGAAGGCACGGTCTTTCGCAGCCTGTTCGGCAACTCGCTGGAGCGCGACTATGGCATCACAGTCTCCGGTCTGCTGGACGCCGGTTTCTCACGCAACGACAACTCCTCCCATGATGATCGAAAATCCGGACAAACCAACACGCCGGTCGCCGGCTTCTCCGATGAAGGTTTCGAACTGGCGACCCTCCACCTGTTTGTCGATAAGGCGTTGAAAGCCAATTTCATCCCGCGCATAACACCCTTGCCAGGACCTGCGCCCAGCGAAGCCTCCTTCGGTTTTACCCTTGAAGCAGCCTACGGACGCAACGCCCAGCAAGCGCGAACTTATGGCTGGGACATGCATTGGGGGATCAATTCGCCAGGTGATGATGACCCGGACAAGGCACGCCGCGATAAACAGAACTTTCTCGCCGTGCCCAACATCGCCGCGACGGCTTACCTGCCTTACGCAGGTGGCTTTACCGCCATCGCCGGCATTTTTGGCTCAGGGCTGGGTTACGAAATTCCACCCAACATACGTGCTGCGCGAAATCCGTTTGCCAGTCGCTCCTACGCGTTCACGACCGAGTCGGGCGCGGTTTCGGGTTTTCTTTTGGGCAAACGACTGGTCAGCAACCAAAGCATGTTGCTGGGCGCCGAACTGGGCGTGATTCAGGGCCAGGGCAACCTGCGCGACAACAACGACCGCAAGGCGCTGCTGGGCGCACTGCGCTGGCGTACGCCAGACATGCGCACCTGGATTGACTATGAGTTTCTGGTCGGCGACTCACAAAGCGACAGTGATGATGTGCAGACACCACGCGGTCGCGTTGTCTCGCAAGACGGCCAATTCAAACAGCAACATTCACTCAACGGCTGGCACCGCTTCAACGAGCAATGGTCGATGGGTGGGGAAATGGTTTACGGCCATCAGGACGGCGATGGCAAGGCGTCCACCGTCGACATCGTGACCGGACCCGGTTTTGATGGGGCGCGCTGGTGGGGAGCCAACGTTGTGGTGACTTACCAGCAACGCAAGGACTTGTCGTTCTCGGTGCGAGCCGAACATTTCGACGACCCGGACGGTTTCATCCTGTTCCCCTCCTCTACGGCTCCCGGCGCGTTCAATGCGCTGACCATGGGCCTGCGCTACGACGCCAACAAGTATTTGTCGCTGCGCCCGGAACTGCGCTACGACTGGTTCGACGCCCGTGACAACGCCAAGCCTTTCGGCCAGGGTGATGCACGCAACCAGTTGACCGCTACCGTGGAAGCACTTGTGTACTTTTGAATGGGACTGAACACCGCCTGAGGCTCGCGATGCCCGGGCGCCTTCAGTCAACTCGACAATCATAAAAACAGGGAATGACCACCATGAATGACGCCAGCACCCAATCCACCCACCTGGATATTGTTGTCCACGGCCTGGGCATAGCCCTCTCGGGACGGGGCTCGATGCCCGAATCCGACAATACCAAACGACCTCTGATCATCGCCATCCACGGCGGCACCTACTCTTCGAAGTACTTCGATATCCCTGGTTATTCATTGCTGGACCGGGCTCTGGCACAGAGTCTCCCTGTCTTTGCCATTGACCGACCCGGTTATGGCCACAGCGCGGACTATGCCGCGAAGGCCCCCGGCATTATCGACAACGCGGAAATTCTTGAGTCCGCCATTGATGAAATCTGGAGCAGCTACCAGCATCAGGCCTGTGGCGTCGTGTTGATCGGCCATTCCATTGGTGGCGCGATCAGCATCGCCCTGGCCGCGCGCCAACCGACCTGGCCGCTGCTGGGAATCGCGGTGTCCGGTGTCGGCCTGGACCCGGTGCCCGAGTCCAAGGACAAATGGAGCGCGATTGCGCCCACGCAGACGTTGGTCAACGTACCGATGGAGGCCATGAACGGTTTTTTCTTTGGACCTGAAGCGAGCTATGACGGCAGCGTGATGCCGCAGGCCAGTTACAGCGCCGGTGCGCCGGCACCGCGTAGTGAGCTGATCGATATCAGCCTGGGCTGGCCGAAAATGGTGGCGAAACTCGCAGCGAAGGTCACGGTCCCCGTTCACTATCGGCAACCGGAATTCGAAAAACTCTGGCCCATTTCCGAGGAACTGGTGAGCCAGTTTGCCAGCGCATTCAGCAACAGCCCCGAGGTAGATGCCGCCCTGCTGGCGAATGCAGGCCACTGTGTCGACTTTCACCGGGCAGGTGAACAATTCCAGCTTGAGCAACTGGCGTTCTCCAAACGTTGCGCCGAGCGCAGCTAGTCCATATGCAAACCACTCGGTGGTACCACTACCACCGAGTGGTTCGGGTGTTAAAGATTCGTCGCCTGAAAACTCACCTGGCGCCAAACGCCCTGGCGGCATGACCACACTTGTGTCGTCACGACATCCATTTCCCGCCGTTCGCCGCTGGCGCGCAACTCGATATCCTGAACCAGCCTGCCCGTTGCAATGGCGAGGTCGCCATAGACGCGCACCTCAAGGCCTTTGCGCTCTACCCGCAGAAAACGTATCGCCTCGCTGACCAGTTTGAGATACGCGGGCTTATCGTCAGTTTGGCCAGTTGCGTGGATATGCACCACCTGGTCATCCACCAACTCGCTCAACTGCGCGATGTCCCCTGCCACTAATACGCGGCACCGCAAGTTTTCACGTTCGATAATGGCGGTTATCGCCTGTTGCTCACTCATTGATACTTCCTCAATTTTACAGACCGTTTATAAGAAACACGGAGCAGCCGCGAGCGCATAGCATCGCGACTGCCGCGAGCAGATAAAACTTTCTTTATTACTATTAACTTGTGCAGCAATCAGTCAAAGCGGCAAAGCAAACTGAAACCACACCCGGTCGCCTGCCGGACGATTGTCCACGGCCATTTCATGTTGCCACTTCAATGCCACGGCAACGCCAGGACTTAACGTGTAGCGAACTTGCGGCCCCATAGCGGTGCTCTGACCACGAAAGCCATCCAGCACGGTATCGCCGTTTATTTTGTCATCCGTGAACTGTTTTGAATAATAACCCTGCACTCCAACTTGCCATTTATCGTCCAGCGAATACCCCACCATCCAGTCGAAAGTGGCGGAGTTGCCGGAGCGGTAGTCGGTGTCGGGGTTTCTCGCATTTATTTCGGCCGTAAGCCCGGTGGAAATCTCGATATTGCGGGTTGGGAACCAGGTATTCTGCCAACTGGGCATCCAGGTGTAATGATTGAGCCCGGTGCTGGCAATATTGTTCCTGTTGTAATCCCCGGTAGGCAACAGCACATCCAATGGGGCAAAAAAACCGAAGTTGGTGTGTTGCTCGTTGGCGTACCCCAACAACAGCGAGTGGACGATCATGTCACCCTGCGCGGTGTTATGTTCATGATTTCCGGCAATGGCATTATTGATATTGATCAGTGGCAACACTAAGCCGGAGGCCGCCAGAAATGGCCCGACGGGTGTTTCCCAGGCATGCACGATTCTCGAGGAGTTCACAATAACTTGCGCCCTAAAAGCGGGTAGCGCGCTGTTACCATGTTCATCATTGAACTGCCCGGCGTGATAAACCTGAAAGTAATCGTAGTAATACGTCTGGCCAGGTGCAGGAAGTATTCCGTTCAATACCGTATTAACACCAACCGGGTAACTGGCCTGGCCGTTTTCACTTGCGTAAGTTGCCATCGAAAAGCCACAGGCCATTGCAATGGCCGCACGAATTGAGGCACTGGATTTGCACATACCATATTTACCTTTTGTTTTTATTTTAATAAGTCGTGCTTTGGGTACAGCGCAAAGGTTTGATAAAGGAAGTTGATAAACCCTTCGTGCAGGCTGGCTCTGGCCAGGATGCACGAAGGGCTCGCGCGTCTTTAGGCTTGTGGCTCCTGGCGCACGATGTTTTCGATGACGCCCAGCGCATCGATTTCAACCCGTACCCGATCGCCTTCACGCAACCAGCGCGGCGGTTTGAAACCACCGCCGATGCCGCCGGGCGTCCCGGTAAAGATCACGTCGCCCGGTTCCAGCGTCATGACCTTCGACAAATGCTCAATCTGCCGGTAACAGTCGAAGATGAGCTGATCCGTGTTCGAGTCCTGGCGCTTCTCGTCGTTGACGAAGCAGCGAATAGCCAGCCGATGAGGATCATCGATCTCATCTGCGGTCACGATCCACGGCCCGAATGGCGCATGGGTATCGAAGGATTTACCGAGGATGAATTGCGAGGTGCGCAGTTGCCAGTCACGTACGCTCACGTCGTTGCCAACGCAGTAACCGAAGATCGCATCCTTGGCTTTTTCAGGGGAAAGATGACGAGCGCGCTTGCCGACGATGAAGACCATTTCGGCTTCGTAGTCGAGTGTCTCCGACACCTTGGGCAAGTCCACAGGCGCGTACGGACCATTTGCCGCGGTGTTCATCATGGCGAACCACAGCTGATCGGCGGGCATCTCCATGCCGGACTCTTCGACGTGATCGGCATAGTTGAGCCCGATGCCGAGGATCTTGCCAGGGCGTGGCACGGGAGCCAGCAGCGTGACTTGATCCAGCGGGACGCCGACGACGTCACTTGCCGCCAGCTCGATCAAGGATTTTTGCCAGAGATCCCACTCGGTGATCAACTCGATCATGGTCTTGGGGGCATCGTCGAAATGATCGCGAATCGCGATCACCCGGTCGCCGATGACCAGGCCAACAACGGCAATGGCGCTGGCGCGAGCCTGGAATGTACATAGTTTCATGTTGCTTACCTGTATTGAGGACCAAGGGCTTTACCAGTGGCACATGTACCGAGCGCGCACAGTTGCGCATCGCTGGCACCTGCACGCCATTTCGCAACCAGGGCGTCGGCATCGAACTCCACGCCGATGGGGTTCTGCTTGAAGATTTCCGACTTGAAGACCGCGGCTGCGTCAGCCGGATCGGTGAAGTTGTCGACCTGCAGTTCGATGTCATTGCCCTCCGGATCGCGGTAGTACAACGAGGTGGTCGGCCCGTGGTTGATCGTCCAGGACGGCAGGATGTCGAGGCCCTTGAGTCGCTCGTAGGTACCCAGGACTTGCGCGATCGAGTTGTAGCTGTAGGCGACGTGATGGACGCCGACCATGTCGTCGGTTTTCTTCGGCAACTGCGGCATGTTGAAGAACGCCAGGCGGTGGTGCTCTTCGTCGAAGCTGATGAACGACAGCACGTCGTCTTCGAACACCAGCCTGGCCTCGAATACTTTGCGATACCAGTCGACCATGGCGGCGCGGTCGGCACAGCGATAGACCAGATGAGCCATCTTGGCCGGCACAATGGGTTGCGTGTTGGTTTCAGGGCCGGTTGATTGCTGAGCAGTCATGTTCGTACTCCATTTTTATTGTTGGGCGCGTCAGATCGAAACACGGCGGAAGTCCGCCAACAGCGATACCAGGTATGCGAGGAAACGCCCTGCCTCAGCGCCGTCGACGGCCCGGTGGTCCCACGACAGCGAGAGCGGCAGTTGCAGGCGCGGCACAAAGGCTGCGCCATCCCACGACGGCTCGATTGCCGCCTTGCCGACGCCGAGAATCGCCACCTCCGGTGCATTGATGATCGGGGTGAAATGCCCTCCCCCAATGCCTCCCAGGGACGAGACGGTGAAGCAGCCGCCGCGCATCTGCTCCGCGCCAAGCTTGCCGCTACGGGCCAGTTGCGACAGCTCGCCCATCTCAGTGGCAATGGCTGCGATCCCCTTGCGGTCGGCATCGCGAATCACCGGGACCACCAGCCCGTTGGGCGTGTCGGCAGCAAAACCGATATGGAAGTACTGCTTGCGCACGATTTCCTCGCCTTGCAGGCTGACGTTGAACTGCGGGAAGCGTTGCAGCGCCGCGACGCTCGCCTTGATCAGAAACGCCAGCAGGGTGGTCTTCGCGTCACCCTCGCGAGCTTCGCGGTTGAGCTGAACGCGCAACGCTTCCAGATCAGTGATATCCGCCTGACTGTGGTTGGTCACGTGGGGGATCGTCACCCAGTTGCGATGCAGATTGGCTGCGGACAGACGCTTGACACGCGACATGGAGCGACGCTCTATCGGGCCGAATTTTGCGAAGTCGATGTCCGGCCAGGGCAGCACATCCAGCGCACCGCCCTTGCCAGCCGTAGACGCCATTGGCTCGCGCTGCGCCTTGACGAATGCCTTGACGTCTTCACGTTGAATGCGGCCGCGTGTGTCGCTGGACTTGACCTGGTTCAGGTCGACACCCAGCTCTCGCGCCAGCTTGCGCACTGCTGGACCTGCCAAAACCAGTGGGCCAGGTGATGACGTAGCCATCGGAGGTGGCTCGGCTCGAACCTGGGGTGCAGGTGCAGCGACAACGTCTGCCTTGGGCGCGACAACCGCCTCGACGACAGGCGTCGCCACGGCGATTGAAGCAACAGGCGCCGATGCGCTGTTCACCACTGCATCGGCGTATTCCACATGGGCGATCAAACTGCCTTTGGAGACGACATCGCCCGGTTTGATCAACACTTCACGAATCGTGCACGCAGCGGTGCTGGGAACATCCATCACCGCCTTGTCGGATTCGAGCGTGATCAGCGATTGCTCGACGGATACGGTATCGCCCGCCTTGATGAATACTTCGATGACCGGCAAATCCTGGAAATCGCCGATATCAGGAACCATGAGTTGTTGCATTGTTCAGTCTCCTTGTCTCGACTCAACGGTTCCATGGAGCGTCGAGGGCGACGTCTATGGCGTAACGTTGACGGGCTTGCGCGGCCTTTTGCGGATCGATGGCTGCCAGTGCCGCGACGGCAATGTGCTGGCGATCCATCTCGAAGAATCGGCGTAGCGCAGGACGCGTATCGCTGCGGCCAAAGCCATCGGTTCCCAGGGTGGTGTAGGAAGCACGGATGTACGGTGCAATCAGGTCGGCGTAGCTGCGCACGTAGTCGGTGGCAGCCACGATCGGGCAGTCTCCGGCCAGGCACTGCTGCACATGGCTCCGCGCCTGACCGGCCTCGCCGAACAGCGCCGTGCGTTGCACCTCACGCGCGTCCCGGGCCAATTCACTGAAGCTGGTCACGCTCCAGATTTCGCTGGCGATACCCCAGTCCTCGGCCAGCAGGTCGGCGGCGGCGATGACTTCACGCAGGATCGAACCCGACCCCAGCAGTCGTATTGCGGGGGCAGCCCCCTCCTCGCCCCGGGTACCGAATCGGCGCATGCCTTTGATCACCGCGTCATGATCGGTGGCGTCCAGCGACGCCTGGGCGTAGTTTTCATTGGTCACGGTGAGGTAGTAGAACTCGTCGTGCTGCCCTTCGAGCATGCGCCGGCTGCCGTGGTCAATGATGACGGCCACTTCGCTGGCGAACGCCGGGTCATAGGCACGACAGTTCGGCACCGTCGAGGCGATCAACTGGCTGGTGCCGTCCTGGTGTTGCAGCCCTTCACCAGCCAGGGTGGTACGCCCTGCCGTGGCACCGATCAGGAAACCCCGTGCGCGCTGGTCGGCGGCAGCCCAGATCAGGTCGCCGATGCGCTGGAAGCCGAACATCGAGTAGTAAATGTAAAAAGGCAACATGGCCACGCCGTTCACGCTGTACGACGTTGCCGCGGCCACCCAGGAAGAAATGGCGCCTGCTTCGGTGATGCCTTCCTCGAGCAACTGACCGTCACGGGACTCTTTGTAATAAAGCATCGCGCCGGCATCTTCCGGCTCATAAAGCTGGCCTACAGGCGAGTAAATGCCGATCTGCCGGAACAGGTTCGCCATGCCGAAGGTACGCGCTTCGTCAGCGACGATAGGCACGATCCGCGGCCCCAGCGTTTTGTCCTTGAGCAGGTTGGTGAACAACCGCACGACCGCCGTAGTCGTCGAAGTCTCGCGGTCATCCGGTGCAAGGGCGAACTGCGCGTAGCTGTCCAGCGCCGGTACCGGCAGTGAGTCGGCACGGTTTTGTCGACGCGGCAGGTAACCGCCCAGCGCGCTGCGCCGTTCATGCAGGTAGCGCATTTCAGCGCTGTCATCGGCGGGTTTGTAGAAGCGCATTTCCTCGAGTGCGGCGTCGTCCAGCGGAATCGCGAAACGATCGCGGAACGCCTTCAATGCATCGACGTCGAGTTTTTTCTGCAGGTGAGTGGTGTTGCGCGACTCACCGGCCAGCCCCATGCCATACCCCTTCTTGGTCTTGGCCAGAATCACCGTAGGCTGACCGTTGTGCTGCCGGGCGGCGGCGAACGCAGCGTAGAGTTTACGCAAGTCATGACCGCCGCGACGCAAGCCATCAATCTCCTGTGGCGTCATGTGCGAGACAAGTGCCTGAAGCTCCGGGTCCTGATCAAAAAAGTGTTCGAGGTTATAGGCACCATCGTTGGCGCCCAACGTCTGGTATTGCCCATCGACGGTGTAGGCAAAACGACGCAGCAACACATGGTTGTGATCGCGGGCAAACAGCGCATCCCAGTCCGAGCCCCAGACCACCTTGATCACGTTCCATCCCGCGCCGCTGAACAGCGCTTCGAGTTCCTGGATGATCTGGCCATTGCCGCGTACGGGACCGTCGAGCCGCTGCAGATTGCAGTTGACGATGAAGGTCAGGTTGTCGAGGTTTTCCCGTGCGGCGAGCGACAGCGCGGCGATGGATTCCGGCTCGTCCATCTCTCCATCACCGAATACGCCCCAGACGTGGCGGCTGGAAGTGTCCGAGATTCCCCGATGTTCGAGGTAACGCAGGAAGCGCGCCTGATAGATCGAACTGATCGGACCAATGCCCATGGAACCTGTCGGAAATTGCCAGAAGTCCGGCATCAGCCACGGGTGTGGATAGGAGCACAGGCCACCGCCATCCACTTCCTGACGGTAGCGCGCCAACTGCGCCTCATCCAGATGTCCTTCAAGGTACGCACGCGCATACACGCCCGGTGCCGAGTGTGGCTGGAAATACACCAGATCGCCCTTGGAATCATCATTGTCGGCGCGGAAGAAATGGTTGAAACCCACCTCGAATATTTCGGCGGCCGAGGCGTAGCTGGAAATGTGTCCACCCAGCTCGCCGTAGGCTTTGTTGGCCCGTGCGACCATCGCCAGCGCGTTCCAGCGGATGATCGACGTCAGCCGTTCTTCCATCGCCAGGTCACCCGGGAAAGCCGGCTGTTTCTCCAGTGCAATCGTGTTCTGGTATTGCGAGTAAGGATGTACGTTGCGGCGCACGCCAAGATGACTGGCATGCTCTTCCAGCCGGCGCAGCAGGTATTCGACCCGCGAATTTCCATCACTGCGGACCACGGCTTCCAACGCTTCAAGCCAGTCTTGAGTTTCCTGTTTATCGATATCGCTGTCGGACTTGACAGACACATCCTGGATATTGACGGTCATGGCAAAACACTCGATTCACTTTTAATTGGCATGAGTCGTCCCTGGCACCTCCTTGAAGGAGTGCCTGAAATGAAGACCCATGCGCCTTTTCATTCTTGTCGGGGCGCGATTACCAGCCGTCGATGCAACCGCTCCACTCGTTTCCCGGAGAACGGGCATGCATCTGGTGGTAGCGGCCGCCAAAGAACAGCAGGGGCTTGCGCTGTGCGCCGATGCTCACATGCTCGATTTCGCCGATGTACAGCAGGTGATCTCCCGCCGGATGCACGTCGACGGTACGCGCCACGAGCTGCACCAGGCTGCCTTCCAGCAGTGGTGTGTCGTTGTGATACATGAACGGCAAGTCAGCCCCCTGCTCCGGGCGCCCACCAAAGTGCCCGCTCAGCCAGCGCTGGCTCTCGGCAAGGAAGTTGACCCCGTAACGAACCTCTTCCCTGACGAACTGTTTGAAGCTGGATTCATTTCGCACTGACACCAGGATCAACGGTGGGTCCAGTGACACCGACATGAATGCATTCGCAGTCATGCCGGCAGGTTGGCCATCGGCAGAAAAGGTCACCACCGTCACACCCGTGGCGAACTGGCCCATCACTGAGCGCAGGAGTTTGGCATCCATTGGACAATCCTCTGTTTGATTGCGGTTAAACCAATGGCGTGACGGTGTTCTCGACGCCCAGCAGCGCCTTGCCATACAGCTCGTTGCCCACTGCCGGGAGGGCCACGGCATGGCGAGCCGCCGTATTGGAATCTCGCCACCAGCGCTGCATCGGGCTGGCTTCCGAGAAACTGCCGGCACCGTGCGCGGACAGCAGGATGTTGATCGCGTCGGTGATCAGGGTGTTGTTGAAGCCGACATCAGCCCGGATGCGCGCGCGCGTCACAGCATCCAACTTGATCCCTTGCCGCGAGGCTTCATCTACTTCATCAGCGGCGCGGAACGCTCGCAGGTGCGCGGTATCGATTTTCAGAGCGGCTTCGGCAATCTGGGTCTGGAACACGACTGAGTCAGTCTGCTTTTCGAAGGAGGTGTAAGCGATGGCGCGACGCGGCGCGTTGTCGATAACGTACTTCAATGCGGCGCGCCCCAACCCCAGTTGCGGACCATTGAGGATCAGCGAGGCAAAAGGTACGAACAGGCTGCGATAGGCCGTTTCATCCTTGAATTCGGTAGCGTATTCGCCTTCCAGGGCACTACCCATGTTCAGCAAGCGGTGGTTGGGCACAAACACTTCGTCGGCAACCACGCAATTGCTGCCGGAGGCGCGCATCCCGGCGGTGAACCAGGTGTCTTCGATGGTGTATTCGGACTTCGGCATCAACGCCAGATACTGCGCGATCACCGCGCCATTGGCGTCTCGCTCCTCGGCCCCCACTACCGCCCAATCGGCGTGCAGGCTGCCCGAGGACGAATACCATTTGCCGCTGACAATCAGCCCGCCTTCGACTCGACGTGTCGTCGGCGACGCATTGAAAACACCAGCGACACGAGCATCCGGATTGGCGCCAAACACTTCATTTTGTGCCTGCTCGCAAAACAGGCCGGTGAACCATGCGCAGACGTTGGTCAGCGCGACGACCCACGCGGTGCCGCCACACGCCTCACCCAGGGCCGCCGAGATTTCGAGATGAGCCCGCAACGACTCTTCGTAGCCGCCCAAACGCTTGGGCACCATCAACCGGAACAGGCCGGCTTCACGAATGGCTTCGATATTTTCATCGCAGGTGCGCCGATTCTTCTCATTTTCCATGGCGTTCTTGCGTAGCAGCGGTTGCAGCGCGCGAGCACGCTCGATCAGCTGGGGCAAACCAGGCTGCGGTGCAAATTCGGCGAAAGCGCTGACGCTCTTCAAATTCAGATCTGTGCTCATACCAACCTCGAATTTCATAATGAACATATTTGTCATTTATAAACGCCGGGTGCGCGAAAGCTCCCTGTGCGTTTTAAACGCGTTTACAGGAGACGGTGATGCGACCAGGTATTCAGGTTCCTTTGCAGTCTGAAGCCAAGTGCCAAGCGGGCACGGCCCTGACGGATATCAGCGAAAGAAAGGATTTGCGCGATGCAGTTTGAAAACGCAGGCGTGCCAGTTCGAACGTGCACTCGGTGAGGTTGGATGAGGTCTTGAGGCGGGATGGTTGGGGCTGAACATTTTCGTCTCCTATTTATTTTTATGACGATATTGTCATTCCGACAATTGAGTTGAATGTAGGACAACAATTTGACCGGCGCAAGAGGTTTTTGAACATATTTGTCATTCTGATAATTTCGTCTTAAAGTGTCACTCTGACGCCGTGTCATTTACTCGAGGGCATGCAGTGCAAAACCCCGATCCAGCCACCTCCATCGTCGATCACCGCCCCAAGGTCGCGCTCAAGAAGCGCCAGATCATGCGCGGGAAACTGCTCGACGCCGCCATGCGCGTATTTGCCGTCAGCGGGGCCACCGCCCCCGTGATTGATGATGTGATACACGAGGCGAACGTATCCCGAGGCACGTTCTATAACTACTTCAATTCACTGGATGAAGTGCTCATTGCCATCGGACAGGAGCTCAACAACCAGATGACTACCGACATCCTTCCGGTTTACGACGTCCTGACCCAGCCCCGCCAACGCGTCGCCGTCGCGTTCCGGCTGTTCATGGTTCGCGCGTTGCTGGATCCGCAGTGGGCCGGGTTCGTCACCAGGGTCGATGCCTGGCCACATACCACCCTGGTCGCGGAGTACATGGCCAGGGACCTTCAGAACGGCCACGACAGTGGCGACTTCCGGATTGATCTTATCGATGCCGCTACCGACTTCCTCATGGGCGCCTCGGCCCATGGCATCCAGGCTATCCGTCAAGGCGTGGACTCTCCCAATCGCTACATGAATGCCAGCGTGCGGATGATGCTGTCCAGCCTGGGTTGCAACGCGCAAGCGTGCGATGAAGGGGTGGCGTTTTCCGTGACGTATCTCAGGTCATGGGCCAACGGAGAGCTGACGGCTACCCGCCCTGCCTGGGCAATGGATATGGATTCGGACGGCGCTCGGCAGCTTTTGGCTTACGACTGATCGCACAACGTCCGTTTCTTGATTGGGGCAGCGCGCCTGAAGATGTCCTGTCCCGATCGTATGCACCTCCTTCAAACACCAATTGGGACCCTTTCATGAAAGCCGCGGTAGTTCACGACTTTAATGCACCACCCCGCTTCGGCGATTTCATTACGCCTGTCGCAGAACCAGGCGAAACCATTATTCAAGTCCGAGCAGCAGCGCTCAGCCAATTGGTCAAGGCGCAAGCCTCGGGTCGTCATTACAGTAGTGGCAAGACATTGCCTCTGGTTCCTGGTGTGGATGGCGTCGGCCTGCTGCCCGATGGCCGTCGTGTGTACTTCGCCTTCCCGCGAAAGCTGTTTGGCTCCATGGCGCAGACAAGTGTTGTACAGCGGGAGAACTGTGTAGACATCCCTGATGACGTGGACGATGTAACGGCAGCAGCGATTGCGAACCCCGGCATGTCGTCCTGGGCAGCGCTGCTGGATCGGGCGAAATTCGTTCCCGGCGAGACCGTACTGATCAATGGCGCCACCGGCGTTTCCGGGCGCCTGGCTATTCAGATCGCAAAACATCTGGGGGCAGCCAAGGTGATTGCCACCGGCCGTAATAAGCAGACCATCCTGGGGTTAGAGGCTTTGGGTGCCGACATCACGATTCCTCTCGACTTGCCTGCCGACGCGTTGAAGGACGCGTTCCGCGAAGCATTTCACCAGCATCAGGCAAGCGTGGTCCTCGATTACCTATGGGGACCCTCTGCCGAATGTTTGCTGCACTGCGCTACTGGCAACGCGGGGCACTTGGGCGAACCGCAGATACGATTCGTGCAGATAGGTTCTTTGACGGGCAACAACATCAGCTTGCCCGGATCACTGTTGCGCAGTTCCGGACTGGAACTGATGGGCAGCGGTTTGGGAAGCGTTTCTCATGCGGGCCTGGTTCGCGCCGTGGGTGGGGTATTGCGTGCTGTCGGCAGCGCAGGCCTGTCGATTGCGACTGAAGCGGTGCCTTTGGATGCCGTGCAAAGCACCTGGCAGCGTGAAGGTGCATCCCGACTGGTGTTCACTTTGTAATGGTCGGGAATCCAAGGAGGGATCAAACAGACAGCAACTGTTCCAGAATACTCTCCAACCGCAGCAGCACCCAAAGTGGGGAGAAAATCAGCTCCGCGAAAAAACGATGAGCCATAAAAAAATCCAGTCACCGCTAAGTGACTGGATTTTTTAAGAATAAATGGTCGGGACGGAGTGATTCGAACACTCGACCCCTAGCACCCCATGCTAGTGCGCTACCGGACTGCGCTACGCCCCGACTAGGCGTGTTACTCGTTCCTCATCTCGAGGGACGCTCAAGAATATATCGCAAGCTTTTGAAAACTGGAAGTATTTAAATGCAGGAATTTATTTCTTGAGGACAACCAGCACATCTTCGAGCTCGGCAATCATCTGCCGGATCATCTGTTTGTACTGGGTGGTGTCGTCTTTGGCTTCATCGCCGGACAGGCGCAGGCGTGCGCCGCCGATGGTGAACCCCTGATCGTACAGCAGCGCGCGGATCTGCCGGATCATCAGCACGTCCTGGCGCTGATAATACCGGCGGTTTCCGCGGCGTTTGACGGGGTTGAGTTGAGGAAACTCCTGCTCCCAGTAGCGCAGCACGTGTGGTTTTACCGCACACAGCTCGCTGACTTCACCAATGGTGAAGTAGCGTTTGCCTGGTATGACGGGAAGCTCGTCGTTATGACTTGGTTCCAGCATAAGCCTCAACTCGGGCCTTCAACTTCTGCCCTGGACGAAAGGTGACCACACGGCGAGCCGTGATCGGGATTTCTTCCCCCGTTTTCGGGTTGCGGCCAGGCCGCTGGCGTTTGTCCCGGAGGTCGAAATTGCCGAAACCGGACAATTTGACCTGCTCGTTGTCTTCAAGAGCGTGCCTGATTTCCTCGAAAAACAGTTCGACCAATTCCTTGGCTTCCCGCTTGTTCAGGCCCAGCTCTTCATACAGACGTTCCGCCATCTCAGCTTTCGTCAAAGCCCCCATACGTCACTTCCTTAACGTGGCGTCCAACCTTTGTTCGAGCGAGGTGAGGATGTTTTGCGTCGTGGAATTCACCTCATCGTCATTAAGAGTGCGCGATGGATGCTGCCAGGTCAAGCCAACTGCAAGGCTTTTTCTATCAGGATCAATGCCTTTACCCTGATACACGTCAAATAGCCTGAGGTCTGTCAGCCATTCGCCTGCATTTTCACGGATTACGTCCAGTACTGCCGCGGCGGCGACGTCTTTGTGCGCAATCAGTGCAAGATCACGACGCACTTCAGGAAAGCGCGACAACTCGTGGAATTTAGGCATTTTGCCCGAGGCCACTTCCGCCAGGACCAGCTCGAAAACGAAGACTGGACGATCCAGGCCCAGGGTTTTCGAAAGTTCAGGGTGGATGGCGCCGACGAAACCGACCAGGCGACCTTCACGCTCGATGCGCGCGGTTTGACCCGGGTGCAACGCTGGGTGTTTGCCCGGCACGAAACTGAAGGCATCCAGCGCACCGGCAAAGCCCAGCACCGCTTCCACGTCAGCCTTGACGTCGAAGAAGTCGACCGTATCGCGACCCTGCGCCCAGCCTTCCGGCAGACGGCTGCCACAGACGACACCGGCCAGCATCGGCTCTTGCTTGAGGCCTTCGAGCTGGCCGACGAAACGCAGGCCGCTTTCGAACAGACGAACGCGATCCTGCTGACGGTTCAGGTTGTGCGAAAGCGCCTTGACCAGGCCTGGCCACAGGGACGAGCGCATGGCAGCCATGTCGTTCGAGATCGGGTTGGCCAGCAGCAACGGCTCGACACCTGGATTGAACAGCTCGAACTGTTTCGGATCGATGAAGCTGTAGGTGATCGCTTCCTGGTAACCACGGGCTACCAGCAGTCGACGCAATTCAGGCAGCTCGCTACGGGCTTCACCCTTGGCTTGCGGCGCCAGGCGCGCTTGCGGGTAACGAACCGGCAGGCGGTTGTAGCCGTACAGGCGAGCCAGTTCTTCGATCAGGTCGACTTCCAGGCTGATATCGAAGCGGTGGCTTGGCACTTCCACGCGCCACTGCCCTGCCCCATCGGCAGTCACGGTCAGGCCCAAGGCGTTGAGCAGGCGCTCGACTTCGGCCGAATCCATTTCCATGCCCAGCATCTGGGTGATGCGCTGGGCACGCAGGGTGACCGGGGCAATCTTCGGCAGGTGCTGTTCGCTGACGGTCTCGATGATCGGGCCGGCTTCGCCACCGGTGATTTCCAGCAACAGGCCTGTGGCGCGCTCCATGGCTTCACGGGCCAGTTGCCAGTCCACACCGCGCTCGTAGCGGTGCGATGCGTCGGTGTGCAGGCCATAGGAACGGGCCTTGCCAGCGACAGCGATCTGATCGAAGAACGCGCTTTCCAGGAATATATCGCGAGTGGTCGCGGTGTTGACGCCGCTGTGCTCGCCGCCCATGACGCCGGCAATTGCCAGGGCACGGGTGTGGTCGGCGATCACCAGCGTATCGCTACGCAGGCTGACTTCCTGACCGTCGAGCAAGACCAGCTTCTCGCCTTCTTCGGCCATGCGCACGCGGATGCCGCCATTGATTTCGGCGAGATCGAAGGCGTGCAGCGGTTGACCCAGCTCCAGCATCACGTAGTTGGTAATGTCGACGGCAGCATCGATGCTGCGCACGTCGGCGCGACGCAGGCGCTCGACCATCCACAGCGGCGTAGGCCTGGACAGGTCGACGTTACGGATCACACGACCCAGGTAACGTGGGCAGGCGGCAGGGGCCAGCACTTCAACCGAACGCACTTCATCGTGCACGGCTGGAACGGCAGCAACCACTGGACGAGTAACCGGTGCGGCATACAGCGCGCCGACTTCACGGGCCAGGCCGGCCAGGGACAGGCAGTCACCACGGTTCGGCGTCAGGTCGACTTCGATGCTGGCGTCGTCCAGTTTCAAGTATTCACGAATGTCCTGGCCTACCGGCGCATCAGCCGGCAATTCCATCAGGCCATCGTTGCCTTCGCCCACTTGCAGCTCGGCTTGCGAGCACAGCATGCCGTTGGACTCGACGCCACGCAGCTTGGCTTTCTTGATCTTGAAATCGCCCGGCAACTCGGCGCCGAGGGTGGCGAACGGGATCTTCAGGCCAGGGCGCACGTTTGGCGCGCCGCAAACCACCTGGAAGGTCTCCGAGCCATTGCTGACCTGGCAAACGCGCAGCTTGTCCGCGTCCGGGTGCTGTTCGGTGCTCAGCACCTCGCCGACGATCACGCCGGTGAATTCGCCGGCGGCCGGCGTCACGCTATCGACCTCAAGACCGGCCATCGACAGACGGGCAACCAGCTCGTCGCGACTTACCTGCGGGCTTACCCAGCCACGCAGCCATTGTTCACTGAATTTCATCCTGCTCTCCTAAGAATTCGTTACGACTAGCGAAATTGCGCGAGGAACCGCAAGTCGTTGTCGAAGAACAGACGCAAGTCGTTCACGCCGTAACGCAGCATGGCCAGACGCTCGACGCCCATGCCGAAGGCGAAGCCCGAAAACTCTTCCGGGTCGATCCCGGACATGCGCAGCACGTTCGGGTGAACCATGCCGCAGCCCATCACTTCCAGCCAGCCGGTCTGCTTGCAGACGCGGCAGCCTTTACCGCTGCACATCACGCATTCCATGTCGACTTCGGCCGACGGCTCGGTGAACGGGAAGTAGGAAGGACGGAAACGCACGGCCAGTTCTTTCTCGAAGAACACCCGCAGGAATTCTTCGATGGTGCCCTTGAGGTCGGCGAAATTGATGTCGCGATCGACCAGCAGGCCTTCGACCTGGTGGAACATCGGCGAGTGGGTGATATCAGAGTCGCTACGGTACACACGGCCTGGGCAGACGATGCGGATCGGCGGCTGTTTCGACTCCATGGTGCGGACCTGTACCGGCGAGGTATGGGTGCGCAGCAACATGTTGGCGTTGAAATAGAAGGTGTCATGCATCGACCGGGCCGGGTGATGGCCTGGGATGTTGAGCGCTTCGAAGTTGTGGTAGTCGTCTTCGACCTCAGGGCCTTCGGCAATGCCGTAGCCGATGTGGGTGAAGAACTGTTCGATACGTTCCAGAGTGCGCGTAACCGGATGCAGACCACCCGAGGTCTGGCCACGGCCAGGCAGGGTCACGTCAATGGACTCGGCAGACAGTTTGGCGGCCATTTCGGCCTCTTCAAACAGTGCCTTGCGGGCATTGAGGACCTCTGTGACACGCTCCTTGGCAACGTTGATCAGGGCGCCGACTTGCGGACGCTCTTCTGCCGGCAAATTCCCCAGGGTCTTCATCACCTGAGTCAACTCGCCCTTCTTGCCAAGGTAGTGAACCCGGATTTGCTCCAGGGCATTGATATCTTCAGCGCTTTGCACAGCCTCTAGTGCTTGAGAGACGAGCGCATCCAGGTTTTCCATGTACAGACTCCAGATACAAAATAGGGGAAGAGCTTGAAGGCTCTTCCCCTATTTATGACGTTTAACACCTGGCCCCACAGAGGTGAGGCCGGGTGACTGTCGGGGGTACTTAAGCCAAGGTGGCTTTAGCTTTCTCGACAATCGCAGCAAACGCCGCTTTTTCGTTCACTGCCAGATCAGCCAGAACCTTACGGTCGATCTCGATGGACGCTTTTTTCAGGCCGGCGATGAAACGGCTGTAGGACAGACCGTTGATACGAGCACCAGCGTTGATACGAGCGATCCACAGAGCGCGGAACTGACGTTTTTTCTGACGACGGTCACGGTAGGCGTATTGGCCTGCCTTGATTACCGCTTGCTTGGCAACACGGAATACGCGGGAGCGTGCGCCGTAGTAGCCTTTAGCAAGTTTCAGAATTTTTTTGTGACGCTTACGGGCAATGACGCCACGCTTTACACGAGCCATGAGTTACTTCCTCTATTCTTGACTAAAATTAACGAAGGCGCAGCATGCGCTCGACTTTTGCCACGTCAGACGGATGCAGCAAGCTGCTACCGCGCAGTTGACGCTTACGCTTGGTCGACATTTTGGTCAGGATGTGGCTCTTGAAAGCGTGCTTGTGCTTGATACCGTTAGCAGTTTTCAGAAACCGCTTAGCAGCACCACTTTTGGTCTTCATTTTTGGCATGTTCGGATACTCCGCATTCAGTTGATAAACATAATCAGAAGGCCTGCCGTGCCCTGTTGATTACTTCTTCTTTTTCGGGGCGATGACCATGATCAGCTGGCGTCCTTCCATCTTAGGATGCTGTTCGACCGAACCGTACTCGAGCAAGTCACCTTCAACTCGCTTGAGGAGTTCCATCCCCAGCTCCTGGTGGGCCATCTCACGGCCGCGGAATCGCAAGGATACCTTGGCCCTGTCCCCGTCACTCAGGAAACGTACCAGGTTGCGCAGTTTTACCTGGTAATCCCCTTCCTCCGTCCCTGGACGAAACTTGATTTCTTTAACCTGGATCTGCTTCTGGTTTTTCTTGGCCGCAGCAATCTGCTTCTTCTTTTCGAAGATCGATTTGCCGTAGTCCATCAGTTTGCAAACAGGTGGTACTGCATCGGCGGAAATCTCCACCAGATCCAGCTTGGCCTCTTCAGCCTTAAGAAGCGCGTCTTCAATTGACACAATCCCGAGCTGTTCACCTTCAGCCCCAATTAACCGAACCTCGCGTGCCGAGATATTCTCGTTGATCGGGGCTTTCGGTGCAGTTCGTTTATCTTGTCTCATTTCACGCTTAATAATAATTACTCCGAATCTTGGCGACCACGCCGGGAAACCGCTTGCGCGAGGAACTCAGCGAACTGGGCGACGGGCATCGAGCCCAGGTCAGCACCTTCACGAGTACGCACAGCGACAGTCTGCATCTCGACTTCCCGATCTCCGATAACCAAGAGATAGGGAACCTTGAGCAAGGTATGCTCGCGGATTTTAAAGCCGATCTTTTCATTTCTCAAGTCAGACTTGGCACGAAACCCGCTTTCGTTGAGAGTTTTTTCCACTTCGGCGGCAAAATCTGCCTGTTTATCAGTGATATTCATGATCACTGCCTGGGTCGGAGCCAGCCACGCAGGGAATGCACCCTCGTAGTGCTCGATCAGGATTCCGACGAAACGTTCGAAGGAGCCCAGGATCGCCCGGTGCAACATCACCGGATGCTTGCGGCTGTTGTCTTCGGAGACAAATTCGGCACCCAGACGCACAGGCAGGTTAAAATCGAGCTGCAGGGTACCACACTGCCAGACACGGCCAAGGCAATCTTTCAGCGAGAATTCGATCTTCGGACCGTAGAACGCCCCCTCCCCCGGCTGCAGATCGTACGGCAGGCCAGCACTATCAAGGGCTGCAGCCAATGCCGCTTCGGCGCGATCCCAAAGCTCATCGGAACCGACGCGTTTTTCCGGACGAGTGGACAGCTTCATCTCGACGTCTTTGAAGCCGAAATCGGCGTAGACGTCCATGGTCAGCTTGATGAACGCGGCGGATTCAGCCTGCATCTGCTCTTCGGTGCAGAAGATGTGGGCGTCGTCCTGGGTGAACGCACGCACGCGCATGATGCCGTGCAGTGCACCCGATGGCTCGTTACGGTGGCAGGCACCGAACTCGGCCAGGCGCATCGGCAACTCGCGGTAGCTCTTCAGCCCCTGGTTGAACACCTGCACGTGGCAAGGGCAGTTCATCGGCTTGATGGCGTAGTCGCGGTTTTCCGACTGGGTGGTGAACATGTTGTCGGCGTAATTGGCCCAGTGCCCGGATTTCTCCCACAGGCTGCGGTCAACGACCTGGGGGGTCTTGATTTCCAGATAACCGTTGTCGCGCTGCACCTTGCGCATGTATTGCTCGAGCACCTGGTACAGGGTCCAGCCGTTCGGGTGCCAGAACACCATGCCCGGCGACTCTTCCTGGGTGTGGAACAGGCCCAGGCGCTTGCCGATCTTGCGGTGATCGCGTTTTTCGGCTTCTTCGATGCGCTGGATGTAGGCCGCCAGCTGCTTCTTGTCCGCCCATGCGGTGCCGTAGACGCGCTGCAGCTGCTCGTTCTTGGCATCGCCACGCCAGTAGGCGCCGGACAACTTGGTCAGCTTGAAGGATTTCAGGAAACGCGTGTTCGGCACGTGCGGACCGCGGCACATGTCGACATATTCTTCGTGATAGTACAGGCCCATGGCCTGCTCGTTCGGCATGTCCTCGACCAGGCGCAACTTGTAGTCTTCGCCGCGAGCCTTGAACACTTCGATCACTTCGGCGCGCGGAGTGACTTTCTTGATCACGTCGTAATCTTTTTCGATCAGCTGCTGCATGCGCTGTTCGATGGCGGCCAGGTCGTCCGGGGTGAAAGGACGCTCGAAGGCGATGTCGTAGTAGAAGCCTTCGTCAATGACCGGGCCGATGACCATCTTGGCCGTCGGGTACAGCTGCTTGACCGCATGACCGACCAGGTGGGCGCAAGAGTGGCGAATGATCTCCAGCCCCTCTTCATCCTTTGGCGTGATGATTTGCAGCGTGGCGTCGCTGCTGATGGTGTCGCTGGCGTCGACCAGCTTGCCATCGACCTTGCCCGCTACGGTGGCCTTGGCCAGGCCGGCACCAATGGATGCGGCGACCTCGGCTACGGAAACCGGGTGATCGAATGAACGTTGACTGCCGTCGGGAAGAGTAATAGTTGGCATGGCGCCTCCTCTCCTAGTGGTGACCCCTACCAAAGGTCACGTGGGTTGGGATGAGCCAGTACAAGATCCGATCCAGGCCATTCAATGACGAACGCCTGCCTTACAGCGGCAGGAGCCTTGCGGCCAACCGGAAAATCGAACCAGAGTGACTGGGATTCAAATCAGGGTTATTCGGGCATCTGCCGCGGCCGGGACTGAAGGTCGACCGGCGCCTGCGAACGCCCGAGCCAGGCATGCTAGCACAGATGAACGGTCGTGGCGGCGTCGAGGCCTTGCGCCGAGGCGATTCTGGCGTTTTTGTGCCAGAGTGCTGAACTTGAACCGCGTTTTACCCCTCAGATAACAAGACATTTCCCATAAGGAGCATCCCGGCATGCGTCTGAATCGTTTATTCGCTGTAGTCGCACCCATCGTCCTGCTGCTTCCGCTGGCCGCCCACGCCGATTGGCCGAAGGGTGAACGCGAGAAGTACATGGCACAGTGCACCCAGGCCGCCGCACAACAGATCGGCGCCGCAGCGGCAAAATCCCACTGCGCCTGCGGAGCCGAAGCGATCAAATCTTACCCGGCCAAGGATTTGCAGGCGCTGATGAACAACCAGGCCAGTGATGCGCTGAAACAAGAGGCCTTGGGCAAGATAGCCAAGTGCAAGGCTGCTCCGGCGAAAAAGTAAGCCCAAAAACGTGCTGTAAAAGCGTTTTCAACCGGTGAAAACCCTCCGGAAAACGCTTTTTCCTACAAATCGTGCAGGTTTTACAGGTTTTTTTCTCACCTTTACTTTGGACTGAAAGCCTTTAAATACGGGGCTTTCAGCCCAATCAGCGAACAAAGAATGTGCGACTGTAGGGCAAACAACCGCTGTGGGGGGCTCCCAAAGCGAACATTTCGACTATGATACTCGGGTGTGCCCAGTTGGCCTGAGCAGCACAGTACTACTGAAAATATATGTTTCTTGGAGATACACCATGTCTAATCGCCAAACCGGCACCGTTAAATGGTTCAACGATGAAAAAGGCTTCGGCTTCATCACTCCTCAAGGTGGCGGTGACGACCTGTTCGTACACTTCAAAGCTATCGAAAGCGACGGTTTCAAAAGCCTGAAAGAAGGCCAGACTGTTTCCTTCGTGGCTGAGAAAGGCCAAAAGGGTATGCAAGCTGCTCAAGTTCGCCCAGAGTAATATCCAGGCGCACTAAAAAAACCCCGTCCATGTGACGGGGTTTTTTGTGGGCGCTACAAAAGCCTGGTCGGTTAGCCGCAGTTGACGCGGGTGACGACCCGACTGGCATCGGTGTTGAGGTTCAGGCGGTCCGAGCGGTACTCCAGCGTCACCATGTCGTTTGGCTGCAGGAATCGTGCGTTTTGCGCGCCAGCACGGGTGCGTGCCTGCTCCAGCAACTGGGGCGAAGCCTGCTTGCCAATGGCAAATTCGGCCGCTTTGGCCTCGCAACGGCTATGACCTGACTCAGTGGTAGTGGCCGGGTCAGTCGGCTCGGTGGTTCCCGTGCTGCAACCGGCCAGCATGGCAGCAGCCAGCACAGTACCCAATGACGCGAGCTTCCAAGGCATGACGCCTCCTTATTCGATGATTTAGCTGAATTCTTGCGACCGCCATTCTGGCGTTTGGTTTCACGGGGAACCCAGGCACCCCGTCCTTCACAACGGACAAACGGTAAGTTTGCCTGAGCTGCGCCCTACCCTTCATCTTTCAATCGTGACTGAATATGAACGGCATTCAGTAGACGTCGATGTAGTCAAAGGCCGGTTTTGGCCAGTTCTGCTTCAACGCATTGAAGATCTGCATGACCCAGACTTCGTCACTGGCCGCCACCCGCCCAACATAACCGGAACCCTTCGCCCAGGTTTCGAGGCGAAACAGCAAGCCGTCGATATCGGTGCCTCCCACGACCCCCGATGAAATATAGGCGATGCCGCCCTTGGTCACGCGCAATTGCGTGTGTTCATCGTCGCTGGCTGCAGCCAACAGCTGGCGCACCGCATCAAGGGTCAGGGCGCCTTGAGTGTTCAAATCGATCTGCACAGCACGATCCTGCAATAGCCATCAAAGACCAAGTGTCGCACAGCCCCGGGTTCATGCCTAAGTCGCAGTGCCAAAAGCGTCGTAAAGTGATTAACTCGACACTCACCATTCTCCCTGACTCCCGAGCCCTGTCATGACCAGCGTTAGCATCGAAGCCGACATCAAGATCACGTGGCCTGATGGCCATAAGTCCTACAGCCCCGGCAGCCCGGAAGAGCTGGCCATCATCGGCGTTGACCTGCTGGTCAAGGACCTGGGCACCCAAGCGGCACGTTCTTTCATCGACCAGCTCTTCGAAAAACACTCGCGTGCCGGGCATTCGCAGTGAGCGACTCTATGACTGGGCGTAGCCTTTGGACGTGAAAGCAGCCTGACTTCGCGGATGTACTCGTTTCCCTGTGGGAGCGAGCCTGCTCGCGATGAACGTCCAGACAACGCGCACATCCAGATAGGGCGCGTTATCGTTGTCGTCCATCGCGAGCAGGCTCGCTCCTACAGGGGAATGCATTCAAAGGCCCTTGGGGGCGAGCGCTATTGCAGACGCGCCAGGCGCTCGGTCAACAGATCGAAGAAGCCCTGAGCGTCACCACTTTCAACCCAGAAGGCATTCTTCGGCGCCTTGAGACTGTCATACCAGTCGACGATGGTCTGGCCAAAGGTCGGACCTTCGCGGCTGTCGACCACCACATTGACCGAACGACCGCTGAACAGCGTCGGCTTGAGCAGGTAGGCGATGACCGTGGCGTCATGCACCGGGCCACCGGCAATGCCGTAGCGCTCCATGTCACCGCCGATGCACTCTTGCAGGATATCGCCCACCAGTTTGCTGGCCTTGTTGTTCAACGCCGCTATCTGCTCGAGGCGCGCGTCACTGGTGAGGATCTTGTGGGTCACGTCCAGCGGCAGGTAGACCAGGTCCACGCCACTCTTGAGCACCACCTCGGCCCCGTGCGGATCGGCGAACAGGTTGAATTCGGCCACCGGGGTGATATTACCGCCGTTGAAGTGCGCGCCGCCCATGATCACCACCTGCTTGATGCCCCGAACGATTTGCGGCTCGCGCATCAGCGCCAGGGCAAGGTTGGTCTGCGGCCCCAGCATGGCGATGGTCACGCTATGGGGCGTGGCAGCCAGCAACGTGTCGATCAGGAAGTCGATCGCACTGCCCTCAGCCAGGCCTTGCCTGGGCTCATACACCGTGACACCCGGCAAACCTTCCTCGCCGTGGACGTGCTCGGCATAGATGGGCGTGCGCACCAGCGGTTTCGATGCCCCGGCGTACACTGGCACCTCTTCGCGGCCGGCCCACTCAAGGGCCAGCCGCGCATTGCGCGAGGTTTTGTCCAAGCGCACGTTGCCGGCGACGGTGGTCAATGCGCGCACGTTCAATTCCTGCGGCGACGCCAGGGCAAACAGCAAGGCAATCACATCATCTGCACCCGGATCGGTGTCAATGATCAAGTCGATCGGTTGTGCCGACTGGGCACCCATCAGAACGTTACCCCAGCCACCAGCACGATATTGCAGTAAGGCTGGCATTCGCCGGTGCGCACGATTGCCCTGGCTTCTCGACTGAGCACCTTGAACTGCTCATGGCTGAGCAGTTCGCGCCGCCCCAAAGCACCCTCGGCCTCCAGCGCGTCAAGGGTCGCCAGTGCCGGTGGCCGCTTCTCCAGGATCTCCTGCGCCAGCACATGGCTTTCGACCTGCATTTCGCTGAGCACCACTTTCAGGGTGCTGACGAAATCCGGAATGCCCTGGGTCAAGGCCAGGTCGATCAGTTCGACACCTGGCGGCACCGGCAGGCCCGCGTCGCCGATCACCACCATGTCGCCATGGCCCAGGGAGGCAATCAGCCGCGACAGCGCGACATTGAGCAAAGGGGTCTTTTTCATGGTGTTTTAAACGCCTGTACATCGGCCAGGGTGGGAATCGAGGGTTGCGCGCCAGCCCGGGTGACCGACAACGCCGCAGCGACCTGGCCGAATCGTATCGCCTGCGCTTCATTCATCCCGGCCACCAAGGCTGCGGCGAAACCGCCAACGAAGGTATCGCCGGCCGCCGTGGTGTCGAGCGCCTTCACGCTCGGCGCCGGGAAATGTTCGAAGCCCTTGCCATCGGCAAACAATGATCCCTGGGCGCCGAGGGTGATGATGACCTTGCCGGCCCCCATCTCGATCAGTCGAGTGGCGGCGATCTGCGCCGTCTGCAGAGAGTCCACCGGCAAGCCGCTGAGCGTTGCCGCTTCACTCTCGTTGGGGATCAGGTAGTCGATGGACGCAAACCAGTCCTGTGGCAACGGTCGACTGGCCGGCGCGGGGTTGAGGATCACGGTCTTGCCCAGCTCACGTCCGCGCTTGAGCGCATGGCCAACCGTGGCGTCCGGCACTTCCAGCTGACAGATGATCACATCCGCCTCCTGCAGCACGGCATCGAAACAGCCGAGCACCGCCGGCGTCAGTGCACCGTTGGCCCCGGCGACGATCACGATGGCGTTCTGGCTGTTGTCGTCGACCACGATCAACGCCACGCCACTGCTACCCTCCACGGCACTGACCGCCCGACAATCGATGCCCTCGTCCAGCAACGCCTGGCGCAACACCTGGCCGTAGGCATCGCTGCCCACGCAGCCCACCATCAACACCTGCGCACCGAGGCGCGCGGCCGCCACGGCCTGGTTCGCGCCTTTGCCACCACAGACCGTCGTGAACGACTGGCCGATCAGTGTTTCTCCACCACGGGGCAGGCGCGGTGCCCGGGTCACCAGGTCCATGTTCAAGCTGCCGACTACCACTACTTTTGCTGACATACGTTACTACTCATCAAGACGGTTTCTGCGCTGCTTGTGATTCAGCGCTGCTTTTTGCTTAACGAAATTGGTCAAACACCCCGGCCAACGGCGCGGTCGATTCGCGCATGACGATGCTGGGGGTGACGATCCGCTGCTCGGTCGCCACGTCCGGCCTGGCAATCCGCCGCAGCAGCACCCCGGCCGCCATTTCGCCCAGTTGCAGGATCGACTGGCCGACGGTGGTCAATGCCGGATAGACATAGCGGCTCATCTGTATGTCGTCGAAACCGATGACCGACAGGTCCGTCGGCACGCGGATATTGCGTTCGGCGGCGGCACGCAGCACGCCGATGCCGATCATGTCGTTGGCGGCGAAAATCGCGCTGGGCGGATTTTTTTCCAGCAGCATCGCGGCGGCGCTGTAGCCGCCAGTGCTGGTGAAATCGCTTTCCAGCATGCGCCCGTGCGCCACACGGATGCCCGCCTCTTCAAGGGCCCGGCGAAACCCGGCCAGGCGCATCTGTGCCACGCTGGTAGTCGCCGGGCCGCTGATGGTGGCGATGTCCCGATGCCCCAACTCCAGCAGATGCCGGGTCGCGAGGTAAGCGCCGTACTCATGATCGATGCGCACCAGGTCGGCATCGACACCTTCGAGCCCGCGGTCGACGATCACCATCGGCGTGCGCACGCCCGCCAGGCCCTCGGCCAGCCCGCTGTCACCCCCGGCCGAGGCGACGATCAGCCCGTCGATGCGTTTCTCCAGCAGTACCCGCAGGTAGCTGCGCTGCTTGTCCGGGTTGTCGTCGGAATTGCACAGGATCACGCAGTAGCCATTGCGCTCACAGTAATCCTCGATGCCCCGCGCCAGTTCGGCGAAGTACGGGTTGAGACTGTTGGGCACCAGCAGGCCGATGGTCGCCGTGGTCTTGGCCTTGAGGGACCGGGCCACGGCGCTGGGCACGTAGTCGAGGGTCTTGATCGCCGCCTCGACCTTGACCCGCACCTCTTCACTGACCGGCCGGGTCTTGTTCACCACATGGGACACCGTGGTGTAGGAGATCCCCGCCAGTGCTGCTACATCCTTGATCGTTGCCATGACTCAGGTCCGCCGGCTTGCGCGCTGACTGCGATAAGTATCCAGCACCACCGCCACCACGATCACCGCGCCAGTGATGATGCGCTTGGTCGGCTCGGTGGCGCCGATCTGCGCCAGACCGGCCGCCAACACCGAAATGATCAGCACGCCGAAGAAGGTGCTGATGACCGAGCCGCGCCCGCCCATCAGGCTGGTGCCGCCAATCACCACGGCAGCGATCACTTGCAGTTCCAGGCCGGAGCCGGCATTGGGGTCCGCCGCTTCCAGGCGAGAAATCTGGAACAACGCGGCAATACCGGCCAGCAACCCCATCAGGCTGAACACCAGGATCTTGTAGGGCTTGGGGTTGATTCCCGCCAGGCGCACCGCTTCCTCGTTGGTGCCGATGCCGATCAGGTAGCGACCGAACACGGTACGGGTCAACACCGCCTGGGCGATGAAAATGATCAGCAAAGCGATGATGAACGATGGCGAAATCCCGAAGGCGATCGGATTCGACAACCAGGCAAAGGCATCGCCGATGTAGGCCGTGCGCGAACCGGTCATCTGGTACGCCACGCCGCGGGCCATTTCCAGCACGCCCAGGGACACGATGAACGAAGGAATGCGCCAGGCCACGGTGATCGAACCGGTGACGGTCCCCGCCAGCGCGGCAGCCGCCATGCCGAGCAATGCCGCGGGCAGCACGCTCCAGCCCCAGCCGAGAATCGCCACGCTGACGGTCGACGCGGCCAGCGCCAGCACCGACCCCACCGACAGATCGATGCCGCCGATGATCAGCACGAAGGTCATCCCGACCGCCAGGACCATCAGGTCCGGAATCTGGTTGGCCAGGGTGCTGAAGGTGTTGTAGGAGAGGAAGTGACTGCTCAAGACCGAGAACAGCACGATCATGGCCAGCAACGCACCGGCCAACCCCAGATACGTGCCCAGCCCGTAGAAATTGCCGCTGCGTTGGCCGGCTGAAGATGCGGTTTTCATTGAAGATCCCTAGGCGCCGCTGCTTTGAGCTGCGCATCACGTTTTTGGTAGCCGGCGAACGCGGCGGCAAGCAAATCATCCTGGGTCCAGCTGTCGCGCTCGAAGGTGTCGATCAGGCGCCCTGCCGAGAGCACGCCGATGCGGTCGCAGATCAACATCAATTCGCGCAGGTCGCTGGACACCACCACCAACGCCTTGCCCTGGCGCGTCAGCTGGCCGAGCAGCGCGTAAATGTCGAACTTGGCGCCGACATCGATGCCGCGCGTAGGCTCGTCGAACAGCAGCACCGAGCAATCACGCTCCAGCCAGCGACCGATGACCACCTTCTGCTGATTGCCACCGGACAACTCGGACACCAACTGCGCCGGCCCGGAACTGCGGATGCGCATGGCATCGATCTGCCGCTGGGCCAGTTTCGCCTCATCGCCAGGGTTGACCAGGCCACCACTGGAAATATCGGGCATGTTACCCAGCGCAATGTTCGCGCTGATCGATTGCGTCAGCAGCAGGCCCTCGCCCTTGCGGTCCTCGGTGATCAGGGCGATGCCATGCCCGACCGCGTCCACGGGAGAACGGATACTCACCACCTTCGCCGGTGAACCCAGCGCCACCGTACCGCTGTCCGCGGTGTCGGCACCGAAGATCAAGCGCAGCAACTCGGTACGCCCTGCCCCGATCAAACCGGAAATGCCGAAGATCTCGCCAGCACGCACCTCGAAGGACACATCACGCACCTTGTCGGCGCGGCTCAGCCCCTTGACCGTCAATGCCGCTGCGCCAATGTCGCGCGGCCCCATGTCGATGTGTTCGCCCAGTTCGCGCCCGACCATCAGCGTGACCAGTTGCTCGCTGTTGTAGTTGGCCATGGGCTCGACACACACCAGGTTGCCGTCCCGCAGGACCGCAATGCGCTGGGCCACCCGTGCCAGCTCTTCGAGGCGGTGGGAGATATAGATGATCGATACGCCACGGGCCTGCAGGCGCGTGATCTGCTCGAACAGCATTTCGACTTCGCGGGCGGTGAGCATCGCGGTCGGCTCATCGAGGATCAGCACGTGGCAATCGCCGATCAGGTTGCGCGCGATCTCGACCATCTGCTGATGGCCGATGCCCAGCTCGCCCACCAGCGTGTCCGGATCGATCGCGTCGAGCCCGACCTGGGCCATGGCCTCGATCGCCGCCTTGCGCAGTTGCTTGCGCTTGATCCAGCCGCCGCTGCTGGGCAGCTTATGCAGGAACAGGTTTTCCGCCACCGACAGGGTCGGCAACAGATTGAGCTCCTGCATCACCATGCGGATCCCCAGGTCTTCGGCCTGGGTGCGACTGCCCGGGCGGTAATCCTGCCCCTGAAACTGCATCTGGCCGGTGGTCGGCGTAACCAACCCACCGATAATTTTCGACAGTGTGCTTTTACCAGCGCCGTTCTCGCCGGTCAGTGCCAGCACCTCGCCGCGCATGAGCGTGAGGTTGATGCCGGCCAGGACCGGCTGCGCGTAAGTCTTGCCAATGCCGCTGACCGAGAGGACAGCGTGCGGGGCGCTAACAGACATAAATCTCTCCATGCGCTCGCCGGGACGGGCGAGCGTCATTGTGTCGCCGGAAAATTACTGTGTAACCAGCTCTACCGGAGTTTCGATCACGCCGTTGGTGCCGCTGTCGACTTTCTCGCCCTTGATGATCTTCAGCGCGGTCTCGATGCCGAATACCGCCTGCTTGGCGGCAAACTGATCGGCGGTGGCCAGGACGCGGCCATCCTTGAGCATCGGCTTGATGGCGTTGATGTTGTCGTAACCGACCACCTGGACCTGACCGGCCTTGCCCGCGGCACGTACGGCAGACACCACGCCCACCGCCATGCTGTCGTTGCCGGCCAGCAGGGCCTTGATGTTTGGGTATTCGCTGAGCATCGAGGAGGCCACCTGATTGCCCTTGTTGATTTCCCAGTCTCCCGATTGCACGGACACGACCTTGATCTGCGCCGCCTCCATCGCATCCTTGAAACCTGCGGTGCGGGCCTGGGCGTTGGTGGTGGTGGACACGCCTTCGATGATGCCGACTTCATCACCGGCCTTGAGCTGCTTGGCCAGGTACTCACCCACCAGGCGCGCGCCCTTGCGGTTATCCGGGCCTACGAACGGTACGTTGATGTTCTTGCTCTTGACCACGGCCGGGTCGAGCTGATTGTCGATGTTGATCACGGTGATGCCGGCGTCGACGGCTTTTTTGATCACCGGCACCATGGCCTTGGAATCAGCGGGCGCGATCACCAGCGCATCGACCCTGGAAACGATCATTTGCTCGACGATGCGGATCTGGTTGGCCGTATCGGTTTCGTCCTTGATGCCGTTGGAGATGAGCTCGAACTCGCCGGAGTGGTCTTTCTGGTAGGCCTTGGCGCCGTCTTCCATGGTCAGGAAGAATTCGTTGGCCAGGGACTTCATCACCAGCGCGACCTTAGGTTTTTCAGGCGTCTGGGCGAGCGCCGAAGAAACAGGCAGCGCGGAGGTCGCGCCAGCCAGTATTGCGACAGCAAGAAGACGTCCAGCGAATGGCAGCTTCATGGGTTCACTCCGATCTTATGATTATTGTGAGCAACGTCGCGGCGGCATCCAGAGGTGTCGCAAACGTTTGCGAACCCTGACTATGCGAATCTTGCCGGATTTTGTCAACGACCGTCATACCCCGTTCGCAGGTTGCGCGCGCACGCATTAGAAGGCCAGGTCACGCCGAGGTGCTGACAATACTGCCGGAACCGGTCAACTCTTTCGCCAGGCTGGCGGCCACCTGCATCAATGCCGATGACGTATCGGCAATCTGTGACTGGAGCGCCATCACGGCCATGGCCTTGGCCTCCTCAGACTGATAGGACGCGGCTTGCGCAGCCGCCAGTTGTTGCTGTTGCTCACGCAGTTGCTCTTGCAGTTCCTGCATGCGTTTGAGCAGCAATTGCACCGCAACGCTTTGCTGGCTACCCGCGCCTTCGGCGCTTTCACCCGCCTGCGCGCCCGCCCCATTCGGACAGACTTTTCACCCTGCTCCGGCGCACCGGGCTGTTGCGCCGATACCGCGTCGCTCAAGGTGTCGACGGCAACCGCAGATTTCCCGCCGATATTAACAACCGCTGAATGCGCCAAACCGACCGTCAACGACATGTGAACTCCCTGTAGATGATTCTTCACTGAAGCATCGACCTGCCAGCAGGTTTCTTTAATGCCGATATTTAAATGGGATTCGTAATCCTTTCGGAAAGCCGAATGAAAAATTCACGGAGAGTCGGAAAGCCGGACAAAACAAGATGATCACCGATCAACAGAGCGTTTAAATAACTAAACAATTCAATAGGTTAAGTGTTTTTTATGATTCTGGTTGTAACTGGTACGAGTCCTGCTCTTTCTCCAGCACCCCAAAGGTTCAGATCCGTTTGGGGCGCATCTAGATGAACTTGCATCGGCACCGTCACCACTAGAGAGAAAAATAATGACATCTGCTTTGAAAAACCTTATCCCGGGCACCTTGGCCCTCCTGCTGCTCCTGCCCGCCGCCCTTCAGGCAAAAGAAGTCGAAACCCAACAGAAACTGGCGAATGTCGTGGTCCTGGCGACCGGCGGCACCATCGCCGGTGCAGGCGCCAGCGCCGCCAACAGCGCCACCTATCAAGCGGCAAAAGTCGGCATCGAACAATTGATCGCCGCGGTGCCGCAACTCAGCCAACTGGCCAATGTCCGCGGCGAACAGGTCATGCAGATCGCCTCCGAAAGCATCACCAACGACAACCTGCTGCAACTGGGCCGTCGCGTCGCCGAACTGGCGGACAGCAAGGACGTCGATGGCATCGTGATCACCCACGGCACCGACACCCTGGAAGAAACCGCCTATTTCCTCAACCTGGTGGAAAAAACCGACAAGCCGATCATTGTCGTGGGCTCCATGCGCCCAGGCACGGCCATGTCGGCCGACGGCATGTTGAACCTGTACAACGCTGTCGCCGTTGCCAGCAGCAAAGACGCGCGCGGCAAAGGTGTGCTGGTGACCATGAATGATGAAATCCAGTCAGGTCGCGACGTCAGCAAAATGATCAACATCAAGACCGAAGCGTTTAAAAGCGCCTGGGGCCCCCTCGGGATGGTGGTCGAAGGCAAATCCTACTGGTTCCGCCAGCCAGTCAAGCGCCACACCACGGACTCGGAATTCGACATCAAGACCATCCAGAGCCTGCCTGACGTCGAAATCGCCTACTCCTACGGCAACGTCGGCGACACCGCCTACAAGGCACTGGCCCAGTCGGGCGCCAAGGCCATCATCCATGCCGGTACCGGCAATGGCTCGGTCTCTTCCCGGGTCGTTCCCGCCTTGCAAACCCTGCGCAAGGACGGGGTGCAGATCATCCGCTCTTCCCATGTCAACGCCGGTGGTTTTGTCCTGCGTAACGCCGAACAGCCTGACGACAAATACGACTGGGTGGTGGCGCATGACCTGAACCCGCAGAAAGCCCGGATCCTGGCGATGGTCGCACTGACCAAGACCAACGACAGCAAAGAGCTGCAACGGATGTTCTGGGAATATTGATTCGCCCCTCGCCCGACCGACTCCGGTCGGGCACCCCTCGCCGCTCCCGCCTTACAAAAAACTCACTTCGCCCTACACCAATCTGCAAAAACCACTGTCAGACGATTCTCTTGAATTTTAAGCAGTTGCGAAAATGCCTACAGTTAAATACTGTATGCACGTACAGCTTAATAAGGATAATCCTGTGGACACTACTTCCGCCTCACCAGACACCTACCTGCGCATGGGCCTGCGCGTACAGAAAATCATCAACAGCCCGACCGCGCAAAAAGCCAGGGCGGCCCTGATCTTCCGCCTGCCGGACGAGCCCGTGGATGAATGGGAACGCCTGCTCGAAGAAATCGACGAGAACGACAACGTCACCCTCGCCTATCGCGACGACGGTGGCGTGCAGATTTTCTGGGTAGTGCCGAAGGAAGACTGAGTCGATGAGTGTCCGTTGTTTTGCCTTGCTGTTCCTGTTGTTTGCCATGGGCGCCCAAGCTGATGCGCCGCGCACGTTCAGTGAAGCCAAGAAAGTCGCCTGGAAGCTGTATGCACCGCAATCCACCGAGTTTTACTGCGGCTGCAAATACACCGGAAACAAGGTGAATCTCGCGGCGTGTGGTTATGTGCCGCGCAAAAACGCCAAGCGCGCCGAACGCATCGAGTGGGAACACATTGTTCCGGCCTGGCAAATCGGGCATCAGCGCCAGTGCTGGCAGGAGGGCGGGCGAAAAAACTGTACGCGATACGACCCGACCTACCAGAAGGCCGAAGCCGACCTGCACAACCTGGTGCCCAGCATTGGCGAAGTCAATGGTGACCGCAGCAATTTCAGTTTCGGCTGGCTGCCGGTGCAATCGGGCCAATACGGCTCGTGCTTGACCCAGGTCGACTTCAAGGCGAAAAAAGTCATGCCCCGCCCTTCCATCCGCGGCATGATCGCCCGGACCTATTTCTACATGAGCAAGCAATATGGCTTGCGCCTGTCGAAACAGGACCAGCAGCTATACCAGGCTTGGGACAAGACCTACCCGGTGCAAGCCTGGGAACGCCAACGCAACCAGAGCGTGGCGTGTGTCATGGGGCGTGGCAACGAGTTCGTCGGTCCGGTCGACATGAAAGCCTGCGGTTGATCGCCCGCTGAAAAAAGAAGGCCTGGGGCTGCACACCCCAAGCCTTCTTTTTTCAGCCACACACTTATGCCTTTACTGAACCGTCGGGCGCTCCAGCACCAGCACTTCAATGTTCTGCTTCTTCGCCTTGATCAGTGCGGCATTCACCTGCGCCTGCTTGGCATCGGCTTCTTGTTTGGAGCTGTATGGCCCCATCAGGATCCGGGTCTTGCCATTTTCCCTGATCACGTTGGACATGAAGCTGTGCTCGATCAGCCAGCCGCTGAGATCGCTGACGGCCTGGGGCGTTTCACCCCGCACTTCGAGATCCCACTGTGGTCCCGTGACCTGTGTCGACGTCGCCGCCGCTGCAGGCTGCGGCTTGGATGCCTCCTCGCGCTTGCCTTCACCGCATCCCGCCAGCGCCAATACCGCGATTGCCAAGACCATTTTGCGCACAGCGTTTCCCTCTGAATGCTTAAAGCGGGGGATTTTAGCATTCATGAATACTTCGCGAGTGCCACAAAATGGGCGCAAAACAACGAGAATCATGATGGCGGCCTCTGTATAGTTACGCCTTGGGAATTAATGCTGTATCTGCGCGTCAGAAAGAGGCACCCAAAGCGTGAGACTTCGCACTAATCTATACATAACACCGACCTCTGCACTGTCCGAATCAGGTGCCCCACGAAGCAATCAAGGAGAAGACCATGCTGATACTCACCCGCAAAGTCGGTGAAAGCATAAACATTGGTGATGACATTACGATCACCATCCTGGGCGTAAGCGGCCAGCAAGTCCGGATTGGCATCAACGCCCCGAAAGACGTCGCAGTACATCGCGAAGAAATCTATCAGCGCATTCAGGCCGGCCTGACCGCTCCGGAAAAGCCACAAACCTGAAGCCTGTCGCAGTCAGTAGCCAGCCCGTTCGCCCCGCAACGACGGCTGGCTAAAGATTCCAGCGCACTATTGCCTGCGTCTTCCCCCGACACCCCCGCCGTCAACCAAATGTGATGCCGCGCGCCATCCCGCTGGCCGCCACCATCATCAGCAACACCAGCCCCGCTTCAATATGACTGATGCGTGAAAACAGCGTTGCGCGCCAGGTATCGATAGCCGCGCCACGCGACCGTGCAACCCGCCATTTGATCAACGTCACCATGGGCGCGATTTCCAGTAGCAGGATAAGGACCAACAACGTCATCTTGAGATGGAACAACGGCTGGTGCAGGTAGTAGTCCGTGCCTTTTTCGAAACCGCCAAAGGCGCGCATGCCACCGGTAACCAGCAGCACAAGGGCAGAAATGCCCCATATATTGTCTGCGACCAATACATCGCGAGCCTCTCCCGCGCCGACAGCCAGGCGCCGAAAGGCCGTGCCACGCACCAGGACAGCCCAGAACCCAAGCGCAAACGCCAAAAGATGAATCGCTGCAAGCAACCAATGAGCCAGCATCGGGAAACTCCTGTAAGGACGAAGTCGAATCAGCCTGTCAGTAGTAGTCCATGAACCAAGGGTTTGCCCGCAAAACATAATGTTACAGACCTACTAGACTCCATCACTCCAGTGCCGAAGCTCTTCGAGGCACTACCCCCAAGCAGTCATTCCCACCGAATTGACCTGAGTACACAAATCATGTGTGAATCATGTGATTCAAACTCCGCAACAACTATCCATGAGCGTCGTCGTTTCCTTCGCCTTGCCGGATTGGGAGCAGGTGCCCTGCTATTGGCGGGCGCCCTGCCGAGCCGAATAATCCAGGCAGCCGAGACAACCTCCGCGCCGCCAAAACCCAAAAACGTCATCAGCCCGGATGAGGCCCTGAAAAGGTTGATGGCGGGCAACGAACGCTATGTCAGCGGTAACTCCGAAACGCACGACTTCAAGGATGAACGAGAAGCATTGGTTTCCGGCCAGAATCCTTTCGTGGCAGTGCTGAGTTGCTCTGACTCGCGCATCGCCCCGGAATACGCTTTCGATACCGCACGGGGTGATCTTTTCGCCGTACGCCTGGCCGGCAACTTCGTCACCGACGAAGGCCTTGCAAGCCTTGAATACGGCGTGGCCGTGCTCGGCGCACCGCTCATCCTGGTATTGGGCCATGAGCGCTGCGGCGCCATCGAGGCTGGCGTGAAAGCCGTCAAGGATCACACGGTGTTCCCCGGCAAAATCCCAAAACTGACGGATGCACTCAAATCCGCTATCGAGCAGGTCAGCAGTCAGCCAGGCGACCTGGTGGAAAACGCGACCGTGCAAAACATCAAGAACTCGATCGAACGCCTCAAGCAAGCCACGCCCTTGCTGACTGACGCACTCAGCAAGGGGCAGTTGAAAATAGTGGGGGGCATTTATCGCCTGGCGACAGGTAAAGTCGAGCTGGTTGCCTGAATTATCCAGCTACGGTTGCCACGCCGCCGATGTGAAGAGCCCAGCGCGAAGGCTGGGCTCTGGTTATTTCCTGCATTCCATCATCTTGTCCGCGAGCGCCTTGGCCCTTTCAATCAACAGATTCTGCCGGTCTTCATGGGTGGCCCCGCCTACGACGGGTGCCGTCAGATTGCTTTCGGCAATCAACGCGGCGCAGAAATATTGATCCCACACAGCCTTGTGATCGGATGCCTGCCTGTTCATTTGGTCGGAGATCATATGCGACTCCTTCAGATGAGGTAACACTGCCTATTTTACGCCTCAATTACCGTATCAAGGCACGGCCGCCACTTGCAGATGCGCCGCTACAAAATCCACCGCAGCAACACATGGCTGGCAATCCAGGGAGACGCCTCGACCACCGTCCACTCAAGCAAAAGGCAAATGGACAGGTAAGCCGCAAAGAACTTGATCATCGCCCGCCTCCCCATCATCAACCTCCCACCTCAATGAATCCACGAAACGTCCGGTTGCCTGTCCTGCTTTGATGCAGTTGACGGCCTGCAGTTCAACCCAGGACGAACTGATTTTCATTTGACTTGCCCGAACAGCATTCTCAAATGATAATATTTCTCATGTAAAGATGAATGGCGGGGATGCCGAAATCAATGAGGGAACGTTACGAGATCCATTTTGTGGCCAGCGGAGCCAAGGAAGTCATCATCATCGAGCGCTCGCGCATGTGCGACCTTGAAGCCTGGAAGGCGGCCCTGCTGCATCACGGAGAGTGCGCAGGCAGCACGCTCAATATCCGGCTCATCGCGCAGGCCATTGAGAAAGCCACAGGCCGCGCGATCGAAAAAGTACGATGGAACAAGGCCAGTCACACCATCGCCTGGAGCGAGCGCGCCAAATTGGCCAGGAAGGCGGTGGGGTTGAAACAGATCCATTGATGCGAGGTGGGGGTACAGCGTCGAATTGGCGTTTTGCATGTGGCCGATTGCGCCGATCTCGACGTGCCTCAGCAACGCTGAACCTTCAGCTTCGAGGTGATGACGGCATCTTAAACCTGGATCAGAATGCTAGCCTGCCGCGAATCAATAATCGGGATCAGACCCGAGCCCTGCTGATGTGCAAGCCAGGCCCGAGTCAGCTTCACGTCGAATCGCCAACCATGGGTTTCCATCCAGACAAGCGCTGTATGGGTAATTCGATAGTGTCCGCATTTCGCGCAGGATCTTTCCTGATAATCATCACCAACATCGATGTCGGAAGCAGGCTCATCGCAAATTAGGCATTCCATATCTACCTCCATTGGCACAACACCTAACTGTAGACGATTTCCACCCCTCAACCACCGAGGCTTGACCCGGTACAGGACGCCCCGTGCCTACAGAAAACAAAGCGGCCGAGCCGTTCCAGTGCGAGACTGAACGCCGGATCGCGGTGGACTGGCTCGACGGATTGAGGAAGGCGAAGCGGTAGGAGAAGTAAAGGCGGGATGAATATTCCCAAAGTTTCCCCAAACACCAGACAACAAAAAAGGGCCCACCTTTCGGTGAGCCCTTCCAGACCGCCCAGCAGAGCGGATTTTGTTTGGTAGGCGCGATTGGACTCGAACCAACGACCCCCACCATGTCAAGGTGGTGCTCTAACCAACTGAGCTACGTGCCTGCTGTGAGGCGGCATTTTACGGAATTCCGGGAGGGTGTCTACTGAAAAGTGAGAAGGGGGCGGATTTATTTTTCCTTCCCTTTTTTGGACTGAATGGAAAATAAATCAGCTCCCTTTTTCTCTCGTGCATTCAGTGGGAGAGGTCGGGAACAGCAAGCCGCAAATGCTTATGTCGTCAGAAGTGCTCGCACCAACCCAGGAATGCTTCGTCATTACTGAGGAAGATGAATGGTTTTCTGGCATCCTCTTCGTACTCGTTGACGGTCAAGGCATAGATGCTTGAGCCGACTCCAGCCCCCTGGTCCTTGCGCATGGTTGCTACAGCCTTGTAGCTATTCTGAGTCGATCCGTAGTCAATGACTTGCGGGTCGGTGACGTAGGAGTTCTTCAGGCCACCCGCCATTAATCCCGTCCGCCGTTCTACGGTGAACTGTTTGCCGATGTAGATTCGGTTTATCGGCTTTTCTTTTGCGGCGACGGTGCTTTCAATCGTGCAACGGTAGTCCTGCGCTGCCCATGCATTCGTTGTCGCCGTCAGTGCGATCACTGCCGCTATCCCTGTCTTCATGACGATTCTCTTGGAGTGCGAGTACGTGTTCGATACTGGGGAGGTATCAGTTAGCCCAAGGCATGCACAATGCCCAGTGTGAACGAACCCGATACTTTGTGAACGTTATGCAAAAATTCAAAGCAACAAAAAAGGGCTCACCTTTCGGTGAGCCCTTCCAGACCGCCCAGCAGAGCGGATTTTGTTTGGTAGGCGCGATTGGACTCGAACCAACGACCCCCACCATGTCAAGGTGGTGCTCTAACCAACTGAGCTACGTGCCTGCTGTGAGGCGGCATTCTACGGAATTCAGGGGGGGTGTCAACACCTTTTTTCGAGCTAACCCTATGAAAATGCAAAATATTTAATTTTTCTGTGGGGAAGAAGATTTTCCGGTGGCTGGCGGCGTTTTTTCAACTCGGGTAGGATCGACACACTCGTTAAATTTATTAAACAGAGGCTGCAGGATGGCGAACACCCCTTACCCAGAGTCCTATTACGCCGCATCGGCCAATGCGGTACCGCCGCGTCCGTCCTTGCAGGGTGAGGTGGAAACTGATGTCTGCGTGATCGGCGCCGGTTATACCGGGCTGTCCTCGGCCCTGTTCCTGCTGGAGCACGGCTTTCGGGTGACGGTGCTGGAAGCGGCCCGGGTGGGTTTCGGTGCGTCGGGGCGCAATGGCGGCCAGATCGTCAACAGCTACAGCCGCGATATCGATGTGATCGAGCGCAGTGTCGGCCCCCGGCAGGCACAGTTGCTGGGGCAGATGGCGTTCGAAGGCGGCCGGATCATTCGTGATCGGGTGGCCAGGTACAACATTCAATGCGACTTGAAGGACGGCGGCGTGTTTGCCGCCATCACGGCCAAACAGATGGACCACCTGGAATCCCAGAAGCGCCTATGGGAGCGTTTCGGGCATACGCAGCTGGAGTTGCTGGACCAGCGCCGCATCCGCGAGGTCGTGGCGTGCGATCAATACATCGGTGGCACGCTCGATATGAGCGGCGGGCATATGCATCCGCTCAACCTGGCGCTGGGCGAAGCGGCGGCCGTGGAGTCCTTGGGCGGCACCATTCATGAGCAGTCGCCAGCGGTGCGGATCGAGCGCGGCGCCAGCCCGGTCGTCCACACGCCACAGGGCAAGGTCAAGGCCAAGTTTGTTATCGTGGCGGGCAACGCCTACCTGGGCAACCTGGTGCCGGAGCTGGCGGCCAAATCGATGCCTTGCGGCACGCAGGTGATCACCACCGAGCCCCTGGGCGATGAGTTGGCGAAAAGCCTGCTGCCCCAGGACTACTGCATCGAAGACTGCAACTACCTGCTCGACTACTACCGCCTGAGCGGCGACAAGCGCCTGATCTTCGGCGGCGGCGTGGTGTATGGCGCACGGGACCCGGCGAACATCGAAGCGATCATCCGTCCGAAGATGCTCAAGGCGTTCCCGCAGCTCAAGGATGTGAAAATCGACTACGCCTGGACCGGAAATTTCCTGCTGACCCTGTCACGTCTTCCTCAGGTCGGGCGATTGGGCGACAACATTTACTACTCCCAGGGCTGCAGCGGCCACGGCGTCACCTACACGCACCTGGCGGGCAAGGTCCTGGCCGAGGCATTGCGCGGTCAGGCGGAACGTTTCGACGCCTTTGCCGACCTGCCCCACTACCCGTTCCCCGGCGGGCAAATGCTGCGTACCCCCTTTGCTGCATTGGGTGCGTGGTACTACGGATTGCGCGACAAACTCGGGTTCTGATGCACAAACAAAAATGCCCGTATCCAATGATACGGGCATTTTTTTGTCTACCTGGAAAGCCTTCAGCCGGCGATGGCGCGGTCCGCCGACAGCTTGCCAGCCCCTTCGATCAGCACCGCGATGCTGCCGCCGAGCAACGCCAGAGCGAATTCATAGCCGTTGTTGGCCATGAACAGGCCGTTGCTGATGTGAACGGTAAAGATCGCCACCAGCGAAAGGAAGGTCAGGCCCAGTGCCGCCGGACGTACCAGCAAGCCGATGATCAATGCCAGGCCGGCAAAGAACTCGGTACCGCCCGCCAGCGTCGCCATCAGGTAGCCCGGCGCCAGGCCGATGCTTTCCATGTACTGCGCGGTGCCCGCCAGGCCATAGCCTCCGAAAGCCCCGAAGAGTTTTTGCGAACCGTGGGCAGCGAAGATGATGCCGACGAAAATTCGCAAAACGGTCAGGCCGTAGCCAGCGCGGGTAAACAATACCTTGTTGATCAGTGTGCTCATGTTGTGTCGTCCCTAGAGAGTGTGTGTTGGTTGGCCGCTATATTAATCAGTAAATATCATGTTAAAAGCGCAAAAAGTCCGCCATAACAATCAGTTTATTCGATCATTTACGAAGGGCAACTTTTTGCCCCTGGGGCTCCAACGACTCCCGCTCCCGATCGAACGCCAAGTAATACTTGTTCACGCTATTAACATAGCTGACAGGTCCCATTCCCACCTGCTCCATGGCGATGCGTTCCACCTGGAAAAACCACTGGTTGGGGTTCAACCCGCGGCGCCGGGCTTCTGCGCGCATCCCTTGCACCCGCTCCGGGCCGATGTTGTAGGCCGCCAGCACAAAAGCCATGCGCTCGCGCTCATTGAGCTTGGGGCTGGCAAAGAACTTGCGGCGAATCATCGCCAGGTACTTGGCGCCGGCCTGCACGTTGGCATCCAGCTCGTGAATGTTGCTCACGCCCACACGTTGCGCCGCTGATGGTGTGATCTGCATCAGCCCGGTCGGCGCACCGCCACTGCGGGCCGAGGGCTGCAGGCCGGACTCCTTGAACGCCAGCGCCGCGAGGTTCAGCCAGTCCATGTCCTGGGCGCTCGCGTGCTTTTGCAGCACCGGCCGCAGCTTTTCCAGACGCTGGCGGTCAGCCTTGGCCAGGGGATAGTGGACCTGGTACTGGCGTCGATAGATGCGCAGAAACGCGGCATCCTGGTCCGACGGCTTTTTATAGCCCGCCAGGAAACGATCGATACTGGCCCGCAACATCGACGCGTCGCGGCGCACGAACCAGAACTCTTCGCCTGGCTCGCTGATGAGCACCTGGCGATCGACACGCAATTTCGGCAGGATCTTGCCCCAGCGCTCGGCAATCGGTTGTTCGACGATGGTCAGGTGGAAGATCCCGCCCTGGACCATCTCCAGCACGTCCTCGACTGCCAGGCTCGGGTCGACCCACTCGATCTTGACGGGAGGCAGCTTGTGCAACGCCAGCTTTTGATTGATCTGGCTGATGGCGTCACCGGCGGCGCTGCCGTTGGGCAACGCCAGGGTTTTACCCGACAGTTGTTCGAGACGGGTGTAACGACGCTCGCCCTTGATCCCCACCAGCACCAACGGGATGTTACTGGCAACCGGTTCACTGCTGCTGACGGCAAAGCCCGGCTGCAGGTCGAGCAGTTCGCCGGGGGCTACCAGATCGCCCTCCCCGCGCTGCAACGCACCGAGCAGTTGATCCTTGGCCCTGGGAATGATCTTGAGGGTGATTTCCTGGCCGTCGCGGGCGTGGCCGTTGAGGTATTGCTCGAAAGCGCGCAAGCGATGGTATTCGACACCGATGGCCTGGCCCTGGACTTCGCCGGAGCTGTTGCGGCTCTGGTTGACCAGCACGCGCAGCACGCGACTGCTGCGGATATCCGTGAGGTCACGGACCTTGGCCGCCGGTACGGCTTGCAGCGGCCCGGGCAGCCGCGCAACCGCCGGCATCGGCAGCAGCAGCGAGCAACACAGCAGTAGCAAAACCGAGGGACGAATCATCCACTCTCCGCAAAGAATTCAGGTCAATCACATGAATGGCTTCACGCAATCAAGCGACAGAAACAGAGCGCCCTGAAGCGCTGGCAACGCGCGAAAGACTGGCACAATGATGGCAACACCACCACCCAGACGTGTTCGCGGCATTAAGAGACAGCGATAACCTGTTGTAGTTCTTGGCTTTTCTTATAAATCAGGCGCTCTGGTATGCTTTGCAGCCCTGGGCCCGAGGTAGCACCATGCAACTCATCGATATCGGCGTCAACCTGACCAACCCCAGTTTTGCCGACAAGCACCAGGCTGTACTGGACCGCGCCTATGCCGCCGGGGTCTGCCAATTGGTGCTCACCGGCACCAATGTCGAGGGCAGCGAGCAGGCGCTGGAGTTGTGCCAACAACTGGACGAAACAGCGCAGCGGCTGTTCGCCACCGCCGGTGTGCACCCCCATGCAGCCAGCGACTGGAATGCCGATAGCGCACGTCGCCTGCGCAGCCTGCTGAAGGAAACCAACATCGTGGCGGTCGGTGAATGCGGCCTGGATTTCAACCGCGATTTTTCACCGCGGGCGCAACAGGAGAAAGTCCTCGAAGAACACCTGGCGCTGGCGGTCGAACTGCAAATGCCGGTGTTCCTGCACGAACGCGATGCCAGCCAGCGCCTGCTGGACATCCTGCGCGACTACCGCGATCAGTTGCCGGCCGCCGTGGTGCACTGCTTCACCGGCGAAAAGAACGCCCTGTTCAGTTACCTGGACCTGGATTTGCACATCGGCATTACCGGCTGGATTTGCGATGAGCGCCGGGGCACGCATTTGCACCCGCTGGTCAAGGAGATCAAGCGCGGGCGCTTGATGCTGGAGAGCGATGCGCCGTACCTGTTACCGCGCAGCCTGCGCCCCAAACCGAAAAACGGGCGCAACGAGCCGGCGTACCTGACGGAAGTGTTGCGTGAGGTGGCCTTGCACCGCGGCGAAAGCCAGGAAGACCTGGCGGCCCACACCACGGCTTGCGCACGGGCGTTCTACGGGTTGCCCAGCGTGGATTGAACGCGGGCCCGGCTCGGGCCCGCGCAACGCATGCCGTCTTAGTGACTGCTGCGCAACATCTCTTTAGGCACGTACTTGCCGATCTCGAACTTGCCGATCGCCGCGCGGTGTACTTCATCCGGGCCGTCAGCCAGGCGCAGGGTGCGTTGCATGGCATACATGTAGGCCAGCGGGAAATCGTTGGACACCCCTGCCCCGCCATGGATCTGGATCGCCCGGTCGATCACGCGCAAGGCCACGTTCGGCGCCACCACCTTGATCTGCGCGATTTCACTCTTCGCCACTTTGTTGCCGACAGTGTCCATCATGTACGCCGCCTTGAGTGTCAGCAGGCGAGCCATGTCGATCTCCATCCGCGAATCGGCGATCTTGTCGATGTTACCGCCCAGGCGCGCCAGGGGTTTGCCGAACGCGGTGCGGTTCACCGAGCGTTTGCACATCAGCTCCAGCGCACGCTCGGCCATGCCGATTGAACGCATGCAGTGGTGAATCCGCCCCGGGCCCAGACGACCCTGGGCAATTTCGAAGCCGCGTCCTTCACCCAACAGGACGTTTTCGTACGGCACCCGAACATTTTCAAACAACACTTCGGCGTGACCGTGGGGCGCGTCGTCGTAACCGAACACCGGCAACGGACGCAGGATTTTCACGCCGGGGGTATCCACCGGCACCAGAATCATCGAGTGCTGCGCATGGCGTGGTGCGTCGGGATTGCTCAGGCCCATGAAGATCAGGATCTTGCAGCGTGGATCGCAGGCACCGGAGGTCCACCATTTCTTGCCGTTGATCACCCACTCGTCACCGTCGCGCACGGCACGGGCGGCCATGTTGGTGGCGTCGGAGGACGCCACGTCCGGTTCGGTCATGGCGAACGCCGAGCGAATCTCGCCGCGCAGCAAGGGTTCGAGCCAGCGTTGTTTCTGTTCTTCGTTGGCGTAGCGCACCAGTACTTCCATGTTCCCGGTGTCCGGCGCCGAGCAGTTGAACGGCTCAGGCCCCAGCAGCGAACGCCCCATGATTTCCGCCAGCGGAGCGTATTCGAGGTTGGTCAGCCCGGCGCCGAGCTCGGACTCAGGCAGAAACAAATTCCACAGGCCTTCAGCCTTGGCCTTGAGTTTGAGTTCTTCCATGATCGCCGTCGGCTGCCAGCGGTCGCCCTCGGCGACCTGGCGCTCGAATACCGCTTCGGCGGGATAGACATAGGTGTCCATGAACGCGGTCACGCGCTCACGCAGTTCTTGCACCTTGGGCGAATAAGCGAAATCCATGGGCAGCTACCTTCTTGCGGGAGGTTGTTTAGGTCATGCAATCGATGCTAGAACAGCCATGAAAATTTACCTAGCCTATTCTCGGCGTGTATAAACATTCATCACCGATATATGATCGACTGATCGAGCCCACCTAAAACAAGAGAGCCGCGTAATGAATCTGAGCAAGGTCGACCTCAACCTTTTCATCGTCTTCGACGCGATCTACACCGAGGCCAACCTGACCCGCGCCGGGCAGATTGTGGGGATTACCCAACCTGCGGTGTCCAACGCGCTGGCCCGCCTGCGCGAGACCTTCAACGATCCCTTGTTCGTGCGCACCGCCCAGGGCATGGTGCCAACGCCCATGGCGCAAAACATCATCGGCCCGGTGCGCAACGCGCTGTCGCTGCTGCGTGTTTCGGTGCAGGAAAGCCGTATATTCAATCCATTACAGGCGGTCAAGACCTACCGCATCAGCATGACCGACCTCACTGAAGCGGTGATCCTGCCACCGCTGTTCCAGCGCCTGCGCCGCCTTGCGCCGACGGTGATCATCGAAAGTTTCCTGTCCAAGCGCCGCGAGACCACCAAGGAGCTGGCCGCCGGCCGGCTCGACTTCGCCGTGGATGCACCGCTCAACACCGACCCGCAGGTGCGCCACGTCAAGTTGATGGAAGACCGTTACGTGTGCGCCATGCGCAAGGGGCACCCGCTGGCGGGCAAGGAGAAACTCACCCTCGATGATTACCTGGGCCTGACCCACATCCACATTTCCAGCCGTCGCAGCGGCCTGGGTTATGTCGACCTGGCCCTGGGCAAAATGGGCATCCAGCGCAAGATCGCCCTGCGCTCCCAGCATTACCTGATGGCCTCGCAAGTGCTGCAGCAAACCGACATGGTCATGACCGTGCCGGAACGCTTCGCCCGTCGCAACGATTTGCACGCCTTTTATCTGCCGGTCAACGATGTGCCACCGGTGGAAACCCACCTCTACTGGCACGAAAGCACCGACCAGGACCCGGCGAACCGTTGGATGCGCGAGCAGATGATCGAGTTGTGCCAGCAGGTGACGGCGCAGGAGAAGAGGCTGGAGAAGGTATAGGACTTAACACCGCGTCATCGTTCTTCGCGGGCAAGCCTCGCTCCTACAGATCACCGAGAACCTGTAGGAGCGCGGCTTGCCCGCGAAGAGGCCCGCAATGACAACAAAAAACCTGCCCCTTGACGTAAACGTCAACCTGCCATTAGCTTAGCGCCATGACCCTTTGCGAGCGCGCCCATGAGCAGCCAGACCTACAGCATTTCCGACCTCGCCCGCGAGCTCGACATCACCACCCGGGCCATTCGCTTCTACGAAGAACAAGGCCTGCTCAGCCCCGAGCGGCGTGGCCAGGAACGCATCTACTCACCCCGCGACAAGGTCAGCCTGAAGCTGATCCTGCGGGGCAAGCGCATCGGCTTTTCCCTGGCCGAGTGCCGCGAGCTGATCGAGCTCTACGATCCCTCCAGCGGTAACACCAAGCAACTGCACAGCATGCTGGCGAAAATCAGCGAGCGCCGGGAACAGCTGGAACAGCAGATGCTGGACATCGAACAGATGAAACTGGAGCTTGATACGGCGGAAGAGCGCTGTGTTCAGGCGCTGGAACAAACCATCAAGAACCAAGCGATTCAGTAGATCTACACAATCCCCTGTGGGAGCGAGCCTGCTCGCGATGGCGGTAGCACATTCAACACTGAGGTCGATTGACCCGGCGCCATCGCGAGCAGGCTCGCTCCCACAGGGTTCCCAGCGTATTCAGACAATCAGCACAGGTCGAATCCCATGTCCCTCCCCACCCATGTACGCATTGTCGAAGTCGGCCCCCGCGACGGTCTGCAGAACGAAGCCCAACCCATCAGCGTCGCCGACAAGGTGCAACTGGTCGATGCACTGACGGCGGCGGGCCTCGGCTATATAGAAGTCGGCAGTTTCGTCTCGCCCAAGTGGGTGCCACAGATGGCGGGTTCCGCCGAGGTGTTCGCGCAGATCCAGCGCAAACACGGCGTGACATACGGCGCCCTCGCCCCCAACCTGCGCGGCTTTGAAGATGCCCTGGCCAGCGGGGTCAAGGAAGTCGCGGTGTTCGCCGCGGCATCGGAAGCGTTTTCCCAGCGCAATATCAATTGCTCGATCAGCGAAAGCCTGGAGCGCTTCGTTCCCATCATGGAGGCCGCCAAACAGCATGGCGTCAGCGTGCGCGGCTACGTGTCCTGTGTGCTGGGCTGCCCCTATGAAGGTGACGTCGCACCCGAGCAAGTCGCCCGGGTCGCACGGGAGCTCTATGCCATGGGCTGCTACGAGGTGTCGCTGGGCGACACCATCGGCACCGGCACCGCGGGCGCCACGCGCAAGATGTTCGAGGTGGTGTCCGCCGATGTGCCACGGGAAAAACTGGCCGGGCACTTCCACGACACCTACGGCCAGGCCATGGCCAACATCTACGCCAGCCTGCTGGAAGGCATCTCGGTGTTCGACAGCTCCATCGCCGGTCTCGGTGGATGCCCTTACGCCAAGGGCGCCAGTGGCAACGTCGCCACCGAGGACGTGGTCTACCTGCTCAACGGCCTCGGGATCGACACCGGAATCAACCTGGATGCGTTGATCCTGGCCGGCCAGCAAATTTGTAGCGTGCTGGGACGCCCCACAGGTTCCCGTGTGGCGAAGGCCCGCAGCGCACACTGAGTGTGCGGGTGTGTCGGGGTGTTACCGCAGACACGGAAATGTGGGCACATGCGAGTAACACGGAAACAAAATGTAGGGTTTTCCCTGAGGCAGAAAACCTTACAAAAACATAAGTGCTTGTTTTTAAAGGCTTTTTAAAAGTTGGCACGGCTTCTGCTATATCTATCGCATAACAAGAATAAAAAAATTGCGGCAAACCCAATAAAAACAAGACGTAACGACTCTGACATAACAAAAACAACACGGCAGAGACGCAGCTAACAGATTTTTTTGGAGAGGATGTGCTTTTCAGGGTGCTTTTCGGAGTTACCCGCAACCGGGCAGAGAACAATAAAACTACCTTCAGGTAGCTCCCGAACTGGTTGGATCGCTCAGCGAAAAAGTAGATCAGCGCTCAAAAAAATACGTTTGCTCTTGATCCCGGATGGGGATCGACAAAAAAACAGCGGTAAAGGGCCACGGTCACCAAAAACAACAACAGACCGCCCCTCAATAATAAAAAAAGAGCACGCGCAACGAAAATTAAAGGGGAGCTTCGGCTCCCCTTTGTGCTGTCTGCGATTCATGAAATATTCAGAACACCGCCCCCCCCCCCCCTGTAGGAGCGAGCTTGCTCGCGAAGGCGGTGTGCCAGTCAATACATGTCTCGACTGAGACGACGCCTTCGCTGGCAAGCCAGCTCCTACAGCTTCGCTTTGAGCTCCTCGATGCTGATCTCGCGCATCCGGAATTTCCGGATCTTGCCGGTCACGGTCATTGGAAACTCCTCCACGAACTTGAAGTAACGCGGTGTCTTGAAGTGCGCGATGCGCTCCTTGCACCAGGCTTGCAGCTCCTGCTCGGTGGCACTATGGCCGGGGTGGAACTTGATCCAGGCAACGATCTCCTCGCCATAACGCGAGCATGGAATACCGATCACCTGCACGTCGGCCACCGCCGGGTGGGTGAAGAAGAATTCTTCCAGTTCGCGCGGATAAATGTTCTCGCCGCCGCGAATGATCATGTCCTTGTTGCGCCCGGCAATACACACGTACCCCTCGTCATTCATGCTGGCCAGGTCACCGGTGTGCATCCAGCCGGCCTGGTCGATGGCCTCTGCCGTGCCTTGCGGGTTATTCCAGTAACCGAGCATCACACTGTAACCGCGAGTGCAGAGCTCACCGATGGTGCCACGGGGCACCGGGTTGCCCGCTTCGTCGATGATCTTGCTTTCCAGCTGCGGCTGGGTACGGCCGACGGTGGTCACGCGCAACTCCAGGTCGTCCGAGGGGCCGGTCTGCAACGACACCGGGCTGGTTTCCGTCATGCCGTAGGCGATCTGCACTTCGCTCATGTGCATTTCATTGATGACCCGGCGCATCACCTCGATCGGGCACGTCGCCCCGGCCATGATGCCGGTGCGCAGGCTCGACAGGTCGAACTCGGCGCGTTGCGGCTGATCGAGCATGGCGATGAACATGGTCGGCACACCGTAGAGCGCGGTAGCCTTTTCTTCGGCGACGGTGCTGAGGGTCAGCAGCGGATCGAACGCGTCGTTGGGGTAAATCATGGTGCTGCCGTGGGTGATGCAACCGAGGTTACCCATGACCATGCCGAAGCAGTGGTACAGCGGCACCGGGATCACCAGACGGTCGATGGCGCCCAGGCCCAGGCTTTCGCCGACCATGTAGCCATTATTGAGAATGTTGTAGTGGCTCAGGGTCGCGCCCTTGGGGAAGCCAGTGGTGCCGGAGGTGTACTGGATGTTTACCGCCTGATCGAAGTGCAGGCTGCCCTGGCGCTCCTGCAGTTGCTCGACCGATACGCTGCCCGCCAGCTCGGTCAGTTGCGACCAGGGCAGGAAACCTTTCGGCGGCTGCGCGTCGAGGCTGATCACCCCGCGCAGTTCCGGCAGGCGCTCGCTGTGCAATTTGCCGACGGATTGCTCTGCCAGCTCCGGCACCAGGCCCTGCAGCATGGCGTGATAGTCGGAGGTCTTGAAAGCCCCGGCGCTGACCAGCCATTGGCAGCCGGACTGCTTCAACACGTATTCGAGTTCGGAACTGCGGTAGGCCGGGTTGATGTTGACCAGTATCACACCGATCTTCGCGGTCGCGACCTGCGTAATACACCATTGGGCACAGTTAGGCGCCCAGATGCCGAGGCGGTCGCCGGCCTGCAGGCCCAGCGCCAGCAGCGCCCTGGCATGCAGGTCTACGGCATCCGCCAGTTGCCGCCAGGTGTAGCGCAGCTGTTGATGGCGCACCACCAGCGCCTCCCCGGCCGGGTACTGCGCGACCGTATTGTCGAACGCCTGGCCAATGGTCATCGCCAGCAAGGCTTTGTCCTGGGATCCACGGGTGTAACTGCGTTGCGGGCTTGCACTGGGTTGATCCATGACGACCCCTATTGTCTTTATTGATGGGCTATAAATGGTCCCTGTAGGAGCTGGCTTGCCAGCGAAGGGGCCAGCACATTCAACATTGATGTCTACAGCAGCGACGCCTTCGCGGGCAAGCCCACTCCTACAGGATTCATTGACTCTACTCTCGCTCAAGTTGACGTTAACGTAAAGGGCGATTGACAGCCTTTCGTCACAGGTTTACGTTAACGTAAAGGTGAGAGCCGAACCACTGCCCTCCCCGCCCAACAAAAAAGCCAAAAGGTGACCCATGAGCTACCCATCCCTGAACTTTGCCCTCGGTGAAACCATCGACATGCTGCGCGATCAGGTTCAGTCCTTCGTCGCCAAGGAGATCGCCCCGCGCGCCGCCCAGATCGACATCGACAACCTGTTCCCCGCTGACCTGTGGCGCAAATTCGGCGACATGGGCCTGCTGGGCATTACCGTGCCGGAAGAGTACGGCGGTGCCGGCCTGGGTTACCTGGCGCATGTGGTCGCGATGGAAGAAATCAGCCGTGGCTCGGCCTCCGTGGCCCTGTCCTATGGCGCGCACTCCAACCTCTGCGTCAACCAGATCAACCGCAATGGCAACCACGAACAGAAATCCAAATACCTGCCGAAGCTGATCAGCGGCGAACACATCGGCGCCCTGGCCATGAGTGAGCCGAACGCCGGTTCCGACGTGGTGTCGATGAAGTTGCGTGCCGACAAACGCGGCGATCACTACGTGCTCAACGGCAGCAAGACCTGGATCACCAACGGTCCGGACGCCAACACCTACGTGATCTACGCCAAGACCGACCTGGAAAAAGGCCCGCACGGCATCACCGCCTTCATCGTCGAGCGCGACTGGAAAGGCTTCAGCCGCAGCAACAAGTTCGACAAGCTCGGCATGCGCGGCTCGAACACCTGCGAGCTGTTCTTCGACGACGTCGAAGTGCCGGAAGAGAACATCCTCGGCGTGCTCAACGGCGGCGTGAAGGTGCTGATGAGCGGCCTCGACTATGAGCGCGTCGTCCTCTCCGGCGGCCCGACCGGGATCATGCAGGCCTGCATGGACCTGATCGTGCCGTACATCCACGACCGCAAGCAGTTCGGCCAGAGCATCGGCGAGTTCCAGCTGATCCAGGGCAAGGTCGCCGACATGTACACCCAACTCAATGCCAGCCGCGCTTACCTGTACGCCGTGGCCCAGGCCTGCGAGCGCGGCGAAACCACGCGCAAGGACGCCGCCGGCGTGATCCTCTACAGCGCCGAGCGCGCCACGCAAATGGCCCTCGACGCGATCCAGATTCTCGGTGGCAACGGCTACATCAACGAATTCCCGGCCGGTCGCCTGCTGCGTGACGCCAAGCTGTACGAAATCGGCGCGGGCACCAGTGAGATCCGTCGCATGCTGATCGGTCGCGAACTGTTCAACGAAACCCGCTAAACGGAGCTGTCCATGGCTATCCTGCATACCCAGCTCAACCCCCGTTCGGCGGAGTTCGCGACCAACAGCGCGGCGATGCTCAAACAGGTCGACGCCCTGCACACCCTGCTGGCCCAAGTGGCACAAGGTGGCGGCCCGAAAGCCCAGGAACGCCACACCTCCCGGGGCAAACTGCTGCCCCGCGAGCGCATCAACCGCCTGCTCGACCCGGGTTCGCCGTTCCTGGAGATCAGCCAGCTGGCGGCCTACGAGGTGTACGGCGAAGACGTTCCCGCCGCTGGCGTGATTGCCGGGATCGGCCGCGTGGAAGGCGTCGAATGCATGATCGTCGCCAACGATGCCACGGTGAAAGGCGGTTCCTACTACCCGCTGACGGTGAAAAAGCACCTGCGCGCCCAGACCATCGCCCAGCAGAATCGCCTGCCGTGCATCTACCTGGTGGATTCCGGCGGCGCCAACCTGCCGCGCCAGGATGAAGTGTTCCCGGACCGTGAGCACTTCGGGCGGATCTTCTTCAACCAGGCCAACATGAGCGCCCAGGGCATCCCGCAAATTGCCGTGGTCATGGGCTCCTGCACCGCGGGCGGCGCTTATGTGCCGGCCATGGCCGACGAGGCCATCATGGTGCGCGAGCAAGCGACTATCTTCCTCGCCGGCCCACCGCTGGTGAAAGCCGCCACGGGCGAAGTGGTCAGCGCCGAAGACCTTGGCGGTGCCGATGTGCATTGCAAGATTTCCGGTGTGGCCGACCATTACGCCGAAAGCGATGAACATGCCCTGGCCATCGCCCGCCGCAGCGTCGCCAATCTCAACTGGCGCAAGCAGGGTGAAGTGCAGCAACGCACGCCGATCGCCCCGATCTATGCCAGCGACGAGCTGTACGGCGTCGTGCCGGCCGATGCCAAGCAACCGTTCGACGTGCGCGAAGTCATCGCGCGGCTGGTGGACGGTTCGGTGTTCGACGAGTTCAAGGCCTTGTTCGGGACCACATTGGTGTGCGGTTTTGCCTACCTGCACGGCTATCCGATCGCCATCCTCGCCAACAACGGCATCCTGTTCGCCGAAGCGGCACAGAAAGGCGCGCACTTCATCGAGCTGGCCTGTCAGCGCGGCATCCCGCTGCTGTTCCTGCAGAACATCACCGGCTTCATGGTCGGCCAGAAGTACGAAGCCGGCGGCATCGCCAAGCACGGCGCGAAACTGGTGACCGCCGTGGCCTGCGCCAAGGTGCCGAAGTTCACCGTGATCATCGGCGGCAGTTTCGGTGCCGGCAACTACGGCATGTGTGGCCGGGCCTACGATCCGCGCTTCCTGTGGATGTGGCCGAACGCGCGCATCGGCGTGATGGGTGCCGAACAGGCGGCCGGCGTGCTGGTGCAGGTCAAGCGCGAGCAGGCCGAGCGCGGTGGTCATGGCTTCACTGCCGAGCAGGAAGCCGAGATCAAGCAACCGATCCTCGACCAGTATGAAGAACAGGGCCACCCCTACTATTCCAGCGCTCGCTTGTGGGACGACGGCGTCATCGACCCGGCCCAGACCCGCGATGTCCTGGCACTGGCCTTGTCCGCGTCGTTGAACGCGCCAATCGAACCGAGCCGCTTCGGCGTGTTCCGGATGTGATTTTTTGTGGGAACGGGCTTTTGTGGCGAGGGGATTTATCCCCGTTCGATTGCGCAGCAATCGCCACCAATCGTAAGTGAGCCAGTTCCCACAAGGACCGTGGAGACGGATGAATATGAGCGACTTCAATACCCTCGAACTGCTGACCGACCCCCGTGGCTTTGCCACGCTGTGGCTCAGCCGTGAAGAAAAGAACAACGCGTTCAATGCCCAGATGATCCGCGAACTGATCCTCGCCCTGGACAAGGTCGCGAGCGATGCCAACCTGCGTTTCCTGTTGGTGCGTGGCCGCGGCAAGCACTTCAGCGCGGGCGCCGACCTGGCCTGGATGCAGCAATCGGCCGAACTCGATTACGCCACCAACCTCGACGACGCCCGTGAACTGGCGGAATTGATGTACAACCTCGCCAAGCTGAAAATCCCGACCCTGGCGGTGGTGCAAGGCGCGGCGTTTGGTGGTGCCCTGGGCCTGATCAGTTGCTGTGACATGGCCATCGGCACCGATGACGCGCAGTTCTGCCTGTCGGAAGTACGCATCGGCCTGGCGCCGGCCGTAATCAGCCCGTTCGTGGTGCAAGCCATGGGCGAGCGCGCCGCACGACGCTATGCCTTGACCGCCGAGCGTTTCGGCGGGCAACGGGCCCGGGAACTCGGCCTGTTGTCGGAGAGTTACCCGACGGCCGAACTGGAGCAGAAAATCGAACAGTGGATCGACAACCTGCTGCTCAACAGCCCGGCTGCCATGCGCGCCAGCAAGGACTTGCTGCGTGAAGTCGGTGACGGCACGCTGACCCCGTCCCTGCGTCGCTACACCGAGAACGCCATCGCCCGCATCCGCGTCAGTCCCGAAGGCCAGGAAGGCCTGCGCGCCTTTCTGCAAAAACGTCCGCCGAGCTGGCAAGCCGCAACCACCACCAAGGAGCCGCGTTGATGAGCGCACCTGTCCTCACTACCCTGCTGGTGGCCAACCGCGGCGAAATCGCCTGCCGGGTGATGCGCACCGCCAAGGCCCTGGGCCTGACCACCGTGGCCGTCCACAGCGCCACCGACCGTGATGCCCGGCACAGCCGTGAAGCTGATATCCGTGTTGACCTCGGCGGCAGCAAAGCCGCTGACAGTTACCTGCAAATCGACAAGCTGATCGCTGCCGCCAAGGCCAGCGGTGCCCAGGCGATCCATCCCGGCTACGGTTTCCTCTCCGAAAACGCCGGGTTCGCCCGCGCCATCGAAGCCGCCGGCCTGATCTTTCTCGGTCCACCCGCCTCGGCCATCGACGCCATGGGCAGCAAATCCGCGGCCAAGGCCTTGATGGAAACCGCCGGTGTGCCGTTGGTACCGGGCTATCACGGTGAAGCCCAGGACCTCGAGACCTTCCGCGATGCCTGCGAGCGCATCGGCTACCCGGTGCTGCTCAAGGCCACGGCCGGTGGCGGCGGCAAGGGCATGAAAGTGGTCGAGGACGTCAGCCAACTGGCCGAAGCCCTGGCCTCGGCACAGCGTGAGGCACAATCGTCGTTCGGCGATTCGCGGATGCTGGTGGAGAAGTACCTGCTCAAACCCCGTCACGTGGAGATCCAGGTGTTCGCCGATCAACACGGCAACTGCCTGTACCTCAACGAACGCGACTGCTCGATTCAGCGTCGGCACCAGAAAGTCGTCGAAGAAGCGCCGGCGCCTGGCCTGAGCCCTGAGCTGCGTCGCGCCATGGGCGAAGCGGCCGTGCGTTCGGCACAGGCCATCGGCTACGTCGGTGCCGGCACCGTGGAGTTCCTGCTGGATGCGCGCGGTGAATTCTTCTTCATGGAAATGAACACCCGCCTGCAGGTCGAACACCCGGTGACCGAAGCCATCACCGGCCTCGACCTGGTGGCCTGGCAGATCCGCGTGGCCCGCGGCGAAGCCTTGCCGATGACCCAGGACCAGGTGCCGCTGAATGGCCATGCGATTGAAGTGCGGCTCTATGCCGAAGATCCTGGCAACGACTTCCTGCCGGCGACCGGTCGCCTGGAGTTGTATCGCGAATCCGCGCCGGGTGCAGGTCGCCGGGTGGACAGCGGCGTCGAAGAAAGCGATGAGATTTCGCCGTTCTACGACCCGATGCTTGGCAAGCTGATTGCCTGGGGCGAGGACCGCGAACAGGCACGCTTGCGCCTCTTGGCCATGCTCGATGAGTTCGCTATCGGCGGGCTCAAGACCAACATCAATTTCCTGCGGCGCATCATCGGCCATCCGGCGTTTGCCCAGGCCGAGCTCGATACCGGGTTCATTCCCCGCTACCAGGAACAGTTGCTGCCACAACCTGCGACGCTCAGCGACGAATTCTGGCAAGCCGCCGCCCAAGCCTTCGCCCAGAGCCTGCACACAACGTCGCGTAGCGATGACCCGAGTTCGCCTTGGGCCACCGGCAACGGCCTGCGCGCCGGCTTGCCAGCGCAAATCACCCTGCACCTGAGTTGCGAGGGCCAGGACCGTGCGTTGACGCTGGGCAACCCCCAGTCCCACAGCGCTCGACTCACAGGCGAGCACTTGCTGACCGAGCACGAGGGTGTGCGTCGCCAGCACCGGGCGATCCGTCGTGGCGACTTTGTCTACCTGCAATGGGAAGGCGAACTGCGGCGCATCGAGACCTACGACCCTATTACCGCCGTTGAAGCCAGCCACGCCCATCACGGCGGGCTCACCGCCCCCATGAACGGCAGCATCGTGCGGGTGCTGGTGGAGGCCGGGCAAACGGTTGAGGCCGGGGCGCAACTGGTGGTGCTGGAGGCCATGAAGATGGAACACAGCATCCGCGCGCCCCACGCCGGTGTGATCAAGGCGCTGTATTGCCAGGAAGGCGAGATGGTCGGCGAAGGCAGTGCGCTGGTCGAACTGGAAGAAGCCTGATAACAAGGCCGGTCCTGCGCATGGCGCGGGCCGGCCTGGCTAGAACTTCACGGTCGCCTGGACCACCACGCCGATGATTCGGCACTCGTCGGTGAACAGGCTTTTCGGATAAGTCGGATTGAGCGGGACCAGGTAACGCTGCCCGCCCTCTTCGCTCAACTTGCGGAAAATCGCTTCGCTGCTGTCGGGCCATTGCGCGATCACCAGCTTGCCCGGCACCGCGTCCACATCCGGGTCCACCAGGATCAACATGCCCTCGGCTACGCTTGGGCCGCTGGGTGCGGTCATGGCATCGCCAACCACTGTCAGCCAGAACGCCGCGCCTCGGGCGTGGTAGTCCGACAGTTCGAAACGGTACGGCGCCCGCTCTCCATCGCGCACCTGCGCGGTGTCCCGCCAGTCACTGACGGGGTAGCGAAAGTACGGGTTGTACTTTTGCGTCATGCAAACCTCGTCGTCCTGTTCCTGCGCAGGCTCGCGAATCACCAGCGCCACTTCGAGAAAGTCCAGGCCCAGGGCCTGCAGCACACGATTCATGTCGTCGATGCCGGGCTGACGGCGTTTCGTCAGCCAATGCCCGATGCCACCCTGGGACATCCCGAGGCGGTCGGCGAGTATTTCCTGAGTGATCTTGAGCTCACTCATCTTGGCCTTGACCAAGGCGATCCATTTATCCATGTGCGGCACGATACGTGGCGGGCCTCGCCCGACAAAACACAAAATGTAGTATTAATACAATTGTCATAAATACGTAACGTATTAGGATGGATTCACGGATCTGAATTTATCACGGAGTTCGCCTTGACCATGAATCCACCCAGCAATGACTTGCCCGACATACAAATCGATACGTCCCTCCACTCACCCCAAGGCTCTGCCGCCGCACAGCGGGCACTGGATTATTACTTGAAACCAGCTGTTTCAGAGGAGGTGGGACAGGAGCCTCTCTTTGACGTAAACCGTAACATCAGCATCGAGGAAGCCCTGGTGCATGCTTCGGGACTGCTACGGTGTGCTGCCGCCACCGCCTACGAGTCAGCCAGCCACCTGCACGGTGCGGATCGGGATTTGGCGCTCTCGACCGTGCATATGATCGACATGGCAAAGGCCATGGTGAACCGCTCCCTGGAGGGCGACCAGAAAGGCTAATTGGAGAGTGCTGGACAGAAGGACAGGAAAGAATTTTCCCGACGCGCAGACAAAATCGTTTGACTTGCAAACGAGAATGATTATTATTGCATCAGCTGGTCGCGAGATCAGTCGATGGACCAGGTGACCTTAGGTCGGTCTCCTGGACTATCTCCTCATCAGGCTAATCACGGTTTTTGACCCGGCTTTTTGCCGGGTCTTTTTTTTGCCAGTTTTCTGGCTTATGGCTTCAGGCTAATGAAGTCTTGATGTGTCGCAAATTCGATGGCGCGGATCATATCAAAACAATATTAGTTGGCAAGAGAAGCCTTAAGTCATTGGGGCAAACTAATGGCAAATAGCACTTGAGAATCAATCGCATAATCTCTAAGCTGCGACGGCGTCAAGGAAGACGCCCCCCCCCACACTCCCCCAAGTTATCTCCCCGCCGCAACCGAAACCGAGATCGCTCGTCGAACAACATCGCCCGGGATTTCCTGGCGGTCGGTGAAACGTTTTATCTGCGCTGCCAGCCCTCGACGCTTGCGTGTAAAGTAGCCGCCATAAAAATCTCAATCAGGAACCCTGACCGTGGCTAAAACTCTCGACATCAGTGCCAACTTCGACAGCGGCAACATCCAGGTCATCGATGTCAGCGACCCGCTCAAACCCCTGCTGGCTATCCGCCCCGATACCAAAAGCAACCACTTCCAATGGTTCCACTTCAAGGCCAGCGGCCTGCATGTCGGCCAGGAGCACTGGTTTCGCCTGAACAATGCCAGCCAGTCCTCGTACAACAAGGCCTGGGATGGTTATCAGGCCAGAGCCTCCTACGATCACGTCAACTGGTTCCAGGTACCGACCATCTTCGAAGGCGACTGCCTGCGCTTTTGCCTCGAAGCCACGCAGACCCACGCCTGGTTCGCCTACTTCGAACCCTATAGCCGTGGCCGCCATGACTGGCTGATCGAGCAGGCACTGAGCAAGGCTGGCACTGAACTGCTGGCCACCGGCAAGAGCGTCGAAGGTCGCGACATCCAGCTGCTGCGCAAGGGCACCGGTGCCGAAGGCCAGCGCAAAGTGTGGATCATTGCCCAGCAACATCCCGGCGAACACATGGCAGAGTGGTTCATGGAGGGTGTGATCGAGCGCCTGGAAAATCACGACGACCCGGTGCTGAACAAGTTGCTGGCCAGCGCCGACCTGTACCTGGTGCCGAACATGAACCCGGACGGTGCCTTCCATGGTCACCTGCGCACCAATGCCATGGGCCAGGACCTGAATCGCGCCTGGCAGAGCGCCAGCCAGGAGATCAGCCCGGAAGTCTTTTTCGTCCAGCAGCAGATGGAAAAATACGGCGTCGACCTGTTCCTCGACGTTCACGGTGACGAGGAAATCCCCCACGTGTTCACCGCCGGCTGCGAAGGCAACCCGGGTTACACGCCACGGATCGCCGAACTCGAGGAACACTTCCGCAGCCACCTGAAACACACCACCAAGGACTTCCAGACCAAGCACGGCTACACCCGCGACGAACCGGGCCAGGCGAACATGACCCTGGCGTGCAACAGTGTGGGACAGAAGTACGACTGCCTGTCGCTGACCCTGGAAATGCCATTCAAGGACCACGACGACCATCCGAACCCGTTGACCGGCTGGTCGGGCAAGCGTTCGAAGCAGTTGGCCAAGGATGTGTTGACCACCGTTGCCGATATGGTCGATACCTTGCGCTGATCTATCGCGGATGGCTGCATGCCGGGTGTGCAGCCATCCCCTTGATTTCAGTGCAAGCCACGCAACCTGTGGGAGCGAGCCTGCTCGCGATGGCGGCGTAGCAGTCGGCAGGTATGTTGAATGTGACGCCCTCATCGCGAGCAGGCTCGCTCCCACAGGTTTTGCGTTCTATGGATCAACCGCGGTCTTTGCCTCGCAACATACTGTCCAGCACCTCATCGCGCCGCACCCAGCCATGAAACAACGCCGCGGCCAGATGCAGCAGCACGGTCAGGAACAGCAGATACGCCAGATACCCATGAGCCTTGCGCAGGAACGCGAACACCTGCGCATTCGCCGGCACGATCGATGGCAACTGCAACGAACTGCTGAGCATCACCGGTTCGCCCGACGCAGAAATCATTGCCCAGCCCAATAACGGCAAAACCAGCATCAAGGCGTACAGCAGCACATGGGACGCCTTGGCCGCCAGCGCTTGCCAACCCGGCAGGTCGGCGGGCAGCGGTGGCTGCTGCGTGGAGAAGCGCACGACCAGTCGCACAATCACCAGCAACAGAATCGCCACGCCCAACGGCTTGTGCAGGTGAATCAGCCATTCATGACGCTCGGACACCGAGGCGACCATGCCTGCGCCGATAAACAGCATGGCGATGATCATCAGCGCCATCAGCCAGTGCAGCAGGCGCGCCAATGGAGCGAAGTGGTTCGGTTGGGTGCTCATTGCTGGGCCTCCTGTTTGGCGGCGGGCAACTGGCTGACTTCGCTGGTGCGACGCAGGTAGGAATTGGCGTAACCGGCTGAACGAGCAGCGAGCAGCGGGTCGTCGGAACCTTCGATGCCGGCAGGGAGCACCAGCGGGTCATAGTTGATGTCGCGGCACTCGCCGCTGAGTTGCGGCTGGGTGCTTTCCAGCACGAGGGTACCGGCGTTTAATACCTTGCGCCCCTCAGGCCAGGCTTTGCTGGCGTCATTGACCGGATCGCCGGGGTTGCCCAGGGTGATGTTCAGCTGAAAGCGCAACGGGCCAGCGGCGATGCGCTGAACCAGGTCTTTCTCGAGGAAATCGCTGCCTTCCGGGGCTGCGGCGCCAGGCGCGTCCTGAGCCACCGGCACCATGCTCCAGCGCACCGCTTGCCGTTGTCCGGCCGCGTTAACCAGATAAAACGCGTTGACGCTGTTGTAGGTTTCCGTCACATAACTGGCCGAGGGTTTAGCGGTCTTGATCCAGGCCAGGAACGGAGCGGCTTCCGGGTGCGAGCCGAAGAACGCCGGCACCGCCGCCGGGTCCGGTTTGCCGGTAGCAGGCACCGGCGACTGGGCTTGCTGCAATTGGTAGAACGCCTCGGGCGTACCCACCGGGAACACCGGCATGCTGTTCATTCCGGTACGCCATTGCTGCCCGTTGGCCTGGGTGAAGCGCAACGCCAGGCTGCGGATCGGCACGGCGCTGTCTGGCGCGTAAGGATTACCGGCCGGCAAGGCGAAACGGCCAACCACCGGCGTGCGCGCCTCGTTGAATACCTGCGCGGTGGAATAACTGCGAGCCTCGCCACTGCTCTCGAAATGGCCAATCACGCACACGCCTTTGGCGTGGTTGCGGCGAAACCCAGGATGCACGCCGTTGTTGGTTTCCAGCACATTGACCAGTTTTTTCGGGGTCAGGCGCTGTGGGTCAAAGGTGCCGTTGACGTAGGCAAACGCCCCGGCCACTGCGGCCACAACCACGGCAATGCCGGCCAGACGCAATGTCAGGCTCGCGGCACTCAAGGGTGGCGGTGATGATCGATCTACCATGAAAGACTCCAGGGCCATCGGCCACAAGTGAGAAGAATCAGGCAGACGAACCCCACGGCGATTTATTCCATCGCCCGGTATTTATTTTTCCGGGCGTGGAATAACCTCCCACGCCAAGCGTCTTCCTGGTTCAAAGCGTAGTGAGTAACCAGAAATTCATGAACGATATCGACGAACAACTGAGAGAAATCATTCCCAGATTGCGCCGCTTCGCCGTATCGCTCACGCGTAATCCGAGCAGCGCCGACGATCTGGTGCAGTCGTGTCTGGAGCGTGCGCTGTCGAGTTGGGGCGACAAGCGCGTCGAGGGCGACTTGCGCGCCTGGTTGTTCTCGATTCTGTATCGACAGTTTCTCGATGCTCACCGCCGTACCCGCCGCTACGCGCGAATGCTCGAATTCTTTACCGGGCGCGACGATGCGCAGCCTTCGGTGGAGCGTACCGTGATCGCCCAGTCGACCCTCAACGCCTTCGATCGACTGCCCACCGAACAGCGCGCGTTGCTGCTGTGGGTGTCGGTTGAGGGCCTGAGTTACAAAGAGGTCGCCGAGATTCTCGACGTGCCCACCGGCACCGTGATGTCCCGCCTGTCCCGGGCCCGCCAGGCCCTGCGCCAACTCAGCGATGGCGAAATCAACCGCCCTTCCCTGCGGAGACTCAAATGATCAGCATGCCCCCCAGCGAGCGCGACCTGCACGCTTACGTCGACCATCAGCTCGGCGAGGAAGACCGGCGTCTGGTAGAGACTTTCCTGGCCAGCAACACGCAGGTGGCCGCGCAGGTTCGCGGTTGGCAGCAGGATGCCCAGCACCTGCGCGCAGCCCTCGGCGGCGCCTTGCAGCAGCCGGCCAACCCCGATCTGGACCCGACTGTCATTCGCCAGCGTCTCCAGCGCCAGTCCCGTCGCCACCTGGCCAGCGCCGCGGTATTGCTGATCGCTGTCAGCATCGGTGGGGTCAGCGGCTGGCAGGCCCGGGAAATGACCCTCCTCAGCGCAGCGCAACCGATGGCCGATGCCATGCAGGCTTACCGTCTGATTGCCCAGCAAGGCATCCTGCCGGCCGACTACAACGCGGGCGACGACGGTGACATGCAGGGCTGGCTCGACCGTTATTTCACCCAGGCCAATCGCCTGCCTGACTTGTCGGGCGCAGGTTTCAAACCAGCCAGCGGGCGCTTGCTCAGCACCGAGCAAGGACCGGCGGCGATGGTGGTCTACGAGGATCAGGGCGGGCAAAAAATCAGCTTCTACGTGCGCCCGCCAGGACCGAAGAACTTCCTGCTGCCCAGGGGCAGCCGTAGTGATGGAGGCTTGCAGGCCGAGTACTGGTCCGGGGGTGGGTACAACTACGCAATGGTCAGCCCGGCAAATACGCCGACGGCGCAGATGCTCAGGCAAACCACCCAATTCTGACACCACCAATCCCTGTAGGAGCTGGCTTGCCAGCGAAAGCGGTAGGTCAGGCAACATTGTTGTCGACAGGAAGGCCGCCTTCGCTGGCAAGCCAGCTCCTACAGGGTTCGCGTACGCCCTGACACCGCGAAGGCCGGCGCACAGGATTTACACCGGATCAGAAATCCCGCTTATAAAAGATATCCAACGAGCTGGCCACGCCACCGGCGGCTTCAAGGTAAACCTTTTTGCTCAGCTTGTAGCGCAAGGCAATGGTATTGGCCGGCTCGAACACACCGACGCCATAACGCAGGCTGAGCTTCTCCGAAAGGTTGCCGCTGGCGACCACGCTGGTGGTGTTGCCACTGCCCTCGGTATCAAGCTGGAAATCATCGATGCCCAGGTTTTTCGCCAGGCTGCCGGTCACGCCGGAGCTGCCCATCAGGCCCAGGCCAAGCGCGGCCTGGGCGAGCATGTTGTTGTCTTCACCGTTGGTACTCAGCGGACGCCCCAGCACCAGGTAGGACAACGCCTGCTCCTGTGCCAGGGCCGGTTCCGAGAAAATCTGCGTGGTCGGTTGCTCGGCACTGCCGCTCAAGCGGATGCCGGCGATCACATCGTCGGTCTGGCGGATCGCCTCGATGTCCAGGTACGGCTGGTCGATGGGACCTGCGAACAGCAACCGCGCCCGGCGCACCGTCAGCCGCTGGCCGTAGGCACGGTACCGGCCGTCGTTGAGCCATAGCTCACCACGGGTGTCCATGTTGTCACCGATGTGCACATGCCCCTGCACTTTGGCGGTCAGGCCAAACCCGGCAAAGCTCAGCTTGTCTTCACCGACCACCACATCGATGTCCATTTTCATCGCCAGGGGCGGTTTGCCCGCCTCGGTCTGCTGCCCGACGATCACCGTGTCATCGGACACCTTGACCGTCGAGGGCGGCAACTCGCGAATGGTGATGTCGCCCTTGGGCACCTGCACTTTGCCAGCGATGGCCAGTTCATCACCCTTCATCGAGATTTTCAGGTCCGGCGCCACTTCGACCTTGGCGTAAGGTTCGACGCTGACCGGCAACTGCGAGCCCTTGAGCGCCAGGTCCACCACCAGCGCCTGGCCCCAGGCGATGTTGCCGTTCAAGCTACCCTGCCCGGTCTTGCCGCTTTTCCAGCCGCCGTTGAGCTGCACGGATTCACCGGCGATCAGCGCCTGCAATTGCAACGCTTGAATCTCCATCGGCAACTCGGCGCCGGAAACCTCGCCGTCGCTGAGCAACAGATTGCCATTGACCTGCGGCGCCAGCAGGCCACCAGCAATCGTGCCGCTGCCATTCAAGCGACCGGACAGTTTCTCGACCATGGGCACAAACGGCCGTGCTACTGACAAATCCAGGCCATTCAAGCGAAAGGTACCGGTCAGCGGCTTGTTCTTCGGCAACGGGTTGAGCTGTGCCTGCACGTTCAATTCGCCGAGTTTGCCGCCGACGAAATTCAGCTCGCTATCGATGCGCTTGGGCGTCAGCTGGCTGGTGAGTTTCAGGGTTTGGTAGGGGAAATCCAGCCACTGATCTTTCTCGCGCACGCGCAACGTGCCGCCGCTGGCATCGATGCTGATCACGCCGTTCGGGCCGCTGGCTGGCAAGTCCAGTTGCACGTCGGCATTGAGCCGGCCTTGCCAGGCAAAATCCTTGGGCAACCACTGGGCGAGGCTGTCGATGGGGAATTGCTTGAGGTGATAACGCAGCTTCGGCTCGGGCATCAGGCGCTGGTCTTCACCGCACAGACTGGCCGGGCCAGACGCCCAGCAATGGGCGCCGAAATTGATTTTGCCGTCCGCCAGGCGCTCCAATTTCGCCGGCCCCTGCAGCTTCCAGTCCTGGCCGCCGGCCTGGATGTCGCCGCTGGCCAGGCGCCCGCGCCAGTTGCCTTTGTCCAGCGCACCATCGAGGCCGAGCGCGAGCTTGAGCTTGGGCCCTTGCAGGTCGAGGTTCAGTTTCTGGTTCCTGATGTCGCCCTGCCCGCTGGCGGTCAGGGTGCCCAGCGAGGTATCACCCGCCTGGATGCCGCTGCCCTTGAGATCGATTTTCGCCCGTTGCGCGCTGTCGAGTGTCGCGTCCAGGTTCAGGCTTTGCAGGCGATTGTCCTGGAAAGCCAGTTGCGTGCCCTGCAACCCGAGCTTGCCTTGCGGTGCCTTGAGCGTGCCGGCGACATCGACCCGGCCATTGACCTGGCCGCGCAATTGCGGCCAGAGCTGGGCCAGGCGCAGCAGCTTGATGTCGATCTGCCCGGTGAGTTTTTGTTGCAGGCTGCCCTTGCCATTGATGCTGTTGTCGCCGAGGCGAATCTGCAGGGCGTTCAGATTCCATTGCTCGCCACTGCCATCGGCCTTGGCTTGCAGGACGGCCGGCTGGCCACGCAGCTTGCCTTTCAGATCCAGGTCGGCGCTCAGGCTGAGCTTTTCATTCTTCATCTCGCCTTTGCTGCGCAACGGGCCGGCCAGGGTGCCCGGCAGTTCCGCGACCCAGTACGCCGGGTCGATCGCGGAAAGATCCAGTGCAGTGTCCCAGGCGATGCCGTCGGCGAATTGCAGGTTCAGGTGCCCTTCGGCCTTGCCCTGCCCGGCGACGAGCTGGATCTGTTGCAGGTAGATTTTCGTCAGGTCGCCGGCGAACGGGCTGGCCAGGCTGAACGCCCCGGCCGGGCCATCCAGCGCGGCGTCGAAGTGCCCCAGGTATTTGCCGTCGGTGTAGGAGACGTCACCGTTGAAGCTGCGCAGGGCCACTTGCGGTTCGTCGATCAGCGGATAGAGACGGTGCCACGGGAAATCCAGCCAGGCGATTTTGGCATCAGCACTCAGGCCCTTGCTCCAGTCCAGTTGCCCCGTGAGCTTGAGGCTTTGCTTGTCGTTGGCGGTCAGGTCCAGCGCGGCGATCTGCGCACCGCTGGCGTCGACCTTGCCTTGCAGCGCCAGCGCGACCGGGCCCTGCTCGGCAGGCAGCGTGGCCTTGCCGACTAATTGATAGCCATTTTTCAGGTCACCGGTGCCCGTCAGCTCAAGCTGGTTGAGTGTCAGGGTGTCGGGTAAATCGGCGCTGGGCTTGAAGCCGTCAGCGGTGATGCGCAGCGTGGCCGGCAGGTTTTCCACCAGGGGTTGCAGCTGGCCGGTGAGTTGCCCATTGAGGTAACCGCTGCTGTCGGCTTTCAGGTTCAGGGTCTTGAGCAGGTCGCCGTCAACCTTCAGCGCTAGCGCCCAAGGTCCGCTACCGGGTGCGGGCAGGGTCAGCTTACCTTCGGCCTTGAGCGGCCAATTGCCGGTTGGTTGCAGCAGGCCGGACAGGTGCAGGCTCAACTCATCGCGCTGCAATTGCACCGAGTCGATCTGCAAGCCGTTGGCGGTCCAGTGCGCCGCCAGTTGCAAGCCCTTGAGTTGTTCGCTGCCGTTGAACAGCAGGCTGCCAACCCGGATATCCCCCAGTTCGAGCGCCAGGGGCAGTTTCAAGTCAGGAAGACTGATCGGCCCACTGCTCTCTTCCTCCTCGCCAGGCGGCAATTGCAGGCTGACCCGATCAGCCTGCAATTGCTCGATGCACAGGGTCATGCGCGTCAGGCACAGCGGCGACCAGGCGAAGATGACCTTATCGAGTTCGACCCGGCTGGCGTCCTGCTGCCACCGCACATGGTCGGCGCTCCACTGTCCGCCCAGGCGCCCCTGGAAATTGTCCAGGTTCAAGCCCGGCACAAACCCGAGCGCCCAGCGACTACCCGGCGCCGTGCCCAACACTGTGGCCAGGGTCAAAACCACCAGCATCAACAGCGCCAGAACGGCCAACAGCGTTACTTTCAAGCCACGCTTCACAGCTCAGGTCCCATGGAAAAGTGCAATCGAATGCCGCCATCGTCGTCCAGCGCATGGGCCAGGTCGAGGCGAATCGGCCCCACCGGAGAGATCCAGCGCACGCCGATACCGACCCCGGTCTTGAGGTTCGGCAGTTCAAGTGTATTAAAGGAGTTGCCCTGGTCGACGAAAGTCGCCACGCGCCATTTTTCTGCAACGGAATACTGGTATTCGGCGCTGGCGGTGACCATGTAGCGACCACCGATGCGGTCACCCTGGTTGTTTTCCGGGGACAGGCTCTGGTAGTCGTAACCGCGCACACTCTGGTCACCACCGGCGAAGAAGCGCAACGATGGCGGTATCGACTTGTAGCCGTTGGTGGCGCTGCCGCCGACCTGCACCCGACCGAGCAAGCGGTGTTTGTCGAACACCGTGGTCAGGCCTTTGACCAGCGCGGTGCCGTACAGCAGGTTGTTATCGGAACCCAGGCCTTCCTTGGCGACCTTGCTTTCGAACTGCAGGCGATAACCGTTATGTGGGTCGATGCGGTTGTCGCTTTTGAGGTACGAATAGCTCACACCGGGCATCAGCAGCGTACTGAGGCCGGAGTCGTCGCCCAGTCGGTATTCCTCGCGCTGCCACTTCAGCGACACCACCCGCTGCCAGCCGCTGGGCAACTTGCTGTGCCACTCAGGGCCGACGGTCAGCAACTTGCTGAGGCTGTCCTTGTCGGCGATTTCTTCGTTCTGATAACCACCGGCGAAGCGCAGTTTGTCGGTCAGCGGCGGGTCCAGGGGAATGTCGTAGAACACCCCGACGTTTTGCCGTGGCGCCGAGATTTCGGTCTCCCAGCCATAACTGTGGCCCTGGGGGTTGACCCAGTGCCGGGTCCAGTTGGCCTTGACCCGTGGGCCAACGTCGGTGGAGTAGCCAAGGCCCAGGCCCATGGTGCGTGGCTTGCGGGTTTCGAGCTTGACGTCCACCGGGATAACATCGTCCTTGGACGCGGTTGGCGCCGCGTCGACCCGCACGCCTTCGAAATAGCCACTCGACTGCAGCGCCTGGTTGAGTTCGGCGATCAGTTCGGAGTCATACGGCGTACCGGCCTTGAACGGCACCATACGTTGCAGCAGGTCTTCGTCGAACGGCGTGTCGCCTTCGAAACTGACCTTGCCCAGCGAATAGCGCGGGCCGCTGTCGTAGATCAGCTCGATATCGGCCACGCCGGCCCGCGGGTCGACCGACAACTTCTGGCGGGTAAAGTGGCCACTGAAAAAGCCATAGCGCGAGGCCTGGTTCTGGATCAGACGCTTGGCGTCCTCGTACTGACCGTGGTTGAGCACCGCACCGGTTTGCAGCGCCTTGCTTTTGGGCACACGAAAGGCTTTGAGGCTGGCCGCCGGCCCGTCGACGCGGATCGTGATGTTGCGCAAACGCACCGGCTCGCCGGGCTCGATGGTCAGCACCAGGCGCGGCGTCTTGCCCGCCTTCACCTCGCTGTCGATGTGCGGCTGGTAGTAACCCAAGGCCTGGGCGGCCTTGCGCGCCTGTTCCTCGGCGCCACGACTGAAGCGCAGCAAGGCTTCTTCGTCACGATCGCCGAGACTGCCGATATAGCCCTCTATATTGGCCTTCAGTGCATCGTTGGACGGTTTGATCCGCACATCCAATTCACTTTGCGCCAGCGCCGTGCAGCTGGTAATCAGCATCAGCACGCCACTGGTAATTCTTCCTGGAAACTTCATAGGCGCGGATGCTATCACGAGCGTGGAGCGTGATAGAGCCTGGCGTGCACGGAAAGTTCGACCTCAAGCTGTTGCTGTATGTAATACCTGCGGATTGGCGTGAAAAAACACGTGTTCGCGAATCGGCCCCACGGCCACCTCGCCGATTTCCTCATAGCCCTGGCGCTTATAGAAGTCCAGGTAACGAGGGTTGCCGGTGTCGAGAATCACGCCCTGGGAGTTTTCATCCACCGCGCACCAGTTGTGCACCGCCTGCAACAGCTGCTCGCCAAAGTGCTTGCCCTGGAATTGCGGGTGAACCCCCAGCAACGGCAGCACGTGCACCGAGTCGTTCGGCACGCAGGCAGCGACGGCGTCGTGATATTCCAGGTAGCGACGGGTGCAGCGAAAACCGGTACTGAGCACCATGCGCAGGCGCCAGGCCCAACTTTCAGTCACGCCCAGACGCCGTTGCGGCGGCGCGATCAGGGCGATGCCGATCAGCCGGTCGTTGACCAGCAAGCCGATGGCCGGCAACTCCTGGAAAAAGTGCTGCTTGACCAACTCACGCACGGTGGCACGCACCCGTTGTTCATAGCCGGGACGCTCGGCTTCGAACAGGTAGCTGAACGTCGGCTCGTGGCGATAGGCCTGGTACAACAGCGAGCGGGCTTCACGGGAGTAGCCACTGTCGAGCATGTGGATATCGGCAATGGCGGTCGAGGTTTCGGGCATGACGGACTATCTCCCCGGGGCGCCGCTCAAAACGGAGGCGCTCTTGTTGGTACGAGCCTCTGGGTGCGCGCACAGTTCCTTGTTGATTTCAAAACAGCGGTTTTGCTGGGTCTACCAAGGTATAGACCAACTTTCGGCTGAGTTAAACAAGTCGCAACCTGTAGGAGCCCGCGGTGCGGCGATCCGACTTGCCGGCGAAGGCGTCCTGAAGTGCGCCCCGCCAATGCTGGCGACGAAGCGATAGCGCTGCCATGACACCCACCGTACTAGCAGTTCTGATAGTAGGCAGAACCTGAAAACTAGCCGATGCTCACATCACAGTTTCTTGAGCCTTGCCCGGAGATCAGGCCATGACAACAACACCTCTTCAAACAGTATTGTGTCACTACCGCTACGATGCGCTGGATCGCTCCATCACCTGGACACCAGACCGGCAGGCCGGACTCCAGCGTTTTTTCTGCAAAGACCGTCTGGCCACGGAAATCCAGAACGCCGCGCAACGCAGCATCTTCCAGCAAGATGAGCATGTGCTGGCGCAACAAAATCGTTGGGGCGACAAGGTGGACACCACGCTGCTGGCAACCGATCAACAACGTTCAGTGTTGACAGCGGCGGACTCGGTCCAGGCTCATCGCATTGCCTACACACCGTTTGGGCATCGGTCGCTCGAGAGCGGTTTGTTGAGCCTGCTCGGGTTTAACGGTGAACGGCCGGATTTGGTGACCGGGCATTATCATTTGGGTCATGGGTATCGGCAGTTCAATCCGGTGTTGATGCGATTTAACAGCCCGGATAAATTGAGCCCGTTTGGGAAAGGGGGGATTAATGCATATGCGTATTGTGGGAATGACCCAGTGAACTGGATAGACCCCAATGGCAGTGTCCGTTTTCTTGGATTTGGAAAGATTGATATTTCGACCAAAGAAGCAAATCAACTTGTAGCAGAACTCCTCAACAACAATCCAACCATCACGAACCGCAATCAAGTATTTCGTAATCAATCCACCAACACCCTCCAAACTATGGACCTTTCCAACCATTCTAGAAAAAGCCTAATTAAGATTCACCGAGAAGCAGTAAAATACCTAGAAGATGGAAGGGCGAACCTTACCAGCAAGAAAGTTTTTTATAAGGGGATGGAGCAGAAATTCCCCGAAGACCGCGACGCACTCAGTAAATTCAACAAGTACATTCAGAGTCTTCCTGAAAAAGCATATGAATCTCGTATCAATATCAACTCGAGCATGAGAACTATTAATGAAGAATTAGGCACTACCTTTCAGAGGACTTATGAATTGCATAAACAATTCAAAATCGCACATGAAATATTTAATCGCGAACCGGAGAAGACCATGTTTTATACCAAGCTGTACAACGATCACCATCGCTCAATTCGAAGGAATGAAAGCCAGAAAGCTTTCGAATATTAAATCTGTAGTTTTGAAAATTAATTTTCTTTACCCACACAAACCAGTGCACCCCACATCGAACGCCTCAAGTTAGATGTTCTAGGTTGGCAATAACACCTGTAGAACCCTGCTCGCGATTATGGAGTGTCACTAAGATCAATGTTGGATGACAGTCAGTTATCGTGAGTAAGGTTAGACCACACTGGATTACGCTTGCGCACTAGCCCCCCGTCGGCATGTCAGCTAGCATCGCCCTTTTGCCAGGACTGCCGACCATGAAGATCGTCTCCTTCAACATCAACGGGCTGCGCGCTCGCCCGCATCAGCTGGCGGCGCTGATCGAAAAGCATCAGCCCGATGTGATCGGGCTGCAGGAAACCAAGGTTCATGACGACCAGTTTCCACTCGATGAAATCAAGGCCCTGGGCTACCACGTGTATTTCCATGGGCAAAAGGGTCACTACGGCGTCGCCCTGCTTTCGCGCCAAGAGCCGCTGGCGCTGCACAAAGGCTTCACCACCGATGAAGAAGACGCTCAGCGCCGCTTTATCTGGGGTACCTTTGCCGACGCCAACGGTGTGCCCGTGACCATCATGAACGGTTACTTTCCCCAGGGTGAAAACCGCGACCACCCGACCAAGTTCCCGGCCAAGCAGCGCTTCTACAGCGACCTGCAGGCGCTGCTGGAGAGCCAGTTCAAGAACGACCAGCCGCTGGTGGTGATGGGCGACGTGAACATTTCCCCGGAAGACTGCGACATCGGCATCGGCCCGGACAACATGAAACGCTGGCTGAAGACCGGTAAGTGCAGCTTCCTGCCGGAAGAGCGCGAGTGGATGGCCCGGTTGAAAAACTGGGGCCTGGTGGACAGCTTCCGTCACCTCAACCCGGATGTCGCCGATCGCTTCAGCTGGTTCGACTACCGAAGCCGCGGATTCGAAGACGAACCCAAGCGCGGGCTGCGGATCGACCTGATCCTGGCGTCCCACGCCCTGCTGCCACGAATCAAGGACGCGGGCGTGGACTATGAACTGCGCGGCATGGAAAAACCTTCGGATCATGCGCCGATCTGGTTGGAGTTGAGTTAAGAAACCGCTGCCTGATGATCGTTCCCACGCTCTGCGTGGGAATGCCGCCAGGGACGCTCCGCGTTCCGCTGACGACGCATGACGTGAGCCGTGCGCAATGGTGACGCGGAGCGTCACAGGATGCATTCCCACGCGGAGCGTGGGAACGATCAATCAGCCACCCTCGCTCCTACAGGGCTGTCATCTTTCGGAAATCTTTCTGACTTATTCTCCCGGCACTTCCCCTGGTCTTGAAAGGTGCCGGCATGTCGCTGCGCGGGTGGTTTCTGTGGATACTCTGCGCCGGGCTGCCGCTGTCGGTAGCGGCCAGCGCCTTGCCTATTCCCGGGCAAGGTCCGGTGCTGCGTATCCAGGGTTCCAACACCATTGGCGCGGCACTGGGGCCGGCGCTGGTCGAGGGATTGATGCGCGAGCAGGGTTTGCTCAAGGTGCACCGCGAAGCGACGGAGCAGCCCAACGAATCACGTATCGTCGGTGAAACCGAACAAGGCCGCAGGGTCGAAGTGGAGCTGGCGGCCCACGGCACAAGTACCGGCTTCACCGCGCTGAAAGCGGCAAGTGCCGATCTTGCCGCCTCCTCCAGGCCGATCAAGGACAGCGAGCTGGTCAGCCTGCAAGCATTAGGCGACCTGAAAAGCGCCGCCGCCGAACAGGTCATCGCCATCGACGGGCTGGCAATCATCCTGCATCCGCAAAACCCGTTGAACACACTCGACACGGTGCAGCTGGCGCGCATTTTCAGTGGCGAGATGAAAACCTGGGAAGAGCTCGGTGGCCACGGCGGGGCCATCCATCTTTATGCCCGCGATGATCAGTCCGGCACCTACGACACCTTCAGGGAACTGGTGCTCAGTGGCCATGGCAAGACCCTGAGCGGCAGCGCAAGCCGTTTCGAGTCCAGCGAACAATTGTCCGACGCCGTCAGCCAGGACCCGCACGGCATCGGCTTCATCGGACTGCCCTACGTGCGCTCGGCCAAGGCCGTGGCGATTGCCGACGGCCAGTCCATGGCCATGCTGCCGCTCAACAGCCTGATTGCCACGGAAGACTACCCACTGTCCCGGCGTTTGTTCTTTTACCTGCCACCCAAGCGCAACAACCCTTGGGCCGAAGCGCTGGTGGCCTTCGCGCAAAGCCGGCAGGGCCAGGCGATCGTCGCGGCCAACGGCTTCATCGCCCAGACGATCCAGGCCATGACGGTTTCGCCGAATGCGTTGATGCCCGAGGGCTACCAGGCACTGAGCCGCCACGCCATGCGCCTGACGGTGAACTTTCGTTTCGAAGAAGGCAGCGCCAGCCTGGACAACAAGGCCCGCCAGGACCTGTCACGGGTGCTCGACTATATGAAGCAGCACGACAAAACCGATCGCCAGGTAACGCTGGTCGGGTTCGGCGACGCCAAGCTCGATCCGGCACGCGCCGACCTGCTTTCAAAGCTGCGAGCCATGGCCGTGCGCCGCGAACTGGTGAAAAGTGGCGTGGTGCTGCGTGACGTTCGCGGTTTCGGCGCCGAGATGCCGGTGGCGGCCAATAGCGAGGATGAGGGACGGATACGCAATCGGCGGGTCGAGGTCTGGGTTTACTGAATCTGTCAGGCCAGGCCGTTCAGACCTGGCCCGAAACGACTTCAGCCGAGCAGTTTTTCCAGTTGTGCAACGGTATCGACGGCGCCCATGGTTTTGGCGGCGTCCAGCGCGGTAATGCCGTTGGCGTCCTTGGCCTTCGGGTCGGCACCCTTGCCAATCAGGTAGTCGACGACTTCGACGCGGTTGAACATCGCGGCCATCATCAACGCGGTGCGGCCGTCGAATGACGAACCCTCGACCTGCGCGCCCCCTTCGACCAAGGCCTTGATCACGGCCAGGTCGCCCTTGAATGCCGCGCCGGCAATCGGGCTCTGGCCGTTGTCGTTGCGGATTTCCGGGTCCGCCTTGTGTTCGAGCAGGACTTTTACCGTGTCCACGTGACCGTGGTAGGCGGCCAGCATCAGCAGGGTGTCGCCCTTGTGATTACGCAGGTTCGGCGGCAGGCCCTTGCTCAGCAGCGCAGCCATCATGGCCGCATCGCCCTCGCGCGCCTTGTTGAAGACCTGTTCGGCAAACTCGGCAGCTTCTTCCGGGGTCATCTGGCGGCTTTTGTCTGTCATTGAACGCTCCACTTTCAGTTTTTCGCAAAGTCGACAGTTTCCCGAGGGTGCGCGCCACTGTCACTTGTTTTTTCTGATGCGCGGCCATAGTCCTTTTCAATAACGGTGCTTGCCACCCTGGATGTCCGCCAGCACCTGCCCGGTAACCTGCACGTAGGTGTCGGTGCCCGGCAACCAGGCGTAGATCGGGTCATCGCCGGTCCGGCCGGGGTCGAAGGCTTCGTCCTTGAGCCGGGTCTTCTGGTATTTGAAGGTCCCGGTGATGTCCATTTTCACTTTCACCCGCAGGAACAGCGGCACCGCGTAGGCCGGCAGGTGTTGCCGGACGAAGGCCAGCAACTCGCCGAAGTCCAGGGTTGCCAGGGATTCCGCGGGGGTGATCGCGGCCATCCCGGCACGGCCGTTGGTGTTGCGCACCTCCACGCCATAGGCCACGGCCTCGGAAATGTTCGGGTGCTGCAGCAGGATGTTCTCGACCTCGGTGGTCGACACGTTTTCCCCCTTCCAGCGGAAGGTATCGCCCAGGCGATCGACAAACTGCGCATGACCGAACCCGATGTTGCGCAACAGGTCACCGGTGTTGAGGTAGCGATCGCCCTTGACGAACACGTCGTGCAGCACGACTTTTTCAGTCGTGTGCGGATCGGTGTAACCGTCCAGCGGTGCCTTGTCGTCGATCCTGGCGAGCAGCAGCCCCTGCTCGCCCTTGCCGACCTTGCGCATGAAGCCATTGGTGCCACGCAGCGGCGCACCGCTGTCGTGGTCATACGCCGCCAACTCCCAGGACATCAGGGAAAAGCCCACGGTATTGTCGAAATTGAGGATGTTGGTGAAGCCGATATTGCCGTCACTGGCGGCGTACAGTTCGCAGATGTGCTGGACTGCGAAGCGCGTCTTGAATTCGCCCCATGCCCCGGGACGCAAACCGTTGCCGATCATCTTGGTCACGCCGTGCTGGCTGTCGTCGGCGCTGGCAGGCTGGTCGACCAGGTAGCGGCACAATTCACCGACGTAGCCCAGGGTGGTCGCCCGGTACTTGCGCACATCGCTCCAGAACTGGCTGGCGCTGAACTTGCGGCGGATGGCGAACCCCGACGCCCCACTGATGGCCGAGCCCCAGCACACGCACAGGCCGGTGGCGTGATACAGCGGCAACGTGCAATAGACGATGTCCTCGGGGCGCATATCCAGAGCGATCATGCCGAAGCTTGCGTAACTGCGCATCCAGCGCCCGTGCTTGAACACCCCGGCCTTGGGCAAGCCGGTGGTGCCCGAGGTATAGATGTAGAAACAGGGATCGTCGAAAAAGACCTGCCGGCTGCTGGCGGGATTGTCGCTACAGGCGTCGATGCTGGCCGTCATCAGGTTGACGAACCCGTCGGGCGCGATGCCCGGGTGGCTGTAGGTGTCCTGATCGGCGACGAACCAGGTGCGCGCCACCTCGATCGACACCCGATCGCGTACCGTCAGGTAGGCCGGCACCAACTCCGCGCCGACGACAATGGCTGCGGGGGTCACCAGGTTCAGGCTATGGGCCAGGGCGTCGCGGGTTTGCGAGGTATTGAGCAAGGCACTGATGGCGCCGACCTTGGCCAGCGCCAGGAGAGTCACCAGCAATTCCGGGCGGTTCTCGATGAAGACCGCCACCACGTCGCCCTTGCCGATGCCTTGCTCGATCAGGTGATGGGCGAGGCGATTGGCCCAACGGTTGACCTGGGCGTACGTCAACTGCACCTCGCCGTACAGCAAGGCCGGACCTTCGGGGTTACGCAGGGTTGCCTGTTCGAAACACCAGCCCAGGCCACACGTTTGGCGCGGATCCTTGACGTTGGCGACCTTCATGCCCTTGACCACGCGAGGAATGGCCTTGCCAATGGAAGGCAGCTTGCGGAGCATCATGCCCCAGGTGATCGTGTCGTGCTGCGTGCGGCGCATGGCTGTTCCCGTGGGCTTTTCTTATTGTCGGCCGGCGTTGATCGACCCCGAAAATACGTCAACGGTTCTGCAGCTGTACACGCGGTTTTTGCAATGTTTTGTATCCGCGACAACGACGTTTGAAATCGTGAGCGCGCGCACGCCAAATGGTTCCATCGAAGCGCCGACGACCCCGCAAAATGCAGGATGCACGATAGCCATTCATGCAGATTGCACGAATACGAAAATCGTCATAAATCATATGTCGTTGTTTTATATAAGAATTTTATAGAGAGGAATACTGGCACAATCACTGCAACAACCTCCCCATGCTTGCCATTCAAGAGCTAACGGAGCTGACAGACATGAGCCTGATCCAAGAAAAATTTACCTCCTTGTTCTCCAACTTCGATGTCACCACCCAGGACCGGCCTGACGGCGGGATCCTGCTCACCCTGCGCAGCGAGGGTAAGGAATTCAAACGCTCGATCTCCTACCAGCAACTGCACAATGGCGATCAACTGTCGTGGGTCATCAGCGCCATTCGCCGCGATGTGGCGGAACAGGCCAGCGAATTGCCGCAAATTTCCCTGCTGCAAAGCCAGCAACGCTTTGCCCTGCCGACCTACCATTCGCTGTAAGTGTCGCGCCGCGGTAAATCATCAGGCCGTGCAAGCTTGCGCTTCACGGCGTGAGTTGTGTGGGCTGTTCAGCAGTCGTCCATTGCCAGGAATCGAGCAGCGCTGTCGTCGCCGGTGAAATGGGCCACCCAAGGCTGGGTCCCGGACAGACGAAGAGCAACCACGAAGGGCTGCTCGCCGATGTCCAGCCACTGCCGGGTGCCCGCCGGCAGCACCATCAGGTCGCCTTTCTCGCATAGCACGGCATAGACGTAATCGTCGATGTGCACCGACAACAACGCACTGCCCGCGGCGAACAGTAAAACTTCGGCTTCTTCCTGGCGGTGCTCGGCGAAGTAGCTCGCGCGTATCGACTCTTTTTGCGGGTGATCGCGGTCGAGGCTGATGACATCCACCGCGCGCAACCCGTGCCCGGTCATCAGCGTGTCGATGGGCGCCTGGCAGGCGCTGATGACATCTTCGTGGCTGGCACCGGGACGGACCCTCGCCTCGGCCTGCCAGCGGTCGAAGCGTATGCCCTGCTCGGCGAGGGTCGAGGCAATGTCTTCGAAATGAGTCAGCACCTTGTTGGGTACGTCGGGACTGGAAACGTGATAAACGGACAGGCTGCTCATCAGGACAACTCCTTAAGGGTTCAAGAGGGAGGAGCGCGTGTCCTCTTGCATTCGTGTGGCAATGATAACGGCTGCCGCCAGCGCTGCGAGGCTGGCAATACTAAAGGTTAAGGGCGCGCCGAGGGCCGTCCAGCTGTAGCCGGAATACAACGCGCCCATTGCGCCACCGGTGCCGGCGAGCGCGGCGTACAACGCCTGGCCCTGCCCTTGCTGGCGTGGGCCGAAGCTGCGCTGCACGAACTGGATGGCCGCGGCGTGAAAGCTGCCGAACGTCGCCGCGTGCAGCACCTGGGCAAACAACAACACCCAGAGGAATTCGGCCAGCGAACCGAGCAACAGCCAACGCAACGCCGCCAACAGAAAACTCGCCAGCAGCACGCGCCGAACCGAGAACCGCGCGAGGATCCGGCTCATGGCCATGAACATCAGCACTTCAGCGACCACGCCGACGGCCCAGAGCATGCCGATCACGCCACGGCTGTAGCCCAGTCGCTCAAGGTGCAGGGTGAGAAAGGTGTAATAGGGCCCGTGACTCATCTGCATCAGCGCCACGCAGGCGTAGAACGCCAACACCCCGGGGCTGCGCAGTTGCGCGAGGAAACCATCGCCGGTCAACCGCTCGCCCTGCACCGGTTGGGCGTTCGGCACCCACAGGCTGCTGAGCACAATCGCGGCCATGATCAGCACCAGCGCTGCGGGGTAGATGTCCAGGCTGAGCCATTCGAACAGGCGCCCGAGCGCAACCACGGTGATGATGAAGCCGATCGAGCCCCAGAGGCGAATCTGGCTGTAGCGCGAGGCCTGGCCTTGCAGGTGCGCCAGGGTGATGACTTCGAACTGCGGCAGCACCGCGTGCCAGAAGAACGCGTGCAAGGCCATGACCATCGCCAGCCAGGCATAGGTCTGGCTGACGAAAATCAGCGAAAACGTGAGCAATGTGCACACGGCGCCCAAGCGTACGATGGCCAGCCGCCGCCCGGTGTAGTCGCCGAGCCAGCCCCAGAGGTTCGGCGCCACGCAACGCATCAGCATCGGGATGGCCACCAGCTCGCCGATGCGCGCCGCGGAGAACCCCAGGTGATCGAAGTACAGCGCCAGGAAAGGCGCTGTCGAACCGAGCAAGGCGAAATAGAACAGATAAAAGCTGGACAGCCGCCAGTACGGGAGCGCCGCCACCGTCAGGTTAGATCTGGCCCAGCACCGGCGTGCTCACACGCACATCGGCGTTCTGGCCACGGTGACGCAGCAGGTGGTCCATCAGCACGATGGCCATCATCGCTTCGGCGATCGGCGTGGCACGGATACCGACGCACGGGTCGTGACGACCTTTGGTGATGACGTCCACCGGGTTGCCATGGATATCGATGGAACGACCCGGCGTGGTGATGCTGGACGTTGGCTTCAACGCCAGGTGCGCGACGATCGGCTGGCCGGACGAGATACCGCCGAGAATGCCGCCCGCGTTGTTGCTGAGGAAACCTTCCGGCGTCATCTCATCGCGGTGCTCGGTGCCGCGCTGGGCGACGCTGGCGAAACCGGCGCCGATTTCCACGCCCTTGACCGCGTTGATGCTCATCAGCGCATGGGCCAGTTCCGCATCGAGACGGTCGAAAATCGGCTCGCCCAGGCCCGGCATCACGCCTTCGGCGACCACGGTGATCTTCGCGCCAACCGAATCCTGGTCACGGCGCAACTGGTCCATATAGGCTTCCAACTCCGGCACTTTGTCCGGATCGGGGCTGAAAAACGCGTTCTGCTCCACCGAGTCCCAGGTCTTGAACGGAATTTCGATCGGGCCGAGCTGGCTCATGTAGCCGCGAATGACAATACCCTGGGTCGCCAGGTACTTCTTGGCAATCGCGCCGGCCGCCACGCGCATCGCGGTTTCCCGGGCCGAGCTGCGGCCGCCGCCGCGATAATCGCGCTCGCCGTATTTGTGGTGGTAGGTGTAGTCGGCATGGGCCGGACGGAACAAGTCCTTGATCGCCGAGTAGTCCTTGGACTTCTGGTCGGTGTTGCGGATCAGCAGGCCGATGGCGCAGCCGGTGGTGCGACCTTCGAACACGCCCGAGAGGATTTCGACTTCGTCGGCTTCCTGGCGCTGGGTGGTGTGGCGGCTGGTGCCGGGCTTGCGGCGATCCAGGTCGCGCTGCAGATCCTCCAGGGAAATCTCCAGCCCCGGCGGGCAGCCATCGACAATGGCGACCAACGCCGGGCCATGGCTTTCGCCAGCGGTGGTGACAGTGAACAGCTTGCCGTAGGTATTGCCGGACATGCAGGACGCTCCGTGAAATGAACCTTAATACGTAATGCGCGCCAGTATACGCAGGCTATCCAACTAGTTCATCCTCGAACCTTATGGGTGTGCGTGAGTCCAACCGGCACCTTGATGATGATGGCCCGACAATGCTGCGAGTTCTAGCCTTGAGCCTTACCCTGATTTCCGGCTTCGCCCAGGCCACCGTCCTGCAACGGCCGATTACCCTGGACACTGGCACCGGTGAGCTTTTCGGCTCGATGCTGCTGCCAAAATCCGACACGCCGGTGCCGGTGGTCCTGATCATTTCCGGCTCCGGCCCGACCGATCGTGACGGCAACAACCCTGAAGGCGGACGCAATGACAGCCTCAAGCGCCTGGCATGGGTGCTGGCCAAACACAACATCGCCAGCGTGCGCTACGACAAGCGCGGCGTGGCGGCGAGCCTGGCGGCCACTCCTGACGAACGCAACCTGTCGGTGGAGGCCTATGTGGCCGACACCGAAGCCTGGGGGCGAAAACTCAAGACCGATCCGCGCTTCAGCCAGCTGATCCTGCTGGGCCACAGCGAAGGCGCGTTGATCGCCAGCCTCGCGGCGCCGAGCGTCGATGCGGCGGCGGTGATTTCCATGTCCGGCAGCGCCCGGCCGATCGACCAGGTCCTGCGCCAGCAACTGGGCAATCGCCTGCCGCCCCCGCTGATGCAGCGCAGCAATGAGCTGCTCGACAGCCTCAAGGCCGGGAAAACCGACGACAACGTGCCACCGCAATTGCAGGTGATTTTCCGCCCGAGTGTGCAGCCGTACCTGATCTCCCTGTTCCGCCAAGACCCCGCTGCGGCGTTCGCGAAGTTGAAAATGCCGGCGCTGATCATCCAGGGCAGCAATGACATCCAGGTCGGGGTCAATGACGCCCGTTTGCTCAAGGCGGCAAAACCGGACGCGGAACTGGCGCTGATCGAAGGCATGAACCACGTCATGCGCATCGTGCCCAACGACGTCAAGCGCCAGCTGGCCTCCTACAAGGATCCGAATTTGCCACTGGCGGCGGAACTGGGCGCGCGCATCCTCGGATTCATCGACGGGCTTCGTTCCAGTTAATTTGCGCTCCAGTCTTGTCGAAAACGGCCGATAAGCCATTGTCGCCAGCGTACTGGCTGGCGGCACGTTGAGCTTGGACAGGATCTCGCCGTTATGACCGATACCCAGACTTCACCCGACACCACCGCTGAAAAGGACGTACCGCCAGCGGTCGAGCTGCCCTGGGCGGACGTTCACGTCGAGCACCACAAGATGCTCCGCCTGGCACCGTTGCAGACTGACCGCAATACCGGTGGTCGACCCCTGCGCTTTGTCGAGTTCGGTTATGCCGAACGCAACGACAAGTTGCGCAGCCTGATGCGCATGACCATTTCCCTGCCCGGCCAACGCGTGCGCAAGGAACAGAATCATCTGGACGTGTGGGTCGACCACGCCGAAAAACGCGTGCATTTCGGACCCGACAGCGGCCTGCAAATCGAACCGCTGAACCGCGGCATCGGCCGCTTCATGGCCGCCCAGGGCATCAACTGGGCGAAGAAAAGGTGGCCGGGCTACACCGTCGACGGCACCGACCTCAACAACAAGGACGCGCTGAACGAAGACACGCGCCTGCGCCGCGATCACTTTTTGCGCGTGCACGGTTTCGACGTGGCCTACGCCGATGCCCAACATTTGAAGGGTAGCGTCAAGGAAGTGCGGGTCGGCGACCTGCTGAGTGACTGGAACACGGAAAAACTGCAAGTCGTGGAAATTCTTGAAGCCGCGCAGATGCTCCAGCAAGCCGAGCAGAACCTGGCCGAGCAGGAAGTCAAACTGAAGAAACACGAAGAGAAGGTCAGCAAATACAAGCGTGAAGACGCCGGTTTGCGCTTCACCATTACCTGTTTGGTGGCGTTTGCGGTGTTTCAGGCGGGATTGCTGATCTGGATTGCGACACACCGGTAACGATCTTTTGTGGCGAGGGGATTCAGCGAAACGTCGCACCGCCCCGTTGGACTGCGCAGCAGTCCCTCTTTTTGGGGCCGCTTCGCAGCCCAGCGGGGATAAATCCCCTCGCCACAGCGATCAGGTCAGACGCGGGAGGCGAACAGGGCCTGATGATCCCGGCACTGCTCGGCCGTCAACATGAACACGCCATGCCCGCCACGCTCGAATTCCAGCCAGGCGAAATCGACTTCCGGGTACAACGCCTCGACGTGCACCTGGCTGTTGCCCACCTCGACAATCAACAAACCCTTCTCGGTCAGGTGATCCGCCGCTTCTGCGAGCATGCGGCGCACCAGGTTCAGGCCGTCATCGCCGCAGGCCAGGCCCAGTTCCGGTTCGTGCTGGTATTCGTCCGGCATGTCGGCGAAATCCTCGGCATCCACGTACGGCGGGTTCGACACGATCAAGTCGAAACGCTGCCCCGGCAGGCCATCGAAACCATCGCCCTGCACGGTGTAGACGCGCTCGTCGACGCCGTGGCGCTCGATGTTCTGGTTCGCCACTTCCAGCGCTTCGAACGACAGGTCGGCCAGCACCACTTCAGCGTTCTGGAACTCGTAGGCGCAGGCGATACCGATGCAGCCGGAGCCGGTGCACAGGTCGAGAATCCGCGCAGGCTCGGTGCCCAGCCACGGTGTGAAACGGTTTTCGATCAGCTCGCCAATCGGTGAACGCGGGATCAGCACGCGCTCATCGACGATGAAGGACATGCCGCAAAACCAGGCTTCACCCAGCAGATAGGCGGTTGGCACGCGCTCTTCGATGCGGCGCTTGAGCAGCTGCTGCAGGTGGACCAACTCGTCTTCTTCCAGATTGCAGTCCAGGTAACTGTCGGAAATTTCCCACGGCAAGTGCAGCGCACCCAACACCAGTTGACGGGCTTCGTCCCAGGCGTTGTCGGTGCCATGGCCGAAAAACAGATCCTCCCCATGGAAGCGGCTGACGGCCCAACGGATATGGTCACGCAGGGTACGAAGGCGGGAAGTGATCACGACGGTAAACTCCAGAAAAATCGACGGGCGATTCTACCAGTCAAACGACGTCACGACGACGCAGGAAAAACACCGGGGTCAATGTAGGATTCTTCTGGATTTTTCACTGGCTATTGAACAAAACTCAATACTTGACAACGCTGCACGCCAGTAACGACGGTGCCTACGATGGTAGCGATTCACAGAAGCGCTCAGCCAGAGGACAATGTCGCAAAAGCCCCACTCGAAGGAGCCCCAGAATGTCCGTTCCACAAACGATGTTTCAACTCAGCGGCCGCGGTTATGCAGCAGCCAAACTGAGTCATGCGACCCTGATCATCATCGATGCCCAGAAAGAGTACCTCAGCGGTCCCCTGGCCCTGAGCGGCATGGATGCGGCGGTTGCGAACATCAAGAAATTGGTGACTGCCGCCCGTGCGGCCGGCCGGCCGATCGTGCATGTCAGCCACCTCGGCACCGTCGGTGGGCTGTTCGACCCCCGCGGCGAGCGTGGCCAGTTCATTCCAGGGCTTGAGCCGCAGGCCGGCGAAATCAAGATCGAAAAAATCCTGCCCAGTGCGTTCCATGGCACGGACCTGAAAAAACGCCTGGAAGACCTGGGCTCGGTGGACCTGGTGGTGTGTGGCTTCATGAGCCATTCCAGTGTCAGCACCACCGTACGCGCGGCAAAGAACCTGGGTTTCCGCTGCACCCTGGTGGAAGACGCCTGCGCCACCCGCGATCTGCCGTACAAAGGCGGCGTCCTGAGCGCCGAGCATGTGCAGCAGACCGAAATGGCGATCATGGCGGACAACTTTGCCGCCCTCGCCCTGACCAACGACCTGGTCTGATCGGCGGCTCATGAGCGGTCTAGACCGCCGCTCATCCGCAAAAGCCTCTCATATGCCGTAAATGTCTTAGCCTCAGGAACATCCCGGTCAACTTCCGGTCGAAGGGCCGATACCCATTGAGGAAGGTCGGAATGAAGTTATCCGATGGTTTTGACGCTCGCCGTTTGCGGCCCAAAGGCCAGAGCAACTGGCGTTTTCGAATCGGCGCAGCCTTTGCTGCCTTGCTGGCGACCTGTGGCGTGCTGCTGGCGATGGCCGGTGCCGCCAGCCTGTTCGGCCACGTTCCGGCCCTGGGCGAGTTGAACACCAACCGGGCGGGCGCGGCCGTGATTCTGGTCTTGGGCCTGTTCGTGCTGTACCTGGGCATTTGGCTGTGGCGTCGCTGCCGCCGGCGCTCGCGCCAGTCGAACGCGCTGGCCATGTCCCCGCACCTGATGAAAAAACACGACTAAGCGCAAGTCGCAGCGCAACGCCGCGCGTTTTCTCGCGCCCGATTCGCCTCGAGTTGGGTAAACTGGCCGCCCTTCGCGGAGGCTGACATGCAAGACGACGATTTTTCCCTGTTCAAAAGTGCGATCCAAGGCGTCAAGCCGATCAAGCACGATCGCGCCGAAACCGGCAAACCCAAGGCTGACCGCGCGCAGATCGCCACGTTGCGCCAGGCCGCCACCGTGCGCACCGATGCCACCACTGTTGACGGGCTGTCCGATCAGTTCGTCATCGACGTCGGCCCGGAAGACGAACTGATGTGGGCGCGCGACGGTGTGCAGGAAAGCCAGATGCGCAAGCTCAAGATCGGGCAGATCCCGTTCGAAGGCAGCCTCGACCTGCACGGCATGAGCGTGGAAAAAGCCCGGGAAACCCTCTGGGCATTCCTCGCCGAAGCGACCAAATTCGAAATTCGCTGCGTGCGCGTCACCCACGGCAAGGCCGTGCGCCTGGACGGCAAGCGGCCGATGATCAAAAGCCACGTCAACACCTGGCTGCGCCAGCATCCACAGGTACTTGGCTTCACTTCGTGCCAGGCCAGGCATGGCGGTGCCGGAGCCGTTTATGTGATGCTCAAACGGACCATGATGGAAGGCCGCGACGAGTAAACCTGATGCGCCGCGCTTGCAGCGCCGTGTCCGCCACCGTACCCTTGCCCTTTGCGTAAAATCCCACAGGTAGTTTCATGTCCCTGGAACAGAATTACACCGCGATCCTAGGCCAACTGGGCGAGGATCCCTCCCGCGAGGGCCTGCTCGACACGCCAAAACGTGCCGCCAAAGCCATGCAGTATCTCTGCCGCGGTTATGAACAGTCTCTGGAAGAGGTCACCAACGGTGCCTTGTTCAGCTCCGACAACAGCGAAATGGTGCTGGTCAAGGACATCGAGTTGTACTCGTTGTGCGAACACCACCTGCTGCCGTTCATCGGTAAGGCCCATGTGGCCTACATCCCGAGCGGCAAAGTGCTGGGCTTGTCGAAAGTCGCGCGGATCGTCGATATGTACGCCCGCCGCCTGCAGATCCAGGAAAACCTCAGCCGCCAGATTGCCGATGCCGTCCAGCAGGTCACCGGCGCCCTGGGCGTTGCCGTGGTGATCGAGGCCAAGCACATGTGCATGATGATGCGCGGTGTGGAAAAGCAGAATTCGACGATGATCACCTCGGTGATGCTCGGCGAATTCCGTGAGAACGCCGCGACTCGCAGCGAGTTTCTCAGCTTGATCAAGTAATTCGCGGCACGAAAAGAACCGGCATTCATCGCCGGTTTTTTTTCGCCCTGGAAAAATCAGGTAAGCTGCGCGCCTTTCTTCATTAGCACCGTGAGGCTTTCAACGTGTTCGTAAAAGCGCTTCGTGTTGGCCTTGGCCAACTGATCATCTTCATCGACTTCATCACCCGTCCAGGCAAGAAGCAGCGCCCTGCCGCCGCCCAGGCCCAGGTCGAAACCGCCGCCAAGGGCCTGACCCTGTATCAGTTCCATGCCTGCCCGTTCTGCGTGAAAACCCGCCGCACCCTGCGCCGCCTGAACGTACCGGTGGCCCTGCGCGACGCGAAAAACAACGAACAGGATCGCCAGGCCCTGCTCGAGCACGGCGGCAAGATCAAGGTGCCGTGCCTGCGCATCGAAGAGAATGGCCAGACGACGTGGATGTATGAGTCCAAGGTGATCATTGATTATCTGGATAAGCGGTTCGCGGCAGCCTGATTTATTTGTGGTGTGATGGATGGCCCTATCGCCAGCAGGCTGGCTCCCACAGGGGACTTGTGGTGTTCACAAAACCTGTGGGAGCCAGCCTGCTGGCGATGAGGCCGGCATAAACACTGCAAATTTCAAACAAAAAAAAACCGGCCCTTGAGCCGGTTTTTTTCTTCAGGCCGCTAGCGCCGCCTGCGCCTGCCGCACCACCGCCGCCAACCGCTTGACCCCCTCCTCCAGCCGCGCCGGGTCAATGTGACTGAAATTCAGCCGCAAATGCCCGTGATGATTATCCGGCTCAGGGAAGAACGGCTCGCCCGGCATGAACGCCACATCATTGGCCAACGCCGCATCGAGTAGCGTACGGGTGTCCAGCGGCTGCTTGAGCGTCAGCCAGAAAAACAGCCCGCCCTGGGGCACATTCCAATCCGCCAGGTCGGCAAAGTGCGTTTGCAGCGCGGCCTGGAAGGCGTCGCGACGCACCCGGTAAAAACCACGCAACTCACTCAGGTGCTGCTGGTAGGGCTCGCTGCCGATCCATTGCAGCGCTTGCCACTGGCCGACGCGATTGGTGTGCAGGTCCGCCGACTGCTTGAGCTTGAGCAGGTGCGGGAACAGGTCGGCACTGGCGATCAGATAACCCACGCGCAAACCCGGCAGCAGCGTTTTCGACACCGTGCCGGTGTAGATCCAGCTGGCTTTTTTCAGGCGCCCGGCGATCGGTTTGGCGCTGCCACCATCAAAGGTCAGCTCACGGTAAGGCTCGTCTTCAATCAGGGTCACGCCGAACTCATCCAGCAATGCCGCGACCGCTTCGCGCTTGGCTTCGCTGTAACGCACCGCCGAAGGATTCTGGAAGGTCGGGATCAGGTAGATGAACGCCGGGCGATGTTTTTCCAGGCGCGAACGCAGGTGCGCCAGGTTCGGGCCATCTGCTTCCAGCGGCACAGTGAGGCAATCGGCGCCGAACAGCTGGAAGATCTGCAGGGCCGCCAGGTAGGTCGGTGCTTCGAGCAGCACCTCGGTGCCTTTGTCGATATAGAGCTTGGCGGCCAGATCAAGGGTTTGCTGGGAACCACTGACCACCAGTACCTGACTCGCCTCGCACGGCACACCCAGCGCTCGCGCCTGTGCCGCTAGGGCTTCACGCAAGGCCGGCTCGCCTTCACTCGTGCCGTATTGGCCCATGGTCACCGGCATCCGGTCCCACTCGACCTTCGGCAGCATGACTTCGGCCGGCAGCCCCCCGGCGAACGACATCACTTGCGGACGCTGGGCAGCCGCGAGGATTTCACGGATCAAGGAACTTTTAAGGCGCGAGACACGTTCGGAAAAAGCCATGGGAGTCACCGGTAGCGGGGCCAGAGGAAAATGAGTCAAACTTGTTGACCGAAATTACGACAGCTCGAACGGATACGTCAATATGATTGACCTTAAAAACCCGATTTCCCAGCAACAGGCCATGGAAGCGTTTTTCTTCGGCTACCAGGCCTTCACCGCCAAGGCCGATGAAATGCTCGAGCGGCGCGGCCTGAGTCGCGTGCACCAGCGCATCGTGTTTTTCATCGCCCGTTACCCGAACCTCAGCGTCAAGGAGCTGCTGGCATTGCTCGGTGTAAGCAAACAGGCACTGAACATGCCGTTGCGCCAACTGCTGGAAATGCATCTGGTCGACAGCGTGGCGTCCGAGACCGACAAGCGTAAACGGCTGCTGGAATTGACCGCCGAAGGCACGCGCTTTGAACAGTCGTTGCGCCGTGAGCAGGTGAAATTGCTTGAGCGGGTGTTTGCCGAGGCTGGGGAAACGGCGGTGAATGGGTGGTTGGCGGTGAATCTGGCACTGGGGAAAAGTCAGACTGTTGATTGAGTGTTCTGCCCCTATCGCCAGCAAGCTGGCTCCCACAATGAGCTGTGGTGTACACAAAACCTGTGGGAGCCAGCCTGCTGGTGATGAGGCCCGCGAAGGCGATATATCCCGATTGCCAAACTTTTCGTCCACAAAATCAAAAACATTATTTGCTTTATTTGTATACAAAAGCATAATCCACCTCGTGCGAGTTCCTGACCTAACGGTCAACAAATTCGCAAGTGCCTCAAAGGGCCGCTGCCACCCTCATGGGTCCGGCCCTGGAAATAAAAATAAAACTCTTGAGGAGTACCTCGCTGTGGAAAGCCGCAAATCCGAAGCATCGACGCTGGATCTCTCGCCGCCTATACGCAATGGCTGGCTGGAGCGCATCTTTAAACTCAGCTTGCATGGCACCACGGTGAAGACCGAGTTGATTGCCGGTCTGACAACCTTCATCACCATGGCCTACATCATCTTCGTCAACCCCAACATCATGGCGGACGCCGGGATCGACCATGGCGCGGCATTCGTCGCCACCTGCATTGCCGCAGCGTTGGGCTGCCTGTTGATGGGCCTGTACGCCAACTGGCCGGTCGGCCTGGCACCGGGCATGGGCCTGAACGCTTTCTTCACCTACACCGTGGTCGGCACCATGGGTTACAACTGGGAAACCGCGTTGGGTGCGGTGTTCGTGTCCGGCGTGCTGTTCATGATCCTGACCTTCTCGCGAATCCGCGAATGGCTGCTCAACAGCATCCCGGTCAGCCTGCGCTACGCCATGGGCGCCGGCGTGGGCCTGTTCCTCGGGCTGATCGGCTTGAAAACCGCGGGTATCGTCGTCGATAGCCCAGCCACCCTGATCAAGCTCGGTTCCCTGCGCGAGCCTGGTCCGCTGCTCGCCGCCGTGTGCTTCCTGATGATCGCCATCCTCAGCTACCACAAGGTGTTCGGCGCGATCCTCATCAGCATCATCACCGTGACCCTGGCCGGTTGGGGCCTGGGCCTGGTGCACTACGAGGGCATCATGTCCGCCCCACCGAGCCTGGCCCCGACCTGGATGGCCATGAACGTTGCCGGCGTGTTCAACGTCAGCATGATCAGCGTGGTGCTGGCCTTCCTCTTCGTGCACATGTTCGACACCGCCGGCACCTTGATGGGTGTGGCCCAGCGCGCCAACCTGGTGGGCGCTGACGGTCGCATCGAAAACCTCTCGCGTGCCATGAAAGCCGACAGTGCGTCCAGTGTTTTTGGTGCTGTAGTGGGCGTTCCACCCGTCACCAGCTACGTGGAAAGTGCCGCTGGCGTGGCGGCAGGTGGTCGGACTGGTCTTACCGCAGTGACCGTAGGTGTGTTATTTATTGCAGCCATGTTCTTCGCTCCGCTGGCCGGGATGATCCCCGCCTATGCAACGGCCGGTGCGTTGATCTATGTGGCCATGCTGATGATGGGCGGCATGGCCCACATCGAATGGGACGAAGCAACCGACAGCATTCCGGCGATCGTCACGGCAATCATGATGCCCCTGACCTTCTCGGTCGCCGACGGCATCGCGTTGGGCTTCATCACCTACGTGGCGTTGAAGGCCGGCACCGGCAAGTACAAGGAAATCTCCGTCAGCCTGTGGGTGCTCTGCGCAATTTTCATTGCCAAGTTCATCTTCCTGTAAATCTCGGCGGTACGCGCGTCAAACCAGCCTCACCCCGTCGGGTGAGGCTTTTGTGCAAATGGAGGAAAGTGATGAGTCTGGAAACCTGGCTGCTGTTCAGCGGCGCTGCGCTGATGGTGATCCTGATCCCGGGGCCACTGTCTTTGCTGATGATCAGCAACAGTTTGAATTACGGCCTGGTCCGTTCATACCCGGCGTTTCTCGGCGGCGTGATCGCCTCGATCTGCCTGTTGAGCGCTTCGGCCTTGGGCCTGGGCGCCCTGCTGCTGGCATCGGAACAGTTGTTCAGCGCCCTGAAAATCGTCGGCGCGCTGTACCTGTTCTACCTCGCCTGGCAGAGCTGGCAGCAGTCGCGCCAACCGTCCCACGGGGCCGAAGTGCCTCAGGCCGCAGCGGTGCCACGCTTTCGCGCCCTGTTCGGGCGCGCCTTCATGCTGGGCGCGAGCAATCCGAAGGACATCCTGTTCTTCGCCGCGTTCCTGCCGCAATTTTTGAGCGCCGAGCAAGCGTTCCTGCCGCAACTGCTGGTGATGATCGCCACCTGGACCGTACTCGACCTGCTGTGCAAGCTGGCCTACGGCCTCGGTGCCCATGGTGCGGCGCGGTATCTGCGCAGTGGCAAGGGCCAGAGCTGGTTCAACCGGGTCAGTGCCGGGCTGTTCGGTGGTGCCGGGGCTGCGTCCCTGCTCAGTAGCCATTAAAGCCTGCTGAGGCAAAGCGGCACACAAGTTGCTCGGTTCTGGCACCCCCACGCCGGAATCGAGCATGCTCCACTCCCACCTCACCACCCTCAACGCCGTTTCCCTGGTGCTCGACACCTTCAAGGCCCAAGGCCTGCCCAGCGACACCCTGCTCGCCGGCAGTGGCATCTGCGCCGCGGATCTGGCCCGGGCGGACACGCGTATCACCACCAATCAAGAGATGCAGGTCTGCGCCAACGCCGTCGCCCTCAAGCACGATATCGGCCTGGAACTGGGTCGACGCATGCACGTTTCGTCCTACGGCATGCTCGGCTACGCCTTGCTCACCAGTGCCACCTTCGGTGACGCATTGCGCCTGGCGATGCGTTATCCGGCGCTGTTGGGAACACTTTTCGAACTGAGCCTGGAAGAGGACGACGAGCGTGTCTGGTTTGTCGCTGCTGATTATCGAGAGAGTCCGGCGCTGGCGGCGTTCAACGCCGAATTCTGCCTGGTATCGCTGAAGGTCACCTGCGATGACCTGCTCGGTCACCCACTGCCGCTGTTGGCCGCACGCTTCGAGCATGCAGCGCCCGACTATGAAGCGTCCTATTACGATCACTTCAACTGCCCCCTGCATTTCGGGGCGCAGGACAACGCCATCGCGTTCGACAAGCGCTGGCTGGACCAACCTTTGCCCCTGGCCGATGCCATCACCCACCAGGCCATGGCCGAGCGTTGCCGCAAGCAGAATACCGAGTTTACCGGGCGCCAGGCTTGGCTGGGGCGGATCCGCCAGTTGCTCAGTACACAATTGCATGCGGCACCGGGGCTCGAAGGATTGGCCGGGCAGATGAATTGTTCAGCACGCACCTTGCGCCGGCATCTCAAGGATCTGGGTTGCAGCTATCAGGAATTGCTCGATGAGCTCAGGTTCGAGCAGGCCAAGCTGTTGCTCTGTGAAGACCAGATGCCGATCTACCGGATCGCCGAAGCATTGGGTTTCAGCGAGACCGCGAGTTTTCGCCATGCGTTTGTGCGCTGGAGTGGCGTGGCGCCGAGTCAGTTCCGGCCCTGAAGAGCACGTCCTGCCGGTTTACCTACTTCGCAATGCCTGCGTTCGGCCATTGTGGTTTAACGCTTGAAGTGAATACGCCGATCATTCCCACGCTCTGCGTGGGAATGCATCCTGTGACGCTCCGCGTCACCATTGCGCTCGGCTCACGTCATGCGTCGTCAGTGGAACGCGGAGCGTCCCTGGCGGCATTCCCACGCGGAGCATGGGAACGATCACAAATCCCCTCGCCACAGGATTCTTGTTCGCCTGAACATTGTCTAAAGCGAACAGCATTCCATCATCAAGGGGCGAATTTCGGTCAAATATTTTGGCCACATTAATCCCCTTTTGGCCTTTCCTGCCGTTCTCGGAAATCGTCCGCGCCGCAAGACTGTGTGCAACCGAACCCGCTGCGGAGAACAATAAAATGCTGACGATCTACTCGGACGATCACCACCTGCACCACGGCCGATGCGAACTCATCGACGGGCAACTCAAGCCCTGCTTTGAAATGCCTTCGCGTGCCGACCATGTGTTGTCACGTGTGCAAAAGCAGAACCTGGGCCCGGTAGAAGCGCCGAAGGATTTTGGCCTGGGACCCATCGAGCGCATTCACAGCCGCGACTACCTCGACTTTTTCAAAGGCGCCTGGGCGCGCTGGACCGCATTCAACACCGACGGTGACTTGCTGCCCTACACCTGGCCGGCCCGCACCTTGCGTCGCGTCAAGCCCACCAGCCTGCACGGCGAACTGGGCTACTACAGCTTCGACGGCGGCGCGCCGATCACCGCCGGCACCTGGCAAGCCGCGTACAGCGCGGCGCAAGTCGCGCTCACCGCGCAAGCAGAAATCCAGCGCGGCGCCCGCAGTGCCTTCGCCCTGTGCCGTCCACCAGGACACCATGCCGCCAGCGACTTGATGGGTGGCTATTGCTACCTCAACAACGCGGCCATCGCAGCGCAAGCCTTTCTCGACCAGGGCCACAAGAAAGTCGCGATTCTCGACGTCGACTACCACCATGGCAACGGCACCCAGTCGATTTTCTACGAGCGCAGCGACGTGCTGTTCACCTCGATCCATGGCCACCCGGAAGCCGAGTTCCCGTTCTTCCTCGGCTATGAGGACGAGCGCGGCGAAGGCGCCGGTGAAGGCTTCAACTTCAACTATCCTTTGTCCGCCGGCAGCGGCTGGGATACCTGGAGCGCCGCGCTGGAGCAAGCCTGCAACGAGATCGAAACCTATGGCGCCGACATCGTCGTCGTGTCCCTGGGCGTGGATACGTTCAAGGACGACCCGATCTCCCAATTCAAGCTCGACAGCCCCGACTACCTGGCCATGGGCAAACGCATCGCCAAACTTGGCGTGCCGACCCTGTTCGTGATGGAAGGCGGTTACGCGGTAGAAGAGATCGGCATCAACGCCGTCAACGTTCTTGAAGGCTTTGAAAACGCTTAACAAGGAATCGCAAAACCATGAAAAATCTCAAGCGGTTTATCGTTCCGGCCCTGTGCGCCACGGTGCTCGGTAGCGGCGCTCACGCAGAAGAACGAACGTTGCGCGTGTACAACTGGTTCGACTACATCACCCCCAAGGCCCTGGAAGATTTCAAGACCCAGAACCCCCAGACCAAACTGGTCTATGACATCTTCGACACCAACGAAGCACTGGAAGCCAAGCTATTGACCGGCAACTCTGGCTACGACGTGGTGGTACCATCCAACGTGTTCCTGGCCAAGCAAATCGAAGCCGGCGTGTTCCAGCCACTGGATCGCAGCAAGCTGCCGAACTGGAACCACCTCGATCCGAAGCTGATGAAGCTGATCGAGGCCAACGACCCGGGCAACAAGTTCGCCGTCCCGTACATGTACGGCACCATCCTGATCGGTTTCAACCCGGACAAGGTCAAGGCCGCACTCGGTGAAAACGCACCGGTGGATAGCTGGGACCTGATCTTCAAGGAAGAGAACATCAGCAAGCTCAAGCAGTGCGGCGTCGCCCTGCTCGACTCGCCGTCGGAGATCCTGCCCCTGGCCCTGCAACACCTGGGCCTGGACCCCAACAGCAAAAAGCCTGCGGACTACGACAAGGCTGAAGCGCTGCTGATGAAGATCCGGCCGCACATCACCTACTTCCACTCGTCCAAGTACATGGCCGACATCGCCAACGGTGACATCTGCGTCGCCGTCGGATATTCCGGCAGCTTCTCCCAGGCCGCCAACCGCGCCAAGGAAGCCAAGAACGGTGTGGTCGTCGACATGCGCCTGCCCAAGGAAGGCGCGCCGATCTGGTTCGACATGCTCTCCATCCCCAAAGGCGCGAAGAACCCGGAAGACGCCTACACCTTCATCAACTACCTGCTGCAACCCCAGGTGATCGCGCCGGTCAGCGACTTCGTGGGTTATCCAAACCCGAACAAGGACGCCACGGAACTGGTCGACCCGGCGATTCGCAACAACCCGAACCTGTACCCGACCGAAGCGGCGATGGGCACGCTCTACACCCTGCAACCGCTGCCGCGCGATGCCGAACGCGCACGCACCCGGGCCTGGACCAAGATCAAGTCGGGGACTTGAAACGATACGTAGGGAACTGAAAAAACGCAGAATCCTGTGGGAGCGAGCCTGCTCGCGATGGTCGTCAACGATGATGCTGGTCACCTGACACCCCTCGGTGCTCTCAGGTTCATCGCGAGCAGGCTCGCTCCCACAGTGGATCAGGTACATCCGCAAGCGAATGGTTGGCTATGAGACCGCCTTCGCTGGCAAGCCAGCTCCCTACAGTAGGTCGGTGCGCCCCGAACAAGCCGGCCCCCACAAGCTTCTTTTTTACCTGCAATAACTATCTACCACCTCCCACCCTCGCCCGCCCTCTACCGTGCCCGAACCCCGCGCTGTCCCGTCAGCGCTTCACCGGACACAGGAAACGGCCATGCCCGATACGCCCCCCAGCAATCCCGACGACATACTGACTCAACTGGTGACCGGCCCCTCGATCAGGGAAGTCGCCTCGACATCGATCCGCACCGCCCTCGACACCGAGTATCCGCAACTGCACATCGATCCAAACCTGACCATGGTGGCTACACCCGCCTGGACCATCACCGATAACCAGGTCTTGCCCGGCAGCACCCGGTTCGAATCCCTGACCGACGCCCTGGTACGGCTCGTCCTGTCCGGCGCGACAGCCACCTACATCGACGGGGAACACTTCCTGACCCGGCAACCGGGTGTCGAGCCGGGCACCAAGCTCCCGGTAAAGATCGATGCCATCGGCTGCCTGCTCAATCGCCTGGCCCGGCTGTTTTTCGTGGCCTATCAGGAGCAGCAACTGGACTACTGGAATGAAACCGTCGCCCTCGAAAAACCGCGCTGGCATCAGATCAGCGAAGCCCTGCACGGCGTGTGGAACGATGACAAACCCAATGACTGGGACGAAGACCAACGGGCCCTGGCCCAGACCGTCTACGACTACCCGCAACAGGCCGTTCGCCAGGCCCACGACAAATACCAGACACGGGCTTGCCTGATCGACATCGACGACCTCGATCAACAGCGCAGCGAGCACCGGCACCTGATGGACACCGCCGTCATTGTCGGCACGCTGGGAGAACGCACGCTGGTCGTTACGCATTCGATCACCGAAGGATTCGGTCACTACGACTCGTTGGCGGCATTGGGCGAAGCCCTTCGCGGGCGTGTCACTTCATCGGCATATGCTCAACGGCTGCAGTGGCGCCTTTACGAACCCACCGGGAACTTTTTCGACCAGCAGGCCTGTGCGTTGATCGCACTGGAAATCCGGGCCATCGGCTCGCTCACTGAGAAGGCGATACCGACACTGGCCCCACGGGTCGCAGCGGCACCCGGACATTTCGAAAAGCTCGTGCAACAGCAGCCCACACGTTTCAGCCAGGTCCGGCATCAGCTACAGGACTGGCTGCTCGATGCCTCGGCGGTAGACCTCACTCGCTACAGTCGGCACTTGATGGACCTGGCGTTGTTACGCGAGCAGCATGCAGGAAAGTCGTTCAACGATGGCATTGCTACGCTGCGCGAATTCACCCTTGAGGCCTTGCGAGATCAGATGACAAAGGATCATCCACAAGCCTCCCTGCCGCGCCTGGAAGACGTTGAAATCAGCAGCACACGCCCGGTGATCTTCGGGACATTCGCGGTGCCGGGCAAGACCGAAACCGTCACGCTGACACTCGTCGACCTGGCGTTGCAGAACCTGTCAGCCCTGCCCTGGGGTAACAAAACCGTGCAATACAGTGACGGCTCGACGGTGGCGCCATGGTTGACGCCGGCCTATCTGGACAGCCTGGTGAGCGCCGTGAACATCGGCGAAACCTACCCCGGCCTGATCAAGCGCACACTGCTCGACGACCCGAAGGAAAAGGCCCGCCGCGGGCAACTCTACGCCGAGGACCTGCGCATCCAACTCCCGCTGCAAACGCTGCAATCGAAGATCCGTGGCGAAGCCGGCATCGATGACCTGGGTTATCGGTATGTCGTCGCGGCCTTGCAGGAGAGCGCCGCGGATCGATATGTCGAGGGGCTGGAAATCATCATCCGTCCACTGGCTTTCATTCCAGGCGGACGCAACGGCGGCCAGGCTGACGAAGTTGCCAACATGTTCGTGATCGGGCCGCGACACGTGGAAAAAGGTCCATGCCTGCTATATCGGCCACTGCTCGATCAGCCGCTGTTGCAATACCCCGGCGAAGCGAACCTGCTGTACGCCATCAAGCACGACAAGGCGTTGCGCCAGTCGGTCCTGGCCTGGTTGGCCGATGACGTTCGCTTTAACTACTCGCAATACGTGTTCCCGGGCGAGTTGCCCTCCGTCTGGACCTTGTCCCAATGGCTGGTCGAACCAGGCTCGGTGCTGGGGATGATGGGCGCAGTGACCCTGGGCTCGTCGCCGGTACCGCAACCCGCCTTGCCGGCACTGTTCAACGCCAACGCCAACGCCTTGATCACCCTGGCCGACCGGCAGTCGGTGTCCAATGCGCAAAACCGCTGGGCGACCCTCAAACAAGCGGCCTGGATGCTGTTCAATGTGACCTTGCCCTTTCTCGGACGAGCGACGGCGGCTGCCGCCTGGATCTGGCAGATCATGGACGACCTGGACCAGGCGAGTGAGGCCCGGGAAGCGGATGATTCCGAGCATGAATGGACCGCTCTGACCGACCTGTTCCTGACCCTGGGCATGGTCCTGGCGCACTACGCCGCCACGCGCAACAAACCACGCACCCCGCGCCTTGAGAGCGCCGCGCCAGCGCCTGAAAAACCGGTCGCGACCCTCACCATCACGCAAATGCCCGATATCGTCGCTCCCCAGTTGCCCGACAACCATCCGACACCCCTGCACACCATCGGCGCTTTGCCGCAAGCGAGCCTGGCAACCGTGCTGGACCGTCTGGCGATCGCCAAGCCCTCCGGGATCGAAAACCCGTCGAGCGCACCCGGCCCCTACCGCTATCTGAGCCCGCTCAGGCAAAAGTGGTATGCCCAGGTCGGCCAGCGCTGGTTCGAGGTCTGGCTCAACGACGATGGCGATGTGCAAATCATCGACTCGCGCATCACACCGTCACGCACAGGTCCCCTGCTGATTCATTCTGCGCAGGGACAATGGTTCATCGATACGCGTTTGCGACTGCGCGGCGGAGGCCGCAGTCGAAAAGCGCTCGTACTGCAAAACCAGCAACGCAAGGCCTCGCTGAAACTGCAACTGACAACGTTTGAAAGTCGCAAAACCCAGCTGATGCAGGCGCTCGATGCCGCGCAGAAGGCCGTGAAGGCGCCCGCCACGGACGTGGCCGACCCCCATCGGCAACGCCTGATCGAGACACTGGATGCACATCTGGCCGAGTTCGGCACTTTCATCGAACAGCTCAAGACCTACAACAGCATTGAATCGATCACCAACTACCGCGCGGTCCTGGTCGACTGCCTGGAACACCAGTTGTATCTGACGCAGACGTGGTTCGATCATCAAGACGGCGTGTTTGGCGAACGCATACGTCGATCCTTCGCGTTGCAGGCCAACGAACCGGTCGACGGCACACACACACCGCGCCAGACTCACCAGCTCACCAGTGACCTGACCCAGGGTTTTATCGACAAGATCGAGTTTGCCCAGGCACGCATCGAAGAGCTGAAACGGCTGGGCAAGGCCGGGGCCGAAGTGGCCCGAAAGAGCCAGGCAGCGCTGCCCCGTTTTGCGCTGCAGGATCTGAAACTGTTCCAGATCAGCCTTGCCCAGGAACTCTGCCTGAGTGACAGCGCCACGGTGGACACGGCACCAGCCCGACAAGCCATGAAACAACTTGCCGAGGACACGGGCTTGACCATTCAGTCTTCGCTGGAGCTCGCCAAGCAGGACGATGCACTGCCGCTGCTTGAGCGGATCGACGGCTTCAATGATTTGGTGGAACAGTTCGCCATCCTCGACCTGCGGATACTCGACCTGCCTGATGAATATCCGCGGCAGTTGCTGCAAACACCACTGGACCTCATGCGCCAGCGCATCGAAGTATTCAAGGAGCAGAGCGTGAAACAGCTCGGCGGGCTTCTGCATGAGCGCAAGTCACTTGAACCGACACCGGGCCCTTCTCGCCCTGCCCCTGCCTCAAAGCGCATCATCAAGACCCGTTACAAAGGCACGGTGGTTGGCAAACCCCGTGCCCACACGGCGGCCGACAACACCGAATGGGTCGATGTGATATCGCCACTGACCAACAAGGTCACCGCGACATTCCACAGGAAAACACCCGGGGCCTGGCTCGAGCATGAACTCGCACCAGAACAGGCCCCTGCCCAGGTGCGACCCGATCTGCAAACCAGCGTCCAGAAGGGACAGATGCTGCTGGATAATTTGCAGTCGTTCATCCAACGAACCGAGGGTCACTCAAAGGTGGCGGGACGCAATCCCACGGAAATCGAGGAAATGTTTCAACAGCAAGCCGGTCGCCTGCGAAAAGCGGCCGATACGATCGAAGACGCCCTCACCGATAACAACGCGACTGATGACGGGCTGCCATCAGGCGCATTGCTGGCCAAACAGCTCACCGAGCGCGCGACCGAGCTCTTTGAAAAAGGTCGCTTGGCCCGAATCCGCATGACCAAGGAACAGCCCCCCACCGCGGCTCGCGTGAAATGGCTGATGAGCAAAAAACTGATCAGCATCGCCAAGACATCCGGCCGGCGTCGACTCAAGGGGCACAAGAACGATTATCTCGAAGAATACGAGATACGCGAACATGGCACGGCAAAGGTGCTTTGGTACGCCCACTTTCACTATTCGGGCCCGGACACTGCTCCTAAAACCTGGACCGCAGCCCATCTGAAAACTGAATCCCAACGTCTGCTCGGTGGTGCAGTGGATAAGCGCGCAGCTGTCTCCAATAATGAGTTGATCAATATTTATCGCAGTGAAATAAGATCAGATCTGGCGGATGAGTTGTTCTTGTCAACAAACGAACAACCCGCTTCGGGGTCCTGAACGGCACCCCTGCTTGCCAGGACTCGCGCCTTCAGCGAGTCCTGCGCCAGACCTTGTTCAATCGTTCAAGTGCCGCGCTGATCGCCTCCTCCGGCACCGCGGCAAACCCCAATACAAGTCCCGCGCGTTGATCGGGAGTGTTGTTCGAATCCGCCAGCCAGTAGTTGCTCAGGCCATTGATCTCGACATCGACGCTGGCCGCGGCCGCTATCAGTTCTTGTTCGCGGGCTTGAGTGTCGACCGCCACCGTCATGTGCAATCCGGCTGCCACGCTGGGCAGTTGGCCGACACCGGCAATGTCCGCGGGCCAATGGGCCAATAGCGTGTTGCGCCGGCTCAACGCGGCACGACGCATGCGCCGCACGTGGCGCTGAAAATGTCCGGCGGCCATGAACTCGGCCATCACCGCCTGGGTGCTCACCTCGGAGTGCCGGACATCCACCGCCCGCCGCTGGGCAAACGCCTCGACCAATGCCGGCGGCAGCACCAGGTAACCCAGGCGCAGGGCCGGAAAGGCCACTTTGCCGAACGTACCGACATAGAGTACCCGCCCATGCCGATCGAGCGCCGCCAGGGGTGCCAGCGGTGCGCCGCTGTATCGGTACTCACCGTCATAATCGTCCTCGACGATCCAGCCCTGGCTGCGCTCGGCCCAGGCCAGCAACTCCAGGCGTCGGGCCAGGCTCATCACCACGCCCAAGGGGTATTGATGCGAGGGCGTCACGTAGGCCAGGCGACAATCGTCCAGGCGCGCCAGTTCGCTGCAGTCAATGCCCTCGCTGTCCACCGCGATGCCGTGCAATCGCCCACCGGCCACCGCAAACGCATGACCGGCCGCCCGATACCCGGGGTTTTCAACCGCCACCCCATCCCCCGGCTCCACCAGCAACTGCGCGCACAGGCTGATGCCTTGCTGCGCGCCGCTGGTCACGACAATTTGCTCCGCCGTGCACTGCATGCCGCGAGAACTGCGCAAGTACGCCGCGATCATGCCGCGCAATCGCGCATCGCCCTGGGGCGCGCCGTAACACAGCTGCTGCAGATCCGGTTTGCGCCAGAACGCCGCGTTCAGCTTGGCCCACACCTCGAACGGAAACAGATCGAATGCCGGTACGCCGACCCGAAAGGCACGGGGCGGACCACTCGGAGGCGTCGGCAAATGGTTGTTTTCCACCCGCGCCAATGCGCCGCTGCGAGCGACTTTAGCGGTCGCTGCTGGCACTTCCAGCCCCTTGGCAGAGGCGCCGGGCGGCACTTTCGGCGCTGCTTTCCTGCCCGGCAACGGCGCCTGGGGCAATTGCGCGACATAGGTCCCGTCACCCACCCGCCCTTCGATAAACCCTTCGGCGTAGAGCTGGTCGTAGGCCCGCACCACGCTATTACGGGAAATCGCCAGGGCCGCCGCCAGATCCCGACTCGCCGGCAATCGCGTACCGCTGGCCAGGCGCCCGTCGAGCACCCGTACCCGCAAGGCCTGATAGAGCTGGCGACTCAAGCCCTGGCGGCGATCAAGCTCGATACCTGCCGGGTTGAAGGACAGGGACAGCGGCGCATCCGTCATGGTAATGGACCTATGAAATTTGTCATTAATGGCTCTTACAACAGACCAATAGCCTGCCTAGGATGCAGACATTCGCCAAGGAATATTTCCATGTATACGCCCCGCGCCTTTGCCTTCAACGATTTGCATGAACTGCAGCAACAGATCCTCGGCACCCGCCTCGCCGTGCTGGTTACCCATGGCGAACAGGGCCTGCAAGCCAGTCATCTGCCCTTGCTGCTCAAAACCGACGAGGGTCCGAACGGCACCCTGTATGGCCATTTCGCCAAGGCCAACCCACAGTGGAAGGCACTGCAGGACGGCGCCGAAGCACTGGTCATTTTTGCCGGCGCCGATGCCTATGTGAGCCCCGGGTTCTACCCGAGCAAAGCAGAGGACGGCAAAGTCGTGCCAACCTGGAACTACGTGGCCGTGCATGCCTATGGCAGCGCTGAAGTGTTCACCGATGCCGAGCGTCTGCGCTCACTGGTCGGCGCCTTGACCGATCGCCATGAAGCCGGTCGCGTGCAACCGTGGAAAGTCGCCGATGCCCCCGCCGATTACATCGACGGCATGCTCAAGGCCATCGTCGGTTTCGCCCTGCCGATCCAGCGCCTGGAAGGCAAACGCAAGCTCAGCCAGAACCGCAACGCCGCCGACATCGCAGGCGTGCGCGCAGGGCTGGCCGCCAGCCCTGATGCACACGACCAGGCCCTCGCCCACTTGATGCCCTAAGGAATGAACATGAGCCAGATCGACATCCGCCAGGTCAGCGCCGACGACCACGCCGCATGGCTGCCGCTGTGGCACGCCTACCTGCGTTTCTACAACACCGAACTGCCAGACACCGTCAGCCAAAGCACCTGGCAGCGCCTGCTCGACTCGAACGAACCCACCCACGCCGCCCTCGCCTGGGCCGACGGCAAGGCGGTGGGCATGGTGCATTTCATCTACCATCGTTCCAACTGGAGCATTGAAAACGCCTGCTACCTGCAGGATCTGCTGGTGACACCCGAATCCCGTGGCACCGGCGTTGGTCGCCAGCTGATCGAATTCGTCTACGCCACGGCCAAGACCGACGGCTGCAACAAGGTGCATTGGCTGACCCACGAAACCAACGCCACCGCGATCCAGCTCTACGAGCGCATTGCCGAGCGTCCGGGTTTCATCCAGTTTCGCAAAGCCATCTAAGGTTCAAGGAGAACAGCATGCCGACTTCACTCGCCGACTGGAAAGGCGTCCCTTCCCCGACAGTCCAACTGATCGAAGGGCGTTTCATCCGCCTGGAAAAACTCGACCCGGCGCGCCACGGCGACGACTTGTTCAACGCCCTGCAAGGTCCAGGTGCCGATCCGAAACTTTGGGATTACCTGCCTTACGGCCCCTTCCCGGAACGCAGCGCATTCAACGACTGGCTGGACAACCACGCCGCCAGCAGCGACCCCTACTTTTTCAGCGTGATCGACCGCGCCAGCGGCGAAGTCCAAGGCATCCTCAGCCTGATGTCGATCGTCCCGGCCCAGGGCCGCATCGAAATTGGCCACGTCACCTTCGGCGCGCCGATGCAACGCTCACCCAGGAGCACCGAGGCCGTCTACCTGCTGGCCAAGGAATCGTTCGCCCTCGGCTACCGGCGCCTCGAGTGGAAATGCAACAACGACAACGCCCGCTCCAAGTACGCGGCCGAGCGCCTGGGCTTCAGCTTCGAAGGCGTGTTCCGCCAGCATATGGTGGTCAAGGGACAGAACCGCGATACCGCCTGGTATTCGATCATCGACTCGGAATGGCCGGCGATTGGCGCCGGGTTCGAACGCTGGTTGAGTGATGAAAACCAGACGGATTCGGGGCAGGTGAAAGGGTTGGCGGAGTGTCGAGGGTAAAACATCGGTGAGGGAGTGGAGGCTCCCTCATTGCGGCTTCAGAGCCACTTCAATCTCCCGAAAACCGATCCCGGCTGTTCGTCAGGTGCAGCACCATCGCCGCTCGAGCCGCATCGGGATCCTGGCGCTTGATCGCGTTGAAAATCGCTTCATGCTCCAGGTTCGCCAGGTGCCCCAATTGCGCAAAGTCGGCGCCTCCGCGCTCGTCGACCTTCACCTGGGTACGGGGAATCATGGCATTGCCCAAGTGCTGCATGATTTCCGTGAAAAACGTATTGCCGGTCGCCTCGGCAATGATCTGGTGAAAGCGCTTGTCCTCCTCGACGCAACTGTCGTTGTTGGCCAACGAAGCCTGGTAATCACTCAAGGCCTGGCGCATGCGCGCGAGCTGATCGTCCGTGCGGCGAACGGCTGCCAGCGCAACGGCCTGCACCTCCAGGCCCAATCTCAGTTCCAGCATGCTCCTGACTTTTGCAACCGTATCCACATGCAGGCGCAGCCCTGGCTGGGAGGGTTGCTCCAGCACAAATGTGCCGATGCCGTGGCGTGTTTCCACCAGACCTGAAGCCTGCAGCTTGGAGATAGCCTCCCGGACAACGGTACGACTCACGCCATGCTCGAGAACGATGGTCGATTCCGAGGGCAGCTTTTCGCCTGGCTTCAATTGTCCGAGCAAGATGCGCTGGGTCAGTGCTTCCACCACGCCCTGAGCCAGATTACTGGATCGTCTACGGACAGGGGTTCCGCTTTCAATTTGCATAGGTTTGAGTCCACAGATTTTCGCTTCAGAGAGCTTAACACCCACCAGGGAGTCTCTGGCGAAATGCGAACGTACACTGCTGTGTTGAATTACAAAACGGCCATATCTTGTATGACAACACACCTATAACCCTCAAATTGAGCGCCCCTCACCAACACGCGATCGAGACGCCAATGCCGCGTCGCCCCGCCCATGACCGCCCAAAAACCCCAGCAAACACTGATAGAAATAATCGAAAAAGCGGTTATTACGCCCTCGTTATGAAATAAAACACCGACCATCGCATTGCAGCAAAGAAAAACCACTTGTATGATGTCTATCAACTAGAGCGCACCAGACATCACAACAAAAACCAGCGATGCAGGCGAATCAGATGAATCAACAACTCAAGTCCATCCTCCCGAAAGACCTCCTGTCTTTTCCCTTGACCGACTTCGACGCGGCCGGCGATTTGCCTCCTGGCACCTATGCCAAGGCCCTTGAATGACCATGCCTGGCGTCCAGTAATTCGCTCCGCTACAACCGGCGGCCAAGCCGCCGGCGACACGCTCAAACCCGCACAAAAATAATCAGTGGGAGATTTGAATTGTGAACAATTCAAACAATGCATCTGTCGTTGCAGAAGATGATTCGGTTCTCGCGCGCGCCGTGAGTAAAGTGAAGAGACATGTACTCCCGCTTTTCGTGATCATGTTCATCCTCAACTACATCGACCGGGTCAATATCGGTTTCGTGCGCACGCACATGGAACATGACCTCGGTATCGGTGCTGCCGCCTACGGGCTGGGTGCCGGCCTGTTTTTCATCGGCTACGCCCTCTTCGAAGTACCTTCCAACATGCTGCTGCAAAAAGTCGGAGCCCGTATCTGGCTGACGCGCATCATGTTCACCTGGGGCATCGTCGCGACGATGATGGCGTTCATCCAGAACGAAACCCACTTCTACATTCTGCGGTTCTTGCTCGGCGTGGCCGAAGCAGGCTTCTTTCCTGGCGTGATCTACTATTTCACCCGCTGGTTGCCAGGTGTCGAGCGCGGTAAGGCTATTGCCATTTTTCTCAGTGGTTCAGCCGTTGCGTCGCTGATTTCAGGCCCGCTGTCGGGTGTCCTGCTGCAGATTGAAGGCTTTGGTTTTCACGGCTGGCAGTGGATGTTCGCCATCGAAGGCCTGGCCTCTGTCGTTATCGGCGGTTTTGTCTGGTTCTGGCTGGACTCCAAACCCCACGACGCCAAGTGGCTGACGCGTGAAGAGCAAGATGCACTGGTCAGCGCTATCGATCAGGAGCAGCGTGAGCGTGAAGCCCTGACCACCATCAAGCCAACCATCGGCAAGCTTCTCAAGGATCGTCAGATCCTGCTGTTTTGCGCCCTGTACTTCTGCATTCAGCTGACGATCTACGCGGCAACCTTCTGGCTTCCCAGCATCATCAAGAAGATGGGTGACCTGAGTGACGTGCAGGTCGGGTTTTTCAACTCGATTCCCTGGCTGATCTCCATCATCGCCATGTACTCCTTTGCGGCGCTGTCGGGCAAGTTCAAATTCCAGCAGGCCTGGGTCGCCACCGCCCTGTTGATTGCCGCTGCCGGCATGTTCTTGTCCACCACCGGCGGACCGATCTTCGCCTTTGTCGCCATCTGCTTCGCTGCCATCGGCTTCAAGTCCGCGTCCTCATTGTTCTGGCCGATTCCCCAGGGCTACCTGGATGCCCGTATCGCCGCCGCCGTCATCGCGCTGATCAACTCGATCGGCAACCTGGGTGGTTTCGTGGCACCGACGACTTTCGGCTTCCTGGAGCAGACCACCGGCTCGATTCAAGGCGGCCTCTATGGCCTGGCCGGCACCTCGGTACTCGCCGCGATACTGGTGTTTTTTGCCAGGACTTCACCCAAGCCATCCCCGCTGCCGGAATCGCCGAACGCTGCTCCAACGGGTGCGACAGTCAAGGCGCACTGACCCCATTGATCGCTGAACGACCTCTATTCATAGGAACTTGCCATGAACGCTGAACATACTGCCAACGCCACCAAGTCGCCTGTCGTCACCAGTTTTCAAGTGGTACCCGTTGCGGGCCACGACAGCATGCTACTGAACCTGAGCGGCGCCCACGGCCCGTTCTTCACTCGCAACATCGTCATTCTCAAGGACAGCGCCGGTAATACCGGCGTGGGCGAAGTACCGGGTGGCGAACGCATCCGTGAGACCCTCGAAGACGCTCGTAGCCTGGTGATCGGCCAACCCATCGGCCAGTACCAACGCATCCTCAACCAGATGCGTACCACCTTCGCCTCCCGTGATGCAGGCGGCCGCGGCCTGCAAACCTTCGACCTGCGGATCACCATTCATGCCGTGACCGCCATGGAAGCCGCCCTGCTCGATTTGCTGGGTCAATTCCTCGAGGTTCCGGTGGCGGCCTTGTTGGGCGAAGGGCAGCAACGCGATGCGGTGAAAATGCTTGGCTACCTGTTCTACGTCGGTGATCGCCATGCCACGAACCTGGCCTACCGAAACGAGTCCGACGCCGATGATGACTGGTTCCGGTTGCGTCACGAGAAAGCCATGACCGCCGAGGCGGTCGTACGCCTGGCCGAAGCGGCAAAAGCCAAATACGGCTTCAACGACTTCAAGCTCAAGGGCGGTGTGCTCAGCGGCGATGAAGAAATCGAAGCGGTGACGGCACTGGCCGAGCGCTTTCCCGATGCACGCATCACCCTTGACCCCAATGGCGCCTGGTCGCTCAAAGAGGCCATCCGCTTGTGCCGCGATCAGCATCATGTCCTGGCCTACGCCGAAGACCCGTGCGGTGCGGAAAACGGTTACTCGGGCCGCGAAGTCATGGCCGAATTCCGCCGCGCCACAGGACTGAAGACCGCCACCAACATGATCGCGACCGACTGGCGCGAAATGGGCCACGCCATTCAATTACAATCGGTCGACATCCCGCTTGCCGACCCGCACTTCTGGACGATGCAGGGCTCCGTCCGTGTTGCCCAGATGTGTCACGAATGGGGCCTGACCTGGGGTTCTCATTCCAACAACCACTTCGATATCTCCCTGGCCATGTTCACTCAAGTCGCAGCCGCCGCGCCGGGAGAAATCACTGCGATCGACACCCATTGGATCTGGCAGGACGGCCAGCACCTGACCAAGGAGCCGCTGAAAATCGAAGGCGGCTACGTCAAGGTTCCGACCAGGCATGGCCTGGGTGTAGACATCGACATGGACGCGGTGGCCAAGGCCCACGAAGTCTACAAGGGCATGGGGCTCGGCGCGCGGGATGACAGCGTTGCGATGCAGTTCCTGATTCCAGGCTGGAGCTTCAACAACAAGCAACCTTGCCTGGTGCGCTGATCCAGACAGTCAGGGCCCGGCATCCGGGCCCTGCTGCTCAGCCCTGCCGCAACGCCCCATCGAACGCTGGCGTCAACCCCGACGACGCCAGCTTGCTCACAAAGGCGCCGATACGCTGCTGCTTGTAGGCGTCCACGTCCAGCTCACGGTAATCGTAGAAACCCTGGCCATCGCGCAAGCCGTTGCGGCCGTTTTGCATGTTGTCGGCGATCACCTGTGGCGACTCGAAACGCGGTGCCAGCGCGCCACTGAGGTAACGCGAGGCGTAGTAGAGAATATCGCCGCCACCCCAGTCGATGAACTCGAGCAGGCCCAGCACCGAGAAGCGCAAGCCGAAGCCCACGCGTACCGCGGTGTCGATATCTTCGGCGCTGGCCACGCCCTCTTCCACCATCCGCGCGGCTTCATTCATCGCCAGCGCCTGGATGCGCGGCACGATGTAGCCAGCCACCGGATTGCACACCACAGGCACCTTGCCGATGCGCTTGAGCAGTTGCAGCAGGCGCTCGACCACCTGTGGGCAGGTCACTGCGCTGCGGCTGACCTCCACCAGCGGCATCAAGTGCGCGGGATTGAGCCAGTGCGCGTTGACGAAGCGCGCAGGTGTGCTGACCATTTCGCTCAACTCGGTGACCAGGAAGGTCGAGGTGGTCGATGCGATGATCGCCGACGCCGGGACATGCTCGCTGACCCAGGCGAAGGTCTGCTGCTTGACCTCGATGACTTCCGGCACGGCTTCGAACACCAGCTCGCACTGTCTCAATGTCCCGGCGGCCTGGGATCGGGATTGCAGGGTCAGGCGCGATAGCGCGATGTCTGCCTGTTCCGGCTGGAGCATGCCGAGGCGTACCAGCATCTGCAGTTCGCTGCGGATGTTATTGCGCACGCGCTCGAAGTAGCCGTGGCGCTCTTCCTCGGCGCGATCCTTGATGTCGATGAGGGTCACCGGCAGGCCGGCATGGATGAAGGCCAGGGCAATGCCCTCGCCCATCCGCCCGGCGCCGACCACGCTGACAGGGGGCAGCGCGGCGTTCATCAGTTCAATCCCCTGGTCAGGAGTTCGCTCATCTGCACCCGGTCGAGATCGGCCAGGCCAAGGTTCTCCAGGGTACGACCCTCGGCGTAGAGGTCACGTTCGGCGACGACCGAAGCAATGCTCAGCAGGCCCTGGGCAACCGGGGTTGGCACACCGGCCCAGCGCCCGACCGAAACCAGGAAGGACAGGCCCAGACGGGTGTCTTCGAGCATGTAGCGATGTTTCTGCAGGTCGATGTCTTCGCGCCAGTCGCCGCTGTCGGTCAGCTTGCCATGGGCACCGCGACCGTACATCCACTCCTCGCCTTCGCTGGTGTTGTAGTGATCGGCCAGGGGAAAGTGCGGAGCGCCGTAGGTCAGTGCTTCGCGCACGGCCATGCGCTCGGCATCCAGCTGGTTGGTCACGCGACGAATCGACGGCTGGGTGCCTTCGTTGTGAATGTCCCAGGCTTCGAAATGCTCCAGGGGACCGGCGTTCATCATGATCAGTGGCGGGTGGATGATGGGACCTGCGTTCATCAGCGCACCGCTGAGGGCGTCTTCGATCGGCTCGACGCTCGGGTAGGCCTCGCGCAACACCGCAAACGCATGCTCGGACAAATTGCTGGGTAATACGCCGGTCGGCAGGCGGGTGGCGTAGCAACTGATCACCAGATCGCTGGCGCCATGCTTGCGCACCAGATATGGCAGCGTGCCGGTTTCGGCGAAGGCGACCTTGCTCTGGTTGCCCGCGTCGGCCATGGCCTTGGCGAACACGTAGCTGCCAAAGGTGCCTGGCGGCAGGAACACCACCTGGCCGTCGCGCAGATGCGGCGCCACGTGCCGGGCCAGGTCTTCGTGGGAAGTCGACGGCAGCGGGATGATCACCAGTTGCGCGTCGCCCAGGGCTTCGGCGAGATCGTCGGTGAACGACAGTTTGTCGCCCTGCTGGCCGACGGACAATTGGCGAGTGCCCCGATAGTCCTTGATGGTCAGGCTGCCGATGGCCAGCAGTTCCTTGAGCGCGGCCGAATCGCGGCGCCACAGGCGGACCTGATGCCCCTTTTCAGCCATCTCGACAGCAGCGGCGTAGCAGCCATGTCCCCCACCCAGCACGGTAATCTTCATCGAGTTGCTCCTTCTTGTAAGAGACTCGATGCTATCGGGCGGCACCGCCCCGGACTCCTCCGATTGCGCAGCCGACTGACCGATTGCGCACAAGTCTCAATGCTGATGTCGGCGCAGCGTGTCCGACGGCAGGCAGCCATAGCGTTGCCGATAGGCACTGGAGAAATGCCCGAAGCTGTTGATGCCGTGCCGCAACAGGATATCGGTGACGCTATCGCCGGCATTGCCCTGCTGCAGCGAGGCGTGGATCACCGCCAGGCGACGGTCACGGATGTACTCGACCGGCGCTTGCTGGAGAAACTGCTTGAAGCCGTTCTGCAGGGTGCGGGCCGAGACGCCACAGAGCTCGCTGAGGGTCGCCAGGTTGATCGGCTCGCCCAGGTGCTCCTCGATGTAGTCACGGGCCTTCTTCACGTGGTGCGGCAGCGGCGCGTGCGAATCGATCAACAGGTCCGCCGAGTGGTTATGCGGCAGCTGGGTGAGCAGCAGTTGCATCAGGTAGTCGGACAGGCCGCTGGCGAGGCGCGAACCGTCCACGCCGCTGCCGTACAACCGGCAGATGTAGTCCAGGGTGTGATAGAGACTGACGACGCCGGCGCCCAGGGGATCGACGCTGACATCGAAGATCACCGACTGGCGCAGGCTGCGGCCGAGCAGGCGTTGCAGTTGCAGCTGCAGGGCATCGCGGTCGACGCGCAGGATCAGGTTGCGGCACTGCCCGTCGGTGACGATGCGACTTTGCGCGAACGGCGAGGAAACGCTCAGGCAGCCCGACTGCATCGCCGCGCTGCGCCGCCCGTGGGCCACTTCGCATTGCCCCTGCAAGGTGATGCGAAACAGGTACTGATCGGCAATGTCGCCGATGCTGATCTCCACCGGCGCGCCATAGCGCAGGTCGAGCAGCGCCGACGTGCCGAAGAAGACGCCGTTGAGCCGGGTATGGATCGGCTCGTCACGCAGCACGTTGAAGCTGTGGGGACACAGGTAATGGCTGACCTTGTCCTTGATCTCGCGGTAATCGGCCGAGCTGAGCAGGCTGTGCCGTTCCAGCAGGTGTACGTCATTCAACATCAGAGGCTCTCCTGACCTGAAGCGGCTCGGCCCCTGTGGTGAGGGGATTTATCCCCGTTCGGCTGCAGAGCAGTCGTAAATCCGAACAACTCGGTCTGTTTGAACGGACGCTGAGGGCCGCTTCGCAGCCCAACGGGGATGAATCCCCTCGCCACAAATGGACAAGGTTTATGTCATGCCTGGGTCGGATATTCCCGAGCATAGCTTTCGCGGAAACGGCGGCAACCACGCCAAAGCAGGAACACCGTCAACACCGACGCCCCGGCGATCACCAACGACATCGACGAGCCCACCGCCGCCGGCGATCCGAAGTACCGGTCGGTCAACAGCGCCACCAGCGTGGTGCCCAGGCCCAACCCCAGCAGATTGCTGATCAGCAGGAACACCGCCGAGACCTGTGCGCGCACCTGGTTCGGCGCGAGGATCTGCATCGCCGCGGTGGATGCCGGCATCGGGAACGAAGCGAAGAACATCGCCGGCACCAACAGGGTCACCGACAGCCACAGTTGATCGACTTGCGGGAACAGCACGGCGGGTACCACCATGCCCAGGGCACCGATCACGCCAGTGCGCATCGCGGCGTCCTGATGGCCTTTCTTGGCCAGGTAGTCGGTGAGCCATCCGCCAAACAGTACTCCGGTAGTGTTGGCCAGCAACAGCACGGTGCCGAGCATGTAGCCCGCCTCCATGGGCGACAGGCCGAACTTGCGGATATACAGCGCCGGGCTCCAGCTCATCATGCAGAACAGCACCATGGCGTAGAACGAAAAGCCCAGGTAGTGGCAGGTGAAGGTGGCACGGTGGCGAGCCAAAAAGCGCAAGCCATCGCTCATCGCGACCTTCTTGGCCCGCCCCTGGGCATCGACCTGCAGGCCTTTGCGCGCCGGGTCGCGCACGGTGAGCCAGATCAGCAGGCCGACCACGATGCCGGGCAGGCCGACAATGAAGAACGCCAGTTGCCAGGCTTTCATCGCGCCGAGAAAGGCGACCTCGATGGTGTTCATGTCCTTGAGCATGGCGATCACATAGCCGCCCACCAGGAAGGCCAGGCCGCCACCGACGAACGAGCCGATCGAGTAGATGCCCACGGCGCGGCCGAGCTTCTCCTTGGGGAACATGTCGCTGAACATCGAGTAGGCCGAGGGCGACAGGGCCGCCTCGCCGACACCGACGCCAATGCGCGCGAGGAACATGTGCAGGAAGTTCTTGCTCAGGCCGCAGGCAGCCGTCGCCAGGCTCCAGAACACCACGCCGACGGCGATGATCTTCGGTCTGCTGAAGCGGTCGGCCAGGTAGGCGATGGGCATGCCCATGAAGGCGTAGAACAACGAAAAGGCCAGCCCGTGCAACAAGCTGAACTGGGTGTCGCTGATCTGCAAGTCGGCTTTGATCGGTTCGATCATCAGCGCCAGGATCTGCCGATCCACGAATGAAAAGATGTAGGCGATCATGCACAGGCCGACCACGTACCACTCGTAAATGTAGGTTTTCTTCTTCTGCTGCTGCAGGACCGCGTTATCGACCTGGATATTCACTAGTGTTTGCTCCTTCTGGAATCCGCTCATGCGCGCAGTACGTCGGGTGACGGTGCACAAGGCGCCGACTGACAAGTGGGTGGGCAGATGTAAAGGACGAAGGGTTCGATCATGGTCAGGCCTCTTATTGTTATGGGGTAAAACGCACTTACCAGAACTTCCAGGTGTAGGTCGTGGCGACACGGAACTCGTTGTAGTCGTAGCCGTACTTCTGTTTCACATCGATGTTGCGCACATCCAGCCCAAGGCCTTGCAGCGCCCCGCTCTGCACCACGTAGTTGAGGCCCAGGTAGCGTTCGCTTTCCTGGTTGTCGCTCAGGTTGCCGCCGCGGTCCCAGTTCGTGCCCTTGATGTAGCGGGTAAAGAACTTCAGCCCCGGCACGCCCATCCCGGCAAAGTCATAGCTGTAGCGCGCGCCCCAGGACTTTTCATCCGGGCGGACAAACCCCAGGGACGACCAGTGCACCAGGTAAGGTTGCGGGATAAAGCCGTTCATGGTCGGGAACACGCTGTCACCGAGCATGCGCTGGTAACTGAGGCCAAACATGTGCGCGCCCTTGAGCAGGCTGAACAAGGCACCGTAGGAGCGGTTGTCGATTGGACCGTTCAAGGCGTTGCCATCTTCGTTGTTATTGAAGTAGCGCAAGTCGGTCTTGAGTTTGTAGCCATTGCCCAGGTCAGCCATGTGCATCAGGCCGAAATAGTGCTGCTGATAAATATCGTGCAAGACGCCGTAGAAATAACTGGCTTGCAACGTCTTGCTGAAGTCGTAAGTCACGCCGCCAAAATCCAGGCCGTCACTGTCGAGATTATCGGTGGAGCCAAACTTGTAGAATTTCTCGTGATTGGAAGATTCCCGCGTCACGGCAGACCAGAATCGGCCACCGGTCACGGTCAATCCGTCCACTTCCTTGGACTCGACCACGGCCCCCTGGTAGATGGTATCCAGTTGCCGACTGGGGTCATCGAATGCCACTGGCAATTGCGGGCGCAGGTCACCGACCTTCAACTCGGTCTTGCTGTAGCGCATCTTGAAGGTCGCACCGGCGCGGCTGTACTCATCGGCCGTCTGTTGATCGCTCACGCTGTAGGGCAGCGAACCGTCGTTGCCCGAGGAATCCAGGCGCACGGCGTATTGCGCATCCACATCCAGGCCGATGGCCAAGGCCGTGTCGGTGTAGCCGGAGGTGAACTGCGCATCGAAACCCTGGGACCAACTGTGCACTTCAGACACGGGGGCATTGGTGTTGGTGTAGTTGCGGTGCAAATAGAAGTTACGCGTATCCACTTTGAAGTGACTGTCATCAATCACATCGGCATGCGCTGCCAATGGCGAACAGATAACCCCGATCACACTGGCAATACCGAGCCCACGGCAAGATTGCTTCACCTGACATCTCCATTCTTATTTTTATGGGTAGGCGCAAGGTAAGCCAGTAGACGCCGCGCCGGTATCAAGATGAACAGCATCCGAAAGGGGGAAATCTCCAGTGCGGCTAAAGGTTTCCCTTAGTCGCGGCGCCGGTTTTTCTGCCGGGAACAGTGCGGGTCAGCGCTTTGGAACGCCGTCGTTCATATCGTGCTCACCTGTGCGGTAACTGGATAAATGCCGGATTCCGACACCCTCTGCCGGCGGCCGACAAACCCTCTGGTTTTATTTTTTTACTCTCCACTGGCCCGACGTTCATCGCTTCACGTCGGCCCAATCAGTCCTGTCACTGCACATCCCGACTAGTCACTCGCCAAGTGCACAAGGGTGGGGTTTAAGGAGAACAACAATAATGAATCCAGGCTCAACTTCATCATTCAATCAACTGCTCGATACCGTCACCGCTGGAGCGCAACGTGTCCCAGGTGTAGTCGCGGCAATAACCGGGCGAGACGGTTTGCTCTACGAGGGGGCTTCGGGGCTACGAACGCTCGGTCAAACGGATGCAATGACCACCGACAGTGTTTTCGCGATGTTTTCCACGACTAAAGCGATAACCGCCACGGCTGTGCTTCAGTTGGTCGAGGAAGGCCGACTGGATCTCGATGCGCCCGCCAGGGACTACCTGCCTTTGATCGGTGAACTCAAGGTGCTCGACGGATTTGATAGCGACGGCACCCCACGGCTTCGCCCTGCCAAAAAACACATCACCACCCGAATGCTCCTGCTTCATACGGCAGGCCTTGGGTACGAGTTTTTCAACGAACATTACAACAGGCTGGTTCAGGAACAACGACAACCCAGCATCATCAGCGCGTCGTTGGCTGCACTCAAGACGCCCTTGCTGTTTGAGCCTGGTGAGCAGTGGGAATACGGTTCCAACCTGGATTGGGCTGGCCTTGTGGTCGAGGCCGTTACCGGCAAGCGTCTGGGCGACGTCATGCAGCAGCGTATTTTCGAGCCTCTGGGCATGACCGATACCGCCTTTACCATGACCCCGTCGATGTTCCAGCGGCGGGCTGGCATGCATCAGCGTGAGGAGGATGGATCGCTGAGCGCAATCGAAGGCTCCCTCCTCCCGCCGGAACCCGAAGTGCACATGGGAGGCCATGGCCTGTTCTCGACAGTCAAGGATTACTGCCTGTTCATCCGCGCCTGGCTTAACGATGGACAGGGTGACCACGGACGGATCCTGAAGCCTGAGACGATTCGTTTCGCCGAAAAAAACGGGCTCGACAACCTCAAAATAAAAGCCCTTCCCTGCGTGAATCCAAGTATTTCCCACACGGCGGAATTCTTCCCCGGCATGCCAAAGTCGTGGGCGTTGAGTTTCATGATCAACGAACAGGACGCCCCCACCGGTCGCCCCGCGGGCTCTTTGGCGTGGGCTGGACTGGCCAATCTCTTCTACTGGATCGATCGCAAGAATGGCATCGGTGGTTTTTGGGCCACTCAGATCTTGCCATTCGTAGACCCCGTATCGACCCATGCCTACCTGGACTTCGAAACGGCGGCCTACCGCAACCTGACCAGCTGAGCCGGCTCCTGATTCACCCCTCTCTAAAACCAACAAAAACAAAACAGGTGACTCATGGAGATCTCCACGCGTACCCCTGCGCGCGCTCGCTTCACAGCATGCGCATTGGATGCCTCAACGATCGGTGCCGGTGTCCTGCTCGCCACTCTGGCGGGTAACGCCCAAGCCATCGATGTAGACGCCGGCGAATACGCCGCTGCACTTCCAGCCGGCAGCAATATCGCCTTGCTCTACCTGCAGCATGCCGAACGGCGGTCGCTGTACAGTGACGGCCACAAGGTTGCGATCAAGGCGGGACTCGACTCGGACATCGGCATATTGCGCGTCGCCAACTACCAGCAGCTGGGTGACTACACGATCAATACGCAGTTCCTGTTGCCCTTCGGCCGCCTGGAAGGAACACGCGACAACGACGCGTTGGGAAAAACCACTGGCACGGGTGATTTGATTCTGGCGTCGACCCTGTGGCTCGTGAATGATCCGGTGAAAAACCGTTACTGGGGCATTGCGCCCTACCTGTTCGTACCGACCGGTAGCTACGACCACAACGATATACTCAACCTCGGTGAAAACCGTTGGAAGATGACGTTGCAGACCGGTTACGTGACCGGCCTCACTGAAAAGTTGTCCCTGGACCTCACCGCTGATGTCACCGTGTTTGGCAAGAATGACGACTTCACCAGTCAAGGCCTGACATTGCGCCAGAAACCGCTATGGCAAGCCCAGACCTACCTGAGGTACGCCGTGACACCCAAGCTGTCGGTGCACGTCGGTGCGTCTCAACTCTGGGGCGGCGAGTCGCGCATTGACGGTCAGGACCAGGGCGATGAACCCGGTACCAGCAAGTACCGTGTCGGAGGATCCTACTGGATGACCCCTACGTTCCAGGCCCTGCTCAACTATGGCCAGGACGTATCGGTCGACAACGGCTTCAGGGAAGAACAGCGGGTCAACCTACGGCTCTTGTGGGTGTTCTGACCCGCAGCGAATGGCTGGGTTTCTGGGGGCACCGAGGGTGACTTGGACGTCACGCTCGGTGCCCTTTTTTTGCGTCAACCCGCTAGCGCTGTCGGCGCTGCAAGGTTTGCGATGGCAGTTCACTGAAGCGCTTGCGATAGGTTCCCGCGAATTCACCCAGGTTCAGATAGCCCCACCGAAAGGCGATGGCAGAAACTGTCGTACCCGACTCCGGATCCGTTGCCAATAAATCGCGGCGCGCCCCCTGTAGCCGCTGCTCGCGCAAGAAGGCACCGGGCGTCATGCCGCGAAAGCGCGAGAAGGCCCCGCTCAATGCCCGCACACTGGTCCCGACCGCACTGGCAACCTCTGCCAGCGTCGGCAGGCTCGCTGCATTGGCACTCATGAACGCTTCGGCGGCCCTGACATGACGGGGCGCAATCCGGTTCATCGGACTATTGAAATCAAGCCCAGCCTGCGCGGCGCGGTCAGCCCATTCTCGCAACAGATGAACGCACAGGATTTGCTCCAGATGAGCCCCCATGCGTCCCTCAGCCATGTGTTCGCCGGCCTCGGCAACACACCGCACCGTGTACTCCAGCAGACTTAGCCAGCTCGAACCGACCCCGCCGATGACGCACTTGTGTCTCCAGAACCGATCATCGGGTACGAACCCAAACCACTGCTGCGCCATCCGTTCCAAAAGTGCATGAGGGATGGTCAGGTTCAGCTGCAGGTGATCCGGATCGAGGTCGATCCGGTAATCGACACGACTGCAATCGGCAATGAAGGATTCACCCACTGCCGTATCTTCGGTGTCTGAACGCTGCGTCCAGTGCCGGGCATTGCCGCGAATGGTCGTGAGCAGTAATGCATTCCCCGCTTCAGGCGAAAAATCATCGACGCTCACCGCCACGCCGTAGGCAAAACGAGTCAGCGTCAACTCGCCGATCCTGGATGAATGCATGGTCGCATGAGGCTTGATGGCTTGCCCTTTGGGGGAGACACGATAGGGCATGTAGACGCGATCGGACCAGTTGCTGATTTCATCCCACTCGGTTGAAAAAACTTTATGGGGCTGGCGTATAGGCTTGCCGCTGACATCGGTTAACAACGCATGGTCGAGAAGCATGGAGACACCTGTTTTTATTTTTTTGGGTGAACCGCGGATCAGTGATGCAACTCAGGGCGACGGCAGGTACGCCATCGCGCGGGACTCGCCCATCAGCAGCGGCTGATTGAGTTCTGCGCAGGCGCGCAGGTAATCGGCGACCAGGGTGATGCGCTTGAGCTTGCGCAGATCCTCGCTGTAGTACATCCAGAACTGTCGAGTGACCTCTACCTCATCCGGCAGCACTTCACACAAGCGCGGATCGGGACCTGCAAGGAAGCACGGCAGAATCGCCAACGCGCGCCCTTCCAGCGCCGCATGATACTGGGAAACCACGCTGGTGCTGCGCAGGCGGCTGTGCGCGCCGGGCAGCAGGTCGTTCAGGTAGAGCAGCTTGAAGCTGAAGGCCAGGTCCTCGACATAGGTCACGAACGGGTGGTTCGGCAAGTCCTCGCTACGGGTAATCGGAGGATGATTGGCCAGGTACGCAGGTGTCGCATACAGGCGCAAGCGGTAGTCGCACAGGCGCGAGCACACGTAGGGCCCCCGCTCGGGACGCTCCAGGGTGATGGCAATGTCCGCCTCGCGCCGTGACAGGTTGATGAAGTGCGGGACCGGCAGGATGTCCACCGAGATGTGCGGATAGTGAATGATGAAATGGCTCATCTGCGTGGTGATGAAGCAGGAGCCGAAGGCCTCGGTACAGCCGATGCGCAGGTGCCCGGCGAGCCCCCCGGTGGTTCCCGATACCTGCTCGCAGGCTGCCAGCAACGTACTTTCCAAAGCTTCAGCGTGACTGATCAGGCGCTGCCCTTCGACCGTCATGACAAAACCCGACGTGCGGGACTTCTCGAAAAGCAGTGCGCCAAGGCTTTGTTCAAGGGCGCGGATGCGCCGCGACACCGTGGTGTAGTCCACCCCCAGACGGCGTGCAGCACCACTGGCGGTGCGTGCACGGGCGACCTCGAGGAAGAAGCGCATATCGTCCCAATTCACATGATTCTTCGTTGTGCGATTTTGCATATTCATCAGGCTTTTCTGCCGATTCTTATTGGAAATTAGCCAACATATACTCGCATCCAGCCTGGTTTTACCAGCAACGTTTCGCAACCGGAAAGGCCCTTTTTTCAATCAGGGCTGACGGCCTGGATACAGGTTGAAAAGCCTGTTTTCAAGGCGAAAAAAGGCAGCTGCGCGACAACGCAATCTGTCGCATTCGCGCCCGTCGTGGACTCATGCGGCGGGCACCCTGTCGGCACCCGATGAGTGCCATCAACGCCCCTCGCCTCCGGAAGATCGCCAGGGCAGCAACGACTCCAACAGCATTCAGGTGACGCTCCGCTTCGGAACGTCGCCCGGGTACCCGTACGCCCCTCAAAAGGCCGACATACAACAACAATTAAAAAAGCGGAGCCTCACCATGACGACTGACCATCCGAACCATGTCCAGATCTGCGCCCTGGTCAGGGCCAATCCCAACTTCCAGCGCCTCACCCGCCAACGTTCGCTGCTGGCCTGGTCACTGAGCGCCGCGGTCCTGGCCGTCTATTACAGCTTCATCATGGTGGTGGCCTTCGCACCTGCCTGGCTGCACCTGCCGCTGTACGACGGCAGTCACCTGAGCCTCGGCATACCGATTGGCGTGGCAATCATCCTGCTGTCCTGGTTGCTGACCGCCTGGTATGTGCACACCGCCAATACCCGCTTCGACGCGCTCAGCGCGCAGATCCTGCAGGAGACCCGCGCATGAAACGCCTGGCTGCCCTGCTCGCCCTCAGCCCCCTGCTGGCCAACGCCGCCCCCCTCACCGCCGAGAAACAACCGCTCAACGTGCATGCCATCGGCATGTTCTTCGTCTTCGTCCTCGCCACGTTGCTGATCACCTGGTGGGCGTCCCGCCGCACGCGTTCCGCTGCCGATTTCTACAGCGCCGGAGGCGGTATCACAGGCTTCCAGAACGGCCTGGCGATCGCCGGCGACTACATGTCTGCAGCCACGTTGCTAGGCCTTTCGAGCCTGGTGTTCACCAAGGGCTATGACGGCTTCATCTACATCATCGGCTTCTTCGTCGGCTGGCCCATCGTCACCTTCCTGATGGCCGAGCGCCTGCGCAACCTGGGCCGCTACACCTTCGCCGACATCGTGTCACTGCGCCTGGATCAGACTCGCGTGCGCAGCTTCGCCGCCCTCGGTTCGCTGACGGTGGTGTGTTGCTACCTGGTGGTGCAGATGGTCGGCGCCGGCCAGCTGATCAAGCTGCTGTTCGGCCTCGACTATCGCACGGCGGTGGTGGTGGTCGGCCTGCTGATGCTGGTCTACGTGATCTTCGGCGGCATGCTGGCGACCACCTGGGTGCAGATCACCAAGGCGGTCCTGCTGTTGGCGGGCGGCACGACCCTGATGCTGATGGCCCTGAGCCGCTTCGGCTTCAGCTTCGAGACGCTGTCGGCCCAGGCCGTGGCAGTGCATGCCAGCGGCGTGCAGATCATGGGCCCGGGCACCTTGCTGGCCGATCCGGTCAACGCGGTGTCATTGTCCCTGGGCCTGGTCTTCGGCATCGCCGGCCTGCCGCACATCCTGATGCGTTTCTTCACCGTGCCCAATGCCAAGGAAGCGCGCAAGTCGGTGCTGTTCGCCACGGTGTTCATCGGCTTCTTTTTCCTTGTGGTCTGCATCCTGGGCTACACCGCGATCGTCATCGTCGGCACAGACCCGCAGTACTACGTCGACGGTAAGCTCGGCGGTGCGATGATCGGCGGCGGCAACATGGTGGCTATGCACCTGGCCAAGGCGGTGGGCGGTAACCTGTTTCTCGGATTCCTGTCCGCCGTTGCCTTCGCCACGATCCTTGCAGTGGTGGCCGGCCTGGCCCTGGCTGGCGCCTCGGCCATCTCCCATGACCTTTATGCCTCAGTCTTCAAGAAGGGCAAGGCCGACGAGAAGCAGGAAATGCGCGTGTCGCGCATCGCCACCATCGGCCTGGGCATTGTCGCGATCGCCCTGGGCATTCTGTTCGAGGGCCAGAACATCGCCTTCCTGGTCGGCCTGACGTTCGGCATTGCCGCCTCGGCAAACTTCCCGGTATTGATCATGGCCATGTACTGGGGTGGCCTGACCACCCGCGGCGCCCTCTACGGCGGCTTGACCGGCCTGGTCAGCGCCCTGGCGCTGGTCATCGGTTCGCCGTCGGTGTGGGTCGGTGTACTGGGCCATGCCCAGGCGATCTTCCCCTACGATCAGCCGGCACTGTTCTCCATGCCGCTGGCCTTCCTGGTCATCGTGGTCGTGTCCAGGCTGGACCGCAGCGAGCGCGCCGACCGTGAACGCGCGGCCTATGCCGATCAGTTCGTCCGCGCCCAGACCGGCCTGGGCGCCGCCATGGCCAGCAGTCACTAAGGCTGCAGTTTTGCGGGGTCAACGGCCCCGAGCGCGAGTGCGCCCCTTGGCTTCGCGCTTTTTATGCCCGCCCTGCGCCGCCCGGCCAGGGCAACGTCAACCAGTCGTCCCTCCACTGGCCCCGGCCAGTGCGGGATCGGCTTGCCCATAACAACAAGAGACAAACATGAAACCTACCCTTTTCAGTTTATTCCTCGCCGGCAGCAGCCTTGCCACCCAGGCCCATGCGGACTTCATCAAGGACAGCAAGGCCAGCCTGGAACTGCGCAACTTTTACTTCAACCGGGATTATCGCCAGGCCAATGCCGCCCAATCCAAACAAGAGGAATGGGCCCAGGGCTTCCTGCTGCGCTACGAATCGGGCTTCACCGAAGGGTTGATCGGTGTCGGTTTCGATACCATCGGGCTGCTCGGCGTCAAGCTCGACTCCAGCCCTGATCGCGCAGGCTCCGGCTTGCTCAAACGCCATCGCGACACGAGCAAAGGCGCGCAGGACGAGTACGGCGAACTGGGCCTGACCGCCAAGGTGCGCGCCTCCAAAAGCACGCTGAAACTCGGCACGCTGCTGCCGAAAGTGCCGACGGTACTGGCCAACGATTCACGGCTGTTGCCACAAACCTTCAAGGGCGGTCAGTTGACGTCGCTGGAAATCGAAGGCCTGACCGTGGATGCCGGACGACTGTCGCAAGTCAATCAGCGCGACTCCTCGGACTACGAGGACATGGGCATCACCCGGACCGGCGCCAAGGGCATCACCACACGTCAGGTCGACAGCGACCGCCTGGATTTCGCCAGCCTGAACTACAAATGGACCAGCAACCTCGCCACCGGCTACAGCTACGGCCACCTCGACAACTTCTACAGCCAGCACTTGGTCAACCTGACCTACCTTTTGCCAGTCACGACCGGCCAGTCGTTGAAGACGGATCTGCGCTTCGCCCGCTCCACGGACGATGGCGGCAGCAATGTCGATAACAACGCCATCGGCGCGATGTTCACCTACAACCTCGGCGGGCATGCGTTGGGCCTGGGTTATCAAGGCATGAGCGGCGACACCGGCTACGCCTACGTCAACGGCACCGACGCCTTCCTGGTGAACTTCGTGCAGATCGGCGACTTCGCCAGCAAGGACGAAAAGTCCTGGCAGGCGCGCTACGACTACAACTTTGCGGCCATTGGCGTACCGGGCCTGACCTTCATGACGCGCTACCTCACCGGCGACAACATCGATCTGGGTGGCAATCGTCCGGAGGGCAAGGAATGGGAACGGGATACCGACATTGGTTATGTCGTGCAGAGCGGGCCGCTGAAGAATGTCGGGGTGAAGTGGCGTAACGCGACGGTGCGTTCGAGCCATTTCGGCAGTGATCTGGATGAGAACCGCCTGATCCTCAGCTATACCTTGGCACTCTGGTAAATCGCCCCCCCCGCCAAAAAAGGTAATGGTGTTCACTTAAGCATGGGGTTGTATTGAGATTTTGGGGGGGCATATCCATTGCTGCGGTAACGGCCACTTATGGTTTCGCCCTTACGGCGAGTCCCTTTTTCAAACGCCAAAAAGGAACCAAAAGGCTTTGCCCCACCACTTGGTGCCTCGCTAGGGCTCGGCATGCCCTCACTCCGGCATTGCTCCGTGGGTCGCCGCGA
>NZ_JAAVXC010000034.1:0-36040 GCF_013416725.1 Pseudomonas sp. SbOxS1
TAACGCGGTACTACAGACACACCGCAGCGCCGGGTTCGCCGGCAAGCCTGGCTCCTACAAGGGATTGGGGGTATCTGCAAAAGTCAGGTCGGCTGTCAGGCCGCCTCGCTTTGCGTTTGATCTTGATCTGGCTTTTGATCTGGGTGCCCCGTTAACCACGCTGGCCGAACGCAGGCATTGCGCAGTGNNNGCAATGCCGGAGAGAGGGCATGCCGAGCCCTAGCGAGGCACCGAGTGGTGGGGCAAAGCTTTTTGCTTACTTTTCGGCGTTTGGAAAAGTGAGTCGCCGTAAGGGCGAAACCATTAGTGGCCGTTACCGCAGCAATGGATATCCCCCCAATCCAGTTCCCAAATAAACCCCTTGCGCTTGCTCATAGGGTACAACTGGCGTAAACAGAGCGCGCATCGATAGCCGTCGCGAGAGACGGGTATCAATGCGGGAAACACACATCTTGATCAACACGAAAGACGAGGCGAACGTTGGTAGAACGACGTCAGTTCAGCGGTGCCATGAAGGGCAAAAACCTTCGCTACCTCAACGACCATGAAGGCCAATCCGTGCGGGCCCGGGCCGGCTTCCTGCTGCTGGAACATTTTTCGTTGCCGGCATTCACCCAGGCGCTCGATACCATCGTCACCGCCAACCTGCTGCGGCCCGAGCTGTTCTCAACGAAAACCTTCGGCTTGTCCGAAGGGGAAGTCGTCAGCGACCTGGGGTTGGTGATTCGACCCGATGCGCGCCTTGACCCGGTGGAAATACAAACGCTGGATCTGTTGGTTGTCTGCGGTGGCTACCGCACGGCGCTCAAGGCGGATGACGCGCTGACCGGCCTCTTGCAAGGCGCGGCCGAGCAGGGGGTTACGCTGGCCGGCGTATGGAATGGCGCCTGGTTTCTCGGGCAAGCCGGATTGCTGGACGGCTATCGTTGCGCCATACACCCGGAGCATCGCCCGGCGCTGGCGGAAATCGCCAGGCTCACCCAGGTCACCAGCGAAGCCTATGTGGTGGATCGCGACCGCCTGACAGCTTCCAGCCCAACGGGTACTTTCTACATGGCCCTGGAGTGGATCAGGGGCTTGCATGACAAGGCGTTGACTGACGGTATCGAAGATATCCTGGCGTTCGAAGCGTCCCGATTCCGGCGCATCAAACCCTCCTTGAATGTGTCCGTCAGTGGCCCGCTGAGGGAGGTGGTCAACCTGATGGACGCCAATCTGGAAGAGCCGCTGGAGATGGAGGCGCTCTGTCTGTATGCCGGGCGGTCTCGCCGACAGATCGAGCGCCTGTTCAAGGAACAGTTGGGCACGACACCCCAGCGCTACTACATGGACTTGCGCATCACCGAGGCACGTCGATTGCTGCAGCACACCACGCTAACTATCGTCGAGGTCTCGGTGGCCTGCGGTTTCGTATCACCGAGCCACTTCAGCAAGTGCTACAGCGCTTATTTCGGTTACCGGCCGTCCCGGGAAACCCGGCTGGTGAAGTAGTGGCTCGCTGAAGTACCGGGCATCGCGACGATACCCGGTACATGGGTTATTGCGCGCCGAACACCATCGTCCAGTAAACCCCTTGATCACTGCGTGCGTCTGTCGCATAGGCGGCACCCACCTGGGTGAACATCGGGTTCATCAGGTTGGCGCAATGCCCGGGGCTGGCCAGCCAGCCGGCCATGGCCTTGTTCGGTGAGCCTTGGCCGGCGGCGATGTTTTCGCCGATCTGCCGGCCACGGAAACCCGCGGCGCGCGCGCGGTCGGCGGGCATGTCGCCATCGGGGTCCTGGTGGGCGAAGTAATTGCCATAGGCCATGGCTTTGCTGTGCCCTTGCGCCGCAGCGCCGAGGCTGGGGTTCCAGGCCAAGGGCCGCGCGGCGGCGAAGCGTTGGCGACCGCACAGGCGCGGTTTGGCCCGGGCGGCGTTGACCTGGGCGAGCAAGGTTTTGCCGACACTGCGCGGATCGCCCACCTGGTTGTCCAGCACGGGGCGGGCCAGCACCACTTGCCATTCACCGCGACTGCGACTGACGCCGATGTCGGCGTACTGGTTGTCCAGCAAGGCGGCGCAATGGTCACCCTGCAGCATCTCGAACGCCTCTTCGGCATCTTGCGCACCCACCACGCGGATGGAACGCACCGCCACGGCCTGGTACCCGGACGCTTTCAAACGATCGCGCAAACCACCGCCGTAGCCGATCGGCAAGGCCAGGCTCGACTTCAGGGCCAGCGGCGACAAGCGTTGGGCGGGACGCCGTGTGCAGTCTTGCGGATGGGCTCGGTAATCGTTGATGGCGTCCACCAATTGTCGCTCCGCGCCGGCGTGGGCGGGGGTGGAAACCAGGGGCAGCGAGGTCAACAGGCACAGCGAAGTGAAGCGCAAGGCGAGGGCGGTTGGGCGCATGGTGCGGACAGCTCTGATGAGATGACAACGATGGGGAGGAGGAAAAATGCCCGTCTAAGACTGGCGTCTTGAGACAAGGTTCAAGGTGGGGGGAGGCGTTTTTTTGCCGGATCGTGCATCCGACGAAGGGTATGGGGCGACTCTGTGGGAGCGAGCCTGCTCGCGATGGAGGAGCAAGCACCGCGGGGTGTCAGGCCGCCAGCGTTTTCGTTGACGACCATCGCGAGCAGGCTCGCTCCCACAGGGTTTTCATCAAACCTTAAGTGGCCGTTGCCGCAGCAATTGGTCGGCCGTCAGAGACAGGCGTACACCACCAGTTCCACCAGCATCTCCTCCCGAGCCAACCCCGCCACGACGATGGCCGCGCGGTTGGGGTAGGGCGCCTGGAAATACTCGCCATAGATTGCATTCACCGTCGCCAGGTAGCGGCGGTCGGTGACGTAGATCAGCACCTGCGTAACCGCATCCAGGCTGCTGCCGGCGGCTTGCAGGGTATGACGCAGATTGTCCAGGGTCTGCCGGGTTTGCGCCTCGATGCCGCCACTGACGACCTGGCCTTCGCGGTCGATGGGGATCTGCGCGGTGTACAGCGTGCCGTTGCCAACCACCGCCCATTCCAGTGGCGCGCGCGAGGCGAAAAGGTCGGTCTTGATCGCGTGTTTCATTGATTGATTCCTGATGCATTGCAAGGTTTTATCGGGCATCGCTGCTTTCGCCGGCGCCGCGCCGACGCGATTCCTCGGTGCTTTCCACCAGCACCCGCTCGCCCAGTTTTTTCAGCTGGGCCCAGACCTCGTCGTCGACGACCAACCCCTCAGCGGGCTGCGAGTGGGTGGCAGGCTGGGCATCCTCGGCACTGAGTCGCGGCAGCAGCGTGAAGTGCCGGGAGATCAGCACATTGATGCTTTGTTCGTCGCTCTGCGCCGGTTGCGGCAGGTCATGCACCCGCAGGGTCGGGCGGGTTTGTCCGGCGCTGAACGTGGCGACCATTTCCTGGCGCGCATCGCGCCAATAGACGCAAAAATTCAGTGCCTCCGCGGCACAACGCGCCAGGTAACCCAGCAGCAAAATGCGGTTGTGACAATGGCGGATACGGATCAACGCGCTGCCGCCACGCAAGGCCTTGCCTACACCCAGCTCGACCGCCTGGGCGGCGCAGCGCAAGACACTTTGGCCGTGGGCATCGAGGGTCAACTGTGCGGCGTCTTCGTAGCAGGTTTCGATCGGGCGATCGATTTCGTCGTGGAGGAAGGCCAGGGCCTTTTTCAACGCGCCGATGCCATCGAGGCCTTGCAGTTGCAGGCACGCGATCATCTCGGCGGCGTCGTCGCAGTCACCGGGGGCGAAGCCGATGCCCTCGAAGGCCTTGCGGCAGATCACCTGGATTTCATTGAGCGAGACGCGCATATCAGTGTTCTCCGGCAGCGGTGGGCAGTGTCGGCATCACGGCGAAATTCCAGTCGTCGGTGAAAGGCTGGCCAATCTCACTGACCAGCGGAGCCCCCTGGAACAAGGTGATGCGCACCCAGCGGCTGGACTTGGGGTCGAACTTGCCGGCGCCGAAGAACGCCAGTTTGCAGCGCAGCAAGTGGATCGGCAGCATGTTGCGGTCCATCAGGTTGGCGCGAATTTCCCCGAAGGCGCAGCGGGCCATGCCCTGCAGCCGGCACACGGTGCCTTTGAACGACGGCTGGGCGAGCAGGAAATGCGCGGTCAATTGCTGCGGATGTTGTTCGCGGTAGGTCAGCAAGGCGCGGTGGCAACGCTGAATATTGTGGGCGATGCCCAGCTGCATTTCCTTTTCCGCGCCAGGCTCCATGGCGCGTTCCCCCAGGCGCGGTTCTTCCTTTTCCGCCGAGCGATACCAGAAGAAGTGATTGGCCCCGGCATCGCCAAGGTCGTAGTCGAGCGCCCAGCGGTAGCGGGTCTCGATCAGGTGGCACAGCGCGTCCAGCGGCATCTCGGCGTTCAGGCGAAAGCCCTCGTTGACCGACATCTGCCCGGCCAGCGGATCGACCTGTTCGGGGTACAGTTCCAGCAGCAGGCTGACCAGCAATTCCTGGCAGCCGAAGCCGGCGTTCAGCTCGGCCCAATCCTGCAGCCGTGACCACAGGTCGGCGCTGGCGGGCTGGCTGGCGAACCACTGGTTCAGTTGATCCAGATCGGCCAGTGTCTGCTGGTCAATTGCACTTTGCCGTTGGTCCTCGGTGCTGGTTTGTTGCAGGTGCTGACGAGCCCGCTGCAACAGTGCCTGGAAACGCTGCGCGCAGGGCAGTTCAGCCGGTTGAGCCATCACCCGCGCCAGTGCGGTTTCACGGGCATACACCCATTGGTCGACCAGTTGCGGGTGATTGACCAGGAAGGGCGCCATGCCCAGCCCCGTGGAGTTGCCGACCCCCAGGTAGCGTTGCAGTTCGACGTCCAGCCCGACCGCCCGTTGCGGATTGCGCGCCCGGGCCATGTGCTCGATCTGCTCGATGCTGAAATGCCGCAGCAGGTACACGGTGAACATCTGCGCGCTGAACGGTTGGGTGAAATCGGCAGTGTCTTGCAGGCAACTGAAGTCGGCGATGCCGAACTTGCCGTTGCCGTACACGGCGGTGGTGCGATACAGGTAGCCGACCTCGGCCAGTTGCCGTGGGTCTGGCTGGCAACCTTCCGCCAGCGCCCCGAGAAAACGCTCGAAGTTGCGCAGGCTGCGGTTGGCCCGGGACAGCACCAGCACCCGTGCATCGTAACGCCCGGCTTCCTGCAACGGCACGTTGCGCCGCAAGTCGGCCAGTTGCGGCTCGTCGACATCGCCGGCCAGCAGCACGAAGCTGACGTCCCACTGATCGGCGATGACCCGGTCACTGCGTTTTTCCGGCGGCAGGTACGCCGAGAAAATCACACAGTGATAGTGGGCACTGGCGGTGTCGATCCGATAGATCGCCGTGCCGAAGCCTTCGGCGTCGAGGTCGAAGCGGCTGCGCTCGATGCGCCATTGCTCGTTCATCATCTTGCGCATGCTGCTGCGCACGAAACTCAGGCGGCTCTGGAAGTGACTGCCCAGCCGCTCCAGGTCCATGACCCGGGCGGCAGGGCGCAAGGCCGAAGAGGTGTCTGTGTCGGTGTGCGACATCATTGCGATTCCTGGACTGTTCATCATCAGACTGCCTGTTCCCGAGCCATCTGCCGGGCGATGCGCAGTGCATCCCAGAGCGACGGCAGGATCAGCAGCGAAACCGGTACGGCAGTAATTACGATAAAGGATTGCAGCGCCGTGACCCCGCCCGAGCCGATGGTGATCAGCACCACGGCGGCCAGGCCCATGCCGATTGCCCAGAAGGCGCGCAGCCATGGCTTGGGCTTATCATTACTCGACATCGCCATTGCCACGGTGAAGGCCATGGCATCGCCATTGGTGGCCACCGAAATGAAGCTCAGGAACAGGAACAGCGCTGAGATCAGTCCACCCAATGGCAGGTTCTGGGTCACGCCCAACAGCAGGTCTTCGGGCTGTGCACCGTGGGCGGTGACGATGCCCGGGGTTTGCAATTCCATGCCGATGCCGGCGCCACCGACAATGGTGAACCAGAACATGGTCACCAACGGTGCGATGATCGACAGGGTCATGATCACTTCGCGGATGCTCCGGCCCCGGGAAATCTTCGCCACGTACAGCGCCACCATCGGTGCATAACCGATGAACCAGCCCCAGTAGAACACCGTCCACCAGTCCAGCCATTTCGGATCGGCACGGAACAGGGTCATCGGGATGAACTGTTCAATGTGCAAGGCAAACGCCGTGGGGAAACCGCCGAGGATGAACGCGGTGGGCCCGAGCAGCACCATGAACACGGCCAGGCCGATCATCAGCCAGACGTTGATCCCGCTGACGAAGCGGATGCCTTCGAGCCCGACCAGGCAGGAGATGGTGTACATCACCGTGACCAGCACGATGGTGATGGACTGCACCATCAGGTCATTGGGAATGCCCCACACCGAGTGCAACGCGCTGCTGATCTGCAGGCCGAGGAAACCGATCGGGCCGATGGTGCCGGCGACCACGGCGATGATCGACGTGGCATCGGCCAGGGTCCCGATCGGCCCCTTGATTGCACGTTCGCCGAACAGGGGATAGAGCAAGGTACGCGGTGCCAGGGGCAAGCCTTTGTCGTAGTGCAGGTGCATCAGCACAATGGCCAGCAAGCTGCCCAATACCGCCCAGGCGAGGAAGCCCCAGTGCACGAAGGATTGCGCGAGCGCGGCGTGGCCTGCTGCTTCGGTATGCGCTTGCATGCCGGCGAACAGCGGTGGCGGGCTGGCGAAGTGCATCATCGGTTCCGCCGCCGCCCAGAAGGCGCCACCGCCGGCGAGCAGGGCGCACATGATCACGGCGATCCAGTTAAAGGTGCTGGTGTCGGGACGCTGGTCGACGCCGCCGAGCCGGACGCGCCCGCACTTGCTGAAGCAGATGAACAGGCTCATGGCGAAGGTCGCCAGCATCAGGACCTGCCAGTACAGGCCGAAGAATTTCGTCGACCAGGCGAACAGCGTGTTGACCAGCAGCGACACGCCCTGGATGTCGACCAGGGCCGCGATCAGAAAGGCGCCGAGGAAGCCGCCACTGATCAGGAACAGCGGCCAGTCGATGTCTTTTTTCGGTGCGGACGCTTGCAGCGGCTGGCTGTCGGCTTGCAGTGTGGTGGTGGTTTTCATGATGCCTCCAAAATACGCGCCTGGGGCTGTGCATCGCCGGTCGGGGGGATGAACGGGAGGCTATTGTTGTTATTTTTCATGCTGTGCTGTCCTCACGGTGTGAAACCAGGGTCAGTGGATCAAGGGTCAGTTGTGCGCGGTGGTCGCGCTTTCCAGCAGGCGCAACCAGTTGAGTCCCATGATGTTGCGTACCTCGTCCTCGGCGAAGCCACGGTCGCGCAGGCCCTGGGCGATGATCGGGAAATCCCGGCTGTCGCGGAACCATTGCAGCGGTGACGGCCAGTGGGCGTTGTCCTTTGAGCCTTCGCCGTAGTCCTTGTCTTTGCTCCAACGCCCGTTGCGCATCCATTCGAGCACTTGCAGGGGTTGCTGCTGGCACAGGTCGGTGCCGATGCCGATGTGCTCCACGCCCATCAGTTCGGCCGTGCTGGCGACCATGTCGCAGAACGATTCCAGGCTGCAGCCCGACGCGCCCTTGAGGTGGAACGGGTAGGTGCTGAAGCCGAGCAGGCCGCCGGACTCGGCAATCGCCCGCAGCACGGCATCAGACTTGTTGCGCTTGGCGGCGTGGAAACTCGACGGGTTGGCGTGGGAGATGATCACCGGCCGGCTCGACAGCTCAATGGCTTCCAGGGTGCTGCGCTCGGCGCTGTGGGACATGTCGATGAGCATGCCGACGCGGTTCATCTCGGCGATGACCTGGCGGCCGAAGCGGCTGATGCCGTTGTCTTCGTTCTCGTAACAGCCGCTGGCCAGCAGGCTCTGGTTGTTATAGGTCAGCTGCATGATCAACACGCCGAGCTGGCGGAAGACCTCGACCAGGCTGATGTCGTCTTCGATGGGCGAGCAGTTCTGGAAACCGAAGAAGATCCCGACGCGGCCTTCCTGGTGGGCCAGGCGAATGTCCGAGGCCTCACGCACCGGACGGATCAGCTGCGGCCAGGTTTCGAAGCGGCGGTTCCACTCGCCGATGCGCGACAGGGTTTCCCGGGCGTTTTCGTGGTAAGCGATGGTGGCGTGGACCGCACTCAGGCCGCCGGCCTGCATCTGGCGAAAGATGTCTTCGCTCCAGGCGGAATATTGCAGGCCATCGATCATCAATAAATCGTGCATGGTGATCTCCCGTTCAAGGTCGCACGTAGGTGGTCTTGACCACGCTGTAGAACTCGCGCGCGTATTGCCCTTGCTCGCGCGGACCGAAGCTCGAGTTTTTGCGGCCGCCGAACGGCACGTGGTAATCGGTGCCGGCGGTGGGCAGGTTGACCATCACGCAACCGGTGCGGGCGCGGCGCTTGAAGTCGCTGGCATAACGCAGCGACTGGGTGATGATCCCGGCGGTCAGGCCGTATTCGGTGTCGTTCAGTACGGCCAGGGCCTGCTCGTAGTCGCTCACCCGGATCACGCAGGCAATCGGCCCGAACACTTCTTCGCGGTTGATGCGCATCTGGTTGGTAGTGTGGGTGAACAGCGCGGGCCGCATGTAGTGCCCGGCCGGTTCTAGGGCGAGCAACTCGCCGCCTTCGACCAGGGTCGCGCCGTCTTCCTGGGCTTGGTGCAGGTAATCAAGGTTCTGTTGCAGTTGCCGGGCTTCGGCGACGGGGCCGATCTGCACCCCTTGTTCAAGGGCATGGCCGACCTTCAACTGGCGCATGCGTGCGACCAGCGCCTCGACGAACCGGTCATGGATGCCATCGCAGACGATCAGGCGCGAAGAGGCGGTGCACTTTTGCCCGGTGCCGAAAAAGGCACCGTTCAAGGCGCATTCGACGGCGATGCCCAGGTCGGCATCATCCAGCACTACGAGGGCGTTCTTGCTGCCCATCTCCAGCTGACAGCGCACCAGGTTGCTGGCGGTGGCCACGGCGACGCGGCGGCCGGTCTGCAGGGAACCGGTGAACGTCAGCGCATCGATATCGGCCGACTGGATCAGGCTTTCGCCCACCACGCTGCCACTGCCCATCACCAGGTTGAAGGTGCCGGCGGGCAAGGGCTGGCGGCTGATGATCTCGGTCAGGGCCCAGGCGCTGGCAGGCACCAGGTTGGCCGGCTTGAACACCACGGCGTTACCGAAGGCCAGGGCCGGGGCGATCTTCCACGCGGCGGTGGCCATCGGGAAGTTCCACGGGGTGATGATGCCGACCACACCCACCGGTTCGCGATGGACTTCGATGTCGATCCCGGGGCGTACCGAGGCAGCCGTCTCGCCCATCTGGCGCAACACTTCGGCGGCGTAGTAGTGGAAGAATTGCGCGCTGCGATGGACTTCACCGATGCCTTCGGCCAGCGGCTTGCCCTCTTCGCGCGAAAGCAGTTCGCCGAGCTCGTGCTTGCGCGTCATCAGCTCGTCGCCGATGGCCATCAGGATTTGCTGGCGCTGTTCCAGGCCGCTGGCCGCCCACTGCGGCTGGGCGTCACGGGCGGCCGCGATGGCGTCCAGGGTCTGTTCGGCGCTGGCTTGGTGGTAGTGGCCGATCAGGTCTTGGACATCCGAAGGGCTGTGGTTGGCGATAAGGCCCTGGCCTTCGCACCAGTTGCCGCCAATGAAATTTTTGTAGGGTTGCAGTGCCATGGGAACCTCCGATTGCGTTGGTCCCATCTTGAGAGTATTACTCTGCAAATAAAAATTAATAATAAATATGAAACGATAAGGAAAATTAACCGTGTTGCCCGAGCTGAAGATCACCCAACTGCGTTATTTCGTGCTCGTCGCCCAGCTCAAAAGCTTCCACGGCGCGGCGCGGCAGGCGTATCGCACGCAACCGGCGTTGTCGTTGGCGGTGCGCGAGCTGGAACAGAAGCTCGGCCAGCCACTGTTCGAGAAGGGCGGTAAAACCGAGCTGACGCCGTTTGGCGCGCACTGCCTGCCGCTGTTCCAGGATTTGCTTGCCCATCACGATCGCATCGCTCGGGAAGTGAGCCTGCTGGCGCGGCACGAAATCGGCCAGGTGAGCATTGCCACAGTGCCGTCGGTGGCCAGCCGCTTGTTGCCTAACCTGCTCGCACGGTTCGTGGGCGAGCACCCGAAAATGCAGATCAGCATCCAGGACGGCACCGCCGACAGCGTGCAGCAGCTGTTGGTCCAGGGGCAGGTGGACTTTGCCATCAGCAGCGTGTGGGTGGCCGATGAAAACATCGAGTTCGTGCCGATCCTGAGTGACCGGGTCGGGGTGGTCTGTCGGCATGATCATCCGCTGGTGGCCAACGGCGGGGCGCTGCACTGGTCCAGCCTGCAAGCCTATCCGCTGGTGCGCAACGGTACCTCGCGCCTGCTGGCGGGAACCGATGCGGAAGGCTTGCTCGACAGCAGCCTGCTGTTCGTCTCCAACATGATTTCGCTGATCGCGATGCTCGAAGAGGGCATCGGCATCACCACGCTGCCGTCCCTGGCTTTTCCCAAGGGCAATGAACAGCTGGTGTTCCTGCCCCTGGCCGAGCCCCGGGTGGAACGCCAGATCGGCATTCTGTGTCGCAAGGGCCATAGCCTGTCGCCGGCAGCAGCCGAGTTGATGGGGTTTCTGCGGGCGCAGATGCAGATGCCCGGGCTGCAAGGTCAGTGATGGGGCGGTGGTTCCGTCGGCCGTAGTTTGAAGCGGCAGACATCGCCGCCGCGCACCATGCATTCGGTGTGATCGACTTCAGCGCCGCCCAGTGCGCCGATCAACGCCAGGTCCAGTTCACAAACGACCGGGTGCGCGGCGGCGAGACGGTGAAACACGCAGTTGTGGGCGACGATTTCCGGATCGCCGGAGGAGCGAAAAAACACCTCGGCTTCATAGCCTGCCTGATTCATGTGCTGCACGATCTTCGCTTCATCGACGACTTGCTGTTCGCGGTCCAGGGCCAGCTTGCGCCCCAGGCTGCGCATCATCGTCGCCAGCGCTTCGGGGCCGATGATGTCGGCCACTTCATCGATCAGCGCACTGGCGAGCAACTGGTACTGGCGCGGGAACTGCTCCCTTGCGTGGTCGGTGAGTTGATACAGCTGCTCAGGACGACGCCCCGTCGGCCGGGTTTCGCCGCGCAACACCAGGCCATCACGCTCCAGCGCCGCCAGGTGTTGGCGAATCGCCGTGCGCGTGACGGCCAGTTGCTCGGCCAGTTCGTCGATGCTCATGCCGCTGGCATGGTGCAGCAGCGCATTGAGCAGGTCCTGCTGGGTTCGACCCAGTCCTTGCAGCATGGTGTCGCCTCGCGCCGTGTCAGAACTTGTCGGGGAATTGCTTGACCAGTGCCGCGGTCAGTGCGTCCGCCAACGCCAATATGTGCGTGCGCATCATCGACCAGGTACGCGCTTCGCCGGCGTAATCGTGCGCGGCAAATTCATCGATCTGGGCGATGTGATGACCGCCATGGGCCGACAGCAGATTGACCAGCGTCGCCTCCGGCAGATTCGGGTTGGCCCCGGCCAGGAACGCCGCAATCGCCTTGGCATTGCTGGTCAAATCCGCAACGGCGGCCTGCTTGCCTTTGCTGTCCTTGGCCACCGTGGCGTCGCTGTAGTGTTTCACCGCGCCCCAGTGACCGGCAAGCAGCTTGAGCAGTTGATCGGCGGCCGGTTGGCCATAGAGCGGTGCGATGCTGTTGGCGATTTTGGTTGCGTTGTCGACCACCTGGTCCGCCGCCACTTTTGCCTGCTGGCGGTCAGCGGCCTGGTTGGCCAGCGCGTAGTTCCGGATCCAGAAGATGTGCTCGACCCAAAGGTCGCGCAGCGCCAGGCGCGTGGTCAGCGCGGCGCTATCGGCGGTTGGAGCAGCCGCGGGAGCGGTCTGGCTCCAGGCCGGTTGCGCCAGGAAAGCCAGGAGGATCAGTGCAAGGATCTTGATATTCATGACAGCACCCTCTGAGAGTGGAAACGTTCGACAATATCAATTAAAGCATATAAATATGTCTTTATTGAAAGTCGCCGAAATCCCGGATCAGCGGTCGTGCTTACCCCTATTTCTCGCGCAGTTGCTCCGCGATCACCGCGACCCTGTAGGAGCCCGGCTTGCCGGCGAAGGCGGCCTTGAATATTGCATGGGGCTCTCGGGCCTCTTCGCTGGCAAGCCAGCTCCTACAACGTTTGTGCAGGGCGCGGATCCGTGGTCGCCTCGGAACTGTAGGAGCCGGCTTGCCGGCGAAGGCGGCCTTGAATATTGCATGGGGCTTTCGGGCCTCTTCGCTGGCAAGCCAGCTCCTACAACGTTTGCGCAGGGCGCGGATCCGTGGTCGCCTCGGAACTGTAGGAGCCGGCTTGCCGGCGAAGGCGGCCTTGAATATTGCATGGGGCTCTCGGGCCTCTTCGCCGGCAAGCCGGGCTCCTACAAAAGCTTCCACGTGTAGTCGATGTTCACCCGCAGTTCATTGTCGTCGCGGTGGCTGGCCTGCGCGGCAAAGTCGTTGCGATACCAGGCATTGCGCACGCGCAGGGCCAGGCCCTTGAGCGGCGTGCCCTGCAACACATAGGACAGCTCGATATCCTTTTCGCTTTCAGTCAGGTTCGAGCCCCCCAGCTTGGGCAACTCGATGTTGTCGCCGCGCACGTAACGCAACACGCCATTGAGCCCCGGCAAGCCCATGGCCACGAAGTTATAGTCGTACCGCGCCTGCCAGCTGCGCTCCTTGGGGTTGAGGAACTCCGAGCTCAACGTGCCTTCGGTGATGACCAACGGCTCGGTGCCGAACAGGTAGGGCATGGCTGTCTTGCCGGTCAGTTGCATGTAGCCGGCGCCAAATTTATGCGCGCCCAGGCTATAAGTCAGCATCAACGCCGCGTTGCGATTGTCTACCGGGCCGGCCTTGGCGGTGCCGTCTTCGCCGGTGACGAACAGGCGCACGTCGGTTTTCAGGCTGCCGGGCCCCATCGGGCGATTGTCGACCAGGCCATAGAAGTCCTTGCGGTACAGGCCAGCGAGTCCGGCGTGGTAGTACTTGAGGGTCAGTTGCGGCGTCCAGGCGTAGTCGCCGCCGAGGAAGGTGAAACGGTCCGATTCGGCAGCGCCATTGAAACGTCCGTTGGGTGAGGCGACCGACATCTTCTGGTAGTCGGTGGAGTCGCGCAGATTGATGCGGTCCAGCCAGCCGGCGTGCACGGTCAGGTTCTCGATTTCCCGGGACTTGAGATAGGCGCCACGGAACGTCTGCGGCAGCAGGCGGGTCGGGCTGGCGAAGGCGATCGGCAGGAAGGTGCTGATGGTGCCCAGTTGCAACTCGCTGTTGGAGGCCCAGGCCTTGGCGGTCAGGCCCAGCTCCGAATATTCGTTGGCCGGTTCCCGGGTGGCGGGGTCGAAGGGCAGCAAGCCGGTACCGGTGCGGTCCGGCGCAGAGTCCAGGCGCACGCCCAAAAGGCCCTGGGCGTCGAGGCCGAACCCGACAGGCCCTTGGGTGTAGCCGGAACTCAGGTTGAGGATGAAACCTTGTGCCCATTCGCGGGCGGCCGCCTGGGGGGTGGCATTCACGTAATTGCGGTCGAAGTAGTAATTGCGCAATACCAGGTTGGCATGGCTGTCGTCGACAAAACCGGCGGCGCAAGCCTGGCCAACGGATAAAACGCAGGCGCAAGCGCTGAGCGCCCTGAAAGAATTCCTGAGCATGGCAGTGTTCACTTTTATTGTTGTTGGAGTGCCCGCGCCGTCGCGACGCGGGGAATTGCGCTGCGGGTGTCAGTCGGCTTGAGTGCCGTTGCGTCGTACCGACAGGTAAAACATCGCCAGTGCCGCGATGACGATCCCCGGTGCCGAGGCCATCATCACGCCGGTGGTGCCGGTGCCCAGCGCGAGCATTTTGCCGGCCACCAAGGGGCCGCTCATGGCGCCCAGGCGGCCGATGGCGACGGCGCTGCCGACGCCCGTGGCGCGTACCGACGGACGATAGAAATGCGGGGCCAGGGCATATAGCACGCATTGCCCGCCGGTGGCGAAAAAGCCGGCGACGAAACCGGCCAGCAGCATGCTTTGCAATTGACTGGCCAGGCCCAGTGCGGTCAGCGAGGCGAGCAGGCCGACGTAGATCAGCGCGGACAGCGCCCAGGCCGGCAGCCGGTCCATCACCCAGCCGAGCGACAGGGTGCCCGCCGCCGCGCCAAACTGCAGCGCAAGCATCACCCAGCTCGCCTGGGTACCGCTGAAGCCTTGGCCGATCAACAGGCTGGGCAGCCAGTTGATCAGGATGTAGACCACCATGAGGGTAAAGAAATAACTGACCCAGATCATCGCGGTCGGCAGCGCCGCGCCTTCGCGGAACAGGCCACGGACCACACCGCGTGGCGCGGTGTCCTGGGCGCGACCCAGAAACTGCGCCGACTCCGGCAGGTAAAGGCCCAGCAGCGGCACAATCAACAGGGGCACCACGCCACCGACGTAGAACACCACTTGCCAGCCGCCGGCCAGGTCGGCGATGCCGATGCTGGCCGCCATTGCCGCACCCAGCGGCACGCCGCAGTACATCAGGCTCACGGCGGTGCCGCGCAGGCGCGGACCCGCGACTTCGCTGCTCAGGGCGATCAGGTTGGGCAGGGCGGCACCCAGGCCCACGCCGGTCAGGCAACGGGCGATCAATAAACTGTTGAAGTCCCAGGCCACGGCCGTGAGCAACGAAAACAGCCCGAACAGGGCCACCGAGGCCATCAGCACGCGTTTGCGGCCGATGCGATCGGCCAGCAGGCCGCCGAAGAAAGCACCGGGCAGCAGGCCGAAGATTCCGGCGCTGAAGACCCAGCCCATGTGCAGTTTGTCCAGTTGGAAGGCGGCCGCCATGCCTTGGGCAGCGATCCCTGAAGCCTGCAGGTCGAGGCCTTCCATCAGGGCGACGAGGAAGCACAGACCGATGGTCCGCGCCAGGTAGAGCGGGGTTGTCACGTTCAGCGATGTCATGGGGATGTACCCGTTTTATTGTTGTTATGGCAAACAGAGGGTGGACCTTGTAGGAGCCGGCTTGCCGGCGAAGACGGTGGCACATTCAGTGGAGGCATTGACTGACGGACCGCTTTCGCTGGCAAGCCAGCTCCTACAAAGGCCGGTGGCGTCAGCGCTTGAGCAGATCCAGCGCGACGTCGACGATCATGTCTTCCTGGCCACCGACCATGCGCCGCTTGCCCAGCTCGACGAGGATGTCGAGAGTCTTGAGTCCGTACTTGGCGGCGGCGATTTCGGCGTGGCGCAGGAAACTCGAATAGACCCCGGCATAGCCCAGCGCCAGGGTCTCGCGGTCGACCCGCACCGCACGATCCTGCAGCGGGCGCACGATGTCGTCGGCGGCGTCCATCAACGTGTACAGGTCGGTGCCGTGGTTCCAGCCCAGGCGTTCGGCGGCGGCGATGAATACTTCCAGCGGCGCGTTGCCGGCCCCGGCACCCATGCCGGCGAGGCTGGCGTCGATGCGGTCGCAGCCTTCCTCGACCGCAGTGATCGAGTTGGCCACGCCGAGCGACAGGTTGTGGTGGGCGTGCATGCCGGTTTCGGTCTCCGGCTTGAGCACCGCCTTGAACGCACGGAAACGCTCGCGCACATCCTGCATGTTCATCGCGCCACCGGAGTCGGCCATGTACACGCAGGTGGCGCCGTAGCTTTCCATCAACTTGGCCTGGGCGGCCAACTGCTCGGCCGGGATCATGTGGCTCATCATCAGGAAACCGACGGTGTCCATGCCCAGCTCGCGGGCGTATTCGATGTGCTGTTTCGAGACGTCGGCCTCGGTGCAATGGGTGGCGATGCGCACCACCCGGGCCCCGGCGTTGTAGGCGGCTTTCAGGTCATGCACGGTGCCGATCCCGGGCAGCAGCAAGGTGGTGATCTTGGCGTGGCTGATCACGTCGGCCGCAGCCTCGATCCATTCCAGATCGGTGTGCGCGGCAAAGCCGTAGTTGAAGCTCGAGCCTTGCAGGCCGTCGCCGTGGGCCACTTCGATCGAGTCGACGCGGGCCTTGTCCAGAGCGCGGGCGATGTCCTGCACGTTCTGCAGCGAGTACTGATGGCGAACCGCATGGCTGCCGTCGCGCAGGGTCACGTCGGAGATGTAGAGTTTCTTACCGTTCATCAAAATGCTCCTCAGGCTGGTTGCATCGACTGCGCCATGCGCTCGGCGGTGGCCAAGGCTGCGGAGGTCATGATGTCGAGGTTGCCGGCGTAGGCTGGCAGGTAATGGGCGGCGCCTTCGACTTCGAGGAACACCGAGGTCTTAAGGCCGGAAAACTGGCCCAGGCCGGGGATGTGCAGCGGCGCGTCTTCGGGAATCACGTCGAACTGCACCTTTTGTTTCAGGCGATAACCCGGCACATAGGCCTGCACGGCGGCGGCCATCTCGACGATCGAGGCTTCGACCAGCGCCTGGTCCGCCGCCTCGGACAGCACGAACACCGTGTCGCGCATCATCAGCGGTGGCTCGGCCGGGTTCATCACGATGATCGCCTTGCCCTTGCTCGCACCGCCGATCACCTCGATGGCCTTGGAGGTGGTTTCGGTGAATTCGTCGATGTTGGCGCGGGTGCCGGGACCGGCGGATTTGCTGGCGATCGAGGCAACGATTTCGGCGTAGTGCACCTTGGCCACCCGCGACACTGCCGCGACCATGGGGATGGTCGCCTGGCCACCGCAGGTGACCATGTTGACGTTGAGCTGCTCGAGGTTCTGCTCCAGGTTCACCACCGGCACGCAGTACGGGCCGATGGCCGCGGGCGTCAGGTCGATCAGGCGGATGCCGGGCTTGATCGCGCGCAGGAACGCATCGTTATTCACGTGGGCGCCGGCCGAGGTGGCATCGAACACGAAGTCGATGTCCTTGAATTGCTCCATGCGGGTCAGGCCTTCGACGCCTTCGTGGGTGACGGCCACGCCCATGCGCTGGGCGCGGGCCAGGCCGTCGGAGGCCGGGTCGATGCCGACCATCACCGCCATTTCCAGGTGCTGGGCGTTGCGCAGGATCTTGATCATCAGGTCGGTGCCGATGTTGCCGGAACCGATGATGGCGACTTTGAGTTTGTTCATGATTGTTGCCCCTTATGCAAAGTCGACCGCGACACGACCGATACCCTCGATCTCGGCTTCAAAACGATCACCGGCAGCGACCGCGACCATCGGCCCGAGTGCGCCGGTCAGAATGATGTCGCCGGCCCGCAGCGGATCGCCCAGGCGCGCCATGGTGCAGGCCAGCCAGACGGCGGCATTGAGGGGATGACCGAGGCATTCGGCACCGCTGCCGCTGGAGACTTCTTCGCCGTTGCGGGTCATGCGCATGCTGGCCAGGCTCAGGTCGAGCCCGTCGATGCGACGTGCCGTTTCCCCCAGCACAAAACATCCGCTGGAGGCGTTGTCCGCCACGGTGTCGACGAAGCGGATGTTCCAGCCCTGGATCCGGCTACCGACGATTTCCAGGGCCGGGACCACCCAGCCGGTGGCCGCCAGCACGTCGTCGAAAGCCGTCTCGGGGCTTGGCAGGTCGTGTTCGAGGATTAGGGCGATTTCCGCCTCGATCTTCGGCTGCATGACGCGGCCAATCGGTACGGTTTCGTTGTCGGTGTAGTGCATGTCGGCGAGCAGGGTGCCGAAGTCTGGCTGATCGACCCCCAGTTGCTGCTGGACCTTGGGATTGGTCAGGCCGATCTTGCGGCCGACCACGCGGTTACCGGCGGCCAGGGCATGGGCAATGTTCAGGCGCTGGATGGCGTAGGCGGCTGCGGCGTTGTCTTCGCCAATCTGCTCGCGTAGCGGGGCAATCGCCTCGTTGCGGGCTTGGGCCTGGCGCAGGCCGGCGGCGAGTTGTTCCAGGGTTTCTTGAGTAGGGAGCATGTCGGCCTCTGTCATCAGTGGGTCAGGAAGTCCAGGACCAGGCGGTTGAACGTCTCGGCGTGTTCCCACTGGGCCCAGTGGCCGCAGCGGTTGAACACGTGCAATTGCGCCTCGGGCAGGCCGGCCAGCAGGCGCAGGCCGGTGTCCATGGGTACGAAGCGGTCTTCGCGACCCCAGACCAGCAGGGTTTGCGCCTTGATTTCATGCAGGCGGTGGCTGAAGTCCGGGAATTGCTTGGGGTTGAGGGTGCTGCTCTTGACGAAATTCTCCAGGTGATCGCGGCGCGCGAGGAGGTTGTCCAGGCGGGTCTGGAACAAATCGTCGGAAATGCTGCTGGCGTCGAAGACGAATACGCTCATCATCTTCTTCAGGTTGTCGATGGTCGGGTCGCGGTACAGCGCACCGATCAACTTGATGCCTTCGGTGGGCTGTGGAACGAAGGCGCTCGGGCCGCCGGTACCACCCCCCATCAGCACCAGTTTGCCGACCCGCTGCGGGTTGGCGAGGGCGAACGCCACGCTGCTGTGGGCGCCCATGGAGTTGCCGAGGATGTGCACGCGGTCCAGGTCGAGGACGTCGAGCAGGCCTTTGAGCGCACGGGCATTGAGGTCCGAGCGCGAGCCGTCGCAGACGATCGGGTCGCTCTTGCTCCAGCCTGGACAGTCCATGAGGATCACGCGGTAGCCGGCGTTTACCAGGGGGTCGATGTTGCGGTGGAAGTTGGCCCAACCGCTGGCACCGGGGCCAGAACCGTGGAGCATGACCACGGTTTCGACACTCGGGTTTTCAGGGTTGTGGCCGACGTCGTTGTAATGCAGTTGCAGGTCCAGGTCGCCTTCCTTGATACGGGCAAAGCGGCTGGTGGTGGCTTCGGTGAACGCAATGGCAGTCATGACTGTTCCTCGGAATCAGTGGTTGTTGTTCAGCGGCTGGGCGCCAAGGGCGGCAAAGCCTGCGATCCATTCGGGAATCGGGCGGTAGTAGCGACCTTCGGTGCGATAGGGGCCGAACGCAGACAGCGCGGCGAAGGCGGCGACCCAGGTCTTCACTTCGTGGGTGGACTTGCCGGCGAGGGCCGACAACTGGTCATTGCCCAGGGCATCGAGGTCGTTGAGTCGACCCTGTTCGAGGGTGTCGAGAAAACCCTGGTCCCACGTCGGATTGAGGGGATGCAGGCTGTGCTGGTCGTCGACGAAGTCCCGGGCGGCTTGAATCACCCGGTTCTGCCGCGCCTGGCGTTCATCGGCCGGCAACTGGCGACCGCTGCCCATCAGGCGATCGGCCATGCGCGCATCGACCTTGGCCAGTTCCGGCACCGGTGGCTGGTGGGACAAGCCACCGGAGGCGAGGAACAGCACGCGCTTGTCCAGCGACTTCGCCCACCGGCCGATGGCTTCGCCGAGCAGCCGGGCCCGCTTGAAACCGGGCAGGGGCACGGCGACGCAATTGATGAACACCGGAATCACCGGGCAGCCTTGCAAGCCGCCGAGCAAGAGTTCCAGGGGCTGGGCAAACGCGTGGTCGACCTGCATGCGGTAGGACACGGCGGTGTCGACGCCTGCATCCAGGACCGATTGGGCGCAGGCTTCGGCGAGCGCCTTGGGTACGTCCAAGGGGCCGGCGGCCGTGTCGAAATCGCCAATGGCATCGGCCGCCATGCCGATGCAAAACGCCGGCATCACGTCGTAGAAAAAGCCGTTGTAGTGGTCCGGCCCGAACAGCACGATCAGTTGTGGGGCAAAGCGCGCGATGCGCTCGCGGGCCTCGGCGGTCATCGCGTCGACTTCGGCCAGCACCTGGGGTGTCGGGTCGACGTGGCCCACCAGCGGGGTGTGCGACAGACAGTGCAGATATGCGCTCATCTCAAGCCACCTGGCTGGCGACGGTCGTCGCGGCCGGTTGCGGCAGTGCCTTGAGCGCCAGGGCCAACTCATCGCAGGCCTGGCCGACGGTTTGCGGGATGGCCAGGCCGGCGAGGAAACGGTCCGGGCGCACCAGGGCGATGGATGCCGAACCGCGGGCGAACCACTCCTTCAGGCGACCGCTGCTGTCGCCGACGCGAATCACCCCGGGGCTGGCATCGCTGGCGGCCTTGAGCTGGACGTCCGGCAGCACCTGGATAAACCGTGTGCCCAGGGCCCGCCAATGTTCGATCTGCTCGGCGCTCAAGCCCCAGGTCGGGTCGCAGCCCCAGGCGATGATCGCGAAATGCTTGCCGATCACTTCATCGAGCAACAGGGTGTCGCCCGCTTCGGTGAGCACCCGTGGTTGAATGAACATCTTGCCTACGGCAGAGGACTTGTCGTGGGGGGCGATCAAGGCTCCACGGGTGTATTGCGGCATCGGCTTGAAGCGCATCTCCAGGAAGTAGCGCTTGACCGGTGGCACGTAGTTGAGCAGCCAGGACACGCCATCGCGCAGGGTGCCTTGCCAGCGCTTGGGCGGCGCCAGGACATGGCCGGCGAGCACGGACAGGTCGATCATGGCCTTGGCGTGGTCACGGCGTTCCTGTTCGTAGCTGTCGAGCAGGCTGTCGGCGGCCAGGCCCTTGATCACCAGCGACAGCTTCCACGCCAGGTTCGAGGCGTCGCGCATGCCGCTGTTGTAACCCTGGCCCTGCCACACCGGCATGATGTGCGCGGCGTCGCCGGCCAACAGCACCCGACCCTGACGGAATCGACCGGCCAGGCGCGCGTTGTGGGTATAGACGCGGCTGCGGATCAGCTCGATGCGGTCGGGGTCGGGCAGCACCTTGGCCAGCAACTTGCGCATGTTCTCGGGCTTGCTCAACTCGGCTTCGGTTTCGCCGGGCATGACCATGAATTCGAAACGACGCACACCGTGGGGCAGGGCGGCGGACACATAGGGCCGCACCGGGTCGCAGCACAGGTAAACGTGCGGCGTGGCCAGCGGGTCGTTGGCGATGTCGACGACGATCCACTGGTTGGGCGCGGTCTTGCCTTCGAAGCTGATGTCCAGGCTGCGTCGCACCAGGCTGTTGCCGCCGTCGCAGCCGATCAGGTAGCGGGCATGCAGGCGTTCTTCGCGGCCGTTCTGGTCCTTGAGGTTGAGCACCACGGCGCTATCGTCCTGCACGAAGCTTTGCAGCTCGCGGCTGAACAGCACCTTGACGTTTTTGAAGCGCTGCAAGCCTTCGTACAGCACCCGGTCGGCCAGGGGCTGGATGAACGCGTTGCGTCGTGACCAGCCGAACTCATCGGTGCGGGGCTGGATGTCGGCAAAGCAGCGACCTTTTGGCGTGAGGAAGCGCATGGCGTGCCAGGGGGTGGTGTGCGGCAGTACGTTTTCGGCCAGGCCGACTGCCTGGAAGGTGCGCAGGCTTTCGTCATCCAGGCCAATGGCGCGGGGATAATCGATCAGGCGGTCGAGCTTTTCCACCAGGGTGACGTTCACGCCGCATTGGCCCAGGTAGTTGGCGATCATCAATCCGACCGGACCGGCGCCGACGATGGCGACGTCGGTGCTCAGTTCCAGCGTGGAGGGCGAGGGTGCAGGACTCATGGGTATCTCCATACAGCGCTTTTGGATTTCTTGTTGGGCGCAGTATGGGAATCGCGGTACTGGTGGACAACGACAACCCTTGCTAGTGTGCACTGGGTGCACATCGTTGATTTACAACAAAAAAGGAGCGATCAGTGAGCGAGACAGAATACAAGTCCGTGCGGGGATTGATGCGTGGCCTGGCCCTGATCAACAGCTTGAATCGCTTCGACGGCGGGGCGAGCACCGCGCAACTGGCCGAGCGCAGCGGACTGCATCGGACCACCGTCCGGCGGCTGCTGGAAACCTTGCAGGCCGAGGGTTACGTGCGGCGCAGCGATTCGGACGACAGCTATCGCCTGACCCTCAAGGTGCGCGAATTGAGCGAGGGATTTCGCGATGAGCAATGGATCTCCTCGATCGCCGCGCCGCTGCTCGGCGAGTTGTTGCAGGAGGTGGTCTGGCCGACGGACCTGTGTACGCTGGATGGTGATGCCATGGTCATTCGCGAAACCACTCATCGCTTCAGCCGCCTGTCGTTCCACCGCTCCATGGTCGGCCGGCGCCTGCCGTTGCTGATGACCGCCACCGGGCGCGCCTACTTTGCGTTCTGTCCGCCTGCCGAGCGCGAAGAGCTGATCGAGTTGATGATCAGCCGTGACGACGAACAATCGGCGCTGGCCGCCGATCGGCGTTTTGTCGAACGGCTGGTGCAGCACACCGTCGCCAGGGGTTATGGCGAAAACAACTCGCATTGGGGCCAGGAACGCAAGATTGCGGCCATTGCGATACCCATCACCTTTGAGGCGCGGCTGATGGGGTGCCTGAATCTGGTCTACATTGCCAAGGCGATGTCCGTCGAGGAAGCGGCCCGCCGCTACCTGCCGGCGATGCAAGGGGTGGTGCAGAAGATCCAGGACCAGTTGGTCGGCTCATCTGCCTGAATTCTTCGATGACGCTATGGTTGTTTCTATACAGCGTTTTCCCGATGATCGCGGCAAAACCTAACTCCAAAGTCAACAAGGATGCTTCTCATGAAAGTCAGTGCACGCAACGTATTCAAAGGCCAGGTCAGTCACGTCCAGGCCGGCGCGGTCAATGCCGAGGTGAGCCTGACCCTGCCCGGCGGTGAGCAACTGGTGGCCGTCGTGACCATGGAGAGCATCAAGAACCTGGGGATTGCCGTCGGCAAGCCAGCGATCGCCCTGATCAAGGCGCCGTGGGTGATGTTGATGACCGAGTCCGACGACATTCGCCTCTCGGCGCGTAACTGCCTGCAGGGCAAGGTGCTGAGCGTCAACGACGGCGCCGTCAACGCCGAAGTGGTGATCGAGCTGGCGGGCGGTGCGAAGGTGTATTCGATCGTGACCCGCGACGCCGTCGCAGAACTGGGGCTGGCACCGGGTGTCAGCGCTACGGCGGTGATCAAGGCTTCCCACATCATCCTGGGCGTCCCGGCCTGACGGCGAACCCGGCGAAGAACGATAACGCGGTCTTGCAGATACACCGCAGCGCCTGGTTCGCGGGCAAGCCTCGCTCCTACAGGCGAAGGACGATGATGCGGTCTTGCAGATACACCGCGGCGACTGGTTCGCGGGCAAGCCTGGCTCCTACAGGCGAAGGACGATAACGCGGTCTTACAGATACACCGCAGTGCTTCGGTTCGCCGGCAAGCCTGGCTCCTACAGACAGTTAGTTACAAACCATCCTCCAGCGCCTTGAGGTATTCAGGGCTGTTGCCGATCGAGTTGTGCCCGGTGCCCGCTATCACCTGCAGCGTCGCCACGCCCGGAGGGAAATGGCTGTAGAGCCGCCGGGTGCTTGCGTCTGGAATCACTTCGTCGTGCTCAGCGGCAATCAGGCGCGTCGGCACCGTGATGTGCGCGGCGTAGCGCCAGGATTCGAATTTATCCTTCAGCAGCCACTGCACCGGAAGCCAGCGGAACTGGCGCACAGCCAGCTCCTCCAGGCTGTTGTACGGCGTAATCAGCAGCAGTCTTGTCGCCGGCCGATAACTGGCCAGGCGCACCGCAACCCCCGAACCCAGGCTGCGCCCGACCACGGCAATCTGCGGGTGCTCGGCGTAGACCTTGTCGAACAAGGTCATGGCATCGCGGGCAAGGGCTTCTTCGGAGGGGGAGCCGCTGCTGCCGCCATAGCCACGGTAATGCAGCAGGTACAGGGCATGGTCGGGGAAGGCCCGGTCGAACGCCGGCAGGCTGCGCGAGACGTCCTCGGCATTGCCGCCGAAGTAAATCAGCGCCTTGGGGCCTGCATGCGGGCGCACCGACACCAGCACCTGGGCCTCGTCCACCGGCAACGTCAGCAACGTCCCGGGCGCGTCGACGGCGCGGGGCTGCGGGTAGTAGATGAGCGCGCGTTGAAACACGAACAGGGCCGCGCAGAGCGCCAGGTACAGCGCAGCGGCGATGACGACGAGTAACACCAGGGTTCGGGACATTCGGCTAACGTTAGTGGGCGACATTGACGGCTCCGGGGTGCCGTCAAAGTGTAGCTGGCGGCATAGGAGGGCACCGATGCCCATCGCGCTCAAGTGGCTCAACGTGTTGCCTGCGGAAAGAGCGGCCCTGGCCCTGGGTTTCGCCTTCCATTTCTGCGTGCTGGCCAGCTATTACCTGGTACGACCGTTGCGCGATGCCCTGGGGCTTGAAGGCGGCGTCGACCAATTGCAGTGGCTGTTCACCGCCACCTTCGCGGTGATGCTGCTGATGGTGCCGGTGTTTGGCGCGCTGGCATCGCGCCTGCCGGCCACGCGGTTCGTGCCGTTGATCTACCGAGTGATTGCCGTGTCGATGCTGGTGTTTGGCCTGTTGATCGGCAACCACGTCGCACCGGTGACGGTCGGGCGGGTGTTCTTTGTCTGGATCAGCCTCTACAACCTGTTTATCGTCTCGATTTTCTGGAGCGTGCTGGTCGACCGCTTCTCCAGCGAGCAAGGGCGCCGGCTGTTCGGCTGCATCGCGGCTGGCGGCACCCTGGGCACCTTCATCGGGCCCTTGCTGGCGGCGACCATGGCCACTCGTCTGGGCCCGCTGGCGCTGACCGTCGGTGCGGCGCTGCTGCTGGAGCTGGCGGTACGGTGCTATCGGGGGCTGCTGGCGCAGACGCAATCGCAGCAGGGAAACCGGTTATTGGACGAACGGCGCCTGGGCGGCAGCATGTTCGCCGGGATCACGCTGATCCTGCACTCGCCGTATCTATTGGGGTTGGTGGCCTTCATGCTGCTGCACACCAGCGCCGCGACTTTGTTGTATTTCGAGCAGGGACGGATCGTCGCTGGCAGCTACGCTGATGTAGGCAGCAGGACGCAATTTTTCGCCGTGGTCGATTTGCTGGTGTCGGCGCTGACCTTGATTTGCCAGTTGCTGCTGACGGCGCCGTTGATCCGCCTGCTGGGCATCGGTGGCGCGCTGCTGACGTTGCCCCTGGCGACCGTCGTGGCGTTTTGCGCCATGGCGCTGGCGCCGGTGCCGGCCAGCGTGGCACTGGCCCAGGGACTGCGCCGCGCGGTGGAGTTCGGCATTGTGCGGCCGGCGCGGGAAGTGCTGTGGACGGTGGTCAGCCGTGAAGAGAAGTACAAGGCCAAGAATGTGATCGAAACCCTGGTCTATCGTGGCGGTGATGCCGCCAGTGGTTGGCTGTCGGCCGGTTTGACGGCCCTGGGCGCGGGCTTTGGCCTGGTTGCGCTGGCGGTCGTGCCGGTGGCGGGCGTGTGGGGCGGGTTGTGCCTGTGGCTGGCCAGGCGCCAGGCGCGAATGGCCGAAGCTGGACCACAGGAGCCGGGCCACCGGTGAAGGAAACGTCATGAGCCATGCCCAAGGTTTGACCCGCAGGCAAATACTCACGCTGGCTGCCGCTGCACCGGCGGTCTTCACGCTCGGCCCGAGCGGTGCGCAAACCTCGCCAGCGGCGGGAACAGGAGGCAAGACCATGATGACCCGCGTCATTCCTTCCAGCAAAGAGCCTTTGCCCGCTGTCGGCCTGGGCACCTATCGCGGCTTCGACGTGGCGCCTTCGGATCCTGCGTACCGCAGCTTGCCCGCCGTGCTTGACGCGTTGTTCGAAAAGGGCGGCAAGGTCATCGACAGCTCGCCGATGTACGGCCGCGCCGAGCAGACCACCGGCGAGCTGCTGTCGATTCACGAGCCACGATCGCCGGCCTTCCTGGCGACCAAGGTGTGGACCCGTGGGCGCGAGGAAGGCATTGCGCAGATGGAGCAATCGTTCAGTCTGCTGCAGACCGACCGCATCGACCTGATGCAGATCCACAACCTGCTGGACTGGCAAAGCCATCTGCCGACCTTGCGCCAATGGAAGGAAGAAGGGCGCATTCGCTACATCGGCATCACTCATTACACCGCGTCGGCCTATGACGAAGTGGAGGCGCTGCTCAAGGCCGAGCCACTGGACTTCCTGCAGATCAACTACGCGCTGGATGATCGCGCCGTCGAGAAACGCATCCTGCCACTGTGTCGCGACCGCGGCGTGGCCGTGATCTGCAACCGGCCGTTCGGTGGCGGTAACTTGATCGCGCGGTTGAAGGGCAAACCATTGCCCGGCTGGGCCGCGCAAGTCGGGATCAAGAGCTGGCCGCCCCTGGCCCTCAAGTTCCTGTTGTCGCATTCGGCGGTGACCTGCGTCATCCCCGGCACCGGCAACCCGCGCTACATGACGGAAAACGCCAGCGCCGGTTTCGGCCCGATGCTCACCGATGCACAGCGTCATCAGTTGATCGCTTTGGTGGATTGATACCAGGGCCGGTTCCGCCAGGCGGGTTCCTGACTACACTGATTGAGTTTCGAAAAACCTGAGCATGCAAGACATCCCCGACCATTACCCAAAAGGAGATCGAACATGACTATTCGCATTGGCGATGAGGCACCGGATTTCACCGCCGACAGTACCGAAGGGCCGATCCGCTTCCACGAATGGATTGGCGACAAATGGGCGATCCTGTTCTCGCACCCGAAAGACTTCACCCCGGTCTGCACCACCGAGCTTGGCTATATGGCCCGGTTGAAGCCGGAGTTCGACAAACGCAACACCAAGGTCGTCGGCTTGAGCATCGATCCGGTCAGCGACCACCATGCCTGGATCGGCGACATCGAGGAAACCCAGGGGCATGCGGTCAACTATCCGATGATCGGTGACGACAACCTGGTGGTGGCCAAGCTCTATGACATGATTCACCCCAATGCCAGCGGCGGCCAACGTACCGCCGTGGACAACGCCACGGTGCGTTCGGTGTTCATCATCGGCCCGGACAAGAAGGTCAAGGCGATGCTGATCTACCCGATGAGCGCCGGGCGTAATTTCGACGAAGTACTGCGCCTGCTCGACTCGCTGCAACTGAACGCCAAGCACACCGTCGCCACGCCGGTGAACTGGCGTCCGGGGGAGGACGTGATCATTCCGACGTCGGTTTCCGATGAGGATGCCAGGAAGAAGTATCCGGATGGCTTCAAGACCCTGAAACCGTATTTGCGCGTGGTGCCGCAACCCAAGTAGGCCCTGGTGGGTGACCTGTACACCGCTCCTGCGGGGGCGGTGTGCAGGGGGATGATATAAGAACTGTATTGGGGGGATATCCGTTGCTGCGGTAACGGCCACCTAGGATTTCGCCCTTACGGCAACTCACTTTTCCAAACGCCGGAGTGCCGGCCCAGCAAAAAGTAAGCAAAAGGCTTTGCCCCACCACTCGGTGCCTCGCTAGGGCTCGGCATGCCATAACGAAGGCCATTGCTCCGTGGGTCGCCGCGATGGGCCATCCCTGGCCCAGCGCGGCTAAACCGGCGTCCTGCCGGTTTCCCCACTGCGCAATGCCTGCGTTCGGCCATCGTGGTTAACGGGGCACCCAAATCAAAAGCCAAAGCGAGGCGGCCTTACAGCCGACCTGACTTCTTCGGCTGTACCTGATCCCCTGTAGGAGCCAGGCTTGCCGGCGAACCAGGCGCTGCGGTGTGTCTGTTACACCGCATTATCGTTCTTCGCCGGCAAGCCAGGCTCCTACAAGGGGAATGCGTACGGCTCCCGATCAGGTCGGCTGTAAGAGCCCTTGGTTACTTGGGGCTTTTCCAAGTGACTCGCTGTAAGAGCGAAACCATAAGTCGCCGTTACCGCAGGAATGGATATACACCCAATCCAACGCCAGCAGCTCCCCAAAAAAGTGAGCAGCATTACGGCACACAGGACGGCCTTCAATCACACCAGATATTTACGAAACCACCCCAGCGTCCGCTCCCACGCCAGCTTCGCCGCCGCCTCGTCGTAACGCGGCGTGGAGTCGTTGTGAAAGCCATGGTTGGCGCCGGGATAGATATAGGCTTCATAGGTCTTGCCACCGGCCTTCAACGCCTGCTCATAGGCGGGCCAGCCCTCATTGATTCGCGTATCCAGTTCACCGAAGTGCAGCATCACCGGCGCCTTGATCCGGGGCACATCCTTGGCGTCCGGTTGCCGGCCGTAGAACGACACCGCCGCACCCAGTTCCGGGTAAGCCACGGCTGCCGCGTTGGTGACGCCACCGCCATAACAGAACCCGGTGATGCCGACTTTTCCACTGGAATCGGGATGCTTCATCATCCACTCGACGGCGGCAAAGAAGTCATTCATGAGCTTTTGCGGGTCGACCTTTTCCTGAAGCGCACGGCCCTTGTCGTCGTTGCCCGGGTAGCCGCCGACCGAGCTCAGGCCATCCGGGGCGAGGGCGATGAAACCGGCCTTGGCCAGGCGCCGCGCAACGTCTTCGATATAAGGGTTGAGCCCACGGTTTTCATGTACGACCACCACCGCCGCAACCTTGCCGGCGGCTTTTGCCGGACGCACCAGATAGGCCCGCACCTGCCCGTTGCCCTTGGGCGAGGGGTAAGTCACGTACTCGGCGATGATGTCCGGGTCGGTGAACTCGACCTGTTCGGCAAGGGCGTAGTCCGGGCTCAGGGACGCCAGCAGTGCACTGGCGGTCAATCCGCCCAGGGTGAACAGCGCGGCGCGGTCGAGAAATTCGCGCCGGTTGATCAGGCCATGGGCGTAGTAGTCGTAGAGTTCCAGCAGTTGCGGGGAAAAGTCCTTTGCAGTGAGACGGGTCATCGGTGCGCTTCCTCTTCAACCTGTTGAACACAAACTGTGTAGGAGCTGGCTTGCCAGCGAATGCGGTCTTCCATTCAACACTTCTGTCGACTGACCCGGCGCCTTCGCTGGCAAGCCAGCTCCTACAGGGGGACATGCCAAATGTCATTGCAGGCACAGCGCCCCGGCTTTCGCCACTTGTGCATCCTGTTCGGCCTTGACCCCGGACACCCCGACCGCGCCGATCACCTGGCCGTCGACCGTGATCGGCACCCCGCCTTCGAGCGAAGTCAGCAGCGGGGCCGAGAGAAAGGCCGTACGCCCGCCATTGACCATCTCTTCATAGCCTTTGGATTCACGCCGACCCAGGGCCGAGGTGCGGGCTTTTTCGGTGGCGATGTAGGCACTGATGGGCGGCGCGCCATCGAGGCGTTCGAGGGCCAGGGGATGGCCGCCGTCATCGACCACGACAATGGTCACCGGCCATTGGTTGGCCTGGGCTTCGGTGCGCGCGGCAGCGAGTATCTGGCTGACTTCAGCCTGGCTCAGGACGGCTTTGTGGTTCATGGCGTTCTCCATTGGGCGCTATTGGGACAGGGCGTCTTCGACCAGTTCGATCCAGTGCCGCACGGGGGTTCGGCCCGCGCCGTCGAGGTGCGACTGACAGCCGATGTTGGCGGTGACGATGACTTCAGGGTAGCCGCTTTCCAGGGCATTCATCTTGTTGTCGCGCAGTTGCCGGGCCAGTTCCGGTTGGGTCAGCGAATAGGTGCCCGCCGAACCGCAGCACAAATGGCTGTCGGGAACGCTGGTGAGGTTGAATCCCAGGCGGATCAGCAGTTTTTCCACCGCGCCACCGAGTTTTTGCGCGTGCTGCAAGGTGCAGGGGCAATGGAACGCCACGCGGTGAGCGTTGTGGATGCCCAGTTGTTCCAGCGGTTCATCGCGCAAGACTTCCACCAGGTCCCGGGCCAGCGCGCTGACCCTCCTGGCCTTGTCGGCATAGGCCGGGTCGCGTTCGAGCAGATGCCCGTAATCCTTGATAAAAGCACCGCAACCGCTGGCGGTTTGCACGATGGCTTCGGCACCTTGTTCAATGCCCGGCCACCAGGCGTCGATGTTGTGCCGGGCGCGATCGAGGCCGGCGGCCTGGGCGTCCAGGTGATAATCCACGGCACCGCAACACCCGGCCTCGCGAGCCGGCATGACGCTGATGCCCAGTCGGTCCAGTACCCGGGAGGCGGCCACGTTGGTATTGGGCGACAGGGCCTGTTGCACGCATCCTTCGAGCATCAGCACCTGCCGGGCATGGCGCGGTGCGGGACGCTGCTTGGGCGCCGGGAGGTTGCGCGGCAGCTTGCTTTGCAGGGTGCCGGGCAGCAGCGCGCGTAATGTCTGGCCGCTGTTGACCAGGTGCTTGAACAGGTCTGGATGCGGCACCAGCGTACGCAGCCCCTCGCGCAACAGGCGCTGGCCGATCGGACGCGGCACCGCCGCATCGACCACGGCCCGGCCGATGTCCAGCAAGTTGTGGTAATCGACCCCCGAAGGGCAGGTGGTCTCGCAGTTGCGGCACGACAGGCAGCGATCCAGGTGCTGCTGGGTTTTTTCCGTGACCTCATTGCCTTCCAGCACCTGTTTGATCAAGTAGATGCGCCCGCGCGGGCCATCGAGTTCATCGCCGAGCAATTGATAGGTCGGGCAGGTGGCGTTGCAGAACCCGCAGTGCACGCAGGTGCGCAGGATGCTGTCGGCTTCTTCGGCACGGGGCAATCGGCGGGCGCGTTCGCTCAAGGTGGTCTGCATGATTCATAACTCCGCGTACAGGCGTCCGGGGTTGAAGATGCCCTGGGGGTCGAGTTGCCGCTTGAGACTCTGGTGGTAACGCAGCAGCGCGTCGGGCAGCGGCTGGAAGGGCGTGTCGGTGAGCCCGTGGCTGTAGCAGGTGACGTGCCCGCCAGCCTCGGCGACGACCTGGCGAATGAACTTGGCCTGGGCATCGGACTTGAGCCAGCGCTGGGCGCCGCCCCAGTCGATCAGTTGCCGACCGGGCAGGGACAGGCGTGGTGTGTTGTTGGGCACGGACACGCGCCACAGTGGCTGGTCTTCGTCGAAGAACGCCAGGCGCTGTTCGTTGAGATCGGCCCAATACGCAGGGTCGAGCACCTCGCCGCCGAGGCGATCATGGGCCGCCGCTACCGAACCTTCTCCGCCCTCGAGCCTCAGGTGCAGGCACTCACCGTCATGGCACGCGGCGCTGATCGGCAGCGGTTGCTGGCCCCATTCCGCCAGGCGCAGCAGGGCATGCTCGGCGCTCATTTGCAGGCTGATACTCAGGGCCTGCCGGGGCTTGGGCAGGACCTTGAGCGAGACCTCGGTGATCAGGCCCAGGGTGCCGTAACTGCCGGCCATCAGGCGCGACAGGTCGTAACCGGCGACGTTCTTCATGACCTCGCCACCGAAACGCAAATGCTTGCCCAGCCCGGTGATCACCCGTGTGCCCAACACGAAATCCCTGACCGACCCCGACCACGGCCGACGAGGGCCCGACAGCCCGCAAGCGATCATGCCGCCGACGGTGGCGTCATCGCCGAAGGCCGGCGGTTCGCAGGGCAGCATCTGCTGCGCGGCGTCCAGTACCTTGGTCAATTCCGCCAGTGGCGTGCCGCCGCGCACAGTGATCACAAGCTCGGTCGGGTCATAGCGGACAATGCCCCGGTGCGATCGTGTATCGAGTATTTCTCCGGCCGTCACGCGGCCCAGGAACGCCTTGCTGTTGGCGCCCTGAATGCGCAGCGGCGTGGCGTTGGCCAACGCCTGGTTGACCTGGTCCAGCAGCGCAGTGCTGTCATCGAGATCAGCAGGTGGGTGCATCAGAAACGCTCCAGGTCAGGGAAGGGCAGTTGTCCGGCGTGTACGTGCATGGCGCCAAACTCCGCGCAACGGTGCAGGGTCGGGATGTTCTTGCCGGGATTGAGCAGGCCGCCGGGGTCGAATGCCGCCTTGACCGCATGGAACAGGGTCAGCTCATCGCTGTTGAACTGCGCGCACATCTGATTGATCTTTTCCCGGCCTACGCCGTGTTCACCGGTAATGCTGCCGCCGACCTTCACGCACAGCTCGAGGATCTTGCCGCCCAGGGCTTCGGCGCGATCCAGTTCGCCCGGTGTATTGGCATCGAACAGGATCAGCGGATGCATGTTGCCGTCGCCAGCATGGAACACGTTGGCCACCCGCAGGCCGTACTCGGCCGAGAGTTCGGCGATGGCCTTGAGCACGCCCGGCAGCTCACGCCTCGGGATGGTGCCGTCCATGCAGTAGTAGTCCGGTGACAGGCGGCCCACCGCCGGAAAGGCGTTCTTGCGCCCGGCCCAGAAGCGCACGCGTTCGGCCTCATCCTTGGCCTGGCGCACTTCAGTGGCGCCGGCCTGTTGCAGTACTTGGCGCACGCGGTCGCAATCGTCCCGCACGTCGGCTTCGACGCCGTCGAGTTCGCACAGCAGGATGGCCTCGGCCTCCACCGGGTAACCGGCGTGGATAAAGTCTTCCGCGGCGCGGATGGCCAGGTTGTCCATCATCTCAAGGCCCCCGGGAATGATGCCGGCAGCAATGATGTCGCCCACGGCGCGGCCGGCTTTTTCCACGGAGTCGAACGCCGCCAGCAGCACCTTGGCGGACTGCGGCTTGGGCAGCAGCTTGACCGTGACTTCGGTGATCACCCCGAGCATGCCTTCAGAGCCGGTGAACAAGGCCAGCAGGTCCAGGCCTGGGGAGTCCAGGGCGTCGGAGCCCAGGGTCAGGTGTTCGCCGTCGACGGTGAGGATGTCGACCTTGAGCAGGTTATGCACGGTCAGTCCGTACTTCAGGCAATGCACGCCGCCAGCGTTTTCGGCAACGTTACCGCCAATGGAGCAGGCGATTTGCGAGGACGGGTCGGGCGCGTAGTACAGGCCGAACGGTGCGGCGGCCTGGGAAATCGCCAGGTTGCGCACCCCCGGCTGCACCCTGGCGGTACGGGCGACGGGGTCGATCTGCAGAATCTGGTTGAAGCGGGCCATCACCAGCAGCACGCCTTTTTCCAGGGGCAACGCACCGCCAGACAGACCGGTCCCGGCGCCCCGGGCGACTACCGGGACCCGGCGTTCATGGCACAGGCGCAATACGCCCTGAACCTGGGCAATCTCGCGTGGCAGCACCACCAGCATCGGCGTGGTGCGATAAGCGCTCAGCCCGTCGCATTCGTACGGTTTCAGTTCTTCGCGCTGGTGCAGGATCTCCAGATCGGGCAGTTGCGTGCGCAAGGCCTGCAACAAGGCGGCCTTGTCGACGTCTGGCAGAGCGCCATCAACGCGTTCATCGTAGAGAATATTCATAGTCGTTTTACGATACTCCGTTCATGAAAGCCCGGGCGATTGCCGTAATGCTGGTCACTTGGGCGCGGGGCCCCACATTTGTGGCGAGGGGATTTATCCCCGTTCGGCTGCGAAGCAGTCGTAAATGCCAACAACTCGTTCTGTTTGGACGGATGCTGAGGGCCGCTTCGCTGCCCAACGGGGATAAATCCCCTCGCCACAAATGTGAGCTCCCACGCTTAAGTGTATTGCCCGGGTTCTGCGATCAATGACCGCCCACCACCATATGGCTGAACGGAGCCACGTAGGCCTGCAACGTCACCAAGCCGCCGACCAGGATCGCCAGGACGATCGAGTGGAAAAACACATAGCGCAGGATTTCCCCTTCATGGCCGTACCAGCGGGTGGCGGTGGAGGCGACCACGATCGACTGGGCGTCGACCATCTTGCCCATGACCCCGCCAGAACTGTTGGCGGCGGCCATCAACACCGGGCTGAGCCCCAGTTGCTCGGCGGTGACTTTTTGCAAGCCGCCGAACAGCACGTTGGAGGCGGTGTCCGAGCCGGTCAGGGCCACGCCGAGCCAGCCCAGCAGGGTGCCGAACATCGGATAGAAAATCCCGGTTGCGGCAAAGGCCAGGCCCATGGTCGCGTCCAGCCCCGAGTAGCGGGTCAGGAAGCCCAGGGCGAGCATCGCGGTAATGGTGATCAGTGAGTAGCGCACCACCCACAGCGTGCGCAGGTATTGGTGAATCAACTGCGGGATGGAGTAGCCCATCAACAGCCCACCGAGGATCGCCGACAGCAGGATGCCGGTGCCGGTGCTGGTAAACCAGGTGAACTTGTAGATCGCCTCTTCGGTTTTCGGCGCAGGCACCACGGGGGGAACCTTTTCGATGTGCTGGTGAATCGTGGTGAAGGTCAGGATCGGGGCGAAAATCGGGTTGGCCTCGCGCAGCGGTTTACCCTGGGGGTCGAGTTTGGCCGTGCTGGTGGCCGGATCGATCGCCGGGCGGGTGTCGAACATGTTCTTGAAGCCTTGGGTACCCCAGGCGAAAACGAACACGGTGAGGATGATCCACGGCATCCAGGCGCGCATTACCGCTGGCTTGGCATCGCTGGCAAAGGTGGCGCTGGCGATCGGCTTTTCGTCATGCTCCTCGGCGATGGCCGAGTTGTCGACGCGCCCGGACAGGGCAGCAGAGGTATGCACGCTGGCCGGTTTCCACACCTTCAGGAAACCCGTCAGGCAGGCCATGGAGATCAGCGCGGCGATCACGTCCACCAGCATCGGCCCGTGATAGTTGGACACGATGAATTGCGGAACGGCAAAGCTAACCCCGGTCACCAGGATCGCCGGCCAGATTTCCAGCATCTTGCGCCAGCCGGCGAAAGCCCAGATCAGCCAGAAGGGCACGATCACCGAGAAGAACGGCAGTTGCCGTCCGACCATCATCGACAGCTCCATTTCATCGAGCCCGGTGACTTTGGCCAGGGTGATGATCGGTGTCCCCAGGGCCCCGAAGGCCACGGGGGCGGTGTTGGCGATCAGCGCCAGGCCCGAGGCGGCCAGCGGCGAGAAGCCGAGGCCGATGAGGATCGCGCCGGTCACCGCCACCGGTGTGCCGAACCCCGCGGCGCCCTCGAAAAAGGCGCCGAAGCAGAAGGCGATCAGCAGCAGTTGCAGGCGGCGATCGTCGGTGATTCGCGCCAGGGAGTCCTGCAGTACTTTGAACGAGCCGTTCTCGGTCGTCAGCCGATGCAGGAAAATGATGTTCAACACAATCCAGCCGATGGGCAGCAAACCGTTGGCGGCGCCGTACAATGCGGCCGACCCCGCCATGCCGGCGGGCATGCCGAAAGCGAAAATCGCGATCACCAGCGCCGAGGCCAGGGCGAGCAGTGCCGCCAGGTGTGCCTTGACATGGAAGAACGCGAGGGCTGCCAGCATCACCACCACCGGCACGGCGGCCATGAGGGTAGAAAGCACCGGGTTGTTGAACGGATCGTAGATTTGCTGCCAGACCATGTTCCACCTCTGCTTTTTATTGTTGGGAGTGCAGCCCCTGGGGGGGGGAGGTGGCCTCTAGTATAGGTGGCATTGCGCCGCTGTCAGGGCGCGGTCGCCGTCGCCTCGATCAGCGCTTGGCAGGCGCCTGAGCTAGCATTGCGGGTAGGTCGAAATCAGCCGCGGGAGGAAAGCAGTAATGACTGAGCGCCATGTGGAGCACAAGGAGACGCTTTCGAACGGATGCAGCATCAAGGTCAAGGCCGAGATACTGAAGGACGGCTCCTTGGGCATGTTCATCGGTGTCTACCGACCGGACGGCTCGGTCATTGACGAAAACCACGATCCAAAACCGCACATGCTGGACATGGAAGCGGCGATGGACTGGGCAATCGACATTGCCAAGGGCATCGGCAATAGCCAGAGAACCTTGTAACGCATGGCCGGGGATTGGGTGTAGGAGCCAGGCTTGCCGGCGAACCAGGCGACGCGGTGTATCAGACCGACCGCCTTCGCGGGCAAGCCACGCTCCTACAGAGGGGGGTTAATGCTTGAACATCACATGCCGCACAACGGTGTAATCCTCCAACCCATACATCGACATGTCCTTGCCATACCCGGACAACTTCTGCCCGCCATGGGGCATTTCGCTGACCAGCATGAAGTGCGTGTTGACCCAGGTGCAGCCGTACTGCAAGCGCGCCGACAGGCGATGGGCGCGGCCGACGTCGGCGGTCCACACCGAGGACGCCAGGCCGTAGTCTGAATCGTTGGCCCAACCCAGCACCTGCGCTTCATCGCTGAATTTAGTCACTGACACCACCGGCCCGAACACTTCGCGGCGCACGATTTCGTCGTCCTGCCGGGCGTCGGCCAGCACCGTCGGTTCGAAGAAGAAACCATTGCCCGGGGCGGCCTTGCCGCCCGTGATCAAACGAATGTGTGGCTGCGCCACGGCGCGCTCGACGAAACCGGCGACGCGGTCGCGGTGTTGCGCGGTGATCAGCGGGCCGAGCTCGGTCGATGGATCGTCCTGCAAGCCGTACTTGATGCTGCTGACGGCCGCGCCGAGCTTCTCGACGAATTTCTCGTAGATGCCTGCCTGGGCATAGATGCGGCAAGCGGCGGTGCAGTCCTGGCCGGCGTTGTAGAAACCGAAGGTGCGGATGCCCTCGACGGCGGCGTCGATGTCGGCGTCGTCGAAGATGATCACCGGGGCCTTGCCGCCCAG
>NZ_JAAVXC010000035.1:0-133337 GCF_013416725.1 Pseudomonas sp. SbOxS1
AGCCGGGCTCCTACAGTAAGAGCGAAACCCCAGGTGGCCGTTACCGCAGGAATGGATATATACACGGTCAACCAGGCTGGCTGTCAGGCGACTTTTTCCACCTTTTGCTGCTCCCGTTCAGCCACCAATTGCCGGGTCAGGGGAATCAGGCGCTTGCCATAGTCGATGGCATCGTCCAGCGGATCGAAGCCGCGAATCAGGAACGTGGTGATGCCCAGATCGTAGTAATCGAGCAGGGCTTCGGCCACTTGTTCCGGCGTGCCCACCAACGAGGTCGAGTTACCTTGCGCGCCCAGCAGGCCGGCGATACCGGTCCACAATCGTTTGTCCAGACGCGAGCCTTGGGCGGCAGCAGCGAGCAGGCGGCGTGAGCCTTCGTTCGGTGGTTCGCGGCGCACGAAACCGTTCTGTTCGGCCAGTGCCGTGGCCTGTTGCAGGATGCGCTCGGCGCGCTCCCAGGCCTGTTCTTCGGTGTCCGCCAGGATCGGCCGCAACGACAGGCTGAAACGGATGCTGCGACCATGTTTGTCCGCCTCGGCGCGCACTTGCCTGACCACTTCGCGCACTTGCTCGTAGGTTTCGCCCCACAGCGCGTACACGTCCGCATGCTTGCCCGCGACTTCGATGGCTGCCGCCGATGAACCGCCAAAATACAGCGGGATGTGCGGCAGTTGCGGCGACTTCACCGCCGAGTGTGCGCCCTCGACCTGGTAGTACTGGCCCTGGTAGTCGAAGGGTTCCTCACGGGTCCATTCCTGACGCAGCACATCGAGGTATTCATCGGTGCGGGCATAACGCTCGTCCTTGCCGATGTAGCTGCCATCGGCCCGCAGTTCGCGATCGTCGCCACCGGTGATGATGTGCACGGCGGTCCGTCCGCCATTGAACACGTCGAGGGTGGTGAACTGCCGCGCGGCCAGGGTCGGCGCGGCAAAGCCCGGGCGATGGGCGATCAGGAACTTGAGGTTGCTGGTCACGCTGGCGGCGTGCGAGGCGATCAGGGTGCTGTCCGGGCTGTTGGAGTGGAAGGCCACCAGGGCCCGGTCAAACCCGGCCTCGTCATGGGCGCGTGCGACTTTTTCCACGTAGTCGGGTTGCAGGACCGGGCCGCTGCGAGGGTGGATTTCCGAGGAATGGTGACCGCCGATGTAGCCGATGAATTCGATACTCATGGGAGTTCCTTGTCGTGGAAGGGCATGGTTCAAGCCTCCACCTGGCATGGGGTCGGTCTGTGGGAGCAAAAGTAGGCGTTGCGGGGTGCGACTGTGAAATGCCGATTGGTTCTAAGTTAATTATGAATTAGATGAATGATGATGATTTATCTATATGAGACAGGCGCATTTTAAGCGGTGCCTGCCATGCACCCCGCGCCTGACATGGACGAGCATGATAATTATGCAAATAATTTATCTGAAGAAAGCTGCATCTGATTTTTAATCATATTAGGTTATTCCTAAAAAGAATTTCACTGAGGTTTTTTATGCGAATAGCATGAAAACCGTTGCTGATGCATGGCACCTCTGGCCATGTTCTTTAAGAGGAAGGATGCCTGATGACTGAAAAGACCTTCGATAGCCCGAGCGCCGCCAGCTCGTTTTCCGTCAACAAGGCAGCTCGCCATGACGGCGCTCTGCAGGGCCCATCGAGGCTGATCCCGCAATGGTTGCGCAACTGGCGTACCCCTGAAGTCTTCCTGCGCCTGCTCAGTCCCATAGCCCTGTTGCTGCTGTGGGAACTGGCCTCGCAATGGGGGTTGATCCCGCAACGCATCATCGCCGCGCCCTCGCAAATCGGCGGCACGCTGTGGGCCATGATTGTGTCCGGTGAGCTGGGCAAGCACTTGCTGGTGTCCCTGCAGCGAGCGCTGGTGGGCTTGAGCATCGGGGTCAGCATCGGCGTCGCCGCCGCCCTGGTCAGCGGCCTGTCCAAACGGGGCGAGGTGATACTCGATTCGCCGCTGCAGATGCTGCGCACCATTCCTTCCCTGGCGCTGGTGCCATTGTTCATCCTCTGGTTCGGCATCGGCGAATTCACCAAGATCGCCCTGATCGTCACCGGTACCACCTTCCCGGTGTACCTCAACCTGTTTGCCGGTATCCGCAACATCGACCCCAAGTTGATCGAGGCCGCCAACACCCTGGGCCTCAATCGTCGCGAGTTGATCTGGCATGTGATCCTGCCCGGTTCCTTGCCCTCGTTTTTTGTCGGCCTGCGCTACTCCCTGGGGATTTCCTGGCTGGCGCTGGTGTTTGTCGAGCAGATCAATACCACCGCCGGCATCGGCTTCCTGGCCAGTGATGCGCGGGACTTCATGCGCACCGACGTGATCGTCATTTGCCTGCTGATCTACAGCGTCCTCGGTCTGTTGATCGACGGGCTGATCCGTACCCTGGAACGTTTTGCCCTGGCCTGGCGCCCATCTTTCGTGAGGAATTGATATGTCGAGCATCGATCTTTTGAACGCGCCCAAACCTGCCCATTCGAACGCGCCGGTACAACTGCGCAATGTGGTGCGCCAGTTCGGCCAGCAGCGGGTCATCGACGGTCTGGACCTGGACATCGCTCCCGGCGAATTCGTCGCCTTGCTGGGGGCCAGCGGCTCGGGCAAGACCACCTTGCTGCGCAGCCTGGCCGGGCTCGACAGCATCGACAGCGGCCAGTTGCTGGTGCCCAAGGCGCGGGCGGCGGTGTTCCAGGAGCCGCGCTTGATGCCCTGGAAACGCGCCTGGAAAAACGTGATCCTCGGCCTGCACATCCCTGACGCCAAGGCGCGTGCGGTGCAGGCCCTGACCGAGGTGGGGCTGGCGCATCGCCTGGAAGCCTACCCGGCCACGCTCTCCGGCGGCGAAGCGCAACGCGTGGCGCTGGCCCGTGGCCTGGTGCGCGAACCCAAGCTGTTGCTGCTGGATGAACCGTTCGCCGCACTCGATGCGCTGACACGGATCCGCATGCATCGGCTGATCATCGAGTTGTGGCGTAAACACAACCCGGCCGTGCTGCTGGTCACCCACGACGTGGATGAAGCGATCCTGCTGGCCGATCGGGTCATCGTCCTGGCCAACGGCAAGATCGCCGACCAGTTGACCATCGATCTGCCCCGGGCGCGAGACAGTGGCCAGGACGGTTTCCAGGCCATTCGTGCGCGGCTCCTGGGTTTGCTGGGGGTTGAAGTGGAACCCGCGGCCGTCGTCGAGCGCCGGGCTTCGAACACCCCAGTGCGGCGGTTTGCCCATGGCTGACACCAAAGCCCGTTTTTTGCTACAGGGAGGCAACGCCATGTCGAGGCGCGTATGGAAGTCTGCGGGTGTATTGCTCGCTGGGGCCGCGCTGCTACTGAGTGGTTGCGGCGAAACGCTCGAAAGCAAATCGGCGGCCACAGCGCCAAGCGACTTGTCCGGCGTGACGCTGGTGCTGGGCGATCAGGCCAAGGGCCTGCGCACGGTGGTCGAGGCGGCGAATGCACTGGAGGGCATCGACTACAAGGTCGAGTGGGCGAACTTCCAGGGGGCAGCGCCGCTGTTCGAAGCCTTGCGCGCCGGTGCGGTCGACCTGGGGCCGGCCGGTGATACGCCGGTGCTGGCGGCCGCCACGGGCGGCACGCCATTGCGCATCGTCGCGGTTCGGCGCAGTCAATCGAGGAGCATTGCGATCCTGGTACCCGCCGATTCACCCATTCGCAGCGTCGCGGATCTCAAGGGCCGCAACGTCGTGGTGTCTTCGGCCCGGGGCAGCATTTCCCAATACCTGTTGATTCGCGCTCTGGCCAATGCCGGGGTCGACGAGCAGGACGTCAATGTCGGTTTCGTCCTGCCGACCGACGCCCTGGCGGCCTTCAACGCCGGCAAGATCGAAGCCTGGGCCACGTTCGGCATCTACCAGGCCTTTGCCGAGCAGCAGGGCGCACGGGTGCTGATCAGCGGCGAAGGCATCAACAGTGGGCTGACGTTCATTACCGCCTCGGATGAAGTCCTCGGCGATCCGCTCAAGCGCAAGGCCCTCGGTGACGTGTTGCAGCGTTTCGCCAAGGCGTTCGAGTGGGCCCGGCAGAACCCCGACGAGTACGCGCGGGTCTTCGCCAGGGTCAACGATATCCCGCTGGACGTCTCGCAACGCCTGCGCAGCTGGGGCGACGAGTCGCTGTTGCAGGTCGAGCCACGGGATGTTCAGGCCTTGCAGCAAGTCGATGACCTGTTCGTGGAAAAGAAGATCTTTCCCCATCGCGTCGACGTCGAGAAGCTCACGGATACAGCGCTGTTTTCCACACCGTTCCTGACGCAGACCCAACCCACGCGCTAGCGTGGGTCGGCATTACAGGAGGCGCCCGGAAACATCACTTTTTCGGCGCTTTGTTGCCGGGCGGGATGTGCAGGTAGGACATCACGCTTTCGGTCAGTTCGGTCGCCAGCTTGACGGCTTCCTTGTTGCGAGCCATCACGCCCGCCACCAATCCCTCGATCAGGGCGAGCACGGCGATGTTGGAGCTGGTCAACACCGGATGGTCGGCCGGGGCGAACAGCACGTGTTCGGCAATGGCGGTGAGCGGGGAGGCGGGTGAGTCGGTGATCGCCAATACCGAGGCGCCGCGCGCGTTGGCGAAACGGGCGAGTTGCAGGGTATCGAGGGAGTAGCGTGGCAGGGAGATCGCCAGCAACACGTCCTGATCGGTGATGGCGGCCAGCCGGTAAGCCGCGTTTTCGTTGCCGCCCTCCATGCTGATGGCGGTAGCGTCCGCACAGAAGGGCATCAGGGTCGAGGCGGCGAGACCGGCGAAGTAGACGCTGTTGCCAAACCCCAGGATGTAGATTTTTCGCGCTTCGGTCAGGCGCGTGACAAACGCCTCGAAGGTCTCGGCATGGTTGTTGGTCGCGGCCGTGGCAAGGTTGCTGCTGGCGCTGTGGATTTGCTCATGCAGGCCAAACGCGCCCCCCGGTCGATGCGCCAGTTCGTTGCGCAGCTTGTCGACCGGCGACACCATCTGCTGCAACGTCGCCACCAGCTCGGCCTTCATGCCGGTATAGCCACCCAGGTTCAGCGCCTTGGCCAGGCGATTCACCGCGGCGGGAGAGGTGGAGGTTTCATGGGCCATTTCTTCGATGGTCAGGGTCGCGGCCCGGAGCGGGTGACGCAGGACAAAGTCCGCCACCTTGCGCAGTGACGGCGGCAGATCGGAAACGATTTCCGCCAGTTTGCGCATCACTGGCGCGGCATAGACCGTGGTGTCTTTCGAAGGGGTCGGCATATCCGGCTCAACATGTCCTGAAGGGGTAGAAAACCTGTAGGAGCGAGGCTTGCCCGCGAACAAACGATAACGCGCAATGCCTGAAACACCGCGGTGTTTGCTTCGCGGGCAAGCCTCGCTCCTACAGGTATGCGCACGCGAGTGTATCTGATGCCGACCCTCGGTGTGTGCGGATGGCTTATTTCAAACTGCCGGCCAGAAACTGCCGGAGTCGTTGCGACTGCGGGTTGACCAGCACCTCGCGCGGGTCGCCCCGTTCCTCGACCTGGCCCTTGTGCAGGAACACCAGCTGGTTCGACACCTCGCGGGCAAAGCCCATTTCGTGGGTCACGACCACCATGGTCCGGCCTTCCAGCGCCAGGTCCTGCATGACCTTCAGCACTTCGCCGACCAGCTCGGGGTCGAGTGCCGAAGTGGGCTCGTCGAACAGCATCACTTCAGGCTCCATGGCCAGTGCCCGGGCAATCGCCACGCGCTGTTGCTCACCGCCGGACATATGAGCGGGCCAGGCGTCCATGCGGTGCGCCACGCCGACCTTGTCCAGGTAGTGCTCGGCCTTTTCCCGCGCTTCTTTCCTGTTGATGCCCAGCACCTGCACCGGCGCTTCCATGACGTTTTCAAGGGCGCTCATGTGCGACCAGAGATTGAAGTGCTGGAACACCATCGATAACCGCGAACGCATGCGTTGCAGTTGTTTGGGTTCGGCAGCCTTGAGCCCGCCGAGTTTGTTGCTCACCAGCTTGAGCTGTTCGCCATTGAGCACGATGTTGCCGGCGTTGGGCTGTTCCAGCAGGTTGATGCAACGCAGGAAGGTGCTTTTGCCCGAGCCGCTGGAGCCGATGATGCTGATGACGTCACCGGCCTTCGCCTCCAGGGACACGCCCTTGAGCACTTCGTGGCTGCCGTAGCTTTTGTGCAGATTGTTTATTTCCAGCTTGTACATGGTTCCGACTCTCTGTTTGTCAGTCGCTGAGCAAGCGGCCTTGGCGAATGGGGGTGCTGCCGGCAATTTTCGCCAGCCACAGGCCGGGCTGGGCGAAGCGCAGGCGTTCGCGGGCATAAAGAATGCCGTCGGTGCTGGCGAGCACCACGCTGTGCTGGTCGGTGAGCGGGTCAATCACTTCGAACAACGGATCGCCGACCTGGACCCGGGCACCCAGCGCTTGCAGATAACTCACCACCCCCGGGTGTGGCGCGTAGGCGTACTGCGCACCGGCAAAGGGGGTCGCCTCACACTCGCCCGGTGGCGCCGCCGGCCAGTCACCGCTGATCAGGCCTTGCTCGGCGAGATAGCCGAGAATGGCTTGGGCGCTGTCGACACAGGTCTCGCGTTCGGTGTCCGCCATGCCGCGCAACTCGATAGTGGTGGCAGCACACGCCAGGGGAATGTTGGCTTGCGGGAAGCGCGCGGCCAGTTGCAGCCAGGGAAGTGCGCAGGCTTCATCGAAGGCATTGCCGCCTGCAGCCTCGGCCAGCAGGGCAACGCCGGCACCGAGGCGGGCGGCCAACGAGCGCAAGCGTGGCCAGTTTTGTGGCATGGCATACAACAGCATGATCGACTCGAAGTCGCAGTGCAGGTCCAGCACAACATCGGCATCGCAGGCGTGCTGCAGCAACAGGCGACGCAGGCCGTCGAGCTCCGAGGTCGCCGCTGGCAAGTTGGCGAGGGCATGAACCATGGCGCGGCGGATCAGGTCGACGTTGGCGTCGGCATCGTCGCCCAATTGGCCTTCCAGTCGCTGCGCCACGTCCTCGGCCAGTTCCGGGAAGTCGCGATTGAAATTCTTCCCGCTGGAGAACTCGAAGCGACCTTGATGGGTGGCCTGGAACATCTGGGCGATACCGATCGGATTGGCCATCGGCACCAACTCGATCACTCCGCTCAGGCGGCCTTGCTCTTCCAGTTCCAGCAAGCGGCGCTTGAGTTCGACGGCGACGCGCATCCCCGGCAATTCGTCGGCATGCAGGGAGGCCTGGATATAGGCCTTGCGCGGTCCGCTGCCAAAACGCAACAGCGACAGCTTGCGCTCCGTACCCGAGGCACTCCACGGCAAGAGGTATTGAATGTGCTGCATAAGGCTCCTTAGTGCTTGCGCGGTGCCAGGTAGGCCAGCCAGCGGCGCTCGGCCAGCTTGAACAGGCGAACCAGGATGAAGGTCAGGGCCAGGTAGATCAGGCCCGCGGTAATGAACGCCTCGAACGGCAAATAGAACCGCGAACTGACCGTTCGCGCGGCGCCCGTGATATCGACCAGCGTGACGATCGACGCCAGGCTGGTGGTTTGCAGCATCATCAGCACTTCGTTGCTGTACTGCGGCAGCGCCCGGCGCAGGGCCGACGGCAGGAGAATCCGCCGGTACAGGGTCAGGCGCGACATGCCCATGGCCCTGGCGGCTTCGATCTCGCCGTGGGCCGTGGCCTTCAAGCTGCCGGCCAGCAGTTCGGCGCTGTAGGCACTGGTGTTGATCGCAAAGGCCAGGCAGGCGCAAAACGTTGCACTGGACAGGTACGGCCAGAGCGCGCTCTGGCGTACCGCTTCGAACTGCGCCAACCCGTAATAGATCAGGAACAGTTGCACCAGCATCGGCGTACCGCGAATCACGTAGGTGTAGAGCCAGGCCGGGAAGTTCACCAGCGGTGAGCGGGAGACGCGCATCAACGCGACGGGAATCGCCAGCACCAGGCCGATGGCCAGGGAAATCAGCAGGACTTTGAGGGTCACCAGGGCGCCATTGAGGTACAGCGGCAGGTTTTCCCAGATCAGGTGGTAGTCGAGAATCATGGCCGTGCTCCGCGTTACAGTTCAGCGGCTTTGACGCCGACCGAGTAGTGTTTTTCCAGATAGCGCAGCACCAGCAAGGACAGGCTGGTGAGCATCAGGTAGAGCGCGGCAACCGTGAGGAAAAACGTGAACGGCTCATGGGTGGCGTCCGCCGCGTTCTTGGCCTTGAACATCATGTCCTGCAGGCCGATCACCGAGATCAGCGCGGTGGATTTGGTCAGCACCAGCCAATTGTTGGTGAAGCCGGGAATGGCGAAGCGGATCATCTGCGGCACCAGGATCCGCCAGAACACTTGGACGCCACTCATGCCATAGGCAGCGCCGGCCTCGCCCTGGCCCTTGGGGATTGCCATGAAGGCGCCACGAAAGGTTTCCGAGAGATAGGCACCAAAGATGAAACCCATGGTGCAGACGCCCGCGATAAAGGGATTGATGTCGATGTAGCGGGTGTAGCCCAGTGCGAGGGCAAGGCGGTTCACCAGGTCCTGGCCGCCATAGAAGATCAGCAGGATCAATACCAGGTCGGGAATCCCGCGGATCAGGGTGGTATAGCCTTCGCCCAGTACCGCCAGCCATTTGAGCGGCGACAGCCGTAAGGCGGCGCCGATCAGGCCCAGGGCGATGGCCATGGTCATGGAGGTCAGGGCCAGGTTGATGGTCAGCCAGGCGCCATCGAGAATACTCGATCCGTAGCCGTGGAGCATGATGAAGTTCCTCAAGCGAGCGCCGCAAGGCGCGCGAGACAAGCCACAAGTGGCGCCCGCAGGGGCTGGCGCCAGGGTTTCGGATAGAGGCCTATTCGCCGTAGATATCGAAGGCGAAGTACTTGGCCATCACCTGCTGGTACTTGCCATTGCTGCGGATGGCGTCAATCGCCGCACTCAGGCGTGCAACGTTCGCGCTGTCGCCTTTACGCACGGCAATCCCGGCGCCCCTGCCGAAGTATTTCGGGTCGTTGATGTCGGGCCCGACCAGTGCAAAACCCTTGCCCAGGGGCGTCTTGATGAAGCTCTCATCGGTGTTGACGATGTCGGCGAGCGTGGCATCCAGGCGACCCGCCGCCAGGTCGAGAAAGGCTTCATTCTGTGAGGAGTAGCGAACGATCGAGACGCCGGCCTGCTCAAGCTGCTCGGTGGCGAAGCGGTCATAGGTCGAGGAGCGCTGGACCCCGACTTTCCTGCCCTTGAGATCGACCAGCGGGTCGTTGATCACGTTGCCGGCCTTCATCGCGAACTTGCCCGGCGTGTGGTAGTACTTTTTGCTGAAGTCGACCGACTTCATGCGGTCGTCAGTGATCGACATCGACGACAGCACGGCATCGATCTTGCGCACTTTCAGTGACGGGATCATGCCGTCGAATTCCTGGATGACCCACTCGCATTTGACCTTCATTTCTTCGCACAGCGCGTTGCCGATGTCGTAATCGAAACCACTGACGTTGCCCTCTGGCGTCTTGAAGGAGAAGGGTGGGTAGGCGGCTTCGATTCCGATGCGCAGGCTGTCCTCGTCGGCATGTGCCAGCAGGCTTGCGGCGCACAGTGCCAGAGCACCTAGAAGTTCTGTCTTGTTCATATTGTTGACTCCTGGATGAGGTGTTTGGGTGTTACGGGGAGCGGCCGTCCGATCGGGCGAGGGCGCCCGTTCCCGGGATTCTCGAGGCTATAAATGGCACATTAAATTTCATAAATCAAACAAATGAAAAAAAACGTATCAGTCCCGAACAAAAAGTTGTGTAGCGGAACTGTCACTATCGGCAGGTCAAACTCGGGCAAATTGAAGTGCAACCGCTCAGGCTGGCAAGATGGCCAACAGCAGTTTTTAGCGGATCTTGGGAGGGGTGGAACGGGATGGTACGCAGGCGCAAAAGCGCCCCGTGACTCGCGGGGAAACGGCGCCCCGCGTTGTCATTTTCAACGGAAAATCCTGCGACTCAAATCTTGTACTTGATCACGATCCCTTTGAGTTTGCGGCCATTGACGGTCTGTACGTCGCGCGCCCATAGCGGCCCGTTGAGGTAGGCACCTACCGGCTGGATATGGTCATAGACCACCACCACGGCATCGCCACCGAGCTTAGCGGATTCTTCCCGCAGTTTCTGTTCCACCTCGGTTATGGGAGGGGCCGGGTCGACACTGGCGTCGATCAGTATTTCCCCCAGTCGAATGTGCGGGCGCAGGGGCTCGGAGCGCAGCACCACGACTTCACTGGGCAGCGTCGGTGCGGGGTGTTCCACGCCCACGTAGGCGGTGGTCTGGGCATCGACTGTCGCGCAACCGCTGAGTGCCAGCAGGGCGGCGGCGAGCCCTCCCGCCAGCAGCGACAGTTTGAAACGGGTGGACCATGACGCGTCATGGGTTTGCATGGTGGTGTCCTCCGAAGGGCCGCTGCCACAGGGGTGGCTTGTTGACGGTAGCAGACGGCCCGGGAGTTTCCAGAATGCACGACCGTTCCAGGTCGGAGCTGCTTGAACAGCATCGCCGCGTGCGACCCTGTTACTGGTCCTTCTCGCAGTTGATCATCCACGACACGCCAAAGCGGTCGACCAGCATGCCGAAACGCGCGGCCCAGAAAGTGGCCTCGAGCGGCATTTGTACCTGACCGCCTTCGGCCAGGGCCGAAAACACCTGTTCAGCCTCCTTGATGCTGTCGACATTCAGCGAAATCGAGCAGCCGCTCATCTCGTCGGTGGGGCGATCGGGGGTGGTGTCCGAGCCCATGATCGCCTGATCGCCCACGGCCAGCCGGGTGTGGATGATCAAATTGTGCAGGTCCTTGGGGACGTGCTCGGCGGCAGGGGTTTCGCCGAAGGTCAGCATGGCTTCGATCTGGCCCTTGAGGCTTTCGGCATAGAAGGTGAACGCGGCTTTGCAGTCGCCATTGAAGATCAGGTAGGGATTGATTTTCATGATTGCGCTCCCGGTCAGTGGAAGGGACACACCGGATTGGACGCCTGGTTCAAGCGCGAATTCCGATGGCATCGACTGGGCAAGCAAAGCGCTAAATCGCGGCGGGAGCCTGGGTATTTTTAGATATTTTCTCGATAGGGCGCGCCAGGCTTATAGCCTCGCCCGTGCGCCGTGGCGCCAGCAAGCGCTCGATGGCGCCGCCGACCAGGTTCTCCAGCAGTTCATCGTGCTCGCCTTCGTCCAGCGAATGGGCGGTCAGCCAGCAGGGAGCGCTGTTAAGCAGGGCGGCGACGGCATGACCGGCCGCCAGGAGCCCCGATTCACTGAACCGCGAACGGGCGCCGAGGATCACCATCAATTGGCGTTCGTACTGCTCGCGCAACTGTCGAACCCGTGCCTGTTGCTCTTCGTTCAGGCAATCGCTGTCGCGTTCCACCAGGCGAAAATGCCAGGGCATGTCGCGATGCAGGTTCAGGTGCGCGCGAATCAGGCTGTTGAGTCGGTCGCGCTTGGCCGGCGCCTGTTGCTTGATGCGCCCCAGCGTGGCCAGCAGCTCTTCGTAGAACTCTTCGATCAAGTCCAGCAGCAGGTGCTGTTTGCTCGGGTAATGGTGATACAGCGAGCCCGGGGAAAGCCCCAGGCACGTCGCGAGCTCACGCATGCCGACCTGACCGAAACCCTTGCTGGCGAACAGCTCCAGCACCTTGTCCCGGTATTCGGCGAAACGCGAGCAACGCTCAGGCATAGGCATGGAAGCCGCGCCCCGTCTTGCGTCCCAGGTACCCGGCGGCGACCATTTCCTTGAGCAAGGGCGCCGGGCGGTATTTGCTGTCGTTGAAGCCGTCGTAGAAGGCTTGCATGATCGCCAGCAGCGTATCCAGGCCGATCAGGTCCGCCAGGGCCAGCGGGCCGATAGGCTGGTTGCAGCCCAGGCGCATGCCGGCGTCGATGTCCTCGGCACTGGCCAGGCCTTCCTGCAAGACCAGGATCGCTTCGTTGATCATCGGCACCAGGATCCGGTTGACCACGAACCCCGGGCGGTTGCCGGCGGTGATCGCGGTCTTGCCCAGGCGGGTCGCCATGTCCAACGCCAGGGCGTGGGTGGCATCGCTGGTTTGCAGGCCGCGAATGACTTCGATCAGGCCCATCACCGGCACCGGGTTGAAGAAGTGCAGGCCGATGAAGCGTCCGGGCTGGCTGACACTGGCTGCCAGCTGGGTGATCGACAACGACGAGGTGTTGGAGGCGATCACGCACTCGGCGCTAACCTGGGCGGCAATCTGTTGCAGCACCCGCAGTTTCAGGTCGAGGTTCTCGGTGGCGGCTTCGATCACCAGTTGCGCATCGTGCAGGCTGCTGTAGTCGGTGCTGGTGCGGATCTTGTCGAGGGCGGCGTTTTTTTGTTCGGCGCTCAGGGTTTCCTTGGCGACCTGGCGGTCAAGGTTCTTGCCGACGGTGGCGAGGGCTTTTTGCAGGGCAACCTCGCTGATGTCCAGCAGGGTCACATTGAAACCGGCCAGGGCGCAGACTTGCGCGATGCCGTTGCCCATGGTGCCGGCGCCGATCACGCCGATGTTTTGCAGATTCATGTTGCCGTCCTTTCGATAAACCCTGCGATACCTTGGCCGCCGTGATGGCCGAAAGCGTACTATTGCCGCGAGTCTAGAGCCGGTACGGTGGTTGGCCTATGCCGAAACTGTTCAACGGCACTGATGTTTTTTGCCATTTCGGGTGATGGGGAGCGAAGCGTTCGCATGCGGGAAAAGGACTCGGTAGCCGCCTACTTCGTGCAGGCGATGATCCACGGGCTGGGGGACGACCCACAGCGTGTACGGGCTGTGCTGGAACAGGCCGGTATTGATCCGGCGCTGATGCAGGACCCCACGGCGCGGGTATCGGCCAATGCCTTTGCGGCGTTGTGGCTGATTCAGATCCGCGAGCTCAATGACGAATTCTTCGGGCTCGACTCCCATGGCATGCCGCCGGGCGCATTTGCCCTGATTTGCCGCGCCTTGATCCAGGAGCCCGACCTGCACAAGGCCATGCGCCAGTGCCTGGCCAACTTCGCCCTGTTCCTCGAGGATTTTCGCGGCACGCTGACCGTGCGCGGCAAGCGGGCGGTCATCAGCCTGGACAGCCAGGCAGCCAACGAAGACGTCAGCCGTTTCGGCGAAGAGACGTTCCTGGTGTTGATGATCAGCCTGCTCTGCTGGCTGGGCGGAAGGCGCATCCCGATCGACCGCGCGGACTTTCGCCATGCGCGCCTGTCACTCAGCGACGACCGCCTGCTCTGGGGGCCGAACCTGACCTTTGGCGCCGAGCGCACCGAAATCGAGTTCGCCAGTCATTACCTGCGCCTGCCGGTGGTCCAGGACCTGGCGTCGCTCAAAGTGTTCTTGCGCACCGCGCCACAATGGCTGGTAATCCGCTTCCGCAACCAGCACGGCCTGGCGTCACAGGTGCACCAGCGCTTGCGCAACAGCCATTACAGCCAATGGCCGACCCTGCAGGCCTTTGCCCTCGAACAACACCTGAGCCCCAGTACTTTCCGCCGCAAACTGGAGCGCGAAGGTTGTTCCTATCAGGAGATCAAGGACGAAGTACGGCGCGCGGTGGCGTTCGAACAGTTGCGCGAGAGCCAGGCCAGTATCGGCGACATCGCCGAACAACTGGGTTTCCAGGAACCGAGCGCATTCCACCGGGCTTTCAAGAAGTGGACGGGGGAGAGTCCGGGGCGGTATCGGGCGCGGTTTCAGGGGGAACGGCTCGACACCGCGGAGCCTTTGGCGTGAGCCCGGTTTTTGCCCGCTTCACCTCGCTGCTCGACCAGTCACGGCGTGCCTTGCTGCTGGTCTGGGGCACCTCGCGCGGTTTGTTCCTCGGCCTGGTGTTGGCAACGCTGATTGCAGGTGTGCTGCCGGCGCTGGCGGCGTGGCTGGGGCAGCGCATTGTCGACGCCGTGGTCTTCGCCATGCAATTGCACGCGCAGCAGGGTAGTGCGCCGTTGTGGCCGGTGGTGCGTTATGTGCTGCTGGAGGCGGGTGTGTTGGCCTTGCTGTCCGGCGCGCAGCGGGCGCTGTCGGTACAGCAGTCGCTGTTGCGGGTGCAGCTGGGGCAGAAGGTCAACACGATGATTCTGGAAAAGGCCCAGACGTTATCGCTGGTGCAGTTCGAGAATTCGGAGTTCTACGACAAGCTGGTGCGGGTTCGGCGCGAAGCCTCGACCCGGCCGTTGGCGTTGGTGATGAAGTCCCTGGGGCTGATCCAGAACCTGATCGTGCTGATCAGCTTCGGTGTGTTGCTGGTGCATTTTTCGCCCTGGGCACTGGTGTTGCTGGTGGTCGGCGCGTTGCCGGTATTTTTTGCCGAGGCGCACTTTTCCGGTGATGCCTTTCGCTTGTTTACCCGCCGTGCGCCGGAGAGCCGGCAGCAGACCTACATCGAGACGCTGCTGTCCCATGAGGGCTACATCAAGGAGGTCAAGCTGTTCGGTTTCGCGCCGCTGCTGTTGCAGCGTTACCGCGACACCTTTGCCAGGCTCTATGCCGAGGACCGGCGGCTGACCCTGCGTCGCGATGGCTGGGGATTTGTCCTCGGCCTGCTGGGCACCGCGGCGTTCTACCTGGCTTATGCCTGGGTGGTGGTCGATGCCGTGCACGGCAACATCAGCCTCGGCCAGATGACCATGTACCTGGTGTTGTTCAAGCAGGGACAGGCGGCGGTGAGCAGCAGCCTGAGCGCTATCAGCGGTCTGTACGAGGATGGGCTCTACCTGTCGAGCCTCTATGAATACCTGGCCGAACCCGTGGTTGCCGACACCGGCTATCTGACGGTGGGCGCGGTGCCTGGCGATGGCCTGCGGTTCGAGAACGTCGGCTTCCGTTACCCGGGTGCCAGTCGCGCCGCGCTGACGGGCATCGACCTGCACCTGGTGCCGGGGCACAGTGTGGCGCTGGTGGGGGAGAATGGTTCTGGCAAGACCACGCTGATCAAGTTGTTGACCCGGCTGTACCGTCCCGATCAAGGCCGCATCCTGCTGGACGGCAGCGATCTGCAGGCCTGGGAGGAGGATGCGCTGCGCCGGCGGATTGGGGTGATCTTCCAGGACTACATTCGCTACCAGTTTTCCGTCGGCGAGAACATCGGCGTGGGCGACACGCTGGCGTTCAAGGATGAGCAGCGCTGGCAGCAAGCCGCCGCCGAAGGCATGGCCGCGCCGTTCATCGAGCGGCTCGATCGCGGCTACGCCACGCAGCTGGGGCGCTGGTTTGCCGGTGGCCTGGAACTGTCTGGCGGGCAGTGGCAGAAAATCGCCCTGTCGCGCGCCTACATGCGCCGCGATGCCGATATCCTGATCCTCGACGAGCCGACCTCGGCACTCGACCCGGCGGCGGAAGCGGCAGTGTTCGAGCATTTCAGCCAGCACACCCAAGGCCGCATGACCCTGCTGATATCCCACCGTTTTTCCAGCGTGCGTAATGCCGACCACATCATCGTGCTGGATCAGGGTTGCATCCTTGAGCACGGCGATCATGCCACGCTGGTTGCTGCCGGTGGACGTTATGCGCAGTTGTTCGACCTTCAGGCGCGGGGCTATCGATAACCCTCAGGAGTCCTGGGCGCCCCGGGAAATCATCGGCCCGGCGATCTGCGGTTTTGCCCGCATCAGGCCTTCCAGCGCCTGGCGGTACTGGCTGCCGCCCAGGCTCATGCTGTTGTTGTGCGTGCCGCCGGGTATCAGCAACAGGCGCTTGGGTTCGTTGGCCGCATTGAACAATTGCTGGCTGAACCTCGACGGCATGAACTGATCGGCCAGGCCGTGAACCACCAGCAATGGCATGTCGATGTCGACGATCTTGTCGATGGAGTCGAACTTCTGCGACAGCAACCAGCGCACCGGTAGCCAGTTCACCGGCAGGTTGTTGCCCGCGACTTCAGTGACGGCATCGCCCAGGGAGGTGAAGGTGGACTCGATCACCAGGCCGCGCACCGGGACCGGGCTTTTTGCCTTTTTCGCCTGGGCGGCCAGGTCCGCCGCCAGGTCGATGGCCACCGCGCCGCCCAAGGAATGGCCGTAGATCAAGCGTTTGCTGGCGTCCGGTTGCATCGCTGTGAAGCGTTCCCAGGCGGCCCGGGCATCTTCGTAAACGCTGGCCTCCGACGGCAAATCACCCTGGCTCTGCCCGAACCCGCGATAGTCGATCGCCAGCACCGAGTAGCCCATGGCCCGCAGCTGCTCGATGCGAAAGGCCTGGCCGGTCAGGTTCCAGCGTACGCCATGCAGGTAGAGGATCGACGGCGCGTCGCGGCGCGCGGCCGGCCACCACCAGGCATGCAGGTTTTGCCCGGCCTTGAAATCGGCGGGCTTGATGTCGAACTCCTGCACATCCCGAGGCAAACCGCGATACCAGCCGGCCGTGCCCGGTTCGATGCGAAACAGCAGCTCGCGCTCTTTGTACTTGAGTGCGCCGCAGCCCACCGGCAGGCCGACGATCAGCGCGGCCATGCACAGCAGCGGCAGCCAGCGCAGGCGCAGACGGGTGAGGAGGGCAGAGGGCATCGGGTGGTTCACCGGTACGGACATGAAGTCCGCGTTTTAACAGATGCGCGCGCGGGGTGGGGAAAAATGCGACTTGTGGGAGTGAGCGCGGCTCCGGGCGGCGTTCCGACGATAGCGGAGTGTCAGTCGACATCGATGTTGTCTGACACTCCGCCATCGCGAGCAAGGCTCACTCCTACAAGTTTTTTGCGCGACTGTCAGTCCACGCGCAGCACAATCTTGCCGATGTGGTCGCCTGCCTCCATACGCGCATGGGCCTGCGCGGCCTCGGTGAGCGCGTAAACCTGGTCGATCATCGGCAGGCAGCGCCCGGCCGCGAGCACCGGCCATACGTATTCGCGCAACTGTTCGGCGATCGAGGCTTTTTCTTCCCGGGTGCGGGCACGCAACAGCGATCCGGTGATCGTGGCGCGTTTGCCCAGGATCGCCAGCAGGTCGATCTCCTTGGCGAAAGCGCCGCCGAGGAAGCCCAGCATCACCAGTCGACCTTCCATGCCCAATGCCGCGATATTCTGGTTCAGGTACGAACCGCCCATGATGTCGAGGATGACATTGACGCCCTTGCCGGCGGTTTTTTCCTGGATGACCTGGACGAAGTCCTGATCGCGATAGTTGATCGCTTCGGCGCCCAATTGGCGGATGACCGCGCACTTTTGCTCACTGCCCGCCGTGGCGAAGGCCTTGATGCCGAATTCGCGGCACAACATCAATGCGGTGGTGCCGATGCCGCTGGTGCCGCCGTGGATCAACGCGCGCTGGCCCTTGCTGGCGCCGCCCATGTCGAACAGATTGGCCCACACGGTAAAGAAGGTCTCCGGCACCGCCGCCGCCTGCACCCAGTCCATGCCTTCGGGAATCGCCAGGGCCTGGCTGGCCGGGACCACGCAGTACTGCGCATAGCCGCCGCCATTGGTCAGCGCACAGACCTTGTCGCCGACGATAAAGTCGCTGACGTCCGCGCCCACGGCGACCACTTCACCAGCCACTTCCAGCCCCGGGATCGGGTTCATGCCGGGTTTCATCGGGTACTTGCCGGCGCGCTGGATCACGTCGGGGCGATTGACCCCGGCGGCGTGCACGCGGATCAGCACTTCACCTACGCCCGCCGTGGGCATTGCCACCTGGCGCGGTTGCAGGACTTCAGGGCCACCGGGTTGGGTGATTTCAATCAGGGTCATGGTTTGGGGAAGTGTCATGTTTGAAACCTGTCATGAGTACGAATAATTTAGTCCAGTGCGCCGAGCAACTGTAGGAGTGAGCCTGCTCGCGATGACGGTGTGTCAGGCGGCAACGATGCTTAATGTGCCGACGTCTTCGTCGGAACGCCGCCCGGAGCCGGCTCGCTCCTACATTGGATGGGGTGAGCAAGCGCACGCTTAGCTCCAGCAACAACGCCACGACAATTGCCCCGGCCGCAATCACGAACATCAGCCCATGATGGCCGCCGCTGGCATTGAACAGGGCCGAATAAGCGAACCCGGAAATGGCCTGGAAGGTGGCGAAGGACACTGTCGCGCGACTCCAGACCACCTGTTGCTGATGATGCCCGGGGACCAGTTCGTGAACCCGCGCCAGTGCCAGCGGCACGATGCCCGGTGGGAACGAGCCGAGGATCAGGGCCAGCACGGCCAATGCCGCGAAGGCGCTGGAGACCGACAGCAGGGCCACGGCAATCGCCTGCACCACCAGCACCAGGCGGATACTCGGCTTCGCGCCCAGTCGATCCGCAAGAAAACCATAGCTCACCGGCCCGATGATCGCGCCGAGGCCGTACATCACCCAGATCAGCGCGCCGATGTGTTGCCCGGCGCCGAGGCCGCGAGCGACGTAATCCACCAGGAACACCATGGCCGGCACCAGCCCCGCCGCCATGAGTGCGTATTGGGCAAACAGCAGGTAGACACCCGGGTGGGTGCGGGTCGACGCGGCATGGGGTGTGGCGGTCATCGTGGCCTGGGACGCAGCCGACGGCCAGCCAAACCAGCTGATGGCGGTCAGGACCAGTGCCAGCAAGCCGAGGCCCAACCAGGTTTGCTGCAAGCCCAGGCTCAACAGCGGCGGGACGATCGTCCCCGACCCGGCGATACCCAGCCCTATGCCGAGAAAGATCGCGCCACTGGCCAGGCCTTTGCGCGAGGCCGGCACGTGGGGCAACACCGTGGCCGCCACCAGCACCATGATCGCGCCGCCGGCGACACCCGAGAGCAAGCGCCAGCCGAAAAACCAACTCATCGACAAGGGAAAAGCGCAGGCGAAGAACGACAAGGTGACCGCCAGCATCATCAGCCGCAGCGCAGTTTTGTTGGAGGTGCGACGCGCCAACGGATGGCCGATCAGTGCCCCGACCAGGTAGCCCACCAGGTTGGCGGCGCCGAGGTACACCACGTCGCCGGCGGAAAACCAGTGGGCCTGGATCAGCGAGGGGATCAACGGCGTATAGGCAAAACGCGCCAGGCCAATGCTGACCAGGCTGGCGCACAGGCCGGCAAGGATCGGCAGCCAGAATGCGTTGCGTGGGGTGTTTGAGGGGCTGAGCATGGACGCTCTCCTGCAAGTTTTTCGCTGGTGAGCAGCTTAACCAGCTTTGCTGATGCACTAACGCAGCGATTTCGCGTTATCGTGATGCGTAAATGCATCGGAAGGAGAACCCCATGAATTGGGATGACGCACGGGTATTTCTCGCGGTCTGCCGCGAATCGACCCTGCGCGGTGCCGCGCGGGTGCTGGGTGTCGATCAGGCCACGGTTGGCCGGCGCATCACTGCGCTGGAAAAATCGTTGAGCGCCACGCTGTTCCTGCGCACCTCCGAAGGCTATGCGTTGACCGCGGTGGGCGAGGCGGCGATGCGCGCGGTCGAGAAAATGGAGCATTCGGCGCTGGAACTGCAGCGCCGCATCCAGGGCCTCGATGACCGGCTGACGGGCATCGTGCGGGTGACCACCACCGACTCCCTGGCCATCGATTTCCTGATCCCGGCTGTCGCTCGCCTGCATCAACGTCACCCCGACGTGCGGGTGCAACTGGACGCCTCGTCACAAATCCTCAGCCTGGCCAAGCGCGAAGCCGACATCGCCGTGCGCAACACCCGGCCGGACAACCCGGACCTCATCGCCCGGCGAATCGCCCGTTGGCCGGTGGGCCTGTTCGCCTCGCAAGCCTATGTGGATGCCCACGGGATACCCGAGCCGGGATCGTCATTTGAAGGGCACGATCTGGTGGTGTATCAGCCGTATTTGCAGGCTGGCAAGGACATGACGCTGGTCAACGAACCTGTGGTGCGCGGGCGGATCGCCGCGAGCCTGAATTCCAGTCTGCTGGTGCGCCGCTCCATTGCCGCAGGGATCGGCATCGGGGAAATTTCGGTGTACATGGGAGAGAAGGATGGGCTGATCCGACTGTGGCCGGAGCGCACGCGGACGTTGCCGTATGACGTGTGGCTGGTGACCCACGCGGACCTTCGGCATACCGCGAGGGTCCGGGCGGTGATCGAGGAGATTGTCGAAGGGTTTTCGGGGGCCCTGTAGGAGCGAGCATGCTCCGGGCGGCGTTCCGACGATGGAAGCACGGGCAACGCGTTCATTCAGACAAGGCGCGTTATCGTTAACGTCCATCGCGAGCATGCTCGCTCCTACAGGGATCGGTGAATGCCTCTTACGGCATTTCTGGCAGCTCTTGCGGCCGCAGGTCGAACACCAGTACTTCAGCATCCACCCCATTGTTCAAGGTCAGCAGCTGCTCCTCGCGAATCCGCACACCGTCGCCTTCCTGCATCGGCACGCCGTTGAGTTCGACGCGACCGCGAGCCACATGCACGTAGGCATAGCGATTGGCCGCCAGTTCCAGCGTGGCACTTTCCTTGCCATCGAACAGGCCGGCATACACCCGCGCATCCTGGCGCACTTTCAGCGAGCCCTTGGCGCCGTCAGGGGAGATGATCAATTGCAGGCGGCCGCGTTTTTTCTGCGTGCTGAAATGTTCCTGCTGATAGCGGGGCTTGGCACCGCTGACGTCCGGGACGATCCAGATTTGCAGAAAGTGCACCGGCCGCGAGTCCGAGTGGTTGTACTCGCTGTGCGCCACGCCGCTGCCGGCGCTCATCAACTGCACATCGCCAGGACGGATCACCGAGCCGGTTCCCAGGGTGTCCTTGTGTTCCAGCGCGCCCTCGAGCACATAGGAGAAAATCTCCATGTCGCGGTGCGGGTGCTGGCCGAAGCCTTTACCGGCTGCCACGCGGTCATCGTTGATCACCAGCAGATCGGAAAAACCCTGTTCTTTCGGGTTGCGATAGCTGGCGAAGGAAAAGGTATGGAACGACTTCAACCAACCGTGATTGGCCAGGCCACGATCCGATGCTTTGCGAAGGGTCAGCATGATGAAATCTCCTGTGGGGACGTTGATTCGTCCGAGTGAGGAGAAGGTTAATGTTTATCGACTGATGCAATAAGTAGGTGGAAATTGAAATACTGTCCTGTTCAGGTTGACAGTAAAGGACGGACGACGCTCGCTCTGGACTTCGTCATACTGCACAGCGTTGTCCCTGTGGGAGCGAGCCTGCTCGCGAAGCGATGTCACATTCCACAATGAATGTGACTGTTAGACCGCTATCGCGAGCAGGCTCACTCCTACAGGGGGCGGTGTAAGCATTCCTTTTTTGATTCAGTGATCTTGAACCCATGAAAACCATAGCAATGGTGTTGTTCCCCGACTTTCTCCTGCTCGACATGGCCGGGCCCATGGAGGTGTTTTCCATTGCCAATCGTTATCTCAAACCCGCCGACCACTATGTGCTGACAACCATTGGCACCGCGCCCGGCGCACTGCGGGCGTCCAATGGCGTGAAGGTGCAGGCGGACCTGCCTGTCGAGCAGGCCTGTGACGGCTTTGATTTGTTGCTGGTGCCCGGTGGCCCCGGTGCCTACAACGAAAAACATCCGCCCTTGCTCGAGTGGCTCAAGCACAATGTCAGTCGATCGAAGGCCTATGGCTCGATCTGCACCGGGGCCTTTGTGCTGGGGCACGCCGGTTTGCTCGACGGCTATCGCGTGACAACCCACTGGCATTACACCGAACGCTTGATCAAGGCCTTCCCCGGGGCGACGGTCGAGACCGACCGGATTTACGTCCAGGACCGCAACCTCATCACTTCCGGTGGCGTCACCGCTGGCATTGACCTGGCACTGTCGGTAGTGGCCCAGGACCATGGCAAGAAGGTCGCCCAGGACGTGGCCAAGGTGTTGTTGGTGGTCATGAAACGCCAGGGTGGCCAGGCGCAGTTCAGCCCGCTGATGGCGGCGGTAGCCCCCCATGAGACGGCGATCACCCGGGTGCAGAACCATGTGCTCGAGCACCTGGACGAAACCTACAGCATCGAACGCATGGCTGGCCTTGCCAACATGAGCCCGCGGCATTTCGCCAGGGTCTTCGCCCGGGAAGTGAACATGACACCCATGGAGTTCCTGCAAAGCGCACGCATCGATTGCGCCAGGAACCTGCTGGAAACCGGTGACTTGCCGCTCAAGACCGTAGCGTTCAAAAGCGGCTTTGGCAGCGTTCGGCACATGCGTTTCCTGTTCGGTGAAAAGCTCGGCCTGACCCCGACCCAGTACCGCGAGCAATTCAGCTAGGGCCCTTGTCCGTAGTGCGCACCCTAATGGCCGTGACGCTCCCCCCGTGGCGGTTGTACCGTCACCTGGGCCTGCCAAGATATCGCTGAACTCATTGCAAGGAAGGTACGGAGCCTGGATGGCCTCATGTGCCGGGCAGGTTTCCAGCGGGTGAACGTGGATGAACAGCCTTACTAACGTAACCAGCGACGCGGTGCTGCACTTCGGCCCCTACGCGTTCCACCTCCATCAACGACTGGTGTTGGAAGGTGATCAACCGTTGCGCCTGGGCGGGCGCGCACTGGATATCTTGCAGGTGCTGCTCGAGCATGCTGGCTCGGTGGTCAGCAAGGGCGAGCTGATTGCCCGGGTCTGGCCGAGGTCGGTGGTCGAGGAAATCAACCTGCGGGTGCACATTGCTGCCCTGCGTCGGGTCTTTCGTGACGGACAGGACGGGCATTGCTACATCGCCACTGTCCCTGAGCGTGGGTACAGCTTTGTCGCGCCGGTGCGGCAGGCGATGGAGCTTACGCCTTTGGCGAGCGACACAGTTGCGACTCCCCCACACAATCTGCCGGCGCGACTCACGCCCGTCACCGGTCGTGATGCCATCGTCGGCAGCCTGGTGCGGCAGTTGCCGGTGCGCCGTTGCATGACCCTGGTCGGGCCCTGTGGCATCGGCAAGACCACCGTTGCGCTGCGAGTCGCCGAATTGCTGTTGCAGCACTATCGCGATGGCGTGTGGCGGGTGGATCTGGCGATGATCGATGACCCGGCGCAGCTGGTCGATCATCTGACGTGCACCTTGCAGCTCGGCATCGGCACGCCCCTGAACATGTTGGAACGATGGCATGCCTTGCTGGTTTTCGACAATTGCGAACACTTGCTTGAAGACTGCCGGACACTGATCGAGGCGCTGCTGGCGTCGGCACCGCGCGTGTCTATTCTGGTCACCAGCCGTGAACCGTTGCGGGCCACCGACGAAACACTCCTGCCTTTACCGCCGCTGCTGGTACCACCCGCATCGGCATTGTGCAGCCTCGATGAGTTCATGGGCTATTCGGCGGTGCAGTTGTTCGTCAGCCGTGCCCGCGCCCGCCAGCAAGGATTTGCCCTGCGTGAGCAGGACCTCAAGGCCGTGCGCGAAATCTGTCGGCGACTCGATGGTTTGCCCCTGGCCATTGAGCTGGCCGCGGCGCAGATCGATGCGCTGGCGCTGGTGGGGCTGCAAGCGCAACTGGATAACTGCTTTGAGATGCTGACCCAGGGGCGACGCACGGCAGTCCCGCGGCACCAGACCCTGAAGGCGGCCCTGGACTGGAGCTATGAGCGCCTGACACCGATGGAGCAAACGGTGTTGCAGCGTCTGGCGGTGTTCAAGTCGGCGTTCACAATGGACGCGGCGATGGCCGTGATCAGTTGCGCGATGCTGCCGCCGTCCAGTCTGGCCGGCGTCATGGAAGGCCTGGCGCATAAATCGCTGCTGTCGCTGGAGCCAGTGCGCGGTGTGACCCGCTATCGCTTCCTCAATACGACCCGTTGCTATGCCCTGGAAAAACTTGAACAGAGCGGGGCGTTGCGCACCTTCGAAATGCGTTATGCCGGCTACGTCAGCCACACCCGCCGACCTTCAGCCAGGCAGGTGAGCCTGCAGCTCGTCGAGTAACCGCTGCACTGCGACCAGGTCCGGCGTGGCATGGCCTTCGGTAAACCGCTGGTAGATCGGCGACAGCAGCTCCCGGGCTTGCCGGTAGCGGCCCTGGCGCTGCCAAAGCCGCGCCAGCGAGGTGGCGCTGCGCAGCTCCCAGGCCAGGGCACCCTGGGCTTTTGCCACGTTGAGCGCCTTGATCAACAGGGTCTCGGCGGCACAGTTTTTTACCGGGCACTCGGCAGCCAGCAAAGCATTGGCCCTGGCCCGCAGAATCTCCGCGGTGCTCCAGCCTGCCGCGCCGGTCTCGGCGCGTTGCAGCAAGTCGTCATCGACGAAGCCGCTGTCGAGGGTGACCATGATTTCCTTGATCAAACCCACACCCGGACGAGTCAGCGCAGGGGGCTCGGCACTTTCGATGACCTGCGCATAGTGTCGCGCCCAGGTGTAGAACAGCAGCACCGAGTGTTTCTGCGCTTGTTCCAGCAACAGGCGCAAGAGTTCGCGAGCGGTTTGGCGGTCGCCGTTGTAATGGGCGATCAGGCAGCCCGACAGCGCCAGGGTGTAGCAGATCGATGTGCCATGGTTGATCTGCAGCGCAACGTCCAGCGCCTGCCGGGCCGTACGCCAGGCTTGCTCGGGTTGGCCCTGGATCCAGAGGATGCGGGCCAGGATGGTCAGGGCCGCCACGCTCTGGTCGTACTGCACGCCAAACCCATGGGTGAAGCGGTTGAGATGGCCGCTGTGGGCCATGCGCTGGATCACCTCTTCGGCGTTCATCCGCGCCCGTTGCTGATCGCCGGCAAAGTGCAGGGTCAGCACGCGCAGGCGATGGGTGCTCAAGGACAGCGCCGGGTCGCGGTGCAGCCCCAGTCGGTCAAATTGCTCGCTTTGTTCCAGGGCCATTTGATAGTGGCCGCAACTGAGGTTGACCGCCAGGTGCCCGGAAACGGCGCGCAACTGTCCGGCCACGTCGTTGCATTGATTGGCCAGGGCCCGGGCGCTGACGAAGGCTTCGATGGTTTCTGCCGTGCCGCCCTGGGCGTGGTAACAGGTGCTGCCCAAGGCCAGTTTCAGCAGCATTTTCAGCTGAGGACAGGGCTCGGGCGCAGCATCGAGCAGCGTCAGGGCCTTGCGCACATAACCACCGTACTCGTTGAGCAGCGACAGTTCCTGCCACAGCGGCGTGGACGTCGCGGTCAGGTGGATGGCCAGCGCATGCGGCCCTGGCGCGGACAGCCCCCAATCGAGCGCCGCACGGATGTCTTGCAGGCTGCGGGCATAACGCTCGATCCACTGCCCGGTGGGGATCTGTTCCCAGTCGTTCTGCGCCTGCTGCATCAGGGCCAGGCATCGCCTGGCGTGGCGGTTGCGGGTGGCGGGCAGTTCGGCGCTCTGTTCGAGTTTTTCCAGGGCATAACTGCGGGTGGTGTCGAGCAGGCGGTAGAACACCGCTTCGTCACCGACGTCGACGTTCAGCAGCGACTTGGCCACCAGTTGCGTGATCGAGCCAAACACCTCGCGCGGTTCAATGTGTTCGCCCACGATAACCGCCGCTGCCGATTCCAGGGTGAAGCCACCGCGGAAGATGCCCAGTCGGCGCAGGCAGGTTTGTTCGCAGGCATTGAGCAGGTTGAAGCTCCAGTCCAGCGTCGTGCGCAGGGTCTGATGCCGGCCCAGGGTCGTCTGGCTGCTGTGGGTGAGCAGACGAAAACTTTCCTGCAACTGCGTCAGCAAACCCTGCAGGCCAAGGTTTGCGACTTGCGCGGCCGCCAGTTCCAGGGCCAGCGGAATGCCATCGAGGCGCCGGCAGATATCGGTCACCAGCGGCAATTGGGCGTCGGTCAGTTCAAAGCTGTCGTGGTTAGCCATGGCCCGCTCGACAAACAACTGAAGTGCGGAAAAGCCCAGGGCCTGGGCGCGGTCCAGCACGGCGATGGGCGGGGGGCAGTCCAGTGATTCCAGGCGCTGCACGAATTCACCCTCGGCTCGCAGGCTCTCGCGGCTGGTGGCCAGGATATGCACCTGCGGCGCGCCACGCAGCAGGCTTTCACACAACAGCGCCACGCTGTCGATCAGGTGTTCGCAGTTGTCGATCACCAGCAGCATATGCCGATCGCGCAGGAACGTGGCGAGGCTGTTCATCGGCTCGCTGTCGTGCAGTGACAGTTCCAGCACGGCCGCCAGATGACCGCTGATCATCGACGGATCGTTGATCGGCGTCAGGTCCAGCAGGCGGATGCCGTCGCGGTAGCGGCCGATCAGTTGCTCGGCAACGCGCAGGGCGACGGTGGTCTTGCCGATGCCGCCAGGGCCGACGAGGGTGATGAAGCGCTGGCGCGGCAGTTGCGCCACCAGGCTGTCGACCAGCGCCTGGCGGCCGATCAGGCGGGTGCGGCGCAAGGGCAGGTTGTGGCCACTCGATCCAACGGTGTCGCTTTGTGGGGCTTGCCCGCTGTGCTCCAGTGAGCATGGCGCAACAAAGCTGTAGCCGCGCTGGGCCACGGTGACGATGTAGCGCTGGCCGGCCTGACCGTCGCCGAGGGCTTTGCGCAGGGCGGCCATGTGCACCCGCAGGTTGATCTCTTCCACCACGCTGTCGGGCCAGATTTGCGCCATCAGGTCTTGCTTGCTGACCACCTTCCCGGCGTGTTCCAGCAGGATCAACAGGATGTCCATGGCGCGTCGGCCCAGGCGCAGGGGGCGCTCGGATTCCATCACCAGACGTTGTCCGGGGTAGATCCTGTAGGGGCCGAAATGCACAGCCTGTTCGGGGGCGAGGGTCAACGGGTCACTCCTGCATGCATGCGTCTGGAACGCGCTTTTCGAGCATATTCCTCAGGTTTTTGCCGCCGTGCAATGCGCTGTGCGGTTGACTGTTGCTCACGGGCATTGAATGTCGTGTATCAGGTAAAGCCGTGCGGTCCCGTGAACATTGGCCGAAGGCGCGGTAAACCGTGTCGTCGGGACTTTTGGCGCGCCAGGGAAAATTAACAACGTTTAACTCGTCGTGCGTCCGGTCTACGCCCAAAACTCTGCCTCTTCAACTTCCACCGGTCGTGTGGAAGCAAGCTCACGCCCACAAAGGACGCCGGAAATGAGCAACGTGGTGGTGGTCTATCACAGCGGTTACGGGCACACCCGGGTCATGGCCGAAGCCGTGGCCCAGGGTGTGCAACGGCACGTGGGCAGCACCTGCCGGCTCATTGCCGTCGAAGATGTGGATGAACACTGGGCGTATTTGCACCACGCCGACGCGATCATTTTCGGTGCCCCGACCTACATGGGCAGCGCCTCGGCGGCCTTCAAGGCCTTCATGGAGGCCACGGCGGCGTTTTACCTGGCGCAACCGTGGCGCGACAAACTGGCGGCCGGCTTCACCAATTCCGGCTGCCTGTGCGGCGACAAACTCAACACCTTGCTGCAGATGGCGGTGTTCGCCGCCCAGCATTCGATGATCTGGGTTGGCCTCGACCTGCTGCCCGCACGCTCCGCCACGGGCGTGTTCGACGGGCAAATGAACCGGCTGGGCAGTTCGCTGGGCGCCATGGCCCAGTCGAATGTCGAACAGTCCCCCGACCTGGCACCGCCGGCCGAGGACCGCTGCACCGCGGCTCACCTGGGCGAGCGCGTGGCGCGGCTGGCCGAACGAATGGGCCGCGCATCCGATTGATTGACTCAAACCCCACGTAAGGAGCACGCCCCATGAGTACGTTCACCACCCGCGACGGCACCGAGATTTATTTCAAGGACTGGGGGACCGGTCAGCCGATCGTCTTCAGCCACGGTTGGCCGCTCAATGCCGACAGTTGGGAATCGCAGATGTTGTTCCTGGCCGGCCAGGGTTATCGCGTCATCGCCCACGACCGCCGTGGCCATGGCCGTTCCAGCCAGCCGTGGTTCGGCAACGACATGGACACCTATGCCGATGACCTGGCGCAGATGATCGACCACCTGGACTTGCACAACGTCGTGCTGTTCGGCTTCTCCACCGGGGGTGGCGAAGTGGCGCGCTACATCGGTCGTCACGGCACCGGACGGGTGGCCAAGGCCGGGCTGATTTCCTCTGTGCCGCCGCTGATGCTCAGGACCGACGCCAATCCCGGCGGCCTGCCGATCGAAGTGTTCGACGGCATTCGCCAGGCGTCGCTGGTGGATCGCTCGCAGCTGTACAAGGACCTCGCCAGCGGCCCGTTCTTCGGCTTCAACCAACCCGGCGCCAAGCCGTCCCAGGGCATGATCGACTGGTTCTGGATGCAGGGCATGACCGCGGGCCACAAGAACGCCTACGACTGCATCAAGGCGTTCTCGGAAACCGACTTCACCGAAGACCTGAAGAAGTTCGACGTGCCGACGCTGGTGGTGCACGGCGACGCCGACCAGGTGGTGCCGATCGAGGCCGCGGGTATCGCTGCGGCAGCGCTGGTGAAAGGGTCGCTGCTGTTGGTCTACCCTGGCGCGCCCCATGGCTTGACCGACACCCACAAGGATCAGCTCAACGCCGATCTGCTGGCCTTCCTCAAGGGGTGATGTACGTCGCGATGGCGCCCGTGAGGACGCCATCGCCGGCTACTGCGCAATTGTTTGTGAGGGTGAGGTGGGGAGGGCACGTACTGTGCGGCAACGCCAGGCAAACGGATTGATGCCTTCGCTGCGGGTGAACATGTGGCAGAAGTGCGCCTGGTCGCAGAAGCCGCATTCGAGGCTGATCTGCGTCAGGCTCAGGTCAGTGTGCTGGATCAGCAGCTTGGCCCGGGCGATGCGTTGTTGGCGGATCCATTCCTGGGGCGAACAACCGGTGCTGCACTTGAACGCACGGGAGAAATGACTGCGCGACAACGAACAGGCCTCGGCCAGTTCGGTCACTTGCAGGGTTTCGCCGAGGCGCTCGAGGATCAGTCGCTTGACCAACCGTTCACGCTGCGGGCTGAGGCCGCTGGTGCTTTTGCCTTGTGTTTGCGCGACTGCCGCGCGGGCGGCGCTTTGCTGCAACTGAGCCATGGCGAATGTCCGTGTCGGTAGGCTTCATTCTTGAACTCCAGGGCTCTGGCGTGCGAGTTAAACGTTGTTAATTTCTCGTGCGTGGCGGGCGGTCTTGGGTAAAGTCAGACACAATCTGCCTAGCGCCTGGCTCAACACAAAAAGGAATCCGTGCCTATGAACCGTAACGATCTGCGCCGCGTCGACATGAACCTGTTGGTGATTTTCGAAGCCTTGATGTTCGAGAAGAACCTGACCCGCGTTGCGGAAAAACTGTTCATGGGCCAGCCGGCCGTGAGTGCGGCCCTGGGGCGGTTGCGCGATCTGTTCGACGACCCCTTGCTGTTGCGCAACGGCAGAAGCATGGAGCCGACGGCGCGGGCAGTGGCGATTCTCAAGGAGCTGCAACCGGCGATGGACACCATTTCCGGTGCGGTCAGTCGTGCCAAGGAATTCGACCCGGCGACCAGTTGCGATGTGTTTCGCATTGGCCTGTCGGACGATGCCGAGTTCGGCTTGTTTCCGCCACTGCTGAGCAAGCTGCAGGAAGAAGCGCCGGGCATTGTCGTGGTGGTACGCCGGGCCAATTACCTGCTGATGCCGGCCTTGCTGGCGTCGGGGGAGATCTCCGTGGGCGTCAGCTACACCACCGACCTGCCGGCCAATGCCAAGCGCAAGAAGCTGCGGGATATTCCCTGCAAAGTGCTGCGCGGTGACAAGCGACCGGGGACGCTGACCCTGGATGAGTACTGTGCGCGTCCCCATGCGATGGTCTCGTTTTCCGGGGACCTGAGCGGCAATATCGACCTGGATCTGGCGAAGGTTGGCCGCACCCGCCGCGTGGTGTTGGGGGTGCCGCAGTTCAGTGGTTTGCGCGCGTTGCTCGCCGGCACCGAGATGATTGCCACGGTGCCCGATTATGCTGCTTGCGCGTTGGTGGAGGGGTGTGGCTTGCGCGCTGAAGATCCGCCGTTCGAGATTGCGGCGGCGCAGTTGTCGATGGCCTGGAGTGGGGTGCATGACAATGATCCGGCGGAGCGCTGGTTGCGGTCGCGGATCAGTCAGTTCATGTCTGAGCCTTTGGCGGTTCCGGCTTGACCTTGGCGGCCTGGTAGCCGACCAGGTTCTTTGGTGGTTTGAGTACATATCCGTTGCCGCGGTAACGGCCACTTATGGTTTCGCCCTTACGGCGAGTCCCTTTTGTCAAACGCCACAAAAGGAACCAAAAAGTCTTGCCCCAGCGTCCGGCCCCTCGCTAAGGCTCGGGGTTCCTTCGCTCCGGTGTCCATCCGGGGACACTGCCCTCCGGTTGGCTTCGCTGGCACCTACATGCAGCGTGTTCGACTGCGTCGAACGGCGCTGCGCGCCACTCCCCGGATGAACACCTCCACTCAGCCTCCCGAAGGGGCCGGCAGATCAAGATCAAGATCAAGATCAAAAGCTGAAGGCGAGCTAACGCTCGGCCTGATGAGTGGTGAGGAGCGGGTGGGGGGGGTACGCCGCTTTTCTTTTGCTTTTCTGTAGGAGCTGGCTTGCCAGCGAAGGCGGCCTTACAGCCGACCAATCTCTTACGGCTGTACCTGATCTACTGTGGGAGCGAGCCTGCTCGCGAAGGCGGCCTGCTAGCCGAAAAAATTTGGCATATACCAATCCCCTGTAGGAGCTGGCTTGCCAGCGAAGGCGGCCTTACAGCCGACCAATCTCTTACGGCTGTACCTGATCTACTGTAGGAGTGAGCCTGCTCGCGATGGCGGTGTGTCATTCAACAGTGATATCGGCTGACACTCCGCCATGGCGAGCAAGGACCTGTCCCATTCTGTGCATTCGGGTCCCCCCGCAAAAAAAGCACGTACATCCAATTTTTTCCTTCCCCGCCCCGGCACTATCCAACTCAATACCGGCGATCAACCCCCCACGGTTGTTTGTTCGCCCCCCAACATTGTCTCGCCGGAGCCCTGCGTCATGCCTGATTCCAACGTGCCCGACTCGCCTTTCGAGGAAGTCGTGACCCTGGTCATCAAACACCGGGTCAAGGCCGGTTTTGAAGTGCCCTACGAAGCCTGGCTGCGCAACATTGTCAGTGTCGCCGGACAGCAGGAGGGACACCTGGGTGTGGATGTGATGCGCGGCAAGAATGCCGGCCTCGATATGTACACCTGCGTCTTGCGTTTTTGCTCCACCGACGCGATGCAGCGCTGGCTCGATTCGTCGCAACGCCAGGCGCTGGTCAAGGAAGCCACGCCGATGCTGGCCGACGGCGACCAGACCGAGGTCAATCCGGTCAATGAATTCTGGTTTACCCCGCAGGCAGAGTCGGGCTCGCCGGCGCCGCGCTGGAAGCAGGCCGTGGTCACGCTGCTGGTGATTCTGCCGCACACCTTGCTGGTGCCGCTGCTCTGGGGGCCGTTGTTGCAACTCAACGCCTTTCTCTCCCATTACGTGGTCGCGACCTTCCTGATCACCCTGACCATCGTGCTGTCGGTGGTGTACCTGTTCATGCCGATGGCGACGCGCTTGTTCGCGCCCTGGCTGTCCTCATCCACTTCGCCCAAGGAAACGCGATGAACGCCGATCTGATTCTGTTCAATGGCCAATTTCATACCGTCGACCGTGAGAACCCACGCGCCACTGCGGTAGCCATCCGTGATGGCCGCTTTGTCGCGGTGGGCAGCGATGCCGAAGCCATGGCGTTGCGCGGCTCGGGCACGCAGGTGATCGACCTCAAGGGCCGTTGCGTGATTCCCGGCCTCAACGACTCACACTTGCACCTGATTCGTGGCGGCTTGAACTACAACCTCGAGTTGCGCTGGGAAGGCGTGCCGTCGCTGGCCGATGCGCTGCGCATGCTCAAGGAGCAGGCCGACCGTACGCCGACGCCACAGTGGGTGCGGGTGGTGGGGGGCTGGAACGAATTCCAGTTTGCCGAAAAGCGCATGCCGACCCTCGAAGAACTCAACCAGGCCGCGCCGGACACACCGGTGTTTGTCCTGCACTTGTACGACCGTGCCTTGCTCAACCGCGCGGCGCTGCGCGTGGCCGGCTACACCCGCGATACACCGAATCCGCCCGGTGGCGAGATCGTGCGCGACACCAACGGCAACCCCACCGGCATGCTGGTGGCGCGCCCCAACGCGATGATCCTTTACTCGACCCTGGCCAAGGGGCCGAAGCTGCCGCTGGAGTATCAGGTCAACTCGACGCGCCAGTTCATGCGCGAACTCAATCGCCTGGGCTTGACCAGCGCCATCGATGCCGGCGGTGGTTTCCAGAATTATCCGGACGACTACCAGGTGATCGAGCAGTTGGCCAAGGACCAGCAGCTGACCATTCGGATCGCCTACAACCTGTTCACCCAGAAGCCCAAGGAAGAGCTGGCGGATTTCCAGAACTGGACCGGCAGCGTCAAGTTGCATCAGGGCGACGACTACCTGCGCCACAACGGCGCCGGGGAGATGCTGGTGTTCTCGGCGGCGGATTTCGAAGACTTCCTCGAACCGCGTCCGGACCTGCCACAAAGCATGGAAGACGAACTGGAGCCGGTGGTGCGCCACCTGGTCGAGCAGCGCTGGCCGTTCCGTTTGCACGCCACTTATGACGAATCCATCAGCCGCATGCTCGACGTGTTCGAGAAGGTCAACCGAGACATTCCGTTCAACGGTTTGCCGTGGTTCTTTGACCATGCCGAAACCATCACTCCGCGGAACATCGAGCGGGTGAGGGCGCTGGGTGGCGGCATCGCGATTCAGGATCGCATGGCGTTCCAGGGTGAATACTTCGTCGAGCGCTACGGCGCCAAGGCCGCCGAAGCCACGCCACCGATCCAGCGCATGTTGGCCGAAGGTGTGCCGGTCGGTGCTGGTACCGATGCCACGCGGGTATCGAGCTACAACCCCTGGACCTCGCTGTACTGGATGGTCAGCGGTCGCACCGTCGGCGGCCTGGCGTTGCACGCCGAGGGCCTGTCGCGGCAGACCGCGCTGGAACTGTTCACCCACGGCAGCGCCTGGTTCTCCTCCGAGCAGGGCAAGAAAGGCCAGATCAAGGTCGGGCAACTGGCGGACGTGGCGGCATTGAGCGCGGACTTTTTCAGCGTCGACGAAGAAGCGATCAAGTGGATCGAATCGGTGCTGACCGTGGTCGGCGGCAAGGTGGTGTACGCCGCCGGTGATTTCGAGAAGCTCGGACCTGCCAGCGTGCCGGTGCTGCCGGACTGGTCGCCGGTGGTGAAAGTCCCGGGCCATTGGCGGCCGAACTCGCCGTTGCAGGCCCAGGTTCACCAGTGCAGTGGGCCCTGCGCGGTGCACTCCCACAGCCATGAGCGGGCGCGCCTGTCGAATGCGCCGGTCAGTGATTTCGCCGGTTTCTGGGGCGCCTTCGGCTGCTCGTGTTTTGCCTTCTGACGAATACCAATAAGCGCCGGCCTCCTGGCCAGGCGCCACAAGCGACAACCATCCACCAAGGAGTTTTTTCATGAGCAACGTTCCGTACTCTCGCTTGAACAAAGATGACGCTGTTGTGCTGCTGGTCGATCACCAGACCGGCCTGATCTCGCTGGTGCAGGATTTCTCGCCGAACGAATTCAAGAACAACGTGTTGGCCCTGGGCGACATCGCCAAGTTCTTCAAACTGCCGACCATCCTCACCACCAGCTTCGACAAGGGGCCAAATGGTCCGATCGTGCCGGAGCTCAAGGCACAATTTCCCGAGGCGCCGTTCATTGCCCGTCCAGGCCAGATCAATGCCTGGGACAACGAAGACTTCGTCAAGGCCGTGAAGGCCACCGGCCGCAAGCAACTGATCATCGCGGGCGTGGTAACAGACGTGTGCGTGGCATTCCCGACCCTGTCGGCCATTGCCGAAGGTTTTGAAGTGTTCGTGGTGACGGACGCTTCCGGCACCTTCAACACCACCGTACAGCAGGCCGCCTGGGCCCGCATGTCGGCCGCCGGTGCTCATCTGCTGAACTGGTTCTCCGTGGCCTGCGAGCTGCAAGGCGACTGGCGCAACGACATGGAAGGCCTGGCCAACCTGCTGTCCGAACGCCTGCCGAACTACCGCAACCTGATCAACAGCTACACCACGTTCACCGCCAAGTAAGAACGCACCGTACCTGTAGGAGCCCGGCTTGCCGGCGAAGGCGTCCATGAAATCGCCATCGCCGGCAAGCCGTGCTCCTACAGTTTTTGCGTGGGACCCTGAATAGGGTGCCGAAACGAGAATAAACCGCTATAAAAGCGGGTGACTGTCAATCAAGGCATGACAATGAACCCGTTCGAAGATATGCGTATTTTTTGCCAGGTGATGGACTCCGGCAGCTTTACCGCCGCCGCCGATCAACTGGGGCTGTCCAAGCAGTTTGTCAGCCGACGCTTGATGCAACTTGAAGAGCGACTGGGCGTGCGTCTGCTCAATCGTTCGACCCGACGGCTGGATGTCACGCCATTGGGGCAGAGTTACTACGAATCGGCCTTGCGCTTGCTGGGTGAAGTCGAACAGGTGGAGCAGGGGATCGCCGGGCAGACCACCGAGCCACGCGGCACCCTGCGCGTGAGCGCGCCGCTGTCGTTTGCGCTGGCGCATCTGGGGTGCCTGCTGCCGCAGTTTTTGCAGCGCTATCGGGATGTCACGGTGGAAGTGGACTTGAGCGATCGCCCGGTGGATCTGCTCGGCGAAGGCTATGACCTGGCACTGCGCATCGGAATGTTGGAGGACTCGACGTTGATCGCGCGGCGCATCGCCTCTATCCAGCGGGTGTACTGCGCCAGTCCGGCTTACCTGGCAGAGCGCGGCACGCCGCTCAAACCCGAAGATCTGCACCAGCATGACTGCCTCCCATACGGCCACGGGCGTCAGGTGCAATGGCGCTTCGAAGGGCAGGGCAAGCCGTTGATGGTCAACGTCACGGGACGGATGCGGGTCAACAATGGCGAGTTGCTCAAGGACGCGGCGATTGCCGGGATGGGGATTACCTATTTGCCGACGTTCATCGTCGGTTCGGCATTGAAGGACGGGAGGTTGGTGGCGGTGCTGGATGAGTTTCGACCGCAACCGCTGACGTTATCGGCGGTGTATCCGCAGCATCGTCAGTCCTCGCGACCGGTGCAGGCGTTGATCGAGTTTTTGCGTGAGCGCCTGGATGGATCGCACAATCCCTTGTAGGAGCGAGCTTGCTCGCGAAGGCGTCATGACATTCGATATTGATATCGCCTGACACTCCGCCTTCGCGAGCAAGCTCGCTCCTACAATGGGTTTCGTAGGTCAGTTGACGCGTTTGTCGTCACCCGGTTCGCCACCGACGTGGACGCCACGATCGTCGCCCGGCTCGCCAGCGGCATGCAGGCCGCGATCGTCACCCACTTCGCCGGCACGGTGAACGCCGCGATCGTCACCCACTTCGCCGGCACGGTGCACGCCGTGGTCGTCGCCTACCTCACCGGAGCGGTGAACCCCATTGTCGTCATGCCCGGCCTGATGAACGCCGTGGTCGTCACCCGGTTCGGCATGGGTGCCGCTGCGGCCGGAGTTCGAGGCTGTGCTGCCGGAATGCCCGGAAGCATGGTCGCTGCCGCCATGACCGCTGCCGGCGCTATTGCCGCCGTGGCCACCGCCATTACCACCGCCGCTGCCGCCGCTGCCGCCGTGGCCACCACCGTTGCCTCCGCCACCACCGCCGCTGCCACCACCGTGACCGCCGCCGCCTCCGCCACCACCACTGCCGCCGCCACCACCGTGACCGCCGCCGCCACCACCGCCGCCACCACCGCCGCCACCACCACTACCGCCGCCGCCACCGTGGCCGCCACCGCCACCGCCACCGCCACCGCCACTTCCGCCTTCTTTCGCCTGAGCGCTCGATACCCCGGAGAGGCTATCCGGAATCAGGACGGTAGACGCCGATAAGATCGCGCCAATCGCTACTGCCAGTAATAGCTTGTTGATGTGCATGTCGTTCTCCGTCTTCTAATTCAAGTTGGAACGTTGATGAACATTGCAACGTGCTGCCATATTCAGTGGGTTAACACGCCAAGGTGCCGCTTTATTCGTTATCACCTTGAAAAAAAACTGCGACTTCCCGCGCAGGCCCGTCCCAGAGGCATCAGTGGATGCTCGAAGCCAGCTCGAAAATCGGGATGTACATCAAAATCACGATGACCCCGATCAGCAGGCCGATGAAGGTCATGAGCAAGGGTTCGAACAGGCGTACGAACCATTCGATCCAGCGGCTGATCTCTTCGTCGTAGAAGTCGGCACTGCGCTCCATCATCTGCCCGAGGTTGCCGGACTGCTCGCCGGCGCGCAGCAAGCGCAGGGACACCGGGGTCACCAGGTGATTGAGTTCCAGCGCCGTCGACAACGATTGCCCCTCGCGCACCCGTTCACAGGCCTGGTCCAGGCGCAATCGGGAGGCCGGGGTGAGCAGGTTGCGGACCATGCCCATGGCGGTGACAAGCGGGATGCCGCCTTGCAGCAAAATTCCCAGGGAACGGTAGAAACGCGCCAGTTCGTACATGAAGATGCGCTGGTGCACCGCCGGGAGTTTTTCGATCAGGCGGTCCAGGCCCCGACGAAAGGCCGGTTGGCGCTGGAGGAAAGCGAGGGCGATGACGATCGTCGCCAGTGCGCCAAAGAATTCGCCCTGGTGGGCATGCAGGAACATGCCGCTGCTCATCAGGATCTGCGACAGCCACGGCAGGTTCGAGCCCAGCCCTTCGAACACCAGGCTGAAGCGCGGCACCACATACCCCATCAGGAACAACACCACGCCACCGCCCACCACCAGCAACAGCATGGGGTAGATCGACGCGCTGACGATCTTCTGGCGAACCTCGTCCATGCGCTGGCGATAGCTGACATAGCGTCCCAGCGCATCGCCCACGGCACCGGTTTTCTCACTGGACTGGACCAATGCCACGTACAGCGGCGGGAACACAGCTGACAGTTGGGCCAAGGCCTGGGAAAACGATTTGCCTTCATACAGCAGGCGCACAAGTTCACTCAGGGTCTTGCGGGCCTGTGGCGCATTCTCTTTTTCCGCCAGGCTCTCCAGCGCATCGATCAACGGCAGGCCGGCATTGAGCAGGGTGGTCAGTTCCTGGCTGAACAGCACCAGGTTGAAGGTTTCGCGCTGCTTGAGGCGCAGTGCCCGCCAATGCCTCTCGGCGTGCAGGCTGACCACCCGCAGCCCCTGGTCTTCGGCGATGCGCCGGGCTTCGCTGTCGCCCGGCGCCTCGACGGTCATTGAAACCACACCGGCCTTGCCTACCGCCTTGAGATGAAAACGCATGGTCGCCATTCCCGTTATTGCCAGCTGGTGACTTCGGCGTTTTCGCCTTCGCCGCCGGGTTGGCCATCCTTGCCCATGGACAGCAGGTCGTACTCGCCGTTTTCCCCTGGGTAGCGGTAGGTGTAGTTACGGCCCCAGGGGTCCTGCGGCAGTTTTTTCTGCAAGTAAGGGCCGGTCCAGTGGGTTTCGTCGCTGGGGGCGGTGACCAGTGCCTGTAAACCCTGTTCGGTCGACGGGTAATGGCCGACCTCCAGGCGGTACAGGTCCAGGGCCTTGCCCAGGCCTTCTATTTGCGCCTTGGCCACCTTCACTTCGGAGCGGCCCAGTTGCGCGAAGTACTTCGGCGCGACGATGCCGGCCAACAGCCCCAGCACCACCAGCACCACCAACAGTTCAAGCAATGTGAACCCGCGCTCGGCTCGAAGGGAAAAAGCACGCGGGGCGAAACGCAGACGCTGTTTCATGATGACCTCACACAATCGGCAGAAGGGTCGCGACAAAGGCTTATGCAATTGCCATGCACAGGCCCGGCCCAGCGCCGGTCATCCCCGTGCAGCCCCCGTATTACGGCCACTTGCGCTTTCGGCACAGTGCTTGCGTATGGCTGATACACGACCGGCCATTGGGGCATAACCCCCATTTTTCGGGGGCCGGTCACGGGAGGTAGAACAATGAAAACTCTCACCACAGGACTGCTCGGCATGATGCTGCTGGCAGGCACAGCGCAGGCCGATGTGTTCGTTTCCAGGGACGCCAAGGGCGACTTCGTCTTGTCCAATGTCCATCGCCCCGGACGCCACTACGAACGGGTGGTCCGTGATGTCGAAGCGAAGGTGGCCAGCCTCGATCAGCAGCCGCAAATGATCGCCGCCAGGCCCTATGCCGAGCTGGTATCAAAGGCGGCCACCGACAACCAGTTGCCCGCAGCGTTGCTGCACGCCGTGATCCAGGCCGAATCCAGCTACGACGCCAGCGCCGTATCACCCCAGGGCGCGGGCGGGCTGATGCAGCTGATGCCCGATACCGCCCGGGAGTTGGGCGTGAAAAACGTCTACGACCCCAAGGCCAACATCCAGGGCGGGGCCAAATATCTCAAGCGCCTGATGACCATGTTCGACAACGACATCGCCCTTGCCGTAGCCGCCTACAACGCCGGCCCCCAAGCGGTGCTCAGCCGTGGCGGCGTGATCCCGCCGTTCGCCGAAACCCAGCGTTATGTACCCAGCGTGTTGCGCCAGTACCGGCGTTTGCAGGGGCTGGCAGCGGATGCCCCGTTGTGACCGCACAGCCTGGGGCGGATTTCCCCAACATTGGGGCATGGTGGCCCCGGCAAAAAAGTGGGGAATAAATGGGGAATATCCCCCGATGAATTAAATGGCGACTGTAACTGATTGAAAAACCGATAAATTTTTTATGGCATACAGATTGCTCTAGGGGTTTTGTCGAGAATTATTCCCTGTGAGCGCCCACAGCGAGGCCCGTGATCATGACCGGCATATTCCACGCTCCACCCCTGCTCAGTTTCCTGTTGTTCGCCGCTTCCATGCTTGGCGTCGAACTGGTCGAGGCCGCCGCGCGTTGTGAACGCAACCTGGTGGCCAACGTCGTGACGCTGGACCAGCCGCTGATGTTCAACCGCCTCGGTGCGCAGAACGTCAACGGCATGATGTTCGCCCTGCGCCGCGATGTGGTCGATGACCATGACATCTCTCTGGCCCAGGGCGGAGCGGCGGTGCCGGGCAAGGTTTCCCTGCGTCCGGACAAGCGTCCGCGTCCGCTGGTGCTGCGGGTGGCCGCCGGTGACTGCCTGACCATCAACCTGCAGAATCTGCTGGCCTACCAGGCCAACCCCGGTTCCCACGACGGTGGTGAGGAAGAGGAGGGCGAGGAAGAAGAAGGCATCGAAATCGGCAACAACGAAAACTTCAAGGTCGACGAGCAAGTCGCCGACCGCCATGTCGGTTTCCAGGTCAACGGCATGCAGGCGGTCAACAGCATCGATGACATCGCCTCGTTCACCGGGCGCAATGCCAATAGCCTGATCGCACCGGGTGCCAGCCGTTCCTACACCCTGTACGCCGAGCGTGAAGGGGTGTTCGCCGTCAGCAGCCGTGGCGCAACCTTCGGTGGCGAAGGTGCGGCCGGCAACGTGGCCAACGGTCTGTTCGGCCAGGTCGTGGTGGTGCCCAAGGGCGGTCGCACTTACCGCAACACCGTGACCGAAGAAGAAATGCGCCTGGCCACCACCGGCCGCACCCCGGCCGGTCAGCCGATTGTCGATTACCAGGCGCGTTACCCGCAACGCGAGCCGTGGGTCCGTGAAGGCAAGGCCGGCACGCCGATCATCAACATGGTCGACGGCAATGAAATCATTTCCAGCGAAAGCGACGCGATCGTCATGGGCAGCAACGCCGATGGCAGCTTCCCGCCCTCGACCTATCCGCTGGAAGCCGTGGGCAAACGCAACCCGGCGATTCCGAATCGGCTGGAGCCGTTCCGCGATTTCGCCTCACAGTTCCAGGATGAAACCGCCGCGACCCAAGCCTTCCCGGCTTACTGGGCGGACCCGGTGATGGCCCACGTGCTGGAGCCGACCCGCGATTCGTTCATGATCAACTATGGCTCTGGCGGCATGGGTGCGGAAGTGGTGGCCAACCGTCTCGGCGTAGGCCCGATGCACGATTGCCTGTCCTGCGCCTACGAAGAATTCTTCCTCAGCTCCCACACCGTCGGCGACGTGGCGATGCTGGTGGACGTACCGGCCAACGCCGGCCTGGAAGGCATCACCCCGGGGCAGACACCGAATGCCGATCAGGTGGGCGTCAAGGCGACCATGGCGCTGTATCCATCCGAGCCGTCCAACGTCAACCACAGCTACATCGGTGACTTCGTCAAATTCCGCAACACCCACAACGGCCATGAGCAGCACATCTTCCACCTGCACGGGCATCAGTGGCTGTTCAACCCCAACGATGACAACTCCGACTATGTGGACGCCCAGGGCATTGGCCCGGGCGCCGGCTACACCTATGAAATCGCCAACGGCGGTTCGGGCAACCGCAACCGGGTAGCGGGCGATGCGATCTATCACTGCCACTTCTACCCGCACTTCGCCCAGGGCATGTGGGCCATGTGGCGGGTGCACGACGTGTTTGAAGAGGGCACCAAACTGGAGGTGTCGCAACAAGGTTCCGACGGTTTCCACAGCGAGCCTTATGCCCTGCGCAGCGGTAAACCCGCCGCGGGTGCGCGGGCCTTGCCCGATGGCGAAATCGTTGCCGGTACGCCGATCCCGGCGGTAGTACCGCTGCCTGGCAAAGCCATGGCACCGATGCCAGGCAAAGTCGCGGTCGTACCGAAAATCGGCGAAACCCTAGTAGCCGCCAACGACGATGACGACGATGAAGAAGACGATGATGACGGCGAGCATCATGGCGGCAGCGGTGGTGCCCAGGCCATCGGCTCCCTGGCGCTGGTGGATCGCAGCGAAGCCAACCGCAACGCCGATGGCACGCTGAAAAACCCAGGCTACCCCTTCTGGATCGGCGGCATGGAAAGCTCGGTCGGCCAACGCCCACCGACTCCGCCGCTGGACATGCTCGACGCCGCCACGGCGCAGTCCTTGAAAGCGACCGGCAAAGCCTTGTGGGCCAACCTTGACCCGGCGCAGTCCGGTGGCTGGGACGGCGGCCTGGGGCGTCATGCGCTGGACGGCGTCTCTGCCGGTGGCGAGGCTGAAACCATTACCACATCGCTGGATTTCTCCAAGACGGTAACGCGCGCCAAGCCGATCTACCTGCCGGAAGAGGGCACCGAAGTCGAGCAAGCGGCCATGGCGTTCCACGCCAAAAAGGACCACCCAAGCTTCGCGCTGTTGCCGGGCAATCAAATCGTCGCACGGGCCTTCCGCACCAACGGCGCCTTGCCGATGGCCGGTGCGCCGTTCTACGAGCCGTGCATGGACGACCGGCAGAAACGCCTGAGCAGCAGCGCCGGCACCGGTGAGTTCAACAGTGGCGAGCGGCTCGACGGCATGTCGTTCATCGGCTCCTCGAGCTTCACCGCCGACCGTCCGCGCATCTACAAGGCGGCCAACATCCAGTTCGACGCGGTGTACAACAAGGTCGGCTACCACTTCCCGCAAGCGCGCATCCTGGCGCTCTGGGAAGACGCCTGGCCGGTGATCACCAAGCAGCGTCCGCCAGAGCCCCTGGTGATGCGCATGAACACCTTCGACTGCGTGCAGTACCAGCAAACCAACCTGGTGCCGGCCACCTATGAGATGGACGACTATCAGGTGCGCACGCCGACCGACGTGATCGGCCAGCACATTCACCTGCCGAAGTGGGACCTGGTGTCTGCCGATGGCTCGTCCAACGGCTGGAACTACGAGGACGGCGTACTCTCCCCAGGTGCGGTGCAAGAACGCATCCACGCCATCCGCGAGTTCAACCAGTGCCAGGGTGGCGATCCACGCGATGGTACGCCGGCCTGTCCGAAAGCCAAGAACCACCCGTACTTCGGCCAATACGGCCGGGCCGACTGGGTCGGTGCGCGGACGGCGATGCAGCGCTGGTTCGTCGACCCTGTGGTCAACGCCAAAGGCGTCGACCGTGGCCTGGGCACCATCTTTACCCACGACCACCTCGGCCCATCGACTCACCAACAGATCGGCCTGTACGCCACCGTGCTGGCAGAACCTGCCGGCTCTACCTGGTTCCACGCTGAAACCGGCGAGCCGTTGTACAGCGGCGCGCGCCAGGACGGCGGGCCGACTTCGTGGCAAGCGGTGATTTCCACCGGTGACCTGGACGGCGACGGCAAGAACGACAGCTTCCGTGAGTTCTTCCTTGAATACAGCGACTTCCAGCACGCCTATGAAGCCGGTGTGTACGTGGGCGCCGGGCCTGACGGTAAACCGAATGCGCAAAGCTTCCCGGCCACCGCCGACAGCTTCCGCTACGCGATCAACCCGCCCGTGCGTAACAACGCCAGCACCCTGCTCGACGGCATTCTCGAAGTGCAGGGCGGCATGGTTCCTGGCTGCCCAAGTCGGCCATGCCCACAAGCCATCTCGGTCGATGACCCGGGCATGTTCGTGGTCAACTACCGCAACGAACCGCTGGCCCTGCGGGTGTATGACCCGAACAAGGTCGGCCCGGACGGCAAGCGCGGCATGCAGGCCGACGGCCTGGGCGGCGACCTGGCGTACGCCATGCAAAGCCGTACCGACCGTGCGATCCCGGCGATGAACCTGGCGCCGAACCTGATCACCGCGGCCACCGGCCCAACCGGCGGCACCACGCTGTTCCCGCCGCACATCAACAAGGGCGGCGCCGAACCTGGCGACCCGTTCACCCCGATGCTGCGTACCTACACCGGCGACAACGTGCGGCTGCGGGTGCATGCAGGCGGTCATGAGGAGGAGCACAACGTCACCCTGCACGGCGTGAAGTGGCTGCAAAGCGGTTCCGGTTTCGGCAACAGCTCCAACTCCGGCTGGCGCGCGTCGCAGATGATCGGCATCTCCGAGCAGATGGGCTTCATCGCACCGGTCTCGATGCTGTCCAGTTCGGCCGCCACCACCGGTGACTACCTGTACTCGATGGACGCTTCGATCGAGGGTTACTGGAGCGGGATCTGGGGCGTGATGCGCAACTACACGGCGCAACGCAGCGATCTGTTCGCGCTGCCCAACAACGCCAAGCCGACCGGTATGCGCAACACCGTGGCCTTCGACGGCGTTTGCCCGCGGATCGGCGCCAACCCCAACGGCATCGGCACCCGGCCGACCCCGCAACGCAACTATGAAGTGGTCGCGGCGCTGGCCAACGACATCCTCGGCAATCCGCTGGGCTTGACCATCGGTGACCCGGCGGGCCTCGGCATGCATGTGGGCGGGCCGTTGAATCCGGCCGGCGGTACCCTGGTGCTCAACTCGCGCACCGTGAGCATTCCCCAGGTCACCGTGACCGACCCTGAAGACGGTGAAACCATCACCATCGGCGGGCAAAGCGGGCCGCTGCATGACCCGACCGCGATCCTGTATGTGCGCAAGGCCGACCTCGACCCGGCCACCGGCAAGCTTAAAGCCGGTGTGCCTGTCGAACCCCTGGTGCTGCGCGCAGCGGCCGGTGATTGCATCAACATCACCCTGGAAAACCGTCTGCCGAGTGTCATGCCGGACCTGACCCAGACGGCGGTGATGCAAGGCATGGTCAAGCGTGATCGCAACAGCGGCAGCGGTTCGACCACCTTCAGCAACAACCTGATGCGGCCGTCGAGCCACGTGGGCCTGCACGCGCAATTGCTGGCGTACGACATCACCAAATCCGACGGCACCAACATCGGCGCCAACCCGACCCAGACCGTGCCACCGCGTGTCGGCAGCAGCGGGGCCTACCCGACTCGTACCTATCAGTACTACGCCGGGCACCTGGAGCGTGAAGGCAAGCCGATCACGCAACTGGGGCGCAATGTCGACAACATCAATGCCACGGCGATCGAGTTCGGCGGCTTGAACATCACCCCGGCGGACGTGATCAAGCAGTCGCAAAAAGGCCTGGCCGGGGCGATGAGCATCCTGCCGGTGGGCGCCACCTGGGTTGACGATACGCGCAAGGTCAATGCAACCGTCACCGCACCGGGGCAAACCACCTACCGCGACTTTGCGATGGTCTGGCAAAAGGCCTTGAACACTCGCTGGGCCAATGGGCGGCCGGTGGAAGGGATTGCCGCGGAAGGGTTCGGCGTGCCGACCGATCCGCAGGACAACTCGAGCATGGCCATCAACTACAAGACCGAACCGATGTGGTACCGCTTCGGCCTGGCCCCGGATGCACCCTTCGGTCATGCCGACGGCGCGGGTTACGGCGACATGGCGAATGCGCACATGGCCTACAGCAACGCGCTGGTGGGTGGCGATCCGCAAACACCGGTGCTGTACGCCAAGCCGGGGCAGCCATTCCGTACGCACATCCTGATGCCTACCGGCGGCAGTCGCGGTACGACCTTCCAGCTTGACGGTCACGTCTGGTCGACCAACCCGTTCCTGTCGGAGAAGAGCGATACCGGTGGCTATCCAATGAGCACCCCAGGCGTGGGTTCGGTGAAGTTCGGCTACAACCCGATGTCGATGTACATCGGCGCCCACGAGAGCGTCCTGCCAGCAGCGCACTTCAGCTTCATGCTGCCGAGCGCCGGTGGGGTCAACGCGATACCGGGTGACTACCTGTTCCGCGACTACGGCGCCTACGGCAACACCTCCGGGTTGTGGGGACTGTTGCGGGTGACCAATGACCCGGAACCGGCGCCAGCGCCGTAGGGCAGGCAAACGCAACACCTGTAGGAGCTGGCTTGCCAGCGAAGACGGAGTGTCAGACACATCAATGTTGGATGTGCTGACGCCTTCGCTGGCAAGCCAGCTCCCACAGGGGGGTGGTGAAGCAGGCATAGATCTGAAGGGGAGATGTGACATGAACAGGACCATCAAAATCGCCAGCGTTGGCCTCGTCGTCGGGGTAGCGCTGATCTGGCTCGGGGTGTGGCGCACGTCGCCTCCAACCCAGCTCAACGACATCGCGCTACCCGACACCTGGACCGGCCAGACGCTTGAGCGTGACGGCGTGTCGGTGGCGCTTGAGGTGCGGCCGCTGGCCCAAGGCGGTGTGTTGCGCGAGGGCGAATTTGCCGACGTGCGCTTCAAAGTCACCGACAAGGCCTCGGGCCAACCCCTGGCGGGCGTCGCCCCCGGCGCCTGGATCGACCCCGAAACCGTTGCCGCCGATCAGGCCCAGGGCCGCGAACAGAGCTGCAAGGCCCGGGTCGGGGTGTTCCTCAAATCGAGTATCGGCGCACGGCCGCTGCTCGATCTCAACAGCTATTTCCTGATGGTGATGAACCGCGATGCCAGCGTCTCGGTGGTCGACCCGTCGGTCTCGGTGGGCGGTATCACCAGCACCATGACCCGCATCGATATCAAGCAACCGCCGATGGACTGGGTCACCCCCCGGGACAACAAGCGGGTATTCGTGTCGATGCCGACGGCGGGCGAAGTCGCGGTGATCGACAGTGAGCAATTCAAGCTGCTCGACTCAGTGGCCGCGGGCAGCAACCCGGTGCGCGTGGCCTTGCAACCGGACGAGCGCCTGCTGTGGGTCGGCAACAATGCCCCGTCGGCCGAACTCTCCGGAGTCACGGTGATCGACACCACCAGCCTCAAAACCCTCAAACACCTGGCGACCGGCAGCGGCCACCACGAAATCGCCTTCAGCAAGGACAGCCGCTTCGCCTTTGTCACCAACCGCGACGACGGCACCGTCAGCCTCATCGATGTCGCCACCTTGACCATCGTCAAGCAGCTCAAGACCGGTTCGCACCCGCTGTCGGTGGTGTACTCGCCGCTGTCCGGCGCGGCCTACGTGGCCGACGGCAAGGACGGCACGATCACCGTGGTCGATGCGGCGAACCAGTCGGTGCGGCGGGTGATCAAGATCAAGCAGGGCCTGGGCCCGATGGGCTTCAGCGCCGACGGGCGTTTCGGCATCGTGCTCAATACCCTGGAGAACCAGGCCGCGGTGATCGACGCGGCCACCGATTCGCTGATCCATGAACTGGACGTGTCCGCCGAACCCTATCAAGTGGTGTTCACCAAGGCCTATGCCTATGTGCGCGGCCTGGCCTCGGCCAAGGTGACGATGATCAACCTGGCCTCCCTCGGTGAAGGCCGCAAGCCGATCACTCAGGGCTTTGAAGCCGGAACACAACCGCCGCGGCTGGCTGGTGACCTGCCGCTGGCGTCGAGCCTGGCAGTGTCGCGGGACGACAACGCGGTGTTTGCGGTCAACCCGGTGGACAACACCACCTACTTCTACGCCGAAGGCATGAACGCGCCGATGTCCGGCTACCCCAACCGCGGGCAAGTGGCACGGGCGGCACTGGTCATCGACCGCAGCCTGCGCGAAGTCGAGCCGGGGCTGTACAGCGCGCGGATCAAGCTGCCGCCGGCGGGGCGCTTCGACGTGGCGTTCCTGCTCAACCAGCCCAACATCATCCATTGCTTCAGCGCCGTGGTTGAACCGAACGGCAAGCTCGGCCCCGTCGCCGGCGTGCCGAAAGTCGAGTTCATGCTCGACAAGACCACGGCCGCCCTGGGCAGCCCTTATGTCGTGCGCTTCCGCATCGTCCAGGGCAAGCAGAAGGTCCAGCGCAGCGGGGTCAAGGACGTGCAGGTGCGCTACTTCCTGGCGCCCAGCTCACGGCCACAGTACGTCGCGGCACTGGACGTCGGCAATGGCATCTATGAAGCCCCGGTCACCCTTGACCAGAAAGGCGCCTGGTACCTGCACGTGCGTGCGGCGTCCCTGGGCGCAAGTTTCGACGACCGGACTTTTGCCAGCGTTCGGGTGACACCCGGCCAAGCTCATTGAAGAGGACATCGACATGAACCGATTCGCACATCACGGACTGCTGACACTCTGCCTGTTGGCCGCCAGCATCGGCCAGGCCCTGGCCCATTCGGCCGATGAACATGCCGGCCACACCATGGCGGCCAAGAGCGCCAGTTCCGAGACCGCCCAGGTCAAGTTCGCCGACGTCGCGCTGGTGGACCAGAACGGCAAAAGCGTGCGCCTGGAAAAAGACCTGGTGGCCGACAAGATCGTGGTCATGAGCTTTATCTACACCAGTTGCACCACGGTCTGCCCGGTGGTGTCCTCGATCATGGGCAAGGTGCAGAAACAGCTGGGGGCACGGGTCGGCACCGAGGTGCAGCTGGTGTCGATCAGCATCGACCCGCAGCGCGATGACGCCAAGCGCTTGAACGACTACGCCCGCACGTTCCAGAACGGCCCGGGCTGGAGCTGGTTGACCGGCTCCACGCAGTCGGTCAACGAAACCCTCAAGGGCCTGGGCAGCTTCAGTGGCGACTTCAAGAATCATGCGCCGCTGATCCTGGTGGGGGACGGCAACAGCCGCCACTGGACCCGCTACTACGGCTTCACCGACCCGGGCGTATTGACCCGGCAAGTGGAGAAGCTCAGCGGTGAACGCAACGCCCACGCCAAACACACCGCCATCGCCATGGAGCATCAGCCATGAGACTTCTCGACTGGATCGCCTTGAGCCTCTGCTCCTGCCTCGCAAGCTCCCTGGCCTTGGCCCATGAAGGGCATGAGCAAGCGGCGCCTGCCTCCGCCACGGTGGCGGCCGCCGCGCAGCCGGCCGGTGGCACCCGCGATGCCAAGACCTGGTTCACCGACACGCCGTTGCAGGACCAGAACGGCAATACCCTGCGTTTCTACAGCGACGCGCTGGAAAACCGCGTGGTGCTGCTCAACGTGATTTTCACCAGTTGCACCGATGCCTGCCCCCTGATCACCCAGAAACTCAAGCAAGTGCGCGAAGTGCTGGGCGACAAGGCGGACGGCATCACCTTCATCTCCCTTACCAGTGATCCGCTGCGGGACACCCCGGCGGTACTCAAGGCTTACACCTTGAAGCAGGGCGTCGATGAGCCCCACTGGCTTTTTCTTACCGGCGACAAAGCGCAAATGGACCTGGTCCTGGGACGTATCGGCCAGGTCATACCGTCCCCCGAGCAACACTCCACCCAGTTGATCGTCGGTGACGTGGCGAACAAGCGCTGGAGCAAGATCCGTCCCGATGCCCCGGCCGCGGCCATTGCCCAGCGCTTGCAGTTGCTGGCAATGCCCGTGGCCGGCCGTTGAGTCCGGGCCATGAAAAACGCCCTGATCCTCGGCCTGCTCATCCTGGGTGGCATCAGCCTGAGCGCCCAGGCGTTATCGCTGACGCCCAGCGAAAGCGCCGGCAAACGCTTGTACCGCGAGGGTGTGTCGGCCAGCGGTGAGCCGATCATGGCCAGGATCGGGGCGGCAGGCATGTTGCTGCCGGCCACCAGCCTGCCGTGCGCCAACTGCCACGGCAGCGATGGCCTGGGACGCCCGGAAGGCGGGGTGCGGCCGCCGGACTTGAGCTGGTCGCGGCTGACCAGCACCTACGGTCAACGGCAGGTCAACGGGCGTGCCTACCCGGCCTACACCGAGGGCACGTTGGCCCGTGCGATCCAGGAGGGACGCGACCCGGGCAACAACCGGCTCGATGCGGCGATGCCGCGGTTCGTACTGTCGATGAGCGATCAACGCAACCTGACGGCCTACCTCAAGCGCCTGGCCGATGAGCGCGATCCGGGCCTGAGCCCCGACAGCCTGCACCTGGGCACCTTGCTGCCGAGCACCGGCGTGCTGGGCGAGGAGGGCCTTACCGTGGCGGCGGTGCTCCGGGGCAGCGTGGCGCGGATCAACGAAGCCGGGGGGATTCACGGCCGGCAGGTGCGCCTGACCATCCTTGACCCCGGTCCCGACCGTGCCAGCGCCGAGCACGCGCTCGACCAGTTGATCGAACAGGAACAGGTGTTCGCGCTGGTCGCACCGCTGGTGCCGGCGCTGGATGCCGAACTGGCGCCGCGCCTGGAACAGGCCGGCGTGCCCCTGATCGGACCGCTGTCACTGCAGGGCACGGCCCAGGCCAGCCGACAGATTTTCGAACCGCTGCCGGGGCTGCGTGAACAGATGATCGCGCTGGCCAACTACGCCGCCACCAGCCTGCGCGTGTTGCAAGGCCCCACGCTGATCGCCTACCCGAACGATCCGGGCCAACGACTGGCAGCCGAGAAACTTGCCCAGTACCTGCAGGACAACGACTGGCAGAAAGTGCGCCTGCAACCCTACGAGTCGGCGCAGGACGAGTTGCCACTGGGCTCGCGTTCAGTGTTCTACATGGGCAGCAGTGGCGGTTTCAGTCGCCTGGCCGAGCGCTTGCAGACCGCGGGCCAGGTGCCCTACCTGTTCGCCGCCTCGAATCAGGTGGCGGGCGATCTGTTGCAGGTGCCCAGCGGTTTTTCCCGGCGGGTGTTCCTGGCCTATCCGTTCGTGCCCAGCGACTGGACGATGACCGGGCGCACCGCCCTGACGCAACTGCGCGAGCGCCAGAAGCTCGGTGGCGAACACGCGGTGCTGCAGGTCGGTGCCTACAGTTCGATGATGCTGCTCAGCGAGGGCATGAAGCAGGCGGGGCGTGATGCCAGCCGGGAAAAACTGATCAGCGCCCTGGAAGCCCTGCATGACTTCGATACCGGCCTGACCCCGCTGATCAGCTTCGGGCCGGGTCGACGCCTGGGCCTGAACGGCGCCCATGTGGTCACCGTGGACCTGCCAGACCAGCGCTTTTATCTGGTCGCCCCCTACAAACCCATTGCCGCCATGCCCTGATCCGGAGGCCGAAGATGAAACTTGCGACTGTGTTGGTGCTGTTGACCCTGTGGGTGCCCGCCGCGTTTTGCAGCAATGGCCCGGCAGTGGCGAGGGTCAATGGCGAGGAAATTTCCCAGCTGCGCCTGGAGCGTTATTTCGCCGAATACCTGGAGGATCAGGGCCGGGCGGTCGCCAGCATTCGCAGTCCCAGCGCCTACAAACAGCTGCGCAAGGCGGCGCTGGACGCCCTGATCGACAAGGAGTTGCTCTGGCAGGAAGCGGTCAAGCGCGGGGTGGTGGTCAGCGATGCCACGGTGCACGACCAGGTGGCCCAGACCCGCCAGGCCATGGGGGGCGACCAGGTGTTCGCCCGGCGCCTGGAAGATGCAGGTTTCGATGAGGCCGGCTACATCGAGTACACCCGCCGTGATCTGGCGGCGCAACAGATGTTTGCCGAACTCACGAAGGTCGGTGAGCCGGACGAGCAGCAGGTGCAGGCGTTTTATCAGGAACACCGCGCCGAAATGAGCCGACCCGAGGAGATCCAGGTCAGGCATATCCTGATCAAGGTGCCTCAGGGTGCGGATGCTTCCACAGTCGAAGCCGCGAGACTACGCTTGGAGGCAATGCGCACCACGATTGGTGAAGGTGGCGATTTTGCCAGCGTCGCCCGCAGCGGTTCCGAAGACGCTTCGGCCAGCGCAGGCGGCGATCTGGGGTACTTTACCCGGGGGCGCATGATGCCGGAGTTCGAAGCCGCGGCTTTTGCCCTGAAACCCGGGGCCGTCAGCGAGCCGGTGCGCACGGCGGTTGGCTGGCATTTGATCTTGTTACAGAACCGATTGGAGGCTGCGGATGTCACACAAGAGCAGGGACTTGACATGGTTCGGGCTTACCTCGCCCGACAGAAACAGGTCCAGGCTCGCCTGCAGGCCCTGGCGCAGCTGCGCGCAAGCAATCGGATCGAACGGATTGACGACGAATGAGCTTTCCCCAACTGTGGGGGAAAGCGTCGATGCGCATCCGTTCGCTTTCCCCCGCTTTTGGGGGGTGGGGCATGTGGACGCAAAGGCATTGCTTTTAAATTCAAGGACATGAATACATAAAATTACCGGCACTCAGCCTGGCATGAAGTGTGCGTTAGACCTATCAAGGCGCGCACTCCGCCAGGTTCGGAACTCGGACCTGCGGTTTCAAGGAGTCCACCTTGTTGAACAAAGTACTGGTTGTTGACGACGAACAGCTGCTTGCTGAAAACCTCCAGGGTTACCTGCAGGCGCAAGCGCTGGAAGTCCGGATTGCTCACGACGGTGCGCAAGGAATCGCTGAAGCAGGCGATTTCGCACCCGATGTGATGGTGTTCGATTACCGCTTGCCCGATATGGAAGGCTTTGAGGTGCTCGATGCCGTCCGCCAGAACAGGAAGTGTCATTTTGTGCTGATCACGGGGCACCCCACCGCAGAGGTTTGCGAGAAGGCCCGGCAACTGGGAGTCAGCCACATCCTGTTCAAACCGTTTCCGTTGGCGGAACTGGCCCGAGCAGTACTTGACCTTCTGGGGCGCCAGCGCGAACCCAAAGCGGGTGTGAGCAGTAGCGAAGGATTTGTCGAACGACGCCAGAGCAGGACCGAAAGTTTCCCGCTGCAGTTGTACGACGGTAGTTGGGTGCTTGCAGATCGCCGACGAAGTAACTCGGCCTCCACAGCGCCAGACGACGAACAATTGCTCACCGGGGAGTAATGGCGCGACAAGAGGTTCCGGCATCCGCCGCAATTGCTCGCCGCGCCGACAGGGCTCTAAGCCCCGGGTGTTGGAGAGCAAGCCATGGATCGTCTTACCCTTGTCGTCGATGTGCCACCGCTGGATTGTGTACCGACCCGGTTTTCCAGTGAGCAATTGGCCCAGGCCCGTTCCCGGGCGGGCAGTACCGGCGAGCGCATGCTCGAAGCCCTCGGGGTGCTGTGCGACCTGGCCCCCATGCCTTTCATCCAGTGCCTGGGCGCAACCCTGCACTACCCGGTGCTCGACACCGACAGCCTGTTTCAAGCCACCCCGGTGTTCGACCGGGTCACCCTGGCCCAATGCCTCAAGCGCGAATTCATCCTGCTGCGTCACGCCGACGCGGTCATCGGCGTGTTTGCCGACCCCTTCGACAGCGCCCGCCTGGCCTGGATCGACGACTGCCTGCACGGCGCGCCGCTGTACCTGGTGCATGCCGACGACCTGAAAGCCTACCTGGCGCGCCACGAAGAGAGCTTCCACGCGGTGGAATCGCTCAACGCCCAGGCCGACGGCAACACCGAGATCGACACCCTGCAAAGCCTGTCCCTGACCAGCATCAGCGAAGACTCGAGCGTGGTGGTCAAGCTGGTCAACTCGACCCTCTACGACGCACTGAAGATGCACGCCAGCGATATCCACCTGGGCACCACCGGCAGCGGCCTGGTGATCAAGTACCGCATCGATGGCGTGCTCAACAACATCAGCAAGATCCAGGGCAGCGAGTTCGCCGAGCAGGTGATTTCCCGGGTCAAGGTCATGGCCGAACTGGACATCGGCGAAAAACGCGTGCCCCAGGACGGTCGCTTCAAGATCGGCATCAGCGGCCGGCAGATCGACTTCCGGGTGTCGATCATGCCGAGCATTTTCGGCGAGGACGCGGTGCTGCGGGTACTCGACAAACAAGACCTGGCCGACAAGGTCTGCGGCGTGCAGTTGCAGGCCCTGGGCTTTGAAGAGGAAACCCTGCGCCAACTGCGCCGCCTGGCTGCCGAACCCTACGGCATGGTGCTGGTCACCGGCCCCACCGGCAGCGGCAAGACCACCACGCTGTACGCGATGATCACCGAGATCAACCACGGCGTGGACAAGATCATCACCATCGAAGACCCGGTGGAGTACCAACTGCCAGGCGTGCTGCAGATCCCGGTCAACGAAAAGAAAGGCCTGACCTTCGCCCGCGGCCTGCGCTCGATCCTGCGCCACGACCCGGACAAGATCATGGTCGGTGAGATCCGCGACCCTGACACTGCCCAGATCGCCGTGCAATCGGCGCTCACCGGGCACCTGGTGTTCACCACCATCCACGCCAACAACGTGTTCGACGTGATCGGCCGCTTCACCCAGATGGAAATCGACCCCTACAGCCTGGTGTCCGCGCTCAATGCGGTGTTGGCCCAGCGCCTGATTCGCCTGGTCTGCGCCAGTTGCAGCAGCGCATACACCCCGAGCGAAGAAGAGCTGGAAACCTCGGGGCTCGATCCGCAACAGGTCGCGCACTACCACTTCGTCCATGGCAAGGGCTGCGGTCATTGCCGTGGCACCGGCTACCGCGGCCGTAGCGCGATTGCCGAGCTGCTGCACCTGGACGACGAGCTGCGGCAAATGATCGTCGAACGCCAACCCATTTCGAAAATCAAGGCCCACGCCTGCAAACGTGGTTTGCGCCTGCTGCGCGAATCGGCGCTTGAACTGGTGCAACAAGGCCGGACCACTCTCGAGGAGATCAATCGTGTCACTTTTATCTCGTGAGCGTTATGTCGCCGTGCTCGGCGCCAGTGGTGTCGGCCTCGGTCAGCGTCAGGGTGGCGACACCCTGTGGCTGGGCAGTGTCGGCTTCATCGATGAAGGTTTCATGGCCTGGACGGTCGCCCTGGAAACCCTCGACCGCCTGCTGGGCGAACATGCCCGCGCCGGTGCCGAATTGACCGTGGTGGTCTCCGGCCACTTCAGCCGGTTTTGCCTGGTGCCCTGGAGCGAGCAGATCAGCAGCCCCGACGAACTGCGCGGGTTTGCCCAGCTGTGCTTCGAAGACCTCTACGGCGCGGCGAACCAACCCTGGAGCCTGGTGCTCTCGGCCGAACCCGCCGGTTGCGACCGGATCGCCAGCGCACTGCCCCAGGACCTGCTCGAACGCCTGCGCACCCTGGTCAGTGGCCGTGGCTTGCGCCTGCGTTCGGTGCAACCGTACCTGATGGCGGCGTTCAATCACTTCGACAAAAGCTTCGACGCTGGCGACTTCCTGTTCGTGGTCGCTGAACCGGTGCGCAGCGTGCTGCTGTTGGCCCGCGAAGGTCGCTGGGCGGCGGTACGCTCGGTGGGCAGCAGCGACAGCGATGCGGCACTGAGCGCACTGGTCGGTCGCGAATGCCAGTTGCAGGCGTCCACCAGTGAACGGCCGCTGAACGTCTACCTGCATGCGCCAGCGCGCATCGACTCGCACCCTGAAGTGCCAGGCGTACAGCTGCGCACCCTTGAAGAAGGCCGGACCAGCGTACGCGACAGCCTGTACGCCATGTCCCGGACGGTGGCCTGACATGCGCCCCCTGATGCTCGACTTTCAGCCGCGCCGCCGCTCAAGCCCCCTGGGCTGGAGCCTGCTGGCCGGTGGCGTGGTGCTGGCGCTGACCTGCATCGTCATTCAACAACACGTGAGCGGGGAGGCTGAACAACAGCAAGGTCATCTGCAAACCACCCAACGGGTGCTCACCGGCGACACCGGCGGCAAGGTCAGCCTGACCCCGGCCGAAACCCGCGAGCAGGCGCAGAACCTGGCCGAGATGCGCAAGGTATCGCAGCAACTGCGCCGGCCCTGGGAGCGCCTGTTCGCCACCCTGGAAGCCATGCCCCGGGACAACATTGCCTTGCTGACCCTGACCCCGGATGCCCGCAAGGGCCAGGTGCGGATCAGCGCCGAGGCGCGCGACCTGGACGCCATGCTCGACTTCCACCGCCGCCTCGAAGCCTGCGACGAGCTCTCCGACGTGTCGTTGCTCAGCCACGAAATCGTCGCCAACGTGCCGGAGCACCCGGTGCAATTCAACTTGTCGGCTACCTGGGAGATTGGCGATGCAAATCCCTAGATTGATCGTCCACGAATACCTGCAAAGCCTGGGCGTGCCCGGCCTGGTGGGGCTGGCCATGCTGGTGCTGGCGCTGGCCTACGGCCTGTTCGGCCTGTTGCCGGACTGGCAGGCGCTGCAGCACCTGAGCCAGCAGACCCATGAAGCCCGCGAATACCTGGCCAAGGTCGAGGACGGCTCGATCGCAGCGCCTGTCGTGCCACAACGCCAGCTCGATGATTTCCGCAGCAAACTGCCGACCCAACCCCAGGCCACCGTCGCCATCGACAAGATCTACGCGCTGGCCGCCCAGGAACGCATCACCCTGTCCCGGGGCGAGTACTCGCTGGGCATCGATCCCAAGACCCACCTGGCGCGCTATCAGATCCTGTTGCCGGTGCGCGGCAGCTACCCGCAACTGCGGCGTTTCATGCACGCCTTGCTCGGCCAGTTGCCAGCGGTGGTGGTGGAAGACCTGGAGTTGCAACGCAAGAAGATCGCCGACACCGACCTTAACGGACGGATCCGCATGACCCTTTACCTGTCGAGGTCATGATGAACAGCAAACGTGCAGTGGGTTGGGTGGCGTTCCTCGGCGTGGCCGCGGCGCTGACCTGGTTGCCCGACTACTTCAAGCAGGGCGACGACAGCGATGTGGCAGTGGCCGCCGTGGCCACGCCGGCCAAAGGCAAGAACCGTAGTGCTTCGCCAGCCGCGCAAGCCGCCGCGCCTGTGGCGATCAAGGACCTGAGCCCGGCGGGCGACCTGTTTGCCGCGCGCAGCTGGAAGGCCGCACCGACCCTGGCCAGCGTCACCGAACAACCGATCAATGTTGCACCGGTGGTGCAGGCCCCCACTGCACCGCCCATGCCGTTCCAGTTCATCGGCCGGATGCATGACCGCACCGACCTGCAAGTGTTTTTGCAAAACGGCGAAAAGATCTACGTCGTGCGTAAAGGGGATGTGATTGACGAAACATGGAAGATCGAGGGCATTTCCGATCTGGAACTGAGCCTGGTCTATTTGCCTCTGCATTTGTCCCAGACCTTGTCTGTGGGGAGCGCGCAATGAACAAATCCCGTTTGCTGATGAGCCTGTGTATCTGCGCAGGGCTGGCTGCCTGCAGCTCGGCACAGGTTGCCAAGGAAGAAGCCTCTGAGCTGATCGAGCAGGGCCAGTACGAAGCCGGCCTGGCCCGGATCGAGGAGGGCCTGCGGGAAAACCCTCGCGACACCGAACTGCACATTGCCCTCAACAGCACCCGTGCCCGCGCGATCACGGCGCTGCTGACCCAGGCCGACATGGATCGCACCCAACGTGATTTCGCGTCCGCTCGCATGGGGTACGGCCGGGTGTTGACCATCGAACCGAACAACCGCCGCGCCCAGGACGCCTTGCGCCAGCTCGAACACATGCGCAGCCTTGATGAAAAACTCGAATTGGCCCGTGGCGACCTGCGCCGCGGCGATATCTACGGCGCCGAGCGTCAGGTCAGGCAGATTCTCGAACTGGACCCCACCAACGAAGGGGCCCTGGAACTGCAGGGCAACATCCGCCTGGTGCAGAGCCGCAACGTGGTGGCCTATCCGCAACTGCGCACCAAGCTGGACAAACCGGTGACCCTGGAATTTCGCGACGCCAACCTCAAGACCATCTTCGAAGTGCTGTCCCAGGTCGCCGGCCTGAACTTCATCTTCGACAAGGACCTGCGCCCGGACATGAAAGCCACCATCTTCGTGCGTGACGTGCGCATCGAAGACGCGGTGGAGCTGCTGCTGCAACAGAACCAGCTGCACCAGAAAGTGGTGAACGAAAACACCCTGCTGATCTACCCGGACTCGCCACAGAAGCTCAAGGATTACCAGGAGCTGGTGATGCGCACCTTCTACCTGACCAGCATCGATGCCAACACCGCGTTGAACATGGTCAAGACCATGCTCAAGACCCGCGACGTGTTCGTCGACGAACGCCTCAACACCCTGACCATGCGCGACACCGGCGACGCCGTGCGCATGGCGGAAAAACTCCTGCAATCGCAGGATCAGTCCAACCCCGAAGTGGTGCTGGAAGTCGAGGTGATGGAAGTCGCCACCCAGCGGATCCTCGACCTGGGCCTGCAATGGCCGAACACCTTCGGCGTGATCAACAGCGACGGTACCGCGGTCAGCGTTCTCGACCAGCTCAAAGGCATCAACTCCAGCCGCATCACCATCCAGCCCTCGCCACAGGCCAAGATCAACGCGGCGGACAAGGACATCAATACCCTGGCCAGCCCAGTGATCCGCGTCAGCAACCGCGAACAGGCACGCATCCACATCGGCCAGCGCGTACCGATCATCAGCGCCACGTCGGTGCCCTCGACCCAGGGACCGGTGATCACCGAAAGCGTGACTTACCTGGACGTCGGTCTGAAACTGGAAGTGCAGCCTACCGTGCACTTGAACAACGAAGTGGCGATCAAAGTGGCCCTGGAAGTCAGCAACGCCACGCCACTGGAACCGACCCGCCAGGGCACGATTCCGGTCCAGGTCGATACGCGCAACGCGCAGACCACCCTGCGCCTGCATGACGGCGAAACGCAGATCCTCGCCGGCCTGATGCGCAACGACCATGGCAGCACCGGCAACAAGATTCCCGGTCTTGGCGATATTCCTGGCCTGGGCCGCCTGTTCGGCAGCAACAAGGACGACGTGAGCAAATCCGAGCTGGTGTTGTCGATCACGCCGCGGATCGTGCGCAACCTGCCGTACCAGAGCCCGTCGGACATGGAATTCCCCACCGGCACCGAAACCAGCATGCACATCCAGGCGCCGGACCGCTCGAAGGTCGAAGTCGAAGAGGTGAAAGTGAATGGCATCAGCGCACCTATCGCTACCACCGTCACCGTCGGGAAGCCTTGATCATGAACGCCTCGCAACGCGGTTTTACCTTGATCGAAGTCGTGGTGACGCTGTCCCTGATCGGCCTGCTGGCCGGCATGGCCGCGCCGCTGACCGAGACCGTGGTGCGCCGGGGCAAAGAGCAGGAACTGCGGACCTCGCTGTACCAGATCCGCGATGCCATCGACGCCTACAAGCGCGCTTTCGACGCCGGTTACATCGAGAAGTCGCTCAACAGCAGCGGCTACCCGCCGAACCTGCAGGTGCTGGTGGAAGGGGTGCGTGATGTGCGCAGTGCCAAGGGTGCCAAGTTCTATTTCCTGCGCCGCGTACCCCATGACCCGCTGGCACCGGTCAAGCGCGACGACGAAGGTGGCTGGGGCCTGCGCTCCTACGACAGTACGGCTCAAAACCCGCGCGAAGGCCAGGACGTCTTTGACGTCTACTCCAAGGCCCGGGGCAAGGGTCTCAACGGCATCGCCTACCGGGAGTGGTGAACATATGCGTCGGGAAAAGGGTTTTACCCTATTGGAATTGATGGTGGTCATGGCAATCATCGCCACCCTGATGACGATCGCCTTGCCCCGCTATTTCAACAGCCTGGAGGCCTCCAAGGAGACCACCCTGCGCCAGAGCCTGTCGGCGATGCGCGAAGCACTGGATCACTACTACGGTGACACCGGTCGCTATCCCGACTCCATCGAGCAACTGGTTGAACAGCGCTACCTGCGCAATCCGCCGATGGACCCGATTGCCGAACGCAAGGACGCCTGGGTCATGGTCGCACCGCCTGAGGGCGTGGCCGGCGGTGTCGCCGATATCAAGAGTGGTGCCACAGGGAGGGCGCGTGATGGCAGCCTGTATTCCGAGTGGTAAGCCTGGGGCACAGGACGGCTTCACCTACCTGGGTGTGCTGTTCCTGATCATGGTGATGGGCATGGGCCTGGCCAGTGCCGGCGAGTTGTGGTCCACCGCCTCGCGCCGAGACCGCGAACGCCAATTGCTGTGGGTCGGCACCCAGTACGCCCAGGCACTGCGCAGCTATTACCGCAGTTCGCCAGGCCTGGCCCAGTACCCCAAGGAACTCGCCGACCTGTTGCAGGACGAGCGCTTTCCCAATGCCAAGCATCATATCCGCCAGCTGTACCCGGACCCGATCGGCGGCGGTGAATGGTTCCTGATGCGCGGCTTCGACGGACGCATCACCGGCATCAGCAGCCCGTCCACGGAGCTGCCGCTCAAACAGGCGGACTTCCCCAGCCAGTGGTCGGACTTCAACGGCATGGCCAGCTACAAGGACTGGCAGTTCGTGGCCGAGAAAGCCTTCCTCGATGGCACCTCGGGCCCGGCCAAAGGCCAGTCCACAGCGCCGGAGGCATTGCAGCCATGAAGCGCTTTTGCCTGGTGTTGGTCCTGCTGTTGAGCAGCGCAGTGAGCTGGGCCGGTGAAGAGGACGAAATGCTCGGCTTCATCATCGACGACACGATCTCGCACATCGGCCACGATTTTTACTACTCGTTCAGTGAACGCCTGCGCGCCACCAGCCCGATGGATTTCAACCTGGTGGTACGCGAACGACCTTCGGCTCGCTGGGGCAGCCTGGTGACCGTGGAATTTCAACAACGCCTGGTTTACCGGCGCTTCCTGCCGCCAAACACCGTGGAGCTCAAGGACGAGGCCTATGCCGCCGCCGACTGGGTACGCGGACAGATTGTCCAGCGCAAGCTGGAAGCCTTGCTACAGGACACCACGGACCTTGAGAGGGACGAACTATGAAAGCGAAAACGTTTTTGCAGCGCGCCGGTGGATGCATGCTCGGCCTGGGCTTTTGCGCCCTGGTCCAGGGCACGGAACTGGTCTACACGCCCATCAACCCATCGTTTGGCGGTAACCCGTTGAACGGCACCTGGCTGCTCAACAACGCCCAGGCGCAGAACGACTACGACGATCCCGACTTGAAGGATCGTACCTCGGCGGCCGGGACCTCGGCCCTGGAGCGCTTCAGCGCCCAGTTGCAATCGCGCCTGCTGGGGCAACTGCTGGACAACATTTCCACCGGCAACACGGGGAGCCTGTCCACGGACGCTTTCATCGTCGACGTGGTCGACGACTCCGGTGCGCTGACGATCAACGTGACCGACCGGGCCACGGGTGAAGTTTCGGAAATCCAGGTGAATGGCCTGGCCCCTTGAGGGGAATCGGGACAATGGGGAGTTAAGGACATGAAAAAAATAATAGCGCTAGGGCTGATGTTGGCGGCATTACAAGGGTGCAGTCTGCGCGAGCCGATGCCGGCCGAGCAGGACTCCAAAACCCCGACCCTGACCCCAAGGGCCTCGACTTACTACGACTTGATCAACATGCCACGACCCAAGGGCCGGTTGATGGCGGTGGTCTACGGCTTCCGCGACCAGACCGGGCAATACAAGCCGACCCCGGCCAGCTCGTTTTCCACCAGCGTCACCCAGGGCGCGGCGAGCATGCTGATGGACGCCTTGCAGGCCAGCGGCTGGTTCGTGGTGCTGGAACGTGAAGGGCTGCAGAACCTGTTGACCGAGCGCAAGATCATCCGTGCCTCGCAGAAGAAACCGAACACCCCGGTGAACATCCAGGCTGAGCTGCCACCGCTGCAAGCGGCGAACATGATGCTCGAAGGCGGGATCATCGCCTACGACACCAACGTGCGCAGCGGCGGCGAAGGCGCGCGCTACCTGGGTATCGACATTTCCCGGGAATATCGCGTCGACCAGGTCACGGTGAACCTGCGGGCGGTGGACGTGCGCAGCGGGCAGGTGCTGTCCAACGTCATGACCAGCAAGACCATCTACTCCGTGGCCCGCAGTGCCGGGGTGTTCAAGTTCATCGAGTTCAAGAAGCTGCTTGAAGCCGAGGTGGGCTACACCACCAACGAACCGGCGCAGTTGTGTGTGTTGTCGGCGATCGAGGCGGCGGTTGGGCATATGCTGGCGCAGGGGATCGAGCGGCGTTTGTGGCAGGTGGCTGGAGATAACTCCGTGCCTGCGCAAAATGAGACGCTGGATCGGTACCTGACGCAGAACAGGGTGGTGCCGGAGGGTGAAGAGGCGGATGAGTGAGGCCCGGCGGCCTGGCAGCCGGCCACGCTCCTGCAGATGTACCCGGTCCAAACTGTTGTAGGAGCTGGCTTGCCAGCGAAAGCGGCCTTACAGCCGACCCAGCTCCTGCAGATGTACCCGATCCAAACTGTAGGAGCCAGGCTTGCCGGCGAAAGCGGCCTGACAGCCGACCATTCTCCTTCAGGTGTACATATCCATTCCTGCGGTAACGCCCACCTATGGTTTCGCCCTTACGGCGAGTCACTTGGAAAAGCCCCAAGTAACCAAGGGCNNGCTAAACCGGCATCCATGCCGGTTTACCCACTGCGCAGAACCTCCACTCGGCCTCTCGACGGGGCAAGAAAATCAAAAGCCAGATCAAAATCAAACGCCAAAGCGAGGCGGCCTTAAAGCCGACCTGATTGCAGGTCTGTCGGCGTTCCCTCTGTAGGAGCCAGGCTTGCCGGCGAAGAACGATAACGCGGTACAACAGACACACCGCAGCACCTGGTTCGCCGGCAAGTCGGATCGCCGCCCGCTGGCTCCTACAGGGGGATGTCGCCCACAAAATCACGGTATGGGCGCGCTTTTTTTGTAGGAGCGAGGCTTGCCCGCGAAGGCGGCTTGTCAGTCGACCAATCTCCCACGGCTGTCCACGATCCCAGCAAAATCTGTAGGAACAATCCGAGGCTACATCACCTTGCGCCGTTGCCTACAACTACGCCAGAATCCGCCGGCTTGTGCGCCTTGTCCCTGGTCATTATCGTTTCCGTGTCGCTGCCAATTCGGCGACCGGGTTTAGCGATCCGCACCATGCAAAGGCGCTACAACGCCCCAGACCAGACTTAGTGCAGCCTTCGTTGTCTGCAGTTTTGTGTCATGGCGGCTGTGCGTGGGAGACCTTCGTGTCTACCTGGGTTTCCTTTGCCCCGGATCGCTAACCTGCGTACAGCTGCCACCTTTACTTGTTTAGCGATAGGTCATGGTGGTCCATCTATCAAAGGAGATTGTCCATGCCCAAGCCCAGCCCCAATCCCCCCGAATCAAATTCCGAAAATCCTGCTTCCAACCTTCATCTAAAACTCGCCATCCTCAAATCCTCCACCCCCCACAACCCCAGCTCAATGTTCCTCATCGCCCCGGACATCAGCACCGAAGACCTGCTGGCCCACGCCTGCGAATCTCTGGCATCAGCCAGCATCATGGCCACCGATTTCGCAACGTTCGTAGACGGACCCCAGCGCAGCATGTTGCTGGGCATCCAACAGGTGATCATGCTCGCCGACCTGGCGGTAAACCGAGCGCTGGACAACCTCGATCCGCAGGGCTGAGTGCGTTATCGCCCTTCGCGAGCAGGCTCATTCCCACATGGATCTACTGTAGGAGCTGCCGAAGGCTGCGATCTTTTGATTTTTCGTCTCGCGCAAGGAAGATCAAAAGATCGCAGCCTTCGGCAGCTCCTACAGGGGCTTTGCGTACTTGCATAAAAAAACCGACCCTCTCCCCAAGGTCGCAGTTTTTCACGCGGTGTAATTATTTCTGCAATACGATTGCTCTGTGGCCATACCGTACTGCTGCACGTTAGCTATCTGGGGCATGCCTATGCCGACTTGTACCTATCAGTTCTGCTAGTACCCAACTTCGACATTGCATCAGATACTCACGCTCCAACCCCGGAAAGCACGGAGCACCCCCATGTCTTCCTCTCTACATCGACTGCTCTGCCACTATCGCTACGATCCACTGGACCGTTTGATCAATCAAGCTCAGGCGGATATTCCCGTGCGTCAACGCTACTACTGCAAGAACCGTCTCGTCTCCGAGATCCAGGAGGCTCTGAGTTTTACCATTTTTCAGTACGGTGAGCTGCTATTGGCTGAAAGGCAAAGTGAGAGCGATTCAGGCGAAACCGTGTTGCTTGCCACCAATCATCTGCGCTCCGTGTTGAACAGGCTCAAGGTCAACGATCAGCGCGATACTATTGCTTATGCGCCATATGGGCATCAGTCTGTCGAAAGTGGTTTATCAAGCCTTCTAGGTTTTAATGGCGAACGGCGGGATCCGGTGACAGGACATTATCTGCTGGGTAATGGCTATCGAGCATTCAATCCGGTAATTATGCGGTTCAATAGTCCGGATAGTTTGAGCCCGTTTGGAAAGGGGGGGCTGAATGCGTACGCATACTGCGCAGCAGATCCGATCAATCGATATGATCCCAGTGGACATGTCTCTCCGCTTGTTCAAGATATTGCGTTGAAATGGCTATACAAAACTCAGACCAGATCAATAGCGCGACCCGACAGTTTCACTGTGTGGAGAAATGCGCGTGCCCCGCAGCCTAAGCTGCTCTTGGATAATCCCGTATTTCAGGGGATATCCAAGTACCTTGGGCACGCGGATATGGATAATTTGACGTTGGTTTCAAAAAAAACCAGAGAGCTTGCTGGAGCTGCTTCAGATGGAAATTTGCGTGCTAGGATCACAGGTATGCGAAAAGAAAAAGTACCTATCAATCATTGGTTGAAGAGTGATTACCTACCGCAGAGTAGAAAAGAATTATATATTCCTAAGGCGTCAGGCATCGGTAGTGCATCGTTTAAAAAGTTGGGCCCAACAATCAATGATTCAAAGTCAATGGCTCAACATATCCAGGAAGTTAGACGGGACGCAGTAAGCGATCTCTCAACCCCAAGGAGAGAAGGGCGGAATTTTTATGGCCCTAAACTAGATGATGCTTTCTGGAGCAGGGCTGAAGATTTGCTTGCTGAACGCCTCCTGGAATCATTAAGGAAGTAGTCGACTACCAGCACAGGGCTTCTGCGCGGGCCTGATCGCACATGCGATCCGAAAGCCAAGCAGTTCGTTGTAGTTGTATCCAACCAACTGTGGGAGCTTGCTCGCGAAGGCAGTGGGACAACCAACAATGTTGTTTTGAATGCGTAAAAACCGCGACCCTCCCTCAAGAGCCGCGGTTTTTTTCACGCCCTACACTTACTTCTGCAACACAGTCGCACTGTTAGCCGTACCAAACTGCTGCACGTTCGCCATTTGGGTCATGCCACTCTGGTCGACACTCGCGATGTTGCCAGTCCCCCCCTGGGTCACATAGGCGACGTTCATGCTGTCGGCCTGCTTGATGGTGATCATGTTGTCTTCGCCATACAGCTGCGTGGTGAACGCCTGGTTGCCGGTGCCTTCCTGGTTGATGTCGGTGGTGTTGTGGGTGCCGGTGCTGCTGCCCTGGGCCAGGTTGTTGGTGCCGCGCTGGTCGGCGATGAGGATGTTGTCGGTGCCGTTCTGGTCGAAGTACAGCTCGTTGTAGGATTCGCTCTGGCTGACCGTGGTTTTGTTGCCGTAGCCGGTCTGGTTGGTGGTCATGATGTGGCCGGTGTCTTTCTGGGTGAAGTTGGCGACGTTGCCATTGCCGTTCTGGTTGACGGTGGCGCGTTGGTTGCTGCCGAACTGGCCGCCCATTTGCGTTGCCGGGCCTTTCCAGTTGCTGGCGTAGACCTTGTTGTCGTTGCCCGTGGAGGTGGCGTTGAGCACATGGTCGGTGCCGGTCTGGTAGGTGAAGTGGATGTTGCCGATGCCCTGTTGATTGAGCGTCACGGTCGAGCCCATGGACTCGAACTGGTCGGCATAGATCGCGTTGAGGTCGCCGACCTGAATCACCTGGGCAACGTTGTGGTCGCCGTAGCTCTGGTCGACGATGGTTTCGTTGGTCTGGCCGTTCTGGTCGATGGTGGTTTTGCTGGCGACCTGGGTGTCCTGCCAGACTTCGCTGCCGTTGCCGTCGCCATACTGGTTGATGGTCAGGTTGCCGCCATCGCCGTAGCGCTGGTCACCGTAGGCATAGTTGGTGCCGCCGGACTGGTTGATGTCGATCTGGCCGTTCATGTGGTTGATCTGTTCGGCGGTGGCGTAGTTGGCGGTGCCGTACTGGATGATCACTGCGTTGTTGGCAGTGCCCACCTGGATCTGTTCGATGTTGGCTTCGTTGCTGTCGCCATATTGGTAGGTTTTGCCGGAGGTATTTTCCTGGCTGTCCTGGTAGACGAACGAGAAGTTGCCGTTGCCTTCCTGTTGTTGCAGGACCTCGCCACCGCCGACCCCGATCGACTGGCTGGCATGGCTGACGTTGGTGTCACCGCTCTGGTTCTGGATGATGCTGCTGTTGTTTTCGAACAGTTGCTCAGCGTAGCCGGCGTTGTAATTGCCGGACTGGTTCTGCTCGATGGTGCTGGTGGCGTTGTCTTGCACCGCGGCCGCATCGTTGCCCGTACCGGACTGGTTCTGGGTGGCGGTGCTCATGGGTGCTGCAGTCTGCTTCACATCGGCGATGTTGGTGTCACCGAACTGGTTTTGGGTCGACACGCTGTCATTGGCCAATGCCTGAGCACTGACTATAACCAGGATGGCGGCGGTGAGGGGCGTCAATTTGAACATGATGAAACCTCCAAGTGGTGCAGTGCTTTAGCGATATTGAGTGACCGATACGCTCATTCCATTTCCTGCTTGGGTCACAGCGCTTTGCTGCCCCGTGCCGGCCTGGACAATGCTGGCGTCGTTGTTGTTGCCGTTCTGGGATATCTGCGCGCGGTTATGGCTGCCGGTTTGGGTAATGGATGCGGCGTTGCCGGAACCTTGCTGGTTGATCAATGCCATCAGGTCGCTGCCTTGCTGCAGGATGTAGGCTTCCTGATTGCTGCCCGACTGGACGATCTGGCCGAGCAGCGACTGGCCGTTCTGTTGCAACAGCGCGACGTTGGCCTGGCCGTTCTGGTCGATCAGGGCTTGCTGGCCCACCGGGGGTGGCAGCTCGCCGAGGTCGGCGCTGGGCGCCAGGTCGTCGTTTTCCATCAAGTCGTCGGCGCGCACGCCTGCGCTGCTGCAAAGCAGGAGCAGGCAGAGCAGGGCGGCGGTCGACGTTTTCATGGCATGTTCCTTTTGCTAGAGAACCTTTGCGCGAGAGACCTGCCCCATCGACTCGGCGAGTCGATGGGGCGCCGGGCTCAGTTCGAGATCACCTGCACCGTACGCACGGTGCCTTGGGACGAGGTGATCGTGGCGGTCGGGTTGGCCGATGGCACCACCGTGGTCAGGTTGTTCGCCGTGAACCTCCAGCGACCGGTCACCGGCACCGTGGTGGTGCCCAGGGTTTGCAGTCCGGTCGGGGTGGTGACCTGGATGGTGATGGTGTTGCCGGTGGTCACCGACGACGTGCCTGCAAAGTCCCAGGTGAAGCGGTTATTGGAGCGGGCCGAGACCGTCGCCGTGGTCACCGCGAAGGTTTCCGCTGCTGGCCGTGGCGAGACTTGCACCGTGACCGTGGCTGGCGCCGTCGACACCGCACCGAAAGCGTCCCGGACGAAGTACGTGAAGGTCGTGGTGAAGGCCGTGGTGACCGTGGCCGGTGGGTTGTAGGTCAGGACCGTGCCGTTGCTGGTGACGGTGCCGCGACCTGTCGGTGGTTGGCCGAAGCTGTTGATCGCCAGCGGTACGTTGCCTTCCGGATCGGTGTCGTTGAGCAGCACGTTGATCGGTACCGACACACCCAGCGTCGCGATGCTGTCGGCAACGGCCACCGGAGGCTGGTTAGGCGCCACGGTGATGGTTACTGTTCCTGCAGTGGTGGAGGCCAGGCCTTTGGAGTCTTGGGCCTTGTAGGTGAAGGACGTGGTCAGCGGTACGTTGACCACGGCCGGTGGGGTGTAGACCACGGCGGTGGTGCCGTTAAGCGCCACGGTGCCCTGGCCGGTGGCCGGTTGGGTCAGCGCGGTGATGGTCAGCGGCGTGTTGCCGTCCGGATCGGTGTCGTTGGCCAGCGGGTTGAGGGTGATCGGCACGCCGAAGCTGGTGCTTCCGGTGTCGGCGTTGGAGATCGGCGCCTGGTTCTCGCCGGTGTCTGGCGCTGTTCCGACGACCACGACCGGCTCGGTATCGCTACCGCCAGAGGCCGATTTGATGGTCACGGTTGCCGGTGGCTGGGCCAGGTCGGCGACGGTCAGGCGTTGCAGGGTGCCGGACTTGGTCAACCGTCCGTAGCCCTGGGCGACCATGTCTGGTACCACCACTTCGTCAGACGAGGTGGCTTCGATCAGCAGGCTGTGATTGCTCCAGTTGTAGCGCGCGGTCTGGACTTTCACCACGTCGCTGACTTTGCTCGACGCTGCCGTTGGCCGGGTGGTACCACTCGGGTCGGTAGCGGTGAGCACCACCACTGGAGGCACGGTGGTGCCCGTCAGACGATGGCCGAAGAACAGACCGGTGTTGTCGCCGAGCATGCTGGTCAGGCACGGCGTCTGCGGTGGTCCGGGAACCAGGGCCACGGTTTCGCGGAAGCACAGGCTCGAGCCGTTGACCGACTTGCCGAAGACTTCTACCCGGGTACTGCTGGTGCCCGGGCCCGATGAGGTGCGGCGGTACGTGGCGCGGCTGATTTCCACAGGGGTTTGCGCCCGGTTGTCGAGGACCTTGCCGGAGACGGTAAAGAGGTTGGTCTGGATGGTCCCGGCCGGACCCTGGACACGTACGAAGTTGTTATTGAACGGGCTGCCGGTGACCGCTTCGGTGAGGTTCGGGTCGCCAACGTAGGTCTCGATGGCGCCGGTGTCCGGGTTCACTTCGGTGTACGGCCCGTTGACGCTGCGCAGGAATGGCCCGACTTGCCCGTTCAGGGCACCCGAGAAGTTGCCTGGTGCACCGATGCCGATGTCGCGGGTGATGTTGATCGCCCGACGGCCCGGCGTGGTGACGTTGACCGTTTCCGTGCCGTACGGGTGGGTGATGATGTAGGTCCCGGCGACAGGCACGTTCACCCGCAGACGAATCCGCGCGAAGCTTGCCTGATCGCCGTCGACAGGGTTTTCCGCCGCAAACGCCGCTTCGATCCCGGCCACGTAGGCATCCACGCCATAGCCGCCGACATCGTTGATGCTGGTCTCGGCAAGGAACCAGAACGCTTCCGGTGGCCAGTTATCCGGGAACACCATCGGCAGGGTATCGTCGAAGACCCCTGGCTCAGGGTTCAGGATGCACATGTAGGCAGGCGCGCCAGGCGCACCCGGTGCCCGCGTGCTGGTCGCCCGCGACTGGCACAGTTCCAGCGACAGCAGGTTGTTGTCCTGATACCACATGGGGAATTTCCCCGTGGCAAAGGTGTAGGGGCCGGGGTCGACGGCAGCGAGTTGCGCGAACGCACTGCCGGACAGCGAGAGAGTCAGCCCGAGCGCGTTGAGCGCGAAGCGTGGCCACTTGTTCATGATGCCTCCTGATGCGGATCTGGGCATGAGAGCGTTCATTGCACGATGACCACTTCTTCGGTGTCAGTGCCGCCATTGGATGACGTCACCGTGACCTTGGCCGGTGGAATCGGCGTGATGCCGGTCGACAGGATTTTCTCGGCGCCATCACCGCTCAGGGCGCCGATGGCGGCACCGGTACTGGAAGTGGCGGTGAGTACGGGCGGTGAGGTTTCATCGCTGGTCGAGGCCACGATGGTCAGCTGACCGCCGTTGAGGCTGTACTCGGCACGGGAAATCACCACCAGGTCGGTCAGTTCCATGGGCACCGTGGTCGGCGTGCTGGTGGGGATGGCCAGATGGTTGTCGGCGGTCACCTGCAAGGTGCTCGGCAACGTCGGGTTGGTGGCGGATTGGGCATACCAATGGCCGGTGGTGTCGGCCTCGGTCAGGTTCAGCACCGGGCTGTTGCTGTCCAGTGTCACGGTGGCCGGCGGTGGCGGGGCCATCACAAACACGTCCTGCTGGGCTACCGGGGCGCTTTCGCCGGCCTTGCGCGAGTAAGTGCTGCGTTCGGCAATGATCGGGGTGGGCCGGACGACCGTCGACAACTTGCCGGAAATGGCCATCACTGTCGTGCGCAGGTCCAGTCCGTTAGGCCCTTCGATGCGGATGTAGTTGGTGTTGAACGGGCTGCCGGTGAAGGCTTCCGACAGGTTCGGGTCGCCAACGAATTGGTCGGCCAGGCCTGTGACCGGGTTGATCTCGGTGTACGGGCCATTGACGCTGCGCAGGAACGGGCCGATGTCACTCTTGAGCGCGCCGTCGTAGGTTTTCGGCGAGCCGATGCCGATGTCCCGGGTCATGTTGATCGCGCGGCGTCCACCGGCGGGAACGTCGAATATGTCGACGCCGTAGGGGTGGGTGATGGTGTAGACGCCGGCGGTGGGCACGTCGACCCGGATACGGATACGGCCAAAACTGACCTGGTCGCCTTCGATCGGATCTTCAGCGGCGAAGGCGGCTTCCACGGCACTGACATAGGTCAGGTCGATGCCCCGGGCCGCATCGACGATGGCGCCGTCGCCGGTGAACCAGAACGTTTCATCGGGAAAGTTGCCCGGGAAGACGATGGGCTGCGTGTCGTCGAAAATACCGGGAGCCGGATTCAAAACGCACATGTAGGCGGGTGCACCGGGTGCGCCGGCAACCCTGGAACTGACAGCTTTTGACAAACACAGGTCGAGGGTTCGACCATGGCTGTCCTGATACCAGGAAGCGAAGCCGCCGGTGGCCGGCAGGTAGGGGCCAGGATCTACAGCAAACAGCGCAGCTTGGGCGGCGCCTTGAGCCAGAGCACTCACGATCAGGGCGATCGCGGTTTTGGACAGTAAAGGGTGCATGAGTATTCCCTCTATCAGAGTACCTGCCCCTTGGGATATGGGTCAGTTGAGAGGTCTTCGGCAACTCCCATGCCAACTGCCGAAAATGTCGGTGCGGGCCCCGTTGCACGGGCGTTTGCGACGCGCTCGAAGGTCGAACGGCAAATTACGGTGCGGGCGTCTTTCCCCAGCATTGGGGGTAGATGGGGGCAGAGGGGGTGATGGGGGAGGTGTGGGGGAAGTGGTGAAGGAATGGCCCCAATATCGGGCAAACGGCTGGCAGTGCGCTATAAACCTATAGGGGTTTCGCGGGAACACTATCCATGACCATGCTTGCAAAGACACTGGCGTCCGACCAGGGCGAAATTCGCTTGAGCTCGCGCAAACAGCCGTTCAATCTGCTGCGCTGGTTTTCGCTGATCAGCATGGCGGTGATCGGCACCGTGGCGGTGGCGTTGGGCTCGGTGTCGACCAAGTTCGTGGTTACCGAAAGCGTGCAGCGCGATGCCCTGTTGACGTCGCAATTCATCCAGGCGATCGCCTCGGCCGAGGTGCGCCATGTGTCGATTCCCCATGTGCGGACCATGGGCGAGTTGCTCGACCCGCGCAAGGACCGGGACTTTCCCGACGTCGACCCGCTGGCCCGCGCCAATGCCCGGGGCGAATTCCTCGACCACATCGAACATTTGCCGGATGTGATCCTGGCCAACATCTATGCCCCCGACCGCATGATCATCTGGTCGACCAACCCGGCCCTGATGGGCACCACGATTCACGCCGACGAAGACCTGGACCAGGCCTTCGCCTTGAAGATGCCCGTGTCGGCCAGTTATCACGATGTCGACAAGGCCCGCATGGAGCAGAAGTTCGTCACGCCGCCGGAATACATTTTCATCGAAAACTACATTCCGCTGTTCGATGCCGAAGGCAAGAACGTCACGGCCATGGTCGAGATCTACAAGGAACCCAAGGACCTGATCAGCCGGATGGAACGCGGCCTGGTGCTGATATGGATGGCCACGGCCCTGGGCGGCGGCCTGATTTACCTGGGGCTGTACTGGATCGTGCGGCGGGCGGCGATCCTGCTGGCGGCGCAACAGAAGCAACTGATCACCAACGAAACCTTCGTGGCCCTGGGCGAGATGTCGTCGGCCGTTGCCCACAGCCTGCGCAACCCCCTGGCCACCATTCGTTCAAGCGCCGAGCTGGCACTGGAGTTCGACAGTGGCCCGGCGCACAAGAACATCAACGACATCATCGGCCAGGTCGATCGCATGTCGAAGTGGGTACGGGAACTGCTGCAATCCTTGCGCCCGCTCAATGACGACGGCGAACCGGTCAACCTGGTGGCGGCGCTGCACGACAGCCTCATGGCTTTCGAGCAGCAGATCGTCAAGGGCCGGGTCAATGTGCTGTTCGAACCCATAGGCACGCCGATGGTGCTGAGCCAGCAGGTGCAGCTGACGCAGATCCTCAACAGTTTGCTGGCCAATGCGCTGGAGGCCATGGACGAAGGCGGTACCCTGACCATCACGATGACGCCCATCGATGCCCAACGTGTTCGCGTGGTGGTCAGCGATACCGGCAAAGGCATGAGCGAGGAGCAGCGCAGCATGGCGTTCCGGCCGTTTTTCACCACCAAGCAAGGCGGGCTCGGTGTCGGCCTGGTGCTGGTCAAGCGCATCATGGAGCGCTTTGGCGGGGCGGTGGCCCTGGAAAGCCGCGAGGGCGAGGGGACGCGCGTCAGCCTGACGTTCAGGCGCGTTCCCTGAAAATGGGTGTGAACTTTCCCCGGTAGCGGGTGCCATTCCCCAGTCGATTTTTTCGGTCATGGCACATTGATGTTGATAAGCCATTGTTTTGTCGGGTGTTAATACCTTTGTATAAAACGGTTACAAATTTGGCCGACTCCTTGCAAAACCCCCATCACCCCCTTCACATATTCGAGGCGGCTGGTGATGGACACAAAAGCGCGGTACCCCTTCAACAAATGGTTTGGTCTGTTGACGCCATTGAGCGTCGCCTTGACGATGACACTCAGCACAGGGACCTTGCGCGCCAGCCCCATAGACGATGAGCGACAGCCGGAACCGACTGATCCCTCTGCCTATTACGATGAACCTGCAGACCGGGCAGGGGCACTGAACGCCATCCTGACCATGCCCGAGGCCAACCAGGACTCCTTCGACTTGCCCGACGGGGTCAAGGGTTCACGCGATACCGAACGGTTGGAAAACGTCCTGCCGCCTGCCGCGCAAACCAGTTTCAACTACCCCACCAATGGCAAGCCGAGCCCGCTGTACGGCGCCCAGCCGTTCACCCAGCAACTGCTGCTGTTCGAAGAGTTCGGCCCGGAAAAACTCGACCCCACCACCCCGGCGGCACCCTTGCCGTTTCCCCCGGCGGCCATTGGCCCGTTACCGGCGCAAGACCCCAGCAGCGCGGCCCGCAGCGCACCACCGGGACCGGCACTCGATGCCTTCCTGCGCCAACCGGGGCTGACCCCGTTCCCCAGCCAGTACTCCAACGAGGTGGATCGCAACCCTTGGCAGGCGCAGATCGAGTACTTCCTCAACCGTCATATCGGCTCAGCGGCCGAAGGCCGTCCGCCAGGAAAGGGCTGGTCGCATCAGCGCTGGAACGAGTTCTACCCGCAAAACGCCTACAAAACCGTGCAGACCGGGGCGCGGATCAACGGTGGCTTGCGTGACGCCCGCCAGATGCACGGCTATGCCTTGGGCGAGTTCGGTCCTGGCGGCCTGTATCACAACGTCGCCGGCGTGCCGGCCACGGACGGCACGTCCAAAGGCGTCGATCCACGCTTTCACCCCAATATGCCGGTGCAGAACCACAACTCGGTCTGGACGTTCGACGGCACACTGCCGCCCAAACTGCTGATGGTCCGCTACGGCCAACCGCTGCTGATGCGCCACTACAACGGCTTGCCGATCGATCCGTCGGCCAACATGGGCTTTGGCCTGCACACCATCAGCACCCACGAACACAACGGCCACGCGCCAGCGGAAAGCGACGGTTATGCCAACGCGTTTTTCTTCCCCGGGCAGTACTACGACTATCGCTGGCCGGTCCAACTGGCCGGCTACGACAGCATCAATACCGACGCCCATGATCCGCGCGCGGCGTTCCCGTGCTCGCCAGGCGAAACCCTGTGGACCAATGACATGAGCCCGGGTCGCAAGACCTGCGAGAACGGCACGATCAAGATCCGGGGCGACTGGCGCGAAACCATGAGCACCCACTGGTTCCACGACCACATGCTCGATTTCACCGCGCAGAACGTCTACAAGGGCAACGCGGCGATGATGAACTACTACAGCGCCCTGGACCGTGGCAACGAGTCGGTGAACGATGGCGTCAACCTGCGTTTTCCCAGCGGCAGCGCCTTGCCTTGGGGCAACCGCGACTATGACGTCAACCTGGTGTTCGCCGACAAGGCCTGGGACGCCAATGGCCAGCTGTGGTTCAACCCCTTCAACACCGACGGCTTCCTCGGTGACCAGGTACTGGTCAACTGGCAGTGGAAACCGACCCTGGATGTGCGCGCTCGCAGCTATCGCTTCCGCATGCTCAATGGCTCGGTATCGCGCTACTTCAAACTGGCGTTGGTGCGAGAAATCAAAGGCACCAGCGGTGAGTTCCAGGGGCCCAAGGGTTCGGGTGTGTCCTATGCCCGCGTACCGTTCCACATGATTGCCAACGACGGCAACATCATGGAACACAGCGTGCCGTTCGACGGCACCATGGACCTCGACGCCGACGGCGATAAACAGAACCACAACGCCATCCTGCCGACCCAGGGCATTGCCGAGCGTTTCGACATCATCGTCAACTTCGCGAAAAACGGCATCAAGCCGGGGGACAAACTGTTCTTCGTCAACCTGCTGGTGCATGACGATGGCAAGGGGCCGAAAGAGCCGGTGTCGCTGGCGGACGCGCTCTCGGAAAATTACAAGGCAGTGATCAAGCAAACCAGCAAGGGACCGATGTGGGACAAGGGTGACCCGGCAGTGGGCAAGGTGTTGCAACTCAACGTCAAACCCTACACCGGTCAGGACCTGGCCATGGACCCTGCCGCCTATGAACCGGCCAAACCGGGCAAGGCTGAAGGCCTGGTGATGATCCCGCTGAAAATTCATCGCGACAACGCGGCCGACAAGGCGCTGCTGGCCAAGGCGCGCCACCGCACCTTCACCTTCGGCCGCTCCGACGGCACCGATGAAGCACCCTGGACCGTCAAGACCGATGGCGGCTTCGGTTTCCACATGGACCCTCGGCGCCTGAACGCCTCGACCCAGTTGGCCAGCGGTCCTACCGATGCCGGTACCAACGGTTTCGGCACCCTGGAGGTGTGGAACATCAAGGCCGGCGGTACGGGCTGGAGCCATCCGGTTCACGTGCACTTCGAGGAGGGGATCATCCTCAGCCGCGGCGGCAAGGCCCCACCGGAATGGGAAAAATGGGCTCGCAAGGACGTGTACCGCATCGGTTCGGAAAAGGATGGCCTGGACAGCGTTGAAATGGCGATCAACTTCCGTGAATTCGCCGGGACCTACATGGAGCATTGTCACAACACCCAGCATGAGGACAACTCGATGCTGCTGCGTTGGGACATCGAGAAGCCCGGGCAATTCCAGTTGATGCCAACGCCGCTGCCAAGCTGGGACGGTGTGCGCTACGTGAACTCTGCCGCGCTGCCAACCTTCCGCACTGGCGACGGCCTGGGTCCACAAGTAACAGTCAAACAATGAACCGCGAGGGTGTCGACATGAAGTTGCCTACCGCACGTGCGCAAGCCCTGGGCATGCACCTGGTGCTGATATTGGTCACTGGCCTGCTGGCCAGCCAGCTGCTGGTCGCCAATCCGGCACCGTCGACACCCGCACCGGTTTCCCCTGACTCTGCTTCTGTTTCCGAATCAGCCACCCCCTGGGGTGGCGACTATTTCCCCAACACCCTGCTGACCGACCAGGACGGTCGGCAGGTGCATTTTTTCGATGACCTGATCAAGGGCAAGGTGGTGGTGATCAACTTCATCTTCACTTCGTGCAGCGACTCCTGCCCGCTGGAAACCGCGCGCTTGCGCCAGGTGCAGAAGCTGCTCGGCGACCGGGTCGGCAAGGACATCTTCTTCTACTCCATCAGCATCGACCCCTTGAGCGATACGCCTGCCGTGCTCAAGGCCTACGCGCAGCGTTTTCAGGTCGGGCCGGGCTGGCAGTTCCTCACCGGGGAATTCGCCGACGTCACCGAGCTGCGGCAAAAACTCGGGCTGTTCATCGAAGGTGTCGACAACGGCCGCAGCAAGGACCACAACCTGAGCCTGATCGTCGGCAACCAGCAAACCGGTCGCTGGATGAAAGCCTCACCCTTCGAAAATCCGTGGATCCTGGCTGATCAATTGGCCAATACCTTGCATAACTGGAAACAACCGAGCATCGGCGAAAGCTACGCCAATGCCCCCGAAATCCGCCCGCCGAGCAACGGCGAAGAATTGTTCCGCACCCGTTGCGCGTCGTGCCACAGCCTCGGGCCGATGGACGGGCAGGGCATCGGCATGCGCAGCATTGGTCCGGACCTGGTCGGCGTGACCCGCCAGCGCGATCCGGCCTGGCTGAACCGCTGGATCCGCGAGCCGGACCGCATGCTGGCCGAGAAAGACCCGATTGCCACGGCGTTGTTCGAGCGCTTCGACAAGATCCCGATGCCCAACCTGCGCCTGGACGAGCGCTCGGCGCAGTCGATCATCGAGTTCCTGCAGGCAGAAACCGACCGCCAGCAGCCGCTGCCCGCACCCCTGGCCATCGGCGCTGAAGAACCGCAACACGGCCACGCGATCGCGGCACCGGACAAGGCGCAGGTGCAATAGTGGCAAAATAGTTTTATTGGGCAGCCAGTGACGGTCAATGCCACCTACACTGATCGGGAATGCGGCTGAAAAACGCTTGTTTCAAGCTATCAGGATCTCCCATGCAGATGCTGGAAACACCCAAAGTACCTGCGCCGGACAAGCCGGCATCAGAGGGCAAGGATTGGCGTCCCCCGTTCAACCTGGTGCGCTGGTTTTCCTTGGCGAGCTTTTTCATCATTGCCGGCGTGGCATTGGGGCTGGGCTACATTTCCACGCGTTTCGTGGTCGAGGAGAGCATCGAGCGCGACTCCATGCTGACCGCGCAATTCGTGCAAGCCATTGGCGAAGCCGAAATTCGCCACGCCTCGATTTCGCCGAAGCGGACCATGGGCGAAATGCTTGACCCGCGCACCGACGCAGCCTATCCCGACGTCGACCCGGGCGCCCGTGCCACGTCCCGTATCGAGTTTCTCGATCATGTCGAGCACCTGCCGGACATTCTGCTGGCCACGGTGTACGCCCTGGACCGCACCGTGGTCTGGTCCACCAACCCCGAGCTGATCGGTGTGCGCATCGAAAATGACGAGGAACTCGACGAGTCCTTCGAAATGAAGGAAGCGGTGTCCACCAGCTACCACGAAATCGACGAGGAGCGTCCCGAGCAGCGACTGCTGCATGAGCCCCAATACCTGTTCGTCGAGAACTACATTCCGATGTTCAACGCCGACAAAAGCAAAGTGATTGCCATGGTCGAGATCTACAAGGAGCCGGTGGACCTGGTCGAGCGTATCCAGCGCGGGTTCAGGGCGATCTGGCTGACCACCCTGCTCGGCGGTGCGGCCATCTACCTGGGATTGTTCTGGATCGTGCGCCGGGCGGCCCTGTTGTTGCAAAGCCAGCAGAAACAACTGGTCGCCAACGAAACCTTCGTCGCCCTGGGGGAAATGTCCTCGGCGGTCGCCCACAGCCTGCGCAATCCGCTGGCGAACATTCGTTCCAGCGCCGAACTGGCCCAGGAAATCGCCAACCAGACCGCGCAGAAGAACATCGGCGACATCATCAGCCAGGTCGATCGCATGTCGCGCTGGGTCCGTGAGTTGCTGGTGTCTTTGCGCCCGGTCAACGACGACCACGAAACCGTCGACCTGGTGCTCGCCATCGACGACACCCTGAGCGCCTTCACCCCGCAGATCCAGCGTTCGAACGTCGAGGTGCGCTTCACGCCCATCACAGTTCCACCGGTCGTCAGCCAACAGGTGTTGCTCACGCAAATTCTCAATAGTCTGTTCGCCAATGCCCTGGAAGCCATGCCCAAGGGCGGCGTACTGAGTATCGATATTGAAACACCGGCAGCCGGCCAGGTGCGCATGATCCTCAATGACACCGGCAAGGGTATGACCCCGCAGCAACAGCAAATGGTCTTCAAACCGTTTTTCACCACCAAACAGGGGGGGTTGGGCGTGGGCCTGGCCCTGGTCAAAAGAATAATGGAGCGATTCGAAGGCTCGGTCGAACTGACCAGCCGAGAGCAGGAAGGAACCCGCGTGTGTCTCAATTTCAAAGTGGCAACGGGAGGGGAATATGGAGCACAGCATACTGCTGGTCGAGGATGATGAGTTGCTCGCCGAGAATATCCAGACCTACCTGGAACGCAAGAACTTCGAAGTGACCGTCTGCCACTCGGCCGAAGACGCACTGTCGCAGTTGAGCACCTTCGTTCCGGATGTCGTGCTGACCGACAACTCGTTGCCGGGCATGAGTGGTCACGACCTGATCCAGAAGCTGCGCATCAGCGCGCCGGATCTGAAAGTGATCATGATGACCGGCTACGGCAATGTCGAAGACGCCGTGGTGGCGATGAAAGAGGGGGCGTTCCACTACGTGACCAAACCTGTGGCTTTACCAGAGCTCAAGCTGCTACTGGACAAGGCCCTGGCCACCGACCGCATGGAACGCACGCTGTCGTTCTATCAGGAGCGTGAAGCGCAGAAGTCCGGGGTGCAGGCCTTGATCGGCGAATCGGCGCCGATGGTCTACCTCAAGGGCACCATCGCGCAGTTGCTCGACGCTGAGCGGCGCATGGCCAACACCGATCTGCCGCCGGTGCTGGTGGAAGGCGAGACCGGCACGGGCAAGGAGCTGGTGGCGCGGGCGCTGCATTTCGACGGGCCGCGCAGCAAGGGGCCATTCATCGAGTTCAACTGCGCCTCGATTCCTTCCAACCTGGTGGAGTCGGAGCTGTTCGGGCACGAGAAGGGCGCCTTCACCGATGCCAAGGACCGTCGCCTGGGGCTGGTGGAAGCGGCTGATGGCGGCACGCTGTTTCTCGATGAAATCGGCGAAATGGACCTGATACTGCAGGCCAAACTGCTGAAACTGCTGGAGGACCGGACCATCCGCCGGGTCGGTTCGGTGAAGGAGCGCAAGGTCGACCTGCGGGTGATCAGCGCCACCAATTGCAACCTCGAGCAAATGGTCCAGCAGGGCAAGTTCCGTCGCGATCTGTTCTTCCGCCTGCGCATCATCTCGATCAAGGTGCCGCGCCTGTATGCCCGGGGCGAGGACATCCTGCTGCTGGCCCGGCACTTCCTGGCAACCCATGGCAAACGCTACGGCAAGCCGCACCTGCGTTTCAGCGAACAGGCCGAAGAGATGCTGCTCAACTACACCTGGCCGGGCAATGTGCGCGAACTGCGCAACATGCTTGAACAGACCGTGTTGCTGGCACAAAACGACACCATTGCCGCCCACCAGTTGAACGTCTGCCTGAGCCTGGTGGACGAACCGGCGATGTTTACCCACGAGCTGCCGCCGATGGAGCCCCGTGCGTCCTATAACGGCAACGAGTCGATGAACCTGCCGGAAGTGGAGCGCGACATGGTGCGCAAGATGCTCGACAAGACCGACTGGAACGTCACCAAGTCCGCACGGCTGTTGGGCCTGAGCCGCGACATGCTGCGTTACCGGATCGAGAAACTCGGCCTGGCGCGCCCGGACAAGCGGCAGTGGTAATGAGCAGTTGCAGGGCCGGCATGTGGCGAGGGGATTTATCCCCGTTGGGCCGCGGAGCGGCCCTCAGCGTCCATTCAAACAGACCGAGTTGTTCGGGATTACGACTGCTTCGCAGCCGAACGGGGATAAATCCCCTCGCCACAAGCGGCCTTGTTACAAGGCCGGGTTCTGACCGCTGAGGCAAGCCAGCATGCACGTCGGGTCGAGGACCTCCTGGTTCACGTAGACGCCATGTTCGGCGTCGTAGGTGCGAATGAACACGCGAACGGTGGTATCGGCCACCGTTGGCAATCGGGAATCGGAAAACACGTGCTGGCTCGAAACCGGAGTGAATGTCTGGGGAGACGTCGGGATGTACGATCCCGGTGGCACCGTGCTCAGGGTCGGCGGCACCGGATGGGCAAAGGGCTGGTCCGCTCCGTAGTAGTTGAATTCACTGCTTGATTCTTCGGTTTGCATCGCACTGTCGTCCGCCTGTGCGCAGCTGGCAGCCAGGCACAGGGCAAGCAATAGCGTGGGTACGGTTGTATTCATGGCAGCACCTGCGGCATCGGTTTTCGCGCATTTCCCCAAGGTCATTAACTATAGCGTTCCCGTGGGCGCGCGTCGGCGAGGCGCGTATTACACAATCGCAACAATGCTCCGATGGGTTGGTTTCCAGCCATGGACTAGACTCGGGCCGGTCAAACCCATACCCGATTCTGGAGCGTGCAATGGAAATGCCGACAAAACACCAGGCTATCGCCAGCAACCGCGATGCCTGGAATGATTCCGCCCGTCACCACAAGGACAGCTCTGAATGGCAGGCGCTCTGGCGAGCCGTGGAACACGCGGATTTTTCCTGCCTGGATGAAACACTGACCGGGGTCCTTAACCAGGTCGGCATCGACGGCAAGGACGTGGTGCAACTGGGCTGCAACAACGGCCGCGAAAGCCTGTCGCTGTTTGCCTTGGGGGCCCGCCATGTCGTGGGGGTCGACCAGTCCGCGGCGTTTCTCGAACAGGCGCGGGAGCTGGCGTCACGCTCGCCCCATGGGCCTGAGTTCATCGAGGCCGACATCCACCACCTGCCACAGCCATTGCAGGGGCGCTTCGACGTCGCCCTGGTGACCATCGGCGTGTTGAACTGGATGCCGGACATCGGCGAGTTCTTTCGCCATGCGGCGCAAACCCTCAAGCCCGGTGGCGCGCTGGTGATCTACGAAACCCACCCGTTCCTGGAAATGTTCGACCCCGAGGCCGCCGATCCCTACAGCCTGGCCAGCTCGTACTTTCGCCGCGAACCCTTTGTCCAGGACCAGCCGATCGTCTACGAAGGCAAGGTCGAGGAACAGGCCGCGCCGTCCTACTGGTTTGTCCACAACCTGGGTGCGATTTTCAGCGGCGCCATCGAAGCGGGGCTGCAGATCAGCCATTTCAGGGAGTACCCGCATTCCAACCGCGAGGAACTCTATGACCGCTACCAGGCGCAGGAGGCGCAGTTGCCGATGTGTTTTACCTGGGTGGCGGTGAAGCGTTGATCCGGGGAGTGTTGAAGCTCGCGGGGCAGGTGCCCCCTCGTACTTGCCGTCCATACAGCAAGTACGAGGAGGGTTCACACCCGCGGTTTAACGCTTGTGCAACTTCCAGGCATCGGCAAAGGGTGCAGTGCCTTTGTCATAGGGCTTGAACACGGCCATATAGAACAAGCCGATGCCGATGACCACGGCGGCGGTGAGCAGGATGCCGTAGTTGCTGTACCAAGGGGCATCGGGCGTACGCGGCCAGGACATGTTGGCAATCGCCAGCAAGCCGTAGACCAGCGCGAGGATGTTCACGATCCAGCCCCACCCGCCCAGGGTGAACTGGCCTGCCGGTTTCCAGCCGCGAATCCGAGCGAACAGCGCCCCGCCCACGATCATCTGGAACGACAGGTAAATGCCGATGGCCGCGAAGCTGACGATGATCGCGATGGCGTTCTCCAGGAAGAAACCTGCACAAACGATCGCCGCCGGGATCACGCCGCAGGTGATCAGCGCTGCAGTCGGAACACGCGTGGTGGGAGAAAGGCGCTTGAGTACGCCGCTACCCATGACCATTTCGTCCCGGGCAAAGGAATACAGCAAACGACTGGCCGCTGCCTGCAAGCTGAGCACGCAGGACACGAAGGACACGGTGATCACCGCCGTCACGACCTGCCAACCGGTCGGCCCGAAGGCGTTGACCATGATGGTGTACATCGGGTCCTTGTCTTCACCGGAAATCACCTTGGCAATATCCGGAACCGCCAGGATCAATGCCAACGCGGCGAAGATCGCTGCACCACCACCGATGTAGATGGTCATGCGCATGGCCTTGGGAATACGCTTGCTCGGGTTCGGTGTCTCTTCAGCCACATCACCGCACGCCTCGAACCCATAGTAGAGGAACATGCCAGCCAGAGAAGCGGTCAGGAACGCCGGCCAGTAGCTGCCATCAATGCTGATGTCAAAGGTATTGAACAGTACCGAAAGCGGCTGGTGACGTTCGAAGATCAGCAGGTAGCCACCGATCACAATGGCGCCCAGCAGCTCGCAGATGAAACCGAACATCGCGACCTTGGCCAACAGCTTGGTCCCGCTCAGGTTCAGCACGGTGGCCATCACTGTCAGCGCCAGGGCGACCAGGGTATTGGTCACCGGGCTCGGCTCGAAGCCAAGCATGGCAGCGATGTAAGGACCGGCGCCCAGCGCTACGGCCGCAATGGTCACGCATAACGACACCGAGTAGATCCAGCCCACCATCCAGGCCCAGCGCTTGCCCACCAGGCGGCGTGCCCACGGATAAACGCCCCCGGAAATCGGGAATTGCGAAACCACTTCGCAGAAGATCAGGCAGACCAGCATCTGCCCCAGACCCACCAGCAAGTACGACCAGAACATGGGCGGCCCGCCTGCCGCCAGGCACAGACCGAAGAGCGTATAAACGCCCACGACCGGGGAAAGGTAGGTGAAGCCCAACGCAAAGTTTTCCCAGAGGCTCATGCTTCTTTCGAAGTTCGATGTATAGCCAAGCGCCCTGAGCTGGGCGGCATCGCTATCAGCTGCGGAAAATTCGGAACTGTTCATCTTGTTATCCTGAGGACATTGTCCTGTCGGCAGTTATTGTTTTTTTGCTGTGCTGACTTACAACTTGATCCAGGTCGCCTTCAACTCGGTGTACTTGTCGAACGCGTGCAGCGACTTGTCGCGACCGTTGCCCGATTGCTTGAAGCCACCGAACGGTGCCGTCATGTCGCCGCCGTCGTACTGGTTGACCCAGACGCTACCGGCACGCAGTGCGCGGGCGGTCAGGTGAGCCTTGGAAATGTCGGCAGTCCACACGGCAGCGGCCAGGCCGTACGGGGTGTCGTTGGCGATATTGATGGCCTCTTCGACGGTGTCGAAGGTGATCACCGACAGCACCGGCCCGAAGATCTCTTCCTGGGCAATCTTCATGGCATTGCTGACGCCGTCGAAAATGGTCGGTTCGACGTAGGTGCCACCGGTTTCCTGCAGGGTGCGCTTGCCGCCCACCAGCAGTTTGGCACCCTCGTTGTGGCCGGCTTCAATGTAGGACAGCACGGTGTTCATCTGCTGGGTATCAACCAGGGCACCGACGTTGGTGGCCGGGTCCAGCGGATTGCCCGGTTTCCAGCCCTTGAGGGCTTCGAGCACCAGCGGCAGGAATTTGTCCTTGATCGAACGTTCCACCAGCAGGCGCGAGCCGGCGGTGCAGACTTCGCCCTGGTTGAAGGCGATGGCGCCGGCTGCCGATTCGGCCGCAGCCAGCAAGTCCGCCGTATCGGCGAACACGATGTTCGGACTCTTGCCGCCGGCTTCAAGCCAGACGCGCTTCATGTTCGACTCGCCGGAGTAGATCAGCAGCTGCTTGGCTATCTTGGTCGAACCGGTGAACACCAGGGTGTCGACGTCCATGTGCAGGGCCAGGGCCTTGCCGACGGTGTGGCCGTAGCCTGGCAGCACGTTGAGCACGCCGGCCGGAATCCCGGCTTCGATCGCCAGCTGGGCAATGCGGATGGCGGTCAGCGGGGATTTTTCCGACGGTTTGAGGATGACCGAGTTACCGGTCGACAGAGCCGGGCCCAGTTTCCAGCAGGCCATCATCAACGGGAAGTTCCACGGCACGATGGCGGCGACCACGCCGACCGGCTCGCGGGTCACCAGGCCAAGCTGGTCATGGGGGGTGGCCGCGACTTCGTCGTAGATCTTGTCGATAGCCTCGCCGCTCCAGCTCAGCGCCTGGGCCGCTTGTGGCACGTCGACCGCCAGCGAATCGCTGATCGGCTTGCCCATGTCCAGGGTTTCCAGCAGGGCCAGTTCGTTGGCATTGGCTTCCAGCAGCCCGGCAAAACGAATCATGACCTGCTTTCTGTCCGCCGGCGCCAGGCGCGACCAGACACCCGAGTCGAAGGTGGCACGGGCCACCTCGACCGCGCGATCGGCGTCAGCAGCCGAGCAGCTGGCGACCTGGGTCAGCAGGCGGCCATCGATCGGGCTCAAACAATCGAAGGTTTGCCCCTCGATGGCATGGGTGTAGTCCCCACCGATAAACGCGCGTCCTTCTATCTTCAGGGCCTGCGCGCGAGCTTCCCAGGTACCAAGTGTTGGATTCGTCATGACGTGCCATTCCTCTGTGTCGGTGCCAGTACCGCTCCAGGCGGATTCCGGAGCTAGGCTTTTATTAAACATATGAAACCATATCTTATGGTTGTTCTTCTGCCAAACAGCAGGTCGCTTTTATCTAAAACCGACATGAAAGTGCCTGAATTTTGGCTGGTCCTGGCTTTTTTGTTGCGCGATAGGCTGGATATGACTAAAAGAAACCTGGTTTCATATTTTTTGTGGCGGGTAGATGACTCAACTGAATAAAGTGAACCGCCTTTCCCTGCTGCAGGTCAGTCAGGAAGGCAAGCCCGAGGAAGTGGCACGCCGGTTGATCGAGGTCATCGAGCTGGGCCTGATTGGCGTGGGCGAACAATTGCCCAGCGAAAGCGAGCTGGCGACCCGCTTCGGCGTGGCTACCGTGACCTTGCGCGATGCCCTGGCCATTCTTCGTCAGCGCGGTGTTGTCGCCACCAAACGCGGCAGAAACGGCGGCAGTTTCGTCTGCGCCCCCGTGGAAGTTTCCGATGAGTTTCTCAAGGCCAGGTTGAGCGCCATGAGCTCGCTGGAACTGCGCGACCTCTGCGACGAACAAATTGCCATTTCGGCGACCGCCGCAGGCTTGGCTGCCAGCCGATCTTCCAGTGCCCAGCACCAACGTCTGGAAAACTTCGTCACGGCATTGCAGGACGCCTCCACCCGAAGCGAGCTTCGTCGGGCGGACGCTCGATTCCACATCGAAATTGCCGTGGCCGCGCAATCGGTGCGTCTGACCCACGCGGAAATGCGTCTGCAGGCCGAAATGGGCGAGCTGCAATGGATCTCCACGACCGACGTTCACAAACGTATTGCCATTGATGGGCACCGGGCCATCCTGCAGGCCGTGATGGCCGGCGAATCCAATCTGGCCCGGGCCCTGACAGAAGCCCATGTCAAAGACGGTATAAAGCGCCTGATGGATCTGCGCTTTTCCCTGCTTGGGCAGCAAGAGAGCGCATCCCGATGAGCACGATGGAAAAAAATGACGAGCTTCGCCAGTGCACCCAGCGCCTTGAGGACATCCTCTGCAAGGTGTTCGAGCAACTCGATACGCTGGCCGAAGAAGTGGTGACGGTCTGGAGCGCGCTTGACGCCGAAGGCAAAAAACCAACGTCGAAGGACCTGGCTTTTTTACAACCGACCATCGAAGAACGCCTGTCAGGAAACGATAACTATATTCATGGGACCGGTGTCGTGCTGGAACCGGGGGAGCTCGCCGATCAAGAGCTGTTCCTGGAATGGTTCTACCGCCCCTCGAGCGGAAAAGTCGCCCCCATGATGCTGAACTTCAACCGGCAAAGCGAAAGCTTCTACAACTACCAGGGCATGCCTTGGTTCACGCGCCCCAAGCTGACGGGCGAGGCTTCGGTCGAAGGGCCGTTCGTGGATCTCTATGGCACCGAACTCTACATACTGGCGTTCTCCGTGCCGATTTTCGCCGGCGGACATTTTGTTGGCGTCGCCGCGGCGGATATCGCCCTGCACGAATTCGATCAACTGCTCACCCGTTGCCTGCTGCACATGAAGAACGAGGCATTCATCATCAACGGCGAAGGCCGGATCGTCGCGGCCAATTCGGCGAACTGGTTCGTCGGCAACATGGCCAGTCCCCCTGCTGCCGCGAGGGTACACAAGCTCAAACCGCTGTCGATCGAGTGGTCGCTGGTTGAGCTGCCGGTGCCGCGATAGGTCGCTGCATGCCTGGGCAAAACTGTTTTCCGACTCTCCCACAACAGCAATAATCGAAGAGGAAATACCATGCAGCGGATATCACTACGCATCGCCAGCATTCTTGCCTTTGTGTTGTTTGCCCAGTTTTCGATTGCAGCGGACAAACAGAACACCCTGGACGTCATCAATGCTTACATGAGCGCGTGGAACAAACACGACCCGGACGCGGCGGCACAATATTTTGCCGAGAACGGGGAGTTTCTGGACGCCTCGGTAGGGGTGCCTAAAGTCGGCAGGGAAACGGCCAGGGTCGAAGTCATCAAACTCTTTATCGATGCGGTGCCCGACCTGAAGTGGCAGATGGTTGGCCAGCCGGTCATCGACGGCGACAACATTGCCTTTGAATGGCAGTTCGACGGCAACAATACCGGTGCCTGGGCACCTGAAACGCCGGCAACCAACAAGCCGTTGTCTTTCAAGGGCGTCAGTTTCATTCGGTTGAAGGACGGCAAGATCGCGACGCAGCATGATTATTATGATGCGCTGTCGTTCAACAAGCAGCTGGGTTGGTAATTCAAACACTGCCTGGAAAAAAACGAGCCCATTGGCTGGGCTCGTTTTTACAATTCAAGATCCGTGGTGCCTACAACAAACTGGTGAGCTTGAGTGCTGCACAAAGAGCCCGCGGCGTGATCACCGCATCTGCCGGTAATCATGCTCAGGGTGTGGCACTGGCAGCCCGGGAATTGGGCATTGATGCAACCATTGTCATGCCTGCCACGACGCCGCAATTGAAAGTGTCAGGCGTACGCAGTCGCGGGGCCGAGGCACTGCTGCACGGTGAAAGCTTTCCGTTTGCTTTGGTCTATGCGCTGGAGTTGGCACAGCAAACCGGCAGACCCTTATCGCAATCGATTCTGGTGCCAATATCAATTTTGACACTTTGCGTCACGTGGCTGAGCGCGCTGCATTGAGTGAGGCGTCGGCGTGATGGCGACTTCACCATACGTTTGGGTTGGAGTTGCTTAAGGCCGGCCTCGGCTTCTTAAAATAGCCGGGTGATTTCATTCAAGATCCGATCCTGGGTTTGGGTGCTTGGTCTATGGCGATAAGCCACTGCAAAAAATGCAACGCCTTCGTAGTCGCAGCGAATCGAAAAAGTCATACCTTCACGCAACCCATAGACTGATCTTTCTCCTGCTTCAACAAAGTATTTCGCTTTTGCAAGAGCTGCTCTGGCGTGCTCCAGACAGCCATTTTGGCTAAGTGAGTGTTGTAGCCAGCTCGTAGTGATTCGCACAGACGAAGTCTCGCTGTCATCGATAGGTGGGCGAGTTATTTCATTGGCAGCGTTCTCATCGCTGGTGCAAGCGGTCAACCCCATGGAGATTACACCCAGAAAAAAAACAGACCGAGCTCGCGAATGCTTGAGTGGATTTCGCATCGTGGAACGCACCTTTGACGATCTGCAATGAATGAAGGGCAATTACTTACGTAATAGCGGGTTTATGATCTTTTGCTACTTATGGTCAGTCATTGCGATTGGAAGCGTCGTTCGGTTTCATTCCAAAGGGCCGCGCTGGGCCGAAATCGGCAACGGACAAGAACCATTGCAGGCCGCTATCCTTGAGCCCAGGCTCATCAAACGGGTTCTCCCATGCTTGAAGTCCAGGGTGTCTTCAAAAGCTACCCCACCCCGCAAGGCCCATTGCCGGTGCTGCAGGGCGTCGACCTGAGCCTCAAGCCCGGCAGCAGCCTGGCGCTGATGGGCGAGTCGGGCAGTGGCAAGAGCACTTTGCTGCACCTGATCGCCGGGCTGGACAAAGTCGATCGCGGCAGCATTCGCAGCGGCGGGCAGCGGCTGGAGCAGATGAACGAAGGGCAACTGGCGAGTTGGCGACGTACCGAGATCGGCCTGGTGTTCCAGCAGTTCAACCTGATCGGCAGCTTGCGGGTGGAGGATAACCTGGCGTTTCAGGCGCGCCTGGCCGGGCGCCATGATCCGCGCTGGCAGGCGCATCTGGTGCAGCGCCTGGGGTTGGGCGATTTGCTGCGGCGCTATCCCGAACAGCTCTCCGGCGGCCAGCAACAACGGGTCGCATTGGGCCGCGCACTGGCGTCGCAACCGAAGTTGCTGTTGGCCGACGAGCCCACCGGCAGCCTCGATGAAGCCACCAGCGCCGAGGTGCTGAAGTTGCTGCTCGAGCTGCTCGACGACAGCCCGACGACCCTGCTGATGGTCACTCACAGCCCCAGCGTTGCGGCGCGAATGGCCGAAAAGGTGGTGTTGCACGGCGGTCGACTGGCGGCCGTGGGCAACGGCTGAGATGCGCATTTTTCGCCAGACCCTGCGCGCGCTTCTTAGTCATTGGCGACAGCACCCGGTGCAGTTTTTCAGCGTGCTGACCGGGCTGTGGCTGGCCACCAGCCTGCTCACCGGCGTGCAAGCCCTGAACAGTCAGGCGCGGGACAGCTATGCCAAGGCCAGCCAGCTGATCGGCGGCGAACCCCAAGCCAGCCTGAGTGCGCCAGGCGGCGGGACTTTCTCCCAGCAGTTGTTTGTCGACCTGCGCCGCGCCGGTTGGCCGGTGTCGCCGGTGTTGCAGGGGCGGCTGACGCTCAAGGGCCATGAGGATCAGCGCCTGCAACTGATGGGCATCGAGCCCGTGTCGTTGCCGGCCGGGTCCGAGGTGGCGGGGCGGGCGTTGGCCATTGAGGAGGTTGTGGCGTTCTTCACCGCGCCGGGCAGCACCTGGATTGCGCCGCAGACCCTGCAGTCTCTGGGATTGGCCCAGGGCGATCGGCCACAGGCCTTGAACGGCCAGGCCTTGCCGCCCCTGCGCGCCCAGGTGGACATGGCGCCGGGTGTGCTGCTGGTGGACATCGGTTTTGCCCAGCAGGTTCTCGGGTTGCCCGATCAGTTATCGCGTCTGCTGCTGCCCGGGAATTTCACCGCGACACTGCCCGATTCGTTCAAGGGCCAACTTCAGTTCAAGAGCAGCGGCGAAGAAAACAATCTGGCGCGCCTGACCGAGAGTTTTCACCTGAACCTGGACGCCCTGGGGTTCCTGTCGTTCGTGGTCGGCCTGTTTATCGTGCATGCCGCGATAGGCCTGGCGCTGGAACAGCGGCGTGGATTGCTGCGGACCCTGCGCGCCTGTGGGGTCAGCGCGCGAATGCTGATCGTCTGCCTGGCTGTCGAACTGGGCGCCCTGGCCTTGATCGGCGGCGTGGCCGGCGTCGTCAGCGGTTACCTGCTGGCCAGTGTGTTGTTGCCGGATGTCGCTGCCAGCCTGCGTGGGTTGTACGGTGCCGAAGTGGCGGGGCAGTTGAGCCTGAGTCCGCTGTGGTGGTTCAGCGGCGTCGGCCTGAGCCTGCTCGGCGCCGCGCTCGCCGGTGCCAACAGCTTGTGGCGGGCCGCGCGTTTGCCGCTGTTGGCCCTGGCCGATCCGCAGGCCTGGCATCAGGCCCATGCGCGCTGGCTGCGCCGCCAAGGTTGGGTGGCGGCGATTGCGTTGGGCATTGCGTTGCTGGCATTACTGCGCGGTGACAGCCTGGCCAGCGGATTTGTGCTGATGGCCGCGCTGTTGCTGGGCGCCGCGTTGGCGTTGCCGGTGGTACTCAATGCGGTGCTCAATGGGCTGACGCGGCGCACGACTTCCGTGCTCGGCCAGTGGTTTGTCGCCGATTGCCGCCAGCAACTGCCGGCCTTGAGCCTGGCGCTGATGGCGTTGTTGCTGGCCCTGGCGGCCAACATCGGTGCCGGCAGCATGACCGCCGGTTTTCGCCAGACCTTCAGCAACTGGCTGGAACAACGGCTGACCGCCGAGCTCTACCTCAATCCGCAAAATCCGGCCCAGGCCCGGCAGATGTACGACTGGCTGCAGCAGCAACCGCAACTGACGGCGGTGTTGCCCAACTGGCAGGTCTCGATTCAATTGCAGGGCTGGCCGGCGGATGTGTTTGGCGTGATCGATCACCCGACCTATCGTCAGCACTGGCCGTTGCTGGAAGCCTTGGGCGACAAACCCTGGGACAGCCTGGCTGCGGACGACGCGATGATGCTCAGCGAGCAGCTGGCGCGACGCTTGAAGGTCAAGCTCGGCGACCGCTTGACGATCGCCACGCCCAACGGTCCCTGGTCGCCCCGCATCGTCGGGATCTATGCCGACTATGGCAACCCGAAAGGCCACCTGCTGGTTAACGTCAATCACCTGCTGCGCGGCTGGCCCCGACTGACGCCGAACCGCTTCAACCTGCGCATCGAGCCGGCACTGATCACGCCGTTCGTGAGCGCGCTGCAAGCGCGTTTTGCGCTGGAGGACAGTCGCATTGTCGATCAGGCCCGGCTCAAGGGGTGGTCGACGCAAGTGTTCGAGCGCACCTTCGCCGCCACCGCCGCGCTCAATAGCCTGACCCTGTGCGTGGCGGGCGTGGCGTTGTTCATCAGCCTGCTGACGCAAAGCCAGAGTCGTCTCGGGCAACTGGCGCCGCTGTGGGCGCTGGGGGTGACGCGCCGGCAACTGATGCTGCTCAACCTCGGGCAAACCTGGTTGCTGGCGGTGCTGACGCTGGTGTTGGCGTTGCCCCTGGGCATCGCGTTGGCCTGGTGCCTGGACACCGTGATCAACGTCCAGGCGTTTGGCTGGCGCCTGCCGCTGCGGGTGTTTCCCCTGCAATTGCTGCAGTTGATGGGGCTGGCGTTGTTGGCGACGCTGCTGGCGTCGGCGTGGCCGCTGTATTCGCTGTATCGCACGCAACCGGCGGATCTGCTGAGGACCTTTGCCCATGAGGATTAAGCTCGGGCTATGCCTGGTCGTAGCGTTGCTCGCCGGTTGCGGTCAACCGACGCCGGATGAAAAGGGCTTCGCCGGCCTCGGCAATCAAGCGTCCGCTTTTACCCCGGTGGTGACAGGGCGGGTGTTCAGTTTTGCAGCGGACCACGGCCCGCATGATGGCTTTCGCATCGAATGGTGGTACATCACCGCCAACCTCAAGGATGAGCAGGGCCGCGAGTTCGGCGCGCAGTGGACGCTGTTTCGCAGTGCCTTGAAAGCCACACCCGAGACATCTGGCTGGGCGAACCAGACGATATGGCTGGGCCACGCGGCGGTGACCTCGGCCTCGGTGCATCACGCCGCCGAGCGTTATGCCCGTGGCGGCGTGGGACAGGCCGGCGTGAACCTTGCGCCGTTCCAGGCGTGGATCGACGACTGGCGTTTGAGTAGTCAGGCCAAGGGTGCCGATCCTTTGGCCGACCTGCAACTGAGTGCCAGCGACAAGGCCTTCAGCTATCAACTGCGGCTGACCGCGAACCGACCGCTGGTGCTGCAAGGGGACAAGGGTTTCAGTCAGAAATCCGAACAGGGCCAGGCGTCGTATTACTACAGCCAGCCGTTTTTCCAGGCCAGTGGCACGCTTTCGATCGACGGCAAGGCGTTTCAGGTCAGCGGCCCCGCGTGGCTCGACCGGGAATGGAGCAGCCAGCCCCTGACTGCCAACCAGAGCGGTTGGGACTGGTTTTCCCTGCACCTGGACAGCGGCGAGCAGGTGATGCTCTATCGCATGCGGCAAAAAAACGGCGACCCTTACCTGACCGGCACCTGGATCGACGCCCAGGGCCAGACGCAAATGCTCAGCGCCGCCGACATCCACCTCACCCCGCAGGACACCGCCAAGGTGGCCGGGCGTTCGATGCCGGTGCGCTGGTCGATCAAGATTCCCGGCAAAGACCTTGATATCGTCATCAGCGCCCTGAATCCCAACGCCTGGATGGATTTGCGCATTCCCTATTGGGAGGGACCGGTGCGCTTGAGCGGCAGCCACGGCGGGCAGGGCTATCTGGAAATGACCGGCTATTGAGTCGGATCATCGCCAGCGGCGAATCGACCGCACAAGAAACCGCGAACACTCCCTGATCAGCGTCTATGCTCATTCCCACACACGGCGTCGGAGCTTGTTTCGACGCTGTTTGTCGTCATTGATCACAGGGAATGTTCTGCCTATGAAACTTCACGCACTGACCAAAGCTGTCACCCTTGCCACCTTGTTGTCCGCTGCCAGCCTCAGCGCCGTTGCCGCGGATATCCCGTTGTCTGCCGTCGTGGAAGCTGATGAAGTCAGCACCAAAGTCGTTTCGGTCGATGCCGCCAAGCATCAAGTGGTGCTTGAAGGGCCGGAAGGTCGTCAGGTGCATGTGCAACTGACCGACAAGGCGAAAAACCTTGGCCAGCTGAAAGCCGGCGACCAGGTTGACATCAAGGTCACCCGCTCCGTCGCCGCCTACCTCGACACCGATGTCGACAAGGGTTTGCCGGGCAGCTCGGAGAGTGCCGGCGAAGCGCGCAACGCACCCGGTAGCGTCCCTGGTGGCGAGGCTTATCGCCAGGTACAAGTCCAGCTGCAAATCACCGACATCGACCTGAAGAAAAACCAGGTGTCCTTTAAAAACCCGGCGGGGCAGACCAAAACCATTACTGTCGAAAAACCGGAAGTTCAGGCCAAGTTGAAGGACCTGAAAGTCGGGCAAAGCGTTTACGTGACATACACCGACATATTGCAGGTGACCAGCAAGTCCGGAAGTTGAGTGATCGACCATTGATTGTTCCTGTACAAATTTTTGTATAGGAACAATCAGTTTTGGCCGAACTAGTGGGTTTAAGTTGTTGGTTTCAATTGTATTTGAATTGACATCTTATAGAATATGTATCGGCAAATTTCATGTTTAAGTCGCGGACATATCCATAAACATCAATTAAAATACATCCCGTTCGCCCAGTGTCAGGGTTCTTTACCAGTGCATGGAATGCCGAGGCCATAGCACTGGGCGAACACTTTTCCCAAGTACGACTGCACGTTCAACACGAATGAAGGCGCAGTTGTTGTCTGCTCTGTACTATTCCCGGGCTTGAACTTGTAACTGACTGTTATGTGTTTTGCCCGCAGTCTCGAGATGGAGTGATGACGGCATGAAAATCCTGATGGTTTTAACGTCCCACGATCAATTGGGTAACACCGGCAAGAAAACCGGCTTTTGGCTGGAAGAATTCGCGGCACCCTATTACGCCTTCAAGGACGCTGGCGCGCAGCTGACCCTGGCCTCGCCCAAGGGCGGCCAGCCCCCGCTGGACCCCAAAAGCGACGAGCCGGATGCGCAAACCGAGGCTACCCGGCGCTTTCGCCAGGACCCTGCGGCTCAATCCGCATTGGCCTCTACCAAGGTACTGGGCTCGGTGAAGGCCGGGGACTACGACGCAATCTTCTACCCAGGCGGCCATGGACCGCTCTGGGACCTGGCCGAAGACCGTGACTCGATCACGCTCATCGAAGCGTTCTACAACGCCGGCAAACCGGTCGCGGCCGTCTGCCATGCGCCCGGCGTACTGCGCCATGCCAAGGGTGCCGACGGCCAGCCACTGGTCAAGGGCAAGCGGGTAACGGGATTCACCAACAGCGAAGAAGAAGCGGTACAACTGACCAAGGTCGTGCCATTTTTGGTGGAGGACGAACTCCAGGCCAAGGGCGGGATTTTTTCGAAGGGTCCTGATTGGGCGAGCTATGTGTTGACCGATGGCCTGTTGCTGACGGGGCAGAATCCGGCGTCTTCACAGGCCACGGCTGAAGCCCTGCTGTCAAAACTGAAATAAAGACACTGTAGGAGCCCGGCTTGCCGGCGAAGGCGCCCGATAGGCCAACGCAATGCTTGAGGGCGCCTTCGCCGGCAAGCCGGCTCCTACAAGGGTTGTCAGGGGTGGTTAGTGACGCAGGGCGGCTAGGCACTGCTCGATCGAACGCTGTTGCGTTTGTGCATACAGCTGCAGTTCATCAATCGTCGGGCGCCCCAGGGCTGTTTCGAACGCCTGCTGGTTGGCGTGCACGCCATAGTGGGTTTGCGCCGCATCCCCCAGGTTTGACTGGAAAATCCCCGCGGCGCTGACCGGCAGGAAATCCTCGTAGACCAGCGGTTCAACGCGCAGATACCCGCCGCTGACCAGGTCTTCGAGTGCCAAGGTTTTCAGTTCATCCGCCGCCAGGCCTTTTTCTGTCACAAAGTAGCGAAAGAACGCCAGTTCCTGTTGGCGCATGCCCTCATGGGTGTCAGGAAATTCGCTGAAGTGTTGCGCCATCAAGGCGTTGTAGCGCTCGGCGTTGGCTTCGTTGGGGAAATCCTTGAGTTCGTCCCGCGCGGCATTGAGCAAGCGGTCGTACAGCGCCCGGCCTTTGGGCGTCAGTGCGGCGCCGCGTTGTTCGATTTCACCGAAGCGGGCGCTGTGGCTGCCGCGAGTGTCGGATTGATCGGTGAACGCGACCGGTTCGTCGAGCGCCTTGAAGCTGGTCTGGCGCAGCAGGATAGGGCACTGCCGGCGCGGTGGGCCTTCGATCACCGCTTTGGGGGTGATGCCGTGCGCCGGCATCTGCGCCTGCACGATGTCGATGTCCAGGGTGCGCGGCGTCAGGTGATTGATGTGCGGGCCCTTGAACGCCACCACATCGGCAATCAGGCGATGCTGGGCGCTGAGCGTCTGATATTGCTCGGCGGTGACCGTGGCGCTGTGGTGCCAGCGGAAGGTTTCCAGGGCCTGTTCGACGAATGTCCCGGCTTCCTCTTCGGTCAAGCCGCCTTGGCTCTCGGCGCGATCGATGAGGGCCAGGGCAGTGGGGGTGAAGATCGAGCGTTGGTCCAGCACCGACTGGGCAAACGCCCGCAGCTCAGGGTCTTCGATCAGCTCCAGGCGCAGCAGCGAGGTGAAGACGCGGAACGGGCTGACCTGCAAAGAGGCTTCATGCACCGCGCGAAACGCCGTGGAATGCACCGGCACCCCGGCCGGGGTCAGGTCGTAATAACCCACCGGCTGCATGCCCATGACCGCGAACAGGCGGGCGAGGGTGGCCAGTTCAGCGGCGGTGCCGACCCGGATCGCACCATGGCGCTCAAGGTCGAGGCGCTCGATTTCCCCGGTGCTGTTCAAGCATTGCGCCACTTGCGGGTCGTGGTCCAGCACGTGGCGGTTGGTCTGTTCCACCAGTTCCATCAGCGCGCCGTACAGCGGCACTTCTTCGCGGTACATGTCGGACATCGCTTTGGAGAAGCGTTGGCGGATCAGGTCGGGGCTGACGAAGCTTCGAAGGCTCATGAACAAAATTCCTGGCGCGTTGACGTGAAGGATGGACGAAAAGATCGCAGCCTTCATCGACGCCGGCAAACGAAGTTTCTGACGAACTTCATTCTGCAAAGGACTGCCAGTTCAGTGCAGTCGTTGATCCTGTGGGCTTTCCGAACGCAGCGATGCCAAAAACTCCCGATACAGGCGTGCCGAACCGGCCGGCGCTTCGACCATCGGCATGTGCCCGATGCCTTCCCATATTTCCACCCGCAGATCCGCCAGGCCCTTGCTCCAGATGGCCACGCTGCTGACATCGATCAAGCGATCCTTGCGCCCCCATAGCAACAGCGCTGGCGCCTTGATCGCCGGCAGCCTGGGTTCCATGGGCGGGCTGGCGCGAAATTCGCGGAAGATTTCTTCCAGTTCGTCGCGGGCCTGTTGATAGCGATGGGCGACGGCATCCAGCACCACGCGCGGCACCCACGGTGGTTCGGCCATGGTCATGCCATAGAAATACTTGAATTCTTCCCGGGAGTGGATCAGGAACGGATTGTGGCCCTTGGCCAAATGCCGCTCCAGGTCACTGGGTTCTGGCGCAGTGACCCCGGCAGGGTCGAACAGGGCGAGCGAGGCGATGCGCTCCGGATAGTGGGCCGCCAGCCAGGCCGCGATGTAGCCGCCCATCGAGTTGCCGATGACATGGACCTTGTCCACCCCGCAGACATCGAGCAACTGGATCATGCGCTTGGCTTGCAAGGGAATGTCATAGCCGCCACCCGCCTTGAAGCCGGTTTCGCCATGCCCGGCGATGTCGGGAATGATCACCCGGTAGTTGCCGACAAAATGCCGGGCAAAACGCAGCCAGAGGTTCTTGTCGGCACTGAAGCCGTGGAGCATCAAGACATTGCTGGACGCCTCATACGGCCCGCCTTGCCAGGTCGAGACGGTCATTTCGGCGATGGGCACGACGATCTTGTGCAGTTTGTACAACTTGGCCTCGATGGCCACGCTCAAGTCATACAGCCAATAGCCGATGGCCGGGTAGCTCAACCAGCTCCAGGCGGCGAATACCGCGATAGCGACAACCAGTAAAAGCATCAGGCGTCTTCCTTCTATCTGATCAGGACACGATGTGATCCGCCGGTTTCAAGGTTCGGGTCAAGCGGTGAAAGCTGAAACTGAACCCGGGAAACATGGCAATCACATGACCGCTCTTGCTTTGATACCAACTGTGGCAGCCTCCTGTCTTCCACACGGTGCGTTCCATTTCCCTATGGATCATTTCAGTGTAGGTACGTTCTGCCTCGGGGCGTACTTCGATGCTGCGCAAACCGCGTGCTTTTATCGTGCGAATGCAATCGAGGATGTAGTTCATCTGCGATTCGATGATGAACAGCGCCGATGTGTGGCCGATCCCGGTGTTCGGCCCGGTGACGATAAACAGGTTGGGGAAGGCCGGCAGGCTGGTGCCGAGGTAGGCGCGGGGGTATTGCGCCCAGACGTCCTTGAGGCGGGTGCCGTTTTTTCCCGTTACGGGGTAGGAAATCACTCCGTCGGTGGCGTCGTAACCGGTGGACCAGATGATCAGGTCCAGGTCGATGTGCTGCCCGTCCTGCATGAGGATGCCGGTTTCATCGATGGCTTTGATGCCCTGTTCGCGGCTGTGCAGTGTCACGTTGGTGCGGCACAGCGCGGGGTAAAGGGTGCTCGACAGGATCACCCGCTTGCAGCCGAGCGTGTAGTCGGGGGTCAATTTTCGCCGCAGCTCGGCATCGGGCACCTGGCGCTTGAGCAAACGCAGGGCTTGCAGCTGGACCATGCGCACTGCCGGCCTTGAATATTTGAAGGCAATCACCCGGGTTTCAAACTGCCAGTAGATCATCCAGCGCAGCAGCTTGTACGCCGGCTTGAGCCCCAGCAACCAGCGCTGGAAACGGCCGAAGGTGCGGTCCGCCCGTGGCAGTACCCAATGGGGCGTGCGCTGGAATACATGCAGGTGCGCGACGTCCGGGGCGATCGCCGGAATCACCTGGGCCGCACTGGCGCCACTGCCGATGATGGCCACACGCTTTTGCCGGTAATCGTAGGAATGATCCCAATTGTTGGTATGAAAGGCTTTGCCCCTGAAGCGTTCCTGACCTTCAAAGTGCGGAACCACTGGTTGGCTCAGGGGGCCGGTGGCATTGATCAGGAACTGGGCATGAAACACACCCTTGGTGGTATGTACCGCCCAGCGTTTTTGTTCTTCGTCCCATGCCACACGCTCGACATTGGCCTGCAGTTCCACCTTGCCTCGCAAGCCGAAGTGCTCCACCACGTAACGGGTGTAGCGGTGCAGTTCAGCCTGTTCGGCGAACATCTGCGTCCAGCGGTAGGGGGCGAACGACAGCGAATAGAGCGGCGAGGGCACGTCGACCGCGGCGCCCGGGTAGGTGTTCTGGCACCAGGTGCCGCCGAAGAAGTCCCGGCGTTCAAGCAGGCGAAAATCGTCGATGCCGGCCTTGAGCAAATTGACCGCCGCGCACTGGCCGCCAAAGCCGCTGCCGATGATCAGCACTTGAAAGCTCTGCATGGGCCTCCTTTTCAACGTTGTGAAGCAATCCCTACCTTCATGTATAGCCGTTTCTGCGCCTGCAACGATTTGCCGATGACGGGAGCTCGTCCCGCCGGCCGGTGATGGCTATTTGCCGTTGCCCTGATAGACTTCGAGCACACCTGCAATCCCGGTGTGAACAGGTTTCGTTCTGTGGTCAGAGGTCCCAATGGGAAAGATGGGAGGAAAAGGACTTTCATTGGCCAGGAGGCTCTACACATCGCGAATCCTCGGCCTGGTGCTGGGTTTGATCTGCGTGAGCGTGGCGATGTACCCCTTGGACCCGGCGCCCTGGGTATGGGGCTTGATGCTGTTCAACGGCTTGCTCTGGCCGCACCTGGCCTATCAATGGGCGCGTCGGGGAAAGACGCCCTATCACGCCGAGCACCGCAACCTGTTGGTCGACGCGTTCATGGGCGGCTTCTGGGTCGCCGCGATGCAGTTCAATCCGCTGCCCAGTGCAACGACTATTTCCATGATGGCGATGAACAACGTGGCCATCGGCGGTTTGCGTTTTCTCCTGGTGGGCAGTGCGGCGCAGATTCTCGGGGTGTGCGTCGGCTGGCTGATCTTCACCCCGGCCTTCATCCCTGAAACCAGTCAGCTGCAGCTTTACGCCTGCTTGCCCCTGATGTGTTTTTATCCCATGGCACTGGGCTGGATCTGCTATCGCCAGGCCTATACCCTCGGCCGGCAAAAGCGTGAGCTGCTGGCCCTGAGCCGCACTGACAGCCTGACCGGCCTGCTCAATCACGGCGCCTGGAAGGATCAGTTGGAGATCGAGTTCCAGCGCTGCCAACGCCAGCATCAGGGCGGGGCCATCGCCCTGATCGACATCGATCACTTCAAGAGCATCAATGACACCTACGGCCACGTTGCTGGTGACATTGTGCTGCGTCAATTGAGCAAGATGCTCAGGCAGAACCTGCGGGCCACCGACGTGGCCGGGCGTTATGGCGGCGACGAGTTTTGCGTGATTCTTCCCGACCTGCCGCTGGGCAGTGCGGCCGTGGCCATGGACGCTTTGCGTGATCGTTTCGCGACACTGGGCTACGAGCAAACCCCGGCATTGAAAGTCAGTTTGAGCATTGGTTTGGCGGCCTTCAACGCACGCCACGCCGATGCGACGCTGTGGCTCAATGATGCTGACCAGGCGTTGTATGAGGCCAAGACCACGGGGCGTAATCGGGTTATCTGTTGCAGCAATGACCGGCCCCATCGCGAGCTGCTCGACTCGGTCTGACCCTCACCGCTGAACCCTTGTAGGAGCTGGCTTGCCAGCGAAGGCAGCCTTATAGCCGACCAATCTCTCGCGGCTGTACCCGATCCACTGTAGGAGCTGGCTTGCCAGCGAAGGCGGCCTTATAACCGACCAATCTCTCGCGGTTGTACCCGATCCACTGTAGGAGCTGGCTTGCCAGCGAAGGCGGTCTTATAGCCGACCAATCTCTCGCGGCAGTACCCGATCCACTGTAGGAGCTGGCTTGCCAGCGAAGGCGGTCTTATAGCCGACCTATGTTTGTTGACTGTGTACATATCCATTGCTGCGGTAACGGCCACTTAGGGTTTCGCCCTTACGGCGACTCACTTTTTTTTCAAACGCCAAAAAAAAGTAAGCAAAAAAAGGCTCGCCCCAGCGTCCGGCCCCTCGCTAAGGCTCGGGGTTCCTTCGCTCCGGTATCCATCCGGGGGCATCGCCCTCCGGTTGGCTTCGCTGGCACCTACATGCGATGTGTTCGACTGCGTCGAACGGCGCTGCGCGCCAATCCCCGGATGAACACCTCCACTCAGCCTCCCGAAGGGGCGGGTGGATCAAAAGCAAAAGCAAAAGCAAAAGCAAAAGCAAAAGCAAAAGCAAAAGCCAGAGCAAAAGCCAGAGCAAAAGCCAGAGCAGAAGCCATTACTCTTTAACGTGCATAAACTCTTCCGCCCAGCGAATGTATTCCTCCGGCTGCGTGTAGGTATGCGTCAGTTCGGTAGCGCTCAGGTCCGCTGCCTGGGTAAATATCTGGCGTTGTTCGCGCAGGCTGTCGTAAGTCGCCTTGATGGCGGCGAAGTAGGCGCCGTGGCCGTCGATGACGATGCGCACGCCGAGCTCGGCAAGGCGTTGGTCGTCACGCAGCAGTGGATTGCCGTAGGTCACCAGCATCAGCGGCACGCTCAGGTGCTCGGCAATCTGCTCCAGGTGGTCGAAATCCTTGACCCCCACCATGCAGATTCCGTCCGCGCCCGCGGCCTGGTATTGCCTGGTGCGGCTGATGATTTCCTGGACCGGCAGGATGCCTGCATGGGTGCGGGCGATGATTGCCATTTGCGAGTCGCACCGGGCTTCCAGTGCCGCGCGAATCTTGCCGACACCTTCGGCGACCGTGATCAGGTCGGTGGATTTGCGGCCAAATTGTGCCGGCAGCAGGGTGTCTTCGATGGTCAGGGCCGCCACGCCGGCGCGTTCCAACTCGACAATGGTGCGCATGACATTGAGCGCGTTGCCGTAGCCATGGTCGGCGTCGGCAATCACCGGCAATTGGGCGACGCGGCCGATGCGGGTGGCCTGTTCGGCGAATTCGCTGAGGGTGATCAAGGCAAAGTCAGGGGCGCCCAAAACCTGCAACGACGCGACCGACCCACCGAGGATCCCCACTTCAAACCCCAGGTCAGCAGCGATGCGCGCCGACATCGGGTCGAAGACCGAGGCGGTGTGATAGCAGGTGTTGGAGGCGAACAGTTGGCGAAAATTGCGGCGCAAATCTTGATGAGAAAGCCTGGACATATGAGTTCCACCAATGGAAATGGAAAGGCTTGAGCAAAAGTGTCAACGCCGAAGATGTGGAAGGCTATCACGTGGGCAGGTCTGAAATGATGACGAATTTGCAGGTTTTCCGGCCAAGGACATCAATCTTTCGGCGAGCCAAGGCTCATCCGCGACCTGCTGCTGTCGATCGGGCAGCGGCACCGCACGCACCGAGTCGCCGGGTTGCAGCTGCAGGCGTTTGGCGGTGAGGCGGTCGACCATCAGGCTGTTACCCCCCGTCAGTCGCGCCGGGGCGGCGGTGACGCGGCAGTTTTCCAGGCGGCGATTATGGATCAGCCAGACCGGTGCCTGTTCGTCCGGGGTGCCGATGGCCAATTGCAGGTGCTGGCTGTCGCGCACGGTGCGAATGCCCGAGACCGGGGCTTCGATCACCGGGCCCGCGTCGAAAATGTCGATGTAGCCCTGGTGGGAGAATCCCTCGGCAGTTAGGATCTTCAGGGCCGGCTCCGAATTGGGATGCGGCTTGCCGATCACCGCCCGGGCCCGTTCGGTGAGCAGGCAGGTGTAGAGCGGTTGACGTGGCATCAGCTCGGCGATGAACGATTTGTTGCCCAGCCCCGACAAATGATCGGCATGACTGAAATCCATCTTGAAAAAATGTCGGCCCACACTGTCCCAGAAGGGGGAGCAACCTGTTTCGTCGGCACTGCCGCGCAGCTCGGCGATCAGTTTCTCGCCGAACAGGTGCGGGAACTCCGCCACCAGCAACAGGCGTCCCAGCGACAGCAGCCGGCCGTTACTGCCCCAGCGTTGATCGGGGCGCAGGAACAATGAGCAGAGTTCCGATTGTCCGGTCATCTCGTTGTTGAGAAACAAGGTCGGGATATGGCGCGAAATACCCAGGTCGGGTGAAGCGTTGACGGTCAGCCCGACACGATAGTTATACCAGGGCTCGCGTAGGCCAATCGCCCCGGTCATGGCGCTGACCCCGACCACTTGCCGGTCGTCGTCTTCGAGCACAAACAGGTAGTCGGCGTCGGCGCGTTCGACCTGTTCGGCGAAGGTCCTTTGGGCCCAGCGCAAGCGATGGGTCAGGCGCTCTTCGTTGACCGGCAGGGTCGTCAAGCCGCGGCCCGCCAGGCGGCCTAGCGCGAGCAAGGCGGGCAGGTCGGTCACCTGGACCGGGCGGACAATCATGTTGCGCTGCCTTTTGCATGCCCGCTCGGGCATTGTCGACGGAGCTCCCGGTGCTTGATGCTCACAGGGCGATCAGCCGGATCGTGCTGCCTTCAGTCACCTGCAGGGCCTGGCACATGCTGGTGTCCAGCGTCACGGGTTGCCCGGCGCGGTAGTCGAGATCGGCGACGATGGCGCGGTAGTCCTCAAGCGAATCGTTGCTGAGCAGATAGCGACCACGGGCGTCGATGGATTCGCCGGTCTTGACCTGTGCGGTCTGGCTGTGCGCGATCGAGCGAATGTCGACCGTGCGTGCATACAGCGTCGGGCCACCATCGAACAGGTCGACATAGCTGTTGGTTTCGAACCCTTCGCGGGCAAGGATATCGAAAGCTTCCTGGCCATCGGGGTGGATGCGCCCGATGCAGTCTTGCGCGGCTTGGGGCAGCATCGGCACGTAGATCGGGTATTGCGGCATCAGGTGGGCGAGGAACGTCCGGCTTCCGAGGCCGCAAAGACGCTCGGCCTCGACGTAGGGCAGGTCGAAAAAATGCTTGCCCACCGCATCCCAGAAGGGGGAATGGCCGTCATCGCTACTGAAGCCGACGATTTCGCTGATCACGGCGTCGGCAAAGCGTTGTGCATGGGCGGCAATGAACAGCAGTCGCGCCCGCGACAACAGTTCGGCATGCGGCGTACGCACCAGCGCCGTATCGATATGGAAGCCGCGCAGCAAGGTGTGGCCGTTGAGGTCCTGGCACAGTGACAGGGCAGGCACCCCGTGCTCGATGTTCAGCTCGCGGGAGGCACTGGTGAAAGGGCGGTTGCGCAGGCTGTAGAAGGGTTCGCTGGAACCGGTCGTGGCGACGATTTCCGAGCAACCTGCCAGGCGCCGGTTCATCTGGTCTTCGAGGACGAAAAAGTAATTCTGCGGGCCGGGACGCTGGACGTTTTGTTGCAGTGACGAACAAGAGTCGAGAATCCTCTCGCGCAAGCGTCCGGTGTCATCGGGCAGGGACGTGACGCCCACCAGGCTTTCCTGGGCCAGTCGCTGTAACTGGGGCAAGTCGGTTGGTTTCACCGTGCGCAAGACCAGCATGGGGGCACTCCTGTATCAAAGGGCTCGGTGACCGGCCTTCGCATGAGGGCATCCCGGCTCCTGCTGGATGAGGTGTTCGTTAATCCGTTGAAAACAGTATTTATAGATGCCGCACTACATGTCTAGTTAATTTTCACGGGGCTTTTTCTCGGTTGAACCGGCGGGAAATGGCTGTCAGCAGCAGACGAAGGGGAGGTTGATGGGCTGTGTAGGGCGTCGCCATTAAAGAGCGTCCGAATCGTTGAAATGAGGCCCCCTGACGATCTTTCTTACGGCACAATTGAGCAATGACTGACGGCTTGGCGCCGGTTTTCCTTTCTATCCCATAGAGTGATTTTTTTCGTGCAGGCGACCCGTTTGACCTTGATCTGCCACGCTCGAACCCTGGCGCAGAAGCTGGCGCGCTTTCCCGTGGACGAGCCCCTGGAGATGGATTGGCAATCGGCGCGGGGCTCGCGAGGCGCTCGACTCAAGGAAACATCGCGCCTGTTGTGCGCTCCGGAGTTACGCACCCGACAGACCGCCGAGCTGTTCGGCAAGCCCGTGGAAATCGTCGAGGCCCTGCGCGATTGCGACTTCGGTGATTGGCGCGGTGTGCGAATCAGCGACCTGCAAAAAAACCACGGCGAATTACTTCAGGCCTGGCTTGCCGACCCGCGCTCGGCACCCCACGGCGGCGAGTCCGTGGCGCAAGTCGGCGAACGCGTCGCCGCCTGGATGAAAACCCTGGAAGCGCTGCCCGGCCATGTGCTTGCGGTGACCCATCCATTCGTCATGCGTGCCGCGTTGATGCACGTGCTGCAAGGTTCGGCCTTCAACCTGATCGATGTCGAGCCGCTGGCAACGCTAGACCTGCAGTTTCATGGTTGCTGGCGGCTGCGGCTGTCGTGCAACGATAACGAAGGAATGACCAGATGAAAAAACTCCTGGTCATCGGCATCGGCGCGGGCAACCCCGACCACATCACCCTGCAGGCCGTGAAGGCACTGAATCGGGTCGATGTGTTTTTCATCATGGACAAGGGGCTGGGCAAGGACAAGCTGATCGACCTGCGCCGCGAGCTCTGCGAGCGCCATATCACCGATCCGCATTACCGCTTTGTCGAGGCTCCAAGCCCGGAGCGCGAACGTGGCAACCTGGACTACAGGACCAGCGTCGATGCGTTGAACCTGGCCAAACAGCAAACTTTCGAAAGGCTGATCAACGAGGAACTGGCCGATGACCAGTGCGGTGGTTTTCTGGTGTGGGGCGACCCGGCGTTGTACGACAGCACCCTTCGCATCCTGCAGGCGATCCTGGATTCAGGCTCCTGTGCCTTCGAGTTCGAGGTGATCCCCGGCATTACCAGCGTCCAGGCGCTGGCCGCGGCGCACAAGGTGACGCTCAATCAAATTGGCCGCCCGGTTGAAATCACCACCGGCCGGCGCTTGGCGGCGGGGCAGGTGAGCGATGCCGACAGTCTGGTGGTGATGCTCGACGCCCAGGATGCCTACCAGCATGTGGCGGATCAGCAGACAGAAATTTACTGGGGCGCCTACCTCGGGACGCCGGACGAAATCCTCATCAGCGGCAAGCTTGGGGAAGTGGCGCAGAAGATCGAGCGGGTGCGCAAGGCGGCCCGGCAGGCCAATGGCTGGATCATGGACACCTATCTGTTGCGCAAGCCCTGAAGCACTTCTGCGGACAGGCGTTTGTCGGTTTGCCCAAACCGTTCCCGGTACACCGACGGCGGTACGCCGACCACGTTGCGAAACGCCACGCGAAAGCTTTCCACCGAACGATAACCACAGTGCTGGGCGATCTGCTCGGTGTGCTGGTCAGTGCTTTCCAGCAGTTCCCGGGCACGGCCCAGGCGTTCATGTTGCAACCAGGTCTTGGGCGACTGGCCGCTGGCTTCGGTGAAACGGCGCAGGAAGGTGCGCTCGCTCATGGCGGCTTCGCTGGCCAGGTCGCGAACCTCCAGCGGTTGGTGCAAACGCTCCCGTGCCCACTGCATCACGCGCGAAAGATCGCTGCGCGGCGTAGGGCTGACCGGCGTTGGAATGAACTGCGCCTGGCCCCCGGTGCGTTGCGGTGACATCACCAGGCGCCGCGCCACCGAGTTGGCGACCTGGGTACCGAAGTCCCGCGCCACCAGATGCAGGCAGGCGTCGATGCCGGCGGCGCTGCCGGCCGAGGTGATCAACTGCCCCGAATCGACGTAGAGCACGTCCGGGTCCACCAGGATGTTCGGGAAGCGTTCGGCCAGTTCCGCGGTGTAGCGCCAGTGAGTGGTGGCGCCATGACCGTCGAGCAAACCGGTGGCGGCCAGCACGAACACCCCCGAGCAGATCGACAGCAACCGCGCGCCCCGCGCATGGGCCTGGCGCAGGGCCGTCAACAACGCCTCGGGTACGGCTGCCTGACGATCGCGCCAGCCGGGAATGATCACGGTTCGGGCCTGTTCCAGCAATTCCAGGCCGCCATCGGCCAGTACCCGGATGCCGCCCATGGCGCGCATCGGGCCCTGATCGACGGCCGCGATCTGATGGCTGTACCAAGGGAAATCGAACTCTGGCCGCGCCAGGCCAAAGATCTCCACGGCGATGCCGAATTCGAAGATGCACAGGCCGTCGTAGGCCAGGATCGCGACCAGCCCTGGAGAAGAATGCATTTGGCGGAAAGTTCCCGGTGAGTGTCTTATGCGCCACTTTAGCCGCTGTGGGCGGGCAGATAAAGTCTGTTCACACCCAATCACATCCAGGAGCCCTGCCCATGACCAGCCTCGTGCGCGACATTCCCGCCGCCCCTTCAGCCATTGCCTTGATGCATTTCAGCAACCGCCTGACATTCGAAACCGACTGTTCCGACGTCTACGCCAGCCAACAGGCCGGTGAAGTCGATTTTGTCCTGGTGGATGTGCGGGGTCCGTTGGCGTTCGACCGGGGGCATGTACCTGGCGCGATCAACATTCCTGGGCGGTTGCTCACTGCCGATGGTTTGCGCACCTACCCGAAAACCAGCCTGTTCGTGGTCTATTGCGCCGGCCCCCACTGCAATGGCGCGAACAAGGCGGCGGTGAAGCTGGCGGCGCTGGGTTACCCGGTCAAGGAAATGATCGGCGGGGTGGCCGGCTGGCTGGATGAAGGGTTTGAGTTGAGTGCGGCGGGTGCTGCTATTGGCTGTGCGTGCTGAGGTTCCCTGCGTAGGAGCTGGCTCGTCGGGTCGCCGCATCGCAGCGATGGCGGCCTGAAAACCAACCAGTCGCTCGCGGATGTAGCCGATCTACTGTAGGAGCGAGGCTTGCCCGCGAAGAACGATAACGCGGTGCGTTAGATCGACCGCGGCGCCCGGTTCGCCGGCAAGCCTGGCTCCTACAAGTGAACGGTGTGCTGACCACTTTCTATAAATATTTGTCGCCTTGAAATAATTTGCCCTGTGAAAGCCGCTCTAGACTGCCGGCCACTTCGGTCCCCCAGCCACAAGCTATCGACCGAAAGCTGCCAATAAAAGTCTCCGCACACAGGAGTTATAAATGAACAAGCTAGTGATGTTCGGTGCCCTGGCACTGTCGATGTTGTCCCTGACCGCCGTGGCCGCGGATACCAAACCTATCCGCATCGGTATCGAAGCCGGTTACCCGCCGTTCTCGATGAAAACCCCTGACGGCAAACTCACCGGTTTCGACGTGGACATCGGCGACGCCCTTTGCGAGCAGATGAACGTCAAGTGCACCTGGGTCGAGCAAGAGTTCGACGGCCTGATTCCGGCACTGAAGGTCAAGAAAATCGACGCCATCCTGTCGTCCATGACCATCACCGACGATCGCAAGAAAAACGTCGATTTCACCATCAAGTACTACCACACCCCGGCGCGTTTCGTGATGAAGGAAGGTACCGCCATCAAGGACCCGCTGACCGAGCTCAAAGGCAAGAAAGTCGGTGTGCTGCGCGCCAGTACCCACGACCGCTTCGCCACGGAAGTGCTGGTGCCTGCCGGCATCGACCTGGTGCGTTATGGCTCGCAACAGGAAGCCAACCTGGACATGGTCTCCGGTCGCGTTGACGCGCTGCTGGCCGACTCGGTCAACCTGGATGACGGTTTCCTGAAGACCGACGCCGGCAAAGGTTTCGCTTTCGTCGGGCCTGAGTACAACGATCCGAAATACTTCGGCGGTGGCGCCGGGATTGCCGTGCGCAAGGGCGATACCGCCCTGGCCGAGCAGTTCAACAAAGCCATTACCGAGATCCGCGCCAACGGCAAGTACAAGCAAGTGCAGGACAAGTACTTCAAGTTTGACGTTTACGGCGAGTAAGCGAGTGGTTCAAAAAATGGCAGCCGTTGACGCGGCTGCCATTTTTTTATGCTCATGATTTATCCTGCCCAACACATTTCCCAACCGTGGGCGAATCGGAGTTCTGCCATGCAACGCATCGACCATCCACTGCCCTGGAGCCACCTGGGCACAGAGCGCACCCTCAGCGTGTTTCGTTATGGCGCAGGCCCGCGCAAGGTCTATATCCAGGCCAGCCTGCACGCCGATGAACTGCCAGGCATGCGCACGGCCTGGGAGCTCAAGCAGCGCCTGGCCGAACTGGAAAGCCAGGGACAACTGCAAGGCCTGATCGAACTGGTGCCGGTGGCCAACCCCATCGGTCTCGACCAGCACCTGCAAGGCAGCCACATGGGGCGCTTCGAACTGGGCAGCGGCAAGAACTTCAACCGCTCGTTCGTTGAACTGAGCGCACCAGTGGCGCAGCGGGTGGGTGATCGTCTGGGCCGCGATGCCGAGGCCAACATCGCCTTGATTCGCCAGGCCATGGGCCAGGTGCTCGACGATCTGCCGGCCCCGACGTCGCAACTGGAAGCGATGCACCGCCTGTTGCTGCGCCACGCCTGCGACGCCGACATCACCCTCGACCTGCATTGCGACTTCGACGCGGCGATTCACCTCTACGCATTGCCGCAACACTGGCCGCAGTGGCAATCGCTGGCAGCGCGCCTGAAAGCCGGGGTTGCCTTGCTGTGCGAAGATTCCGGCGGCAGTTCCTTCGACGAATCCTGCTCTTCGCCCTGGTTACGCCTGGCCAGGGCTTTCCCCGAAGCGGCCATTCCATCGGCCAACCTGGCGACCACGCTGGAACTTGGCAGCATGGGCGACACCCGGGTCGATCAGGCCCAGGCCAATTGCGAGGCGATCCTGGGCTTTCTCGCCGAGCAGGGTTTCATCAAGGGTACCTGGCCGGCGGCACCGGGCGAGTGCTGCGAGGGCATGCCGTTCGAAGGCACCCAATACCTGTTTGCGCCGCATCACGGGGTGGTGAGTTTCCTGCGCGACGCCGGTGAATGGGTGGAGCAGGGCGATGCACTGTTTGAAGTGGTCGACCCGTTGAACGACAAGGTCACCACCGTGCGAGCGGGCACCAGTGGCGTGTTGTTTGCGATCGATCGTGGTCGTTATACGCAACCGGGCACCTGGCAGGCGAAAGTGGCCGGGCGCGAGCCGATTCGGGTTGGGAAGTTGATTAACGATTGAGGAGGGGAGGTTCATTGCACTCCCCGTGATCGATGGATGCCCAGGGTGATGAGGTAGCGTTCTTCTGTGGGGTGCTTGACGTCCTTGAAACGGCCAACCACCAGCATCAGTTGGTACTTGTCACCTGCTCGCCAGTAGACTTTTTCGACGTTTTTTACACCTTGCAATTGGGCGCGCCATTGCGGGGTGTCGGCGAACGAGGGGAAGTCCTTGACCCGGATGGGTACCCAGCCAGCGTTGCGCCATTGCTCCTGCAGATCCAGCACGACCCTGAGGGTGTCGTCGAGCAGCAGGGGTTCGATTTGCGGGGACATATTGACACCGTTGATTGACTCGTCACGGTTGAACGTAACCGTGAAGTAGCGTGCCAGCGGAGTTATGAACCCATATTGAGGATCGATGAAGCGAAGGCGGGCATCCGACTTAGGCAAACGACCCCAAAAGTGGCCGGGAATGGCTGGATCAATGGCTGCACTGGAGCGACGGCGCATATCCTCCCAAGGCTCGCCGATCACCAGGGCGATTTCCGGCTCTTCCGAGAGTCTTGAATTGCGGCTAACGTCAGGAGGACCGCGACTGCCAGTGCCAACGCCCTCCGTCGCCAGCCTGTGTGTAGCAGCAGGCTCATCGCACGCCACCACCCAGGGCAATATCCCGAATCGACCGCTCAATCTGCTCACTCTGGTCGCTTTGCAGCAGATCATCAAACTGCTTCGCCGCCCTGAGCACGAAGGGCATGCGCTGATTGATATCGGCCAGGTTGGCATTGAGGCTGGTACTGAAACCAATGGTGCGTCCGTCGTCGACGCGCCGGCACTGACTGGCCAGGGTCAGCTCGACGGCTTCGGCGGCGCCAGTCGGGATACCGATGACGTAGGAAAAATGGTTACTGCGCAACAGCGCGTTGAGTCGCCAGTCGCTGTACATCGCCGGTTGTAGAATATTCCGCTGCTCGTGCCAAGCCAGATGCTCAACGCTTTCGGCGATGTTGCCCGCTTCAATCGCCTCAAAGGCCAGGAGAATTTCCTCATGGTCAATCCCGAACTCTAGCGTTTTCTCCCCGACCGGCCACAGCACTGGATGTTGGCCATGCCCGTAAATGTTGCTACGTGAACCCAGACAATCTTTCAGCGCCTCCAACCCCCGCTCCTGATAGAACACATGCAGCGGATACACATCCAGAAACAGCGTGGTATTGCCCATCGCCAGCATCTCGTACACGAACCGGTACATCCGTTGCGAGTACGACAAGGGAAGGTCGGCACCCCATTGGGTGAAGCCCCACACCGGGTTGTCACGGTTGGCCTCTTCGTACTCGCGCTGGCGTTGCTCGAACTCGCGAATTTTCGCGCGCTTTTCCCACTCACTGGGGCTGAGCAACCCCGCCAGCCCGTGCCTGCTGCTGTCCTTCAGTTGCTGCATGGCCTCCTCTTCCGCCTGGATTTTCTCGATCGTGTCGGCCGCGTGCAGCAGGCCACAACCCACCTGTTTCGAGGCAAAGGCCGCCAGCCCGGCCCACTGGAAACGTGGGTCATGGCGCCACAGTTGGGCGTAGGCGGCGTTGATCGCCTTGTTACGCGCCTTCGGGTCGGCAATCAGCTTGCCACCCGGTGCCACGACGTTTTCGACCCTTTGCTGGTAGCGGCGCCAGTGGTTTTCACAGACCGTCCCTGGCCGTTCGTTGCGCGTCGGTGAAGGTGCCCGCGCTGGAGTGAAACTGGCTTGTCGCGGCGCGACCGGCGCGGCCGCCTGTGGAGGGGCACTCCTCGCCGGCGGCGGCGCGGCATCCTGTCTGGACACATAGGTAGCGGTGGTAAAAGAGGGGAGGAGCCCGGCCTTGCAGGGGGCAGCTACTGCGGCTGTCCAGCGAGCCCGCCATCAGTTTACCGTGACTGTCCATGAACGAGATGCCGCCGAGGATTTCGTAGGTTTCGTCGTTTTTGCCGCAGGACACCGGATCCCCTACGCGAGCATGGGCGAAGCCAAACATCATGATGCGGGTATCGGTCTCCAGCACCTGGCCACCGCAAGTGGTCTTGTCACCCTTGCGAATGAAATATCCGTCTGCCATTGCTTGAACTCCCTGTCTGATGACGATCAAATTGCCCCTGCTCCCGATGGAACGCAGGAGTGGCAAAGTGCCGCGCACAGAGTTCTATACGAAGCAGTCAGGGGTAAATCAGACGTTTCCTTGTCTGGTGTAGGCCGATTCCGCAATCGCTCCAACGAAGGTGCTAGGCTCTGTCCCGAACCCTGCGCACGGTGAAGGAAGGTTTATGCTGAAGTTTCTCGCTCTGTTCACGCTGCTGGCATCCACCGCTGTCCACGCTCAAACTCCCCTGCAAACCGATTTGCCGCTCAAGTACCTGGAGCAGGCCAACGCCGATTCCCGCGAGCAGCCGCTGGTGATTTTTCTCCACGGCTACGGCAGTAACGAGCAGGATCTGTTCGGCATCAAGGATGAGTTGCCCCGCGAGTACAACTACCTGTCGGTGCGGGCGCCGATGGTGATGCAAGAGGGGAGTTACCAGTGGTTTCGCAAGAAAGGCGAGGGTGCCTACAACGGCGAGACCGATGATCTGAAGGCCAGCGGCCAGTTGTTGCTGGATTTTGTCGCACAGGCGGCGAAGAAATATCACACGCAACCGGAGAAAGTGTTCCTGGTGGGTTTCAGCCAGGGCGCGATCATGTCCTACGAAGTCGCCCTGCGTCATCCCGAGGCGGTGGGCGGGATTGCCGCGTTGAGCGGGAGGATTCTGCCGGTGCTCCGGTCCGAGCTCAAGCCGGATGAAAAACGCCAGTCACTGGCGATTTTCATCGGCCATGGCACGGCGGACCAGCGACTTCCGTTGAGCGATGGCACCGAGGCCAACAGCCTGCTGCAAAGCGTGTCGCTGGAACCCGAGTTCCACGCCTACCAGGGTGTCGGCCACAGCATCAGTGCCGAAGAACTGCAGGACTTGAGCGCCTGGCTGCAACGCCGCAACCCCTGAGGCCTACTTGCCGCTGACGATCTGCTTGATCAGGGTCTCGTGGGCCGCCATGTCGCCGGGGCGGGAAATGACCTGAATCACGGTCATGTGGCTGCCCGATGCCGCCATCAGCGTGGTGTTGAGGGTCATGCCGCCGCCCTGGGTGGCGGTGCTGTCGACCTGGCGCACGCCCAGGCCTGTCGACTTCAGGGTCAGGCTTTTTTCGCTGAGCTTGTTGTAGTCCGCCAGGGCCTTGTGTTGCGCTGCGTCGAAGTCGGCGGCGGTGCCGTCGAGAAATTCACCGTCGTTGTCCTTGACCTTAACGCCCTCGGGGAGGCTGTTCTGCGCGGCGATCACCACGGTCTTGGTGGTTTCATTGGCGTACATGGTGCCGCTTGCGCCGGTGGGGCTGGCGGGCAACGGGTTGGCAATGAAACCCTTGGGCAGGGTGAAGGTGAACTTGCCGTCGAGCATCGAGACTTTCTGGCCCTGCACCGTCTCTTTGGCAGGAGCCTTGGCCGCCTGCACATTCAAAGCCCCCAGGCTGGCAGCCGCTGCCAGCAGCAGGACAACGGCTTTTTTACTCAACAATGACATTCGAAAAACTCCAGGGATGGTCGCGCGGTGGGGGGCGATCATCCCATGGAGGTTGTGACGCATTCCAGTGCGGGCTAACGGACGGTCACTCCAAAGATTCCGGCGCAATCACACTTCCCGCCGCCCCGGATAGCTCTCGATCACCTCCAGGAACTCAATCCGCCGTTCGCTGGCCAGCAGCTGCGGCAGCAGTCTTTCGTACGCCTGGCGATAGGGTTTGCTCAGGTGACGAGCGATGAAGTCTTCCTTGCTGCAGTTCCAGGTTTCGTAGAGCACCAGGGTGTTCGGTTCGTCCTGCAACTGGTGCACCCAGGTATTGACGAAGTCCGGCTCGGCCGACATCTGGTGCACGACGTCCAGCAGTCGTTCCCTGGTTTCGGCGAAACGTTCAGGTTTGGCCGGCAGGTACACGATAAACGCGACTTGATCACTCATTTCATCACCTTTGAATGTCGGGAGCGGCTTACTGGGCCTGGTTCTGCGGGAACAGGTTGCGGCGGGTTTCTTCGTCGAATTCGGCCTTGAGCACAAGCTTCTCTTTCAGGCCCAAAGCACGCTGCGCCGCCGGACGAACGCTGATTTCATCGAACAGGCGCTTGACGTTGGGGTAGGCCGCCAAGCCGTTTTCGCCGAGGATGTAGGGTGCGTAGTTGGCCCAGCCCCAGAGTGCCATGTCGGCGATGCTGTAGCTGTCGCCAGCCAGATACTGATGGTCGGCCAGGCGTTGGTCCAGCACGCGATAGTGGCGTTCGACTTCCTTGAGATAGCGATTTTTCGCGTAGGGCAGGTCTTCCGGTGCGTGATGCAGGAAATGCACGGCCTGGCCGGAGAACGGCGACAAGCCGGTGGCGATGAACATCAGCCACGACAGCAGTTCGGCATTGCCGGCAGCGCTGTTGGGCAGGAAACGCTGATGCTTTTGCGCCAGGTGCAGCAGGATGGCCTGGGAGTCGAAAACCGTCGCGTCGCCATCGACCAGGGCCGGAACCTTGGCGTTCGGGTTGATCGCGAGGAAGGCTGGCAAGTGTTGCTCGCCCTTGAAGGTGTCGACGCCGATCAACTCATAGGGCGTTTGCAGTTCTTCGAGCAGCAGGGCGACTTTCATCGGGTTCGGCGAAGGATGGAAAAAGAATTTCATGGTGTAGGCCTCAGTCGGGAGTGGTTTGGAACTGAGGCTGATGGTGGGGCAAACCTGTTCGATTGACGTACGAGGATGTTGCGCTACTCGTTCGAAATTGTTGAACGTGTTGCCACGGGAGCGGGTTTTGCCAGCAACCGCCGGGTGACGCCGAGCATGGCCACCGAGACCGCCACGCCAACACCGAAACCCAGCATGCCCATGCTGGGCAAGGTCAGCGTCACGACCAGGCAGAAGGCGGAAAATGAATACATCCCGGTGGCCGTCGCCCGCAGTAACGCGGCGGTAAACGCCGGGCCCCGGGTTTGCTGGGAGAACACCGCCATCACACTGCCAAGCACCGGGAACACGGCGAGCAGGCCGCTCCAGCGGTCACCGACGGTGCTGGCGAGCAAGGTGACTGCCAGGGTCAACAAGGCGCCGGCAACCATTCGCAGCAGCAATTTATCGGACTTGGGCGCCGGCCCTGAAACGATCGGCTGCACGGCCGGGAACAGGTGCGGCGCGGCCAGCAGTGCAGTGGCGGCGGCTATCACCGAGAGTGGCAGCGACGACGGGAGCAACGACAGGACCACGGCAATCAGGGCCCATACCAGTAGCGAGATCGTCAGTGCCAGCGGCCATTTTGCGCGTTGCGCGACCTGCGCATAGGTCACGCAGAAGGCAATCATCGCGAACATCGCCGACAGCGCTGCCATGGCCGACTGGGCGGCGAACGCCTCGCCTTGTTCGATGGCGAGGAACAGCAGAATAGGCCCGACCACCACCGGCAACCCCGACAACCAACCCGCCACGCTTGGCCCCCAACGTTTGCCCGCCAGGGAAATGAGCAGCAGGAAGCCTGGAATCACCAGCAGTTTGAGCATCAACACGCGCACTTCTCCGACCTGTGTGTGGCGGCAACGGTAGCATTTTACGAGATGGTTTGCTCTATATGTATGCATGTTTTGTATACAAAGCTGAGTCTGTAGGAGCCCGGCTTGCCGGCGAAGGCGTCTTTGAGCATTGCGCTGGTCTTTTGGGCGCCTTCGCCGGCAAGCCGGGCTCCTACAGGGGGTATGCGTACACATGGCGGTATTGTGTGCAGCAATGCAGCAACCACCTTGCTCCGGCAGGGCCAAGACGGTATCAATGCTGAGCCTTTCCACCTGTTGACGGATCATTGCGTGAAATTCAGCCTGCCCAAAGTTGGCACCGCGCCATTTTGCCCGCCGGAGGTGGCGGGTACCGTTGCCGTTGACCCTGGCGCCTCGTTCTACAAGCGCGTGCTGCGCTTTGCCGGCCCGGGTTTGCTGGTGTCGATCGGGTACATGGACCCGGGCAACTGGGCGACCGCCATCGAGGCCGGGTCTCGCTTTGGCTACAGCCTGCTGTTCGTGGTGCTGTTGGCGAGCCTGGCGGGAATGGTGGTGCAGTGTTTGTGTTCACGCCTGGGGATCGCCACCGGGCGCGATCTGGCGCAATTGTCCCGCGAACGCTACAGCACCCGGACCGCGCGCACGCAGTGGCTGTTGGCGGAAATCTCGATCATTGCCACCGACCTCGCCGAGGTGCTCGGTTGTGCCCTGGCGTTTCATCTGTTGCTGGGCTGTTCGCTGACATTCGGCATTGCCCTCACGGCGTTCGATACCTTGTTGGTGCTGGCCCTGCAGAATCGTGGTTTCCGTCGCCTGGAAGCGATCATGCTGGTGTTGGTGGCAACCATCGGCGTGTGTTTTTTCGTCGAGTTGCTGCTGATCAAGCCGTACTGGCCGGACGTTGCCCAAGGCTTCAAGCCAACGCTTGCGGCCCTCAGCGATGCGGCGCCGCTGTACCTGGCCATCGGCATACTGGGTGCCACGGTGATGCCGCATAACCTGTACCTGCACACCTCGATCGTCCAGACCCGGATGATCGGCAAGGACCTGGCGAGCAAGCGCGACGCGGTCAACCTGGCGCGCATCGACACCATCGGTTCCCTGGCGCTGGCGCTGCTGGTGAATGCGGCGATCCTGATCCTCGCCGCCGCGGCATTTCACCAGAGCGGGCATACCGATGTGGTCGACATACAGGATGCGTATCACTTGCTTGATCCGCTGGTGGGCGGGGCGTTGGCCAGTGTGCTGTTTGGCGTTGCTTTGCTGGCTTCGGGGCAGAGCTCGACCTTCACCGGCACCATCGCCGGCCAGGTGATCATGGAGGGTTTTCTCAATTTGCGGCTGCCGTGCTGGCAACGGCGCCTGATCACCCGAGGGCTGGCCTTGATCCCGGCGTTCGTTGGCGTCTGGCTGATGGGGGACGACGCGGTGGGCAAGCTGCTGGTGTTGAGCCAGGTGGTGCTGAGCCTGCAGTTGCCGTTTGCGCTGTATCCGCTGATTCGCATGACCAATGATGAAAAACTCATGGGGGCATTGGTCAATCGCCTGCCGACCCGGGCGCTGGCGTGGGGCTTGTTCGTGGTGATCAGTGGGGCTAATAGCTGGTTGATCCTGCAGCTTTTCAGCGAGTAAACGCCTGCACCACAAAATCAATGAACGCCCGGGTCTTGGCCGGCATCAGCGTGCGGCTCGGGTAGTACAGCGAAATCGCCCCGGCATCGCCCTGCCAATCGGGCAACAGGTGCACCAGCTCACCGCGCTGGATGTTCGGTTGCACGTCGGACAGCACCAGCAGCGTCACGCCCAATCCCAGCATGGCCGCCTCGCGCATGGCGGCAGGGTCGTTGAGCACGATGTTCTCGTTGAGGCTGGCGGGCATTTCATGGCCGGCGCCATCGCGCATGAGCCATTGCCGGATCCGCCCGGTGCGGCTGCCGCGCATCACGATCCCGGTGTGCCGGGCCAGGTCCGCCGGAGTGGCGGGCAGGCTGCGTTGTGCCAGATACGCTGGTGAGGCGACGGCCACGACGGTGGCCGGTGCCAGGGTTCGGGAGACCACGCCCGGGGTCAACTCGAAGCCACCGCCGATGGCGGCGTCGTAACCTTCGGCGATCAAGTCTACGGCACGGTTTTCGAAATGCCATTCCGGGCGTATCAGCGGGTAGCGCGCCAGAAACGCCGGCAGCAGTGGCAGGACATGGCCGATGCCGAACGTCGGCGCCAGGCTGACCTTGAGCACGCCTGCCGGCTCGCCCCGATCGGTGGTGACCGCGTTGATCGCCGCTTGCAGTGCCTCCAGGTTGCCGCCGATGCTGGCCAGGAACCGTTCCCCGGCTTCGGTCAGGGACAGTTTGCGGGTCGAGCGCTGGAACAGGCGAACGCCGATGTTGCGCTCCAGTATCGCCACGTTGCGGCTAACCGCGGCCGGGGTCAGCGCGAGCAAGCGGGCGGCTGCCGAGAAGCTTCCGGTTTCGGCACTGCGCACAAAGGATTCGAGGTTGGCGAGGGTTTCCATCGATATACACCTGATAGCAATGCTTGAAAATTATTCAAGTCATTACCGGCTAATCAAGCCCTAATGGCAAGCGCAGTATTCACTCCATTCCCAACCCCCGGAGTGAAACAGCAATGACAACCCGACTTCCACTTGAAGGAAAAACCGCGCTGGTCACCGGCGGCTCCCGTTCCATCGGTGCGGCGATCGCCAAGCGTCTGGCAGCCGATGGCGCCAACGTAGTACTCACTTTCAGCGCATCGCCGGCCAAAGCGTTTGAGGTGGTGCAGGCCATCGAAGGCGCTGGCGGCCGTGCCCTGGCGATCGCAGCCGATGCCGGTGATCCGCAGGCGGTGCGTGGCGCGGTGACGCGTACCATCGAGGCGTTCGGCAGCCTCGACATACTGGTCAACAACGCCGGCATCGCCCTTGGGGGACCGATCGAGGACATCAGTTTCGACGACTACCAACGCATGATCGCGGTCAACGTCACCGGCGTGTTTGTCGCCACCCAGGAGGCTGCGCGCACCATGAAAGCAGGCGGGCGGATCATCCATATCGGCTCGTCGATGACCCATTACGCCGCGTTCCCGACCGCATCGCTCTACACCCTGACCAAAGGTGCCATCGCCGGGTTCAACCGCAGCCTGGCCCGCGATCTCGGACCCAAGGGCATCACGGTCAATACCGTACACCCAGGCCCGACCGACACCGACATGAACCCCGATGGCGGTCCCGTCAGCGAAATGGTCGGCCCCGGCATCGCTATTGGCCGTTATGGAAAGCCCGAGGACATTGCCAGTGTCGTGGCCTTCCTGGCCAGCCCAGAGGCGGCGTTCGTTACCGCTGCCGACATCATCGCGGACGGTGGTTTCACCGCCTGATCAACTCTTTGCGAGGAAAGTCACATGAGCACAATTGGAATCATCGGCGCCGGCGCCATCGGTGCAGCCTTTGCCCGGGCACTGTCGCGTCAAGGCATTGAAGTGGTCATCGCCAACAGTCGCGGTCCCGAAAGCCTGGCCTCGCTGGTGGCAGAGCTCGGGCCAACCGCCCGCGCCGGTACCCGTGAAGAAGCGGCTGCCCAACCCATCGTGCTGGTGGCGGTGAACTGGTCGAAGTTGCCGACGGCACTGGCCGGCCTGCCGGATCTTGCCGGGCGGATCGTGATCGATGCCAATAACTCGATCGAAGCGCCGTCGTTCAAGGCAGTGGACCTGCACGGACGCATGTCCAGCGAGGTGTTTGCCGAATGGGTGCCGGGGGCGCGGGTGGTCAAGGCGTTCAATCACCTTCAGGCGCAATTGCTTGAGAGCGACCCGGCAGCGGAAGGTGGGCGAAGGGTGCTGTTTTTCTCGGGTGATGATGTCGAGGCGAGGGCGCAAGTGGCGGCGCTGATCGAACGGCTGGGATTCTTCGGGATTGATCTTGGGGCGTTGAGCGTCGGTGCGCGGTTGGTGCAGTTTCCAGGCGGACCGCTGCCGGCATTGAATCTGGTGAAGTTCGCCTGACGCGGCACTGTGTAGGAGCGAGCATGCTCGCGATGAACGTCCGGACAACGCGATCATTCAGACGGCGCGCGTCATCGTTAACGTCCATCGCGAGCAGGCTCGCTCCTACAGGAAACGAGAAAACCCGGTGTAACCGAAGTTACACCGGGTGTTTTTCCAGACTGCGCGGCTCTTCGTGGGTCCCCGCGCAGTCTGTTGAACGCTTTAAGCCCTTTCGAGCGCCAGGGCCACGCCCTGACCCCCACCGATGCACAGGGTGGCAAGGCCTTTCTTTGCATCACGCTTGATCATTTCATGCAGCAGGGTCACCAGTACGCGGCAACCCGAGGCACCGATCGGGTGGCCGAGGGCGATGGCGCCGCCGTTGACGTTGACCTTGTTCAAGTCCCATTCCAGGTCCTTGGCCACGGCCAGCGATTGTGCGGCGAAGGCTTCGTTGGCTTCAACCAGCTCAAGCTGGTCGATGGACCAGCCGGCCTTGTCCAGGCAGCGGCGAGTGGCCGACACCGGGCCGATGCCCATGATTGCCGGATCGACGCCCGCGTTGGCGTACGCAGCGATTTTCGCCAGTACCGGCAGGCCCAGGGCCTTGGCTTTTTCGGCGCTCATCAGGATCACGGCGGCGGCGCCGTCGTTGAGCGACGAAGCGTTGCCGGCGGTCACCGAACCGTCCTTCTTGAAGGCTGGCTTGAGCTTGCCCAGGGATTCGGCGGTGGTGCCGGCCCGTGGCTGCTCGTCGGTGGCGAAGGACAGTGGATCGCCCTTGCGCTGGGGGATCAGGATCGGCGTGATTTCGTCAACGAAGCGCCCGGCTTCGATGGCCGCCACGGCTTTTTGCTGCGAGGCGGCGGCAAACGCGTCCTGCTGCTCGCGGCTCAGGCTGTATTTCGAGGCCAGGTTCTCGGCGGTGATGCCCATGTGGTAATCGTTGAACGCATCCCACAAGCCATCGCTGATCATGGTGTCGACGATTTGCGCGTTGCCCATGCGCAGGCCGGTGCGGGCACCTGGCATGACGTAGTTGGCCAGGCTCATGTTTTCCTGGCCACCGGCGATGATCACCTCGGCGTCGCCGCAACGGATCGCCTGGGCACCCAGGTGCAGGGCCTTGAGGCCCGAGCCGCAGACCTTGTTCAGGGTCATGGCCGGCACGGCGAAGGGCAGGCCGGCCTTGATGGCTGCCTGGCGCGCAGGGTTCTGCCCGGCGCCGGCGGTCAGTACCTGGCCCATGATCACTTCATCGACTTGCGCAGGGTCCAGGCCGGTTTGCGCCAGCAGCTGACGGATCACCGCAGCGCCCAGGTCAACGGCGGATACGCTGGCCAGGGAACCCTGGAAGCTGCCGATCGCGGTGCGCGTGGCGGCAACAATGACGACTTCTTGCATGGAATGATTCCTCACAGGTCACCGAACTGCATTTCCGGCACGTGGTCCGGCACGATCAGTTTACCGGCAGTCTTGGCAACGATCTCTTCGACGCTGACGCCCGGCGCACGTTCTTTGAGAATGAACGCGCCGTTGTCGATTTCCAGGTAAGCCAGGTCCGTCAGCACGCGCTTGATGCAGCCGGCGCCGGTCAGCGGCAGGCTGCATTGGGACAGCAGCTTGGACTCACCGTCCTTGGACGCGTGGGTCATGATGACGATGATGTTGTCTGCGCCGGCCACCAGGTCCATCGCGCCGCCCATGCCCTTGACCAGTTTGCCGGGGATCATCCACGAGGCGATGTTGCCTTGCACGTCGACTTCAAAGGCGCCCAGCACGGTCAGGTCGACGTGGCCACCGCGGATCATCGCGAAGGACTCTGCCGAGGAAAAGATCGACGCGCCGATACGCGCGGTCACGGTTTGTTTGCCGGCGTTGATCATGTCGGCATCGATGGTTTCTTCAGTCGGGAAGGGACCCATGCCCAGCAGGCCGTTTTCCGACTGCAGCATGACTTCCATGCCTTCGGGGATGTAGTTGGCGACCAGGGTCGGAATGCCGATGCCCAGGTTCACGTAGAAGCCGTCCTGCATTTCGCGGGCGACGCGTTGAGCCATTTGTTCGCGGGAAAGTGCCATTGTTGTTATTCCTTCATTCGGTCCGGGGGCAGGGGATCACTTGCGTACGGTGCGCTGTTCGATGCGCTTCTCGAACGTGCCGCAGATGATCCGGTCGACGTAGATGCCAGGGGTGTGGATCTGCGCCGGGTCCAGCTCGCCGGGTTCGACGATTTCTTCGACTTCGACCACGGTGATCTTGCCGGCGGTGGCCGCCAGCGGGTTGAAGTTCTGGGCGGTGTGGCGATAGATCACGTTACCGAAATGGTCAGCTTTCCAGCCTTTGACGATGGCGAAGTCACCGGTGATGGATTCTTCCATCAGGTACTTGCGGCCATGGAATTCGCGCACTTCCTTGCCGTCGGCAACCGGGGTGCCGACGCCGGTGGCGGTGAAGAAGGCCGGGATGCCGGCGCCGCCTGCGCGCATTTTTTCAGCGAGGGTGCCTTGCGGGGTCAGGATGACTTCGATTTCGCCTTTTAGCAGTTGCTCTTCGAACAGCTTGTTTTCGCCAACGTAGGAGGCCACCACCTTGCTGATCTGGCGGTCGGTCAGCAGTACGCCGAGGCCGAAACCGTCGACGCCGCAGTTGTTGGAAACGACGGTGAGGTCGCGAGTGCCTTTGCGCTTGATCTCGTTGATCAGGTTCTCCGGGATCCCGCACAGGCCGAAGCCGCCGGCGATCACGGTCATGCCGTCTTCAAGACCGGCCAGGGCTTCCTCGTAGGAACTCACGCGCTTGTCGAAACCTGCCATATGCACCTCTTTTATTCTTTGTGGGCGGCTGGCTAGCCGAATGGGATTGAGTGTCGCGCTACAGGATTCATTTGTTAAGTTGATTTTTAATGTTGATTGATAGATAAAACTCAACAATGTAATGCTTTGGAGACAACAACCATGACAGTCAAGCAGATCCGCGCCTTCCTGGCCGTGGCCCAGAGCCTGAGTTTCGCCGTGGCGTGCGAGCGCCTGCACCTGTCGCAATCGGCCTTGAGCCTGACCATCAAGGCGTTGGAGGAAGGCCTGGGCGGACGTTTGTTCACCCGCAACACGCGCAACGTGGCACTGACCGCCGAAGGCGAATCCCTGGTGCCGCTGGCGCGCCGCCTGATCGCCGATTGGGACAACGCCGAGGACGAGATGCGCCAGCGCTTCACCCTGCAACGCGGTCGGGTGACCCTGGCGGCCATGCCGTCATTTGCCGGCAACCTGCTGCCGCCGATCCTCAAGACATTCCGCGTGCGTTATCCGAAAGTCAACGTCACGGTCAACGACGTGATCAACGAGCAGGTGCTGGAAATGGTCCGTGATCGCCAGGTGGAACTGGGCGTGGCATTCGAGCCGACCATGAGTTCGTCGCTGCAATTCACGCCGTTGTACATGGATCGCTTCGTGGCAGTGGTGCCCCATGACTCACCGCTGGTCGAGCTCGATGAAATCGATTGGCGGACGTTACTCAAGGAACCGTTCATTACCTTGCAGCGTCCGTCGACATTGCGGGTGATGCTGGAAGAGCATTTGCAGGCCCGGGGCATGAAGCTGCCGGTGGAGTTTGAAAGCCATCAACTGGCGACGGTCGGGCGGATGGTCGCCAGCGGGTTGGGCGTGAGCGCGGTGCCGGCCCTGTGCGCGGGGCAGATGCGTGAACTGGGGGCGCATTGCATCACCTTGCGCGACCCGGTGGTGGAGCGGGCCATCGGTGTGCTGACCTTGCCGGGAGGGGAGTTGTCGGCGGCGGCGCAGGCGTTGTTTGATGTGCTCAAGGCGCAGGATTTTGCAGTGTAGATTCTGATCGTTCCCACGCTCTGCGTGGGAATGCAGCCCGGGACGCTCCGCGTCCCAAAGAGCCGAACGCGGAGCGTCCGTTGAGGCATTCCTTTGCTGCGCGTGGGAACAATCTTCAGCGGGCCAGGTGCTGTGCCAGCAAGGGCAATAGCTGCTCGCACGACCCCTCGATCTTCAAATCCAGCATGTCATCCGCCCGGGTCTTGCCCAGGTTGATCGCCAGCAATGGCTTGCCCTGATCCACCACCGCGCGGCACAGGCGAAACGCCGAGTAGGCCATCAGCGACGAACCGACCACCAGTAACCCCGCCGCTTTTTCCACCGCTGCCATCGCCTTGGCGGCGGTCTCCTGGGCGACGTTCTCGCCAAAAAACACCACGTCCGGCTTCATCCGCGCACCAGAGCAGTGGGGGCAATGGGGGACCTGGAAGCGCGCTTCGAAGGCAGGGTCCAGCAGCGTATCGCCGTCCGGCGCCTGCACAGCGTCGACGCCGGCCAGATACGGGTTTTGTGCTTCCATCAGATGCTGGATTGAATCGCGCTCGCTGCGTTTTCCGCAGTCCAGGCACAGCACCCGGTGCAGGCTGCCATGGAGTTCGATCACGTCATGGCTGCCGGCCTGATCGTGCAGGGTGTCGACGTTCTGGGTGATCAGTCCGCTGATTTGCCGATTGCTCTGCAAGCGGGCCAGGGTGTCGTGGGCCACGTTCGGCTGCGCCTGGCGCACTCGTGGCCAGCCAAGCATCGCCCGCGCCCAATAGCGCCGCCGGGATTCGGGTGCCGAGAGAAACTCCTGATACATCATGGGCTGGCGGCCACGGCGCACGCCCTGATTGTCGCGATAGTCCGGAATGCCCGACGGCGTGCTGATACCGGCGCCGGTAAGGACCGCGAACGGCTCGTCGGCCATGAGCTGCCGGAGACGATCGAGTTGTTCGTGGATGAGGCTGTCGAGCATGGTCAACACTCCGCAAACCCTGTAGGAGCGAGCTTGCTCCGGGCGGCGTTCCGACGAAGGTGTGTCAGCCACATAACTGTACCTGATACACCTTCGCGAGCAAGCTCGCTCCTACAAGGGCGGGTTGTTTATTTGCGTGCCTCCAGGATCAGGTTGAACGGCGTTTCCGTGGCCCGTCGGAATGTGCTGAATCCCGCCTCGCTGAACACCTTGCGCAACCGTGCTTCACCTGCCTGTGCGCCAAGGCCCAGACCAACTTCCTGGGACAGCGAGTTGGGCGTGCAGATAAAGGTCGAGGCGGCGTAGAACAGCCGGCCAACCGGGGTGATGTTGTCGTCCAGCGAGTCATTGGCGAACGGCTCCACCAGCAATACCGTGCCGTCCGGCTTCAACGACTCGTAGGCGTGCTTGGCCGCGCCCACCGGGTCGCCCATGTCGTGCAGGCAGTCGAAGTAGCAGACCAGGTCATAGTCGTCGCCGGGATAGCTCTTGGCCGTGCCCTGGAAGAACCGTGCGCGGCCGGACACGCCACCTTCTTCGGCGCGCTGGGTGGCGACGGTGACGGACGGTGCGTGGTAGTCGAAACCGACGAACCGCGAGTTCGGGAACGCCTGGGCCATGATTACCGTCGACGCGCCATGACCGCAGCCGATGTCGGCGACTTTGGCGCCTTCCTCCAGTTTGGCCACCACGCCGTCCAGGGCCGGCAACCATTCGGCGATCAGGTGTGCCTTGTAGCCGGGCCGGAAGAAACGTTCGGTACCGCTGAACATGCACGGATGGTGATCGCCCCAGGCCAGGCCGCCGTTGCCGCGCATGGCCTTGACCAGTTTATCCTTGTCATGGAAGAACGACGCGACCACGCCGATACCGCCGGCGATATAGACCGGCGAGTCTTCGACGGCCAGTGCCAGGGCTTGCTCTTCGGGCAGGCGGAATTGACCGTCGCTGTGTTCCATATAGCCGGACGCTGCATGGGCGCTGAGCCATTCGCGTACCAGGCGAGGGTTGCAACCGGTCTTCTCGGCGAGGGCTTCGGGCTTGATCGGCCGGCTGTCGGCCATGGCCCGATACAGGCCGAGCTCCTCACCGAGGATGACGTTGGCGAGCATCGCCGCGCCGCCCATGTCACCTACCAGCTTGCCCATGAAATCATTGAGTTTGGCCTCGTCCATCACGTGTGCTCCTTTTGCAGGATCACAGTCCGGAAGCGTTGTACGCCCGGGCGGTGGTCGTGGGAATGAACAGGAGATCGAACAGGTCCTGTGTGCATTAAGTCTAGTTCGCAAGCCGTACGCAGTGGCCTGGAACGACGAAAATCCCCTGGACCGGACACAGAACCCCTGTAGGAGTGAGCCTGCTCGCGATGGCGTTTTATCATTCGATGGGAGGTTGCCTGACACGACGCCATCGCGAGCAGGCTCACTCCTACAGGGGGGCAGTGTTCGGCAGTACCTGTGCATGTATCCCAATGTATCCAGGCAGCCTCTCGATACAGTCCCCGCCAACTCAAGACCACCCCCGAACACAGAACAGATACAAACCTGCGATGAACTGTGAAGGCTGTTTTGGCGCCGATCACCGTGGCGACCAAGACCCTTTCCCAGGCCGCCTGAGCAGGCGGCCGTTTGCTCCTGTCTCCGAGGGGATCACAATGCCTGAATCCAATCTCAACGCCACGCCGCTCGATCGCCTGCGGGTCGATCGCTACACCAACGGCATCATTGGCCCGAGTCAACCGATGCTCGGCCCGCTGGCCGACGGCGGCACCCTGATCACCGGGACGCCGCCAGGTTGCTGGGGGCCGATGATCACGCCCGCTTTCGAGGGCGGCCATGAAGTGACGCAACCGGTGGCCATTGCCGGGGCACAAATCGGCGATGCGGTGGCGATCAAGATCAAAAGCATGCGGGTCACGTCGCTGGCCACTTCGTCCGGGGTCATGAGCTTCGTCGAGGGGCGCTACAACGGCGATCCGTTCGTCTCCAAGTTCTGCGCCAAGTGCGGCACCGAGCACCCGGCCAGCCATGTCGAAGGCATTGGCGAGGACGCGATTCGCTGCAACCACTGTGGCGCCGAAGTCAGCGCGTTCCGCTTCAGCCATGGTTATGTGATCGTGTTCGACGCGCAGAACCAGGTCAGCCTGACGGTCAACCAGGACATCGCCAACCGACTGGCCGGCAAAGCGTCCGAGATGTCGGCGCTGCCGGAATTCGCCGCGCAACATTCGATCCTGTCCCTGGCCCGCGCCGATATCCCCGGCGTCGCCGCACACATGCGACCGTTCCTCGGCAACATCGGCACCCTGCCTTCGCGCGACCTGCCCGACTCGCACAACTGCGCCGATTTCGGCCAATACCTGATCAATGCCCCGCACCGTTTCGGCATGACTCGCGAAGAACTGCACGCGGCCAAGACCGACGGCCACATGGACACCAATTCGATTCGCGCAGGTTGCGTGTTGATCTGCCCGGTGAAAGTTCCCGGCGCGGGTGTGTACATGGGCGACATGCACGCCCAGCAGGGCAACGGCGAAATTGCCGGGCACGCCACCGATTGCTCCGGGGAAACCGAAGTGGTGGTGCAAGTGGTGAAAAACCTGACCCTGGAAGGGCCGATCCTCCTGCAAAACCTCGACGATCTGCCGCCGATGGCGCGGCCCATGAATGCCGAGCAGCGGGCCAGCGTCCGCGCACTGGGCGAGCGTTGGGGCCAGCACGAGATCGAGCAAAGCGGCCCGATCACCTTCATTGGCAGCGGCGAGAACCTCAACCTCGCGGTGGAGAACGGCCTGCAGCGAGCCGCCAACGTCACTGGCCTGCCGTATGACGAAGTGCTCAACCGCGCCACCATCACCGGTTCCATCGACATCAGTCGCCTGCCAGGCACGGTGCGCGTGACCTTCCTGTGCCCGATGGACGTGCTCGATCACATGGGCATCGGCCATCTGGTGCGCGAGAAATACGACCTGGCGTAATGTCTGGGGGCGGGTTTGTACCAGAGTGTGTACAGACCCGCTGCCGATACAAGCCCTGCTGTTTTCCGTCGGCACGCCACACAGGCCCGATACATCCCTGCAATTAACTGTGATGACGTTCTGACAACCCTTGGAATCGACATCATGCAAACCCCTGTCATATCAACCAAGGCCAGCGCCGGACTCGGCCTGCGTCGCGGTTTAATCAAGGACCTGCTGGCCGCGCCGGCCGGTCATTTCGACTTTCTCGAAGTTGCGCCGGAGAACTGGATCGGTATCGGCTGTGCCCATGGCGTAGCGTTTCAGACCCTGGCCGAGCGCCATCCGTTGTCCTGTCACGGCTTGTCCCTGTCCCTGGGCGGACCGTCGCCGTTGGATGTCGAATTCCTGCAAGAGGTGCGGGTTTTCCTCGACCAGCACAACGTGCCGCTGTACAGCGAGCACCTGAGTTACTGCAACGACGACGGTCACCTGTATGACCTGTTGCCGTTGCCCTTTACCGAAGAAGCGGTACATCACGTCGCCGCGCGTATCCGTCAGGCCCAAGACATTCTCGGCCGTCGCCTGGCGGTGGAAAACGTCTCCTACTACGCCGCACCGCAGCAGGACATGGACGAGGTGACGTTCACCAATGCCGTGCTGCGCGAAGCCGATTGCGACCTGTTGCTGGACGTCAATAACGTGTTCGTCAACTCGATCAACCACGGTTTCGACCCGCGTATCTTCCTGGACGGGATCGATGCGAACCGTGTGGTGGCCATGCACATTGCCGGACATTTCGATGAGTCCGACACCTTGAAAATCGACACCCATGGCGCGTCGGTCAAGCCGGCGGTGTGGTCGTTGCTGGCCCAGGCCTATGCCCGATTCGGCGCGCAACCGACCTTGCTCGAGCGCGATTTCAACTTTCCGGCGTTTTCCGAGCTGGTCGCCGAGTTGCAGACCATCCGCCGGTTGCAAACCGAGGAGGTGAACCGTGGCTAAGCGCTCGCTGCACGAACAGCAAAACAGCATGGGGCTCTACTTGCGTGATCCGGAGCGCTACGCGCCGCCGGCGGAAATGGACCCGGCACGGGCACAGGTTTATCGCGACCTGGTGTTCGCCAACCTGTCTTCATTGATCAGCGGCACCTTTCCGGTATTGGTGAAGATTCTCGGCGATGAGCAATGGCGCCAACTGGTGCGCATCTTCCTGCGCGACTATCGCGCGCACACGCCGAAATTCGGCGAAATCGCCGAGGAATTTGTCGATTTCCTGGCCTCGGAACCCCTGGCACTGGCCACTGGTAAGTGGCCGCCGTTCATGGTCGAACTGGCGCACTACGAATGGGTGGAAATGGCCCTGCAACAATCCGAGGCCGAGCCGTTGCCCCTCGGCGATGCTGATGGGCTGCTGGATCGTCCGTTGCGGGTTTCGCCCTTGGCCTGGCCCCTGGCGTATGCCTGGCCGGTGCAGTTGGTCGGGCCGAACTATCAGCCTGATACGCCGCCGGATCAGCCGACGTTGCTGCTGGTGCGTCGGGCCCTGGATTTCAGTGTGAAGTTTTCTGAGTTGAGTCCGTTGGCGTTTCGGTTGTTGCAGCGCATCGAGGCGTTTCCCGGGCAGACCGGACTTGCGCAGCTGCAGGGATTGGCGGCGGAGGCGGGGATGACGGAATCCGTGGCGTTTATGGATAGCGGGCTGGGGTTGTTGCAGCAGATGAAGGAGGAAGGGGTCGTAGGCGTCGTTGCTTGAACGCTAGCCTGATGCTGATCGTTCCCACACTCTGCGTGGGAATGCATCCCGTGACGCTCCGCGTCACCATTGCGCAGGACACAAGCCTTGTATTGTCAGCGGAACGCGGAGCGTCCCTGGCGGCATTCCCACGCAGAGCGTGGGAACGATCAGCAGCGTGGGAACGATCATTTAGCCACGCAACTTGAGCTCGGCACACAAGCCGCCACCCTCGCGATTGCTCAAGGTCAACGATCCCCCGATCGCCGACGCCAACTGTTGCGCGATCGCCAGACCCAACCCGGTACCGCCAGTGCTGCGATTGCGCGAGTTTTCCACGCGGTAGAACGGTTGCATGACCTGGGCCAGTTCCGCTTCGGCAATCCCGGGACCTCGGTCCATGACCTTCACCGACACGCTGCCGTCGGTTTTCTTTTCGACCAGCAGTTCCGCAGCACCGGCGAACTTGAGCGCGTTGTCCGTCAGGTTCACCAGCACTCGCCGCAAGGCGTGGGGGCGGGTGTCGATGACGGTGGCGCTTTTGCCGCTCAGCTGCACTTGCTTGCCCATGTCCTGGTAATCGAACACCAGGCTGTCGAGGAACGAATCCAGGTCGGTGCGCCGACTTTCTTCGGTGGCGCCATGGACGCTGCGGGCATACGCCACGCCTTCGCGCACCAGGTGTTCCATCTCGCCCAGGTCGTTCCAAAGCTTGTCTTTCTCCACCGAGTCGTCCATGAATTCGGCGCGCAGTTTCATCCGGGTGATCGGCGTTTGCAGGTCGTGGGAGATCGCCGCCAGCAGTTGCATGCGTTCCTTGAGGTAGGCGGCGATGCGTGCCTGCATGGCATTGAAGGCCTTGGCGGCGTGGGCCACTTCGGTCGGGCCTTTTTCGTCCAGCAGCACCGGATGGGTGTTGGGGTCGAGGGTGTCCACGGCTTCGGCGAGGCGGGTGAGGGGGCGGATGGCAATCCGCACGGCGAGCCAGGTGCAGGCAATCATCAGCGCCAACTGCCCGAGCAGGACGATGGGCAGCCAGGGCGACAACGGTACCATCGAAGGTCGCACGTCGATGGTCAACGGGCTGCCGTCCGACAGCTTGAGGTGCACCTGGAAGTGTTTCACCGGCCCTGGAATGTCGCTGAAGGTCATCGGGTAGTCCTTGCCGATGGAATTCTTGATCGAGGTCATGGCAATCGGTGCCTCGGGCATGTCCGTGTCCATGGCGTTACCGGGTGAACCTTCGTTGAGCAAATAGCGGTAATTGCGCCGATCCAGTTGTTGCAACCAACTCGCACGCTCTTGCGCCGGCAAGCGGTCGAGGATGGCGATGGAGGTCGAGACGTCGGTTTCCAGGTTGCCGAGCATGGTGTTTTTCGCGCTTTCATAGCGCTCGTAGTACTGCGCACCGAATGACAGCGCCTGGGCGAGGATCAGGCCGACCAGGAATATCAGCGACAGTCGCGAAGCCAGGGTGCGGGGCCAGCGCAGTGACAGGTTCATGCTGGCGCACCGACGATTTCCACCGGCAGGGAAAACACGTAGCCCTCGCTGCGCACGGTCTTGATGTAGGCCGGCTCGCGGGCGTCGTCCAGCAGGCGCTGGCGCAGGCGGCTGACCAACAGGTCGATGGAGCGATCGAACAGGTCGGCGTCGCGGCCCTGGGTCAGGTTGAGCAATTGGTCGCGGTTGAGCACCCGCTGCGGATGATCGAGGAACACCCGCAGCAACCGATACTCGGCGCCGCTCAGGGCGACCATGGTGCCGTCGCCATCGAGCAGGTGCCGGGCGGAGGTGTCCAGGCGCCAACGACCGAAGGCCAGCAGGCGGCTGGATTCGGTCACCACCAGGTTCGGTGGCAGCATGCGTGTGCGGCGCAGTACGGCGTTGATCCGTGCCAGCAGTTCACGGGCGGCGAAGGGCTTGACCAGGTAGTCGTCGGCGCCCATTTCCAGGCCGATGATGCGGTCGGTTTCGTCGTTGCGCGCGGTGAGCATCAAGACCGGGGTGGCCTTGTGTTTGCCGGCGCGCAGTTCGCGGCAGAGCATCAGGCCGTCGTCGCCCGGCATCATGATGTCCAGCACGATCAGGTCCACTGGTGTGGACTCGAGGAAGCTGCGCATCTGCCGGCCATCGGCCACGACCGTGGTGCGCAGGCCGTTTTTCTTCAGGTAGTTGCCCACCAGCTCGCGTATCTCGCGGTCATCGTCAACGATGAGAATGTGATCGACGTGCTCCATGGGGACTTGCCTCTGTCAGTGGGGGATATCGCACAGTCTATCGAGCCTTGGCCCGCTCGCCCGCCGCCCTTTGTATTGCAGTGTATCTGGCCTGTCGACGGATACACACCGACGCAAAAACAGACATTTCCCGGGGTTTTGTATCCCTGTGTATCCCGGCCCGGCCCAGATACTTGCCGATTTGCACGCGCCGGTTCCCGACACATACGGGATACCTCGCAGGCTTCTAATAGGTTCCATCGAGGCAAACCCAGACGCCTCTGCCAACAAACGATGAACCTTGAGGAAACCGCCATGAACACCAAAGCCATCTACGCCGCTTGCCTGTTTGCCGCCCTGAACATCTGCACCCTGTCGGCCCGCGCCGAAGCTGATGTTACACCGATGAGCTACAGCTACGGCACGCACCTGGATATCAAGAAAGTGGTGTCGCTGAAACAGGATGCCTCGCCTTCCTGCGGCGTGGTGAATGCCCAGTTGACCTACCTGGACTCCCAGAGCAAGACCCAGGTCCTGGACTACCGCAAATTGGCCGACAACTGCAGCTCGGACAACTGAGTCCTGCGATCACCCTTAGCGCATTCCAATTTAGCCAGGAGCAACATCATGAACAACGTCACCCGCTTCTTGACCGCCATTGCTTTCTCCGTTGCCGGTGCCGCGGCCCATGCCAACGCCGCTGTAGAACAAAACGCTTGCGGCAGCAGCACCTGCTTTCAGCTGACGCCGGTTACCGGGAAGGGCGGCGATGCCTTCCTCGCCGAGGACGGCTACAACCGCACGCCGCAGGGGCAAGTGGTGGCGGAAAACGGTTCCAGCCGCACGCCTCAGGGCAAGTTGCTCGATAGCCAGACGGCCTGAGTCCCGAACACACCGCCGATTCAATGTGGGAGCGAGCCTGCTCGCGAAGGGTGAGGGTCAGTCGACAGCGATGTTGAATGTACTGGCCTCTTCGCGAGCAGGCTCGCTCCCACAGGGGACGGAGGTGAGTTGCCCCCCTCTATTTCAAGGTGATCCCATGTTACTCATCGCTTTCCTGGGCGGCATATTGACCGTCCTCAGCCCGTGCATCCTGCCGGTCGTGCCCTTCCTGTTTGCCGGTGCCGACCGTACGCGTTCCTCGATCCTGCTGACCCTCGGCGGCATGGCCCTGACGTTTGCCCTGATCTCCAGCCTGGCCGTGGTCAGCAGTGAATGGGTGATCGAAGCCAGCAACACCGGGCGCCATGTGGCACTGGTCGTGATGGTGCTGTTCGCCCTGTCGCTGATTTCCGCACGGGTTGGCGACTGGCTGGCGCGTCCGTTCGTGGCGCTGGGCAATCGCATCGACCCCAACAGCCGCACATTGTCCGGCCCGCTGAGTTCGATCATGATCGGCGTCGCCACTGGCCTGCTCTGGGCACCCTGTGCCGGGCCGATCCTCGGGGTGATTCTCACCAGCGCCATGCTGCAGGGCGCGAATGCCGGGACCAGTCTGTTGCTGGTGGCCTACGGCCTGGGTAGCGCATTGTCCCTGGGCGTCTTGATCTTCGCCGGTCGTGGCCTGGTCAACCGCTTGAAACCGTCGATTCCGGTCACTGGCTGGTTGCGTCGTGGTGCCGGTGTGGCGGTGTTGGCCGGTGCGGCGGTGATTGCCACGGGAGCAGACGATGTGCTGCTGGCCAACACCTCGTCGCAAGGTGTCAGCAGCGTCGAGAAAGGCGTGTTGGAAACCGTGCCGAAAGTCGTCGATTACTTCGTCAGCAAGGTCAAGGCCGAGTCCATGGACAGCGCCCAGGGCGCCATGCCGTCGCTGGCCGGTGCGGTGCAGTGGATCAACTCGCCAGCACTGACCAACGAGTCGCTCAAAGGCAAAGTGGTGCTGGTGGACTTCTGGACCTTCGACTGCATCAACTGCAAGCACACCCTGCCGTACGTCAAGGATTGGGCGAAGAAGTACGAGAAGGATGGCCTGGTGGTGATCGGCGTGCACACCCCTGAATACGGGTTCGAACGCATCATCGACAACGTCCGGGACAAGGTGCAGGAATACGGCATCACCTACCCGGTGGCGATCGACAACAACTATGCGATCTGGCGCAACTTCGACAACCAGTACTGGCCCGCCCACTACCTGATCGATGCCAAGGGGCAGGTGCGGTACACGCACTTTGGTGAAGGTCGCTACGACGAACAGGAAAAGATGATCCAGCAGTTGTTGGAAGAGGCCAAGTCTCAAGCGCCAGCGGCTTGACCCTGTCGATCAATGGCTCGCAGGCCCGGGGCTGTGAGCCATTGTTCGATTGCCCTGACTGCGTCGCCACGCCGCTGGCGGCGCTCCATATTCACGGCGGAAGGCCCGGCTGAACGCCGTGTCGGTCTGGTAACCCACCTCTTCGGCGATGCGCATCAACGAACTGTTACTGCTGCGTAACAGGTTGGCCGCCAGCAACATGCGCCATTGCGTCAGGTACTGCATCGGCGTAACCCCCACCAACTGTGCAAAGCGTTCTGCCAGGACCGATCTCGAGGTGCCGGCAGTGCGCGCCAGTTCATCCAGCGTCCAGGCGTGGCAGGGTTTCTTGTGCAAGGCGTTGAGGGCGGCACCGACGATCCGGTCGCTCACGCCGGCCAGCCAACCGGTGCGCCCCTTGCCGTGTTCGTGCATGTACAGGCGCAGCACTTCGATGAACAACACCTCGGCCAGTTTCGCCAGCACGCCTTCGCCCCCAGGCCTTGGCGATCGCGCTTCGGCCAAGGCATAACGCACCGAAGACTCGAGCCAGATGCCGGCGTTGGAGCCGCGCACGTTGACCCGGACCACGGGCGGCAGTCCGGCCAGCAACATGCCGGCCAGGCGCGTGTCGCAGGCCAGGTAGCCGCACACCAGGCGCGTCACCGCACCACCACCGCCGTAACTCAACTGCCGCGGGCGCCGCGCCAGTACTTCGTCGAGCCGCGCACCGCTGGCGGGCGTCAATCCCGGCTGGGAACTCATGCGATGGGCATGGCCCTGGGGGAAAATCACCACGTCGCCAGGGTTGAGCAGCAACGGCGGGTCATCCCCCAGTTCGACATAGCACTCGCCTTCGGTGATCAAGTGAAAGATCACCACCCGTTCGGCGCCAGGTTCCAGGAACGGCGCCGCAGTGTCGGCGCTCGGCGACTGATAGCACCAGGGCGCGGTGAACCTGGCGTTGATGAAAATCGCGCCGACCAGGCGGACGACGCGCAGGGTCTGTGACAGGGCGTCCATGGGCGTTTTCCCGTGCGGGGGTTTCTGATTGTGAACGCGCTGTGGCCCAAGGTGAATTCTCCGGACGATCGGGCAATGTTGGCCGACGATCGGGCAGGACGCCGATCAGCGTCAGAGAGATAGTTCGCACACAGGGCCACCGGGTCCTGTCATCAATAAGAATAAAGTGAGGTTGCCATGCCCAAGTTCGTCATTGAACGCGAGATTCCAGGCGCCGGAGCACTGTCAGAAAGGGATTTGAAAGCCGTCTCGCAAAAGTCCTGCAGGGTGTTGCGCGAGTTGCCAGAGGTGCAATGGCTGCAGAGTTATGTCACCGGCGACAAACTGTATTGCGTGTACATCGCGCCAAACGAGGAGCTCATCAGGGAGCATGCCCGGCAGGGCGGTTTCCCGGCCAATCGGATTTCCCAGGTCATGAACATCATCGATCCCACCACGGCTGAGTGAGCCTGTGCCCGATCCTGTTCCAAACCAGAGATTGTCTTCATGAGTACACCCATTGATCTTACTGCCCTGAAAACCCGTCAAATGGCCGCGTGGGCCAGTGGCGACTACGCCGTAATCGGCACCACCTTGCAGATCGTCGGCGAACAACTGGCCGAGGCCTGCGACCTGTTGTGCGATGAACAGGTGCTGGACGTTGCCGCCGGCAACGGTAACGCCACCCTGGCCGCGGCGCGTCGCGGTTGCCGGGTGGTCTCCACCGACTACGTGGCCGCATTGCTCGAACGTGGCGAAGACCGCGCCCGTGCGGAACGCCTGAACGTGACCTTCCAGGTGGCGGACGCCGAAGCGCTGCCTTTCGCCGATGCCAGTTTCGACGCCGTGCTTTCAACCTTCGGTGTGATGTTTGCGCCCGACCAGGCCAAGGCCGCCGCGGAGCTGGCGCGAGTGTGTCGCCCCGGTGGCCGGATCGGCCTGGCCAACTGGACGCCGGAAGGCTTCGTCGGCCAGATGTTCAAGACCCTGGGCCGGCACATGCCACCACCGCCCGGCGCGCAACCGCCGTCGCAGTGGGGCACTGAAGCCTGGCTGCACAAGCACTTCGACGAGCGCGACTTCCTGGTGCAGGTGACTCGCCGGACCTTCAACTTCCGCTATCGCTCGGCCGAGCATTTCATCGACACCTTCCGCAGCTGGTACGGCCCGATCCACAAGGCCTTCGCGGCGCTGCCCCCCGATGGCGCCAAGGCCCTGGAAGACGACCTGACCGAACTGCTCAACCGCCTGAACCGGGCGGGTGACAGGTCGATGGTGGTGCCCAGTGAATACCTGGAGGTGGTGATCACCAGGCGTTAAGGCCCGAGCCTGTAGGAGCCGGCTTGCCGGCGAAGGCGTCCCTGAACATTGCGCTAGTCTTTCGGTCCCCTTCGCAGGCAAGCCTGGCTCCTACAAGGTCAATACATCGGGCGGCTATTCATCCAGCCGCTCGGTGTACACCACCCACACACTGCACGGCATCTTGTACAGCAGGTGCTCCACCGTGCTGCCGATCAGGCGCCCCATGCCGCGATGACCAAGACGGCCCATGACGATCACGTCGACGTCAAAGGCATCGGCGTAGCGGGTCAGGACCTTGGCCGGGTTGCCCATGATCATGTGCCGTTGCGCTTCGGCGATGCCATTGCGTTCGGCCAGTTCATTGAAGGCGTCCAGCTGTGCGTCATATAGCGTCTTGTTGCGGTTCGAGGAAAAAAACGCCGAGCCGTTGTCAAAGCCGAATTCGTCCGAACTGATGGACGAAAGGTCGTAGGCGTAGACCACATCGAGTTCGGCATTGCAGGCAGTCGCCAGTTTCGTGGCCTCGTGCAGGATGCGGTCGTTGAAACTCTTGTACTGATCATCACGATGGAAGGGGTCGACGGCGGCGACCACTTTGCGCGGCAGCGCATTGACCGCGTGGCTGACGAAGTGCAGCGGCACCGGACACTCACGCAGCAGATGCACGTCCAGCGGGGTGAAGATCAGCCGCGACAGCAACGACTGGTGTTCCAGCGCCTTGATCAGCACGTCCATCGGCTGTTCCTTGAGGTGAATCAGGATTTCCTCCAGCGGGTTTTGCACCCACGTCACTTCCGTTGTGACGGTGACGCCGATTTTGCGTAGGGGCCGGGCCTGGTCTTCCAGCCACTGGCGGTGGCGATCTACGTAACCCAGGCGCATCTGTTCCAGCGCTTTTTCATTGACCATGCCAGCTGTGGCCAGGCCTTCCAGATAGTCGAAGGCCACGATGTGCAGCGCCGCTCCCTCCGCCTTGGCCAGTGCGGCTGCCCGGTCGAAGGCGGGGCTGTGTTCCATCAGCGGCGAAGTCACCAGCATGAAGCGAGATTGACCAGACATGACAAACCTCCCGAGGGGTAGCGGTTGTTTGGCTTGGCTTCAATCCTTGAGTATTGACCATGCTGGGAGGGGGTGTAGGGAATCAAGTGAACAGGCCTCTTGAACTTCTTGTCTCCTCACGGCCTGAGACTTTCCGTCAAGGTCAACGCCTGTGGGGGATTGTTGTCTGAGTACATATCCGTTGCTGCGGTAACGGCGGCTTAGGGTTTCGCCCTTACGGCGACTCACTTTTTCAAACGCCAAAAAGTAAGCAAAAGGCTTTGCCCCACCACTCGGTGCCTCGCTGTGGCTCGGCATGCCCTCTCTCCGGCATTGCTCCGTGGGTCGCCGCGA
>NZ_JAAVXC010000036.1:0-49920 GCF_013416725.1 Pseudomonas sp. SbOxS1
AGGGACGGCCCATCGCGGCGACCCACGGAGCAATGCCGGAGAGAGGGCATGCCGAGCCTTAGCGAGGCACCAAGTGGTGGGGCAAAGCCTTTTGCTTACTTTTCGCTGGGCCGGCACTCCGGCGTTTGGAAAAGTGAGTCGCTGTAAGAGCGAAACCATAGGCGGCCGTTACCGCAGCAATGGATATGCCCCCAATCCAGTGCTTATATACAACCCCATGCCTAACTGAACAGCACTACACTAAAGACCCCCGCTGTTCAGGTGGAGAACACGATGGATCGGTCAGGACTTTCACGCACGATAACGTTGCTCGGCATGCTGCTATTCGCCGCAGGCAACAGCTCTGCAGCAGATCAGATGCAACCCGGTGATCAGGACATCGCCGATTCGTACATTTACCTGCTCGGCCGCCTGCACGTGACGCGCCAGCAACAACTGGATTTCCAGAAAGGTTTCAAATGGAATGAAATCCTCCACCGCACGCCCGGAGCAGTCGATTGGCCCAACCCCAACCTTGATGTGGCCTATTCGGAAGCCTGGGTCGCGGTCGATGAGTCCAGTTGCACCATCGTGTCGGTGCCGAAAATCCAGGATCGCTACTTCACCGTGCAGTTTCTCAACGGCTGGGGCGAGACGCTTGCCAATATCAACGAGCGGGTGTTTCCCAGGCAGTCGTGGGGCGATTTTGCCGTGTGCCTCAAAGGCGCCAAGGTCAAGTTGCCAGACGGCCTGACGAGCCGCATCGATTTGCCGGTCAAGCAGGCGCGGATCCTGGCGCGTGTGGCACTGGGCAGCGACCCGGAGGCCGCCGTTGCCCTGCAGCATCAGTTCAAGCTCGCGGCCACCGGCAGTCCCAAGCTGCCAGAGATCCCCAAGACGCCGATCTTCGAGCTGGAGACGTTGCCCGGCGTCGAAGCCTTCGATGCCGCGCAAGTTGCACTCGATAGCGAGCCGGACCTCAGTGTAGGCCTGGAGCCGCTGCAACAGACAACGCGCGCGGTGGCCAAGGCCATCAGCGATCCTGCCGAACGGGCGCGTGTCGACAAGATCATTCGCACCGTGGCCTTCGCGCAGATCGGCAAGGCCGGTCGACTCATCGGCCATGGCACCGCTGAAAATGGCTGGGCACGTCCGGGGGTCGTTGGAGAATACGGGCTCGACTATCTGGCGCGGACCCTGGTCAACCATGGCGGGATCTGGGCCAACATCAAGCCCGAGGTCCTCTACTATCGAGGAGGCAGCGATTCGACGGGCGCCGAGCTCAATGGCAACAACGTCTATACGTTGACGTTCCCGGCCGACGCCTTGCCAACCCGGTTTGCCAAGTACTTCTGGTCGGTCATTGCCGTCGACAGCGTGCTTTTTCGCGTGCTGCCCAACCCTGAAAAACGCTATTTGCTCAATGAGCAGACCAAGCCCCAGCGCGGGGCGGATGGTTCGCTCACGCTGTATTTTGCTGCCGAGAAACCGGAGAACGCGCCGCCGGGAAACTGGCTTCCCACGCCCAAGGGCAGTGTCTACCGCCTGACGATGCGTTTCTACGGCCCGCTGGACGGCGTGGCCAACGGGACTTACTTCCCGCCGCCACTGGTCAAGGTCCTGTAGGAGCCAGCGGTGCGGCGATCCGACTTGCCGGCGAAGAACGATGACGCGGTATTACTGCTACACCGCGGCGTCTGGTTCGCCTGTAGGAGCCAGCGGTGCGGCGATCCGACTTGCCGGTGAAGAACGATGACGCGGTATTACTGATACACCGCGGCGTCTGGTTCGCCTGTAGGAGCCAGGCTTGCCGGCGAAGAACGATGACGCGGTATGACTGATACACCGCGGTGTCTGGTTCGCGGGCAAGCCTCGCTCCTACAGGGGAGCGAGTTCATTCGCGGGAACTGGCGTTTTACAGGCTACCGACCAGATGCCCGCCGTCCACCGCCAGCACCGCGCCTGTCATGAAGGCGCCAGCCTCGCTCGCAAGCAGGAGAAACGGGCCTTCCAGTTCCTGCAAAGTGCCCAGGCGCCGCATCGGCACGGTGTCGCGTAAGTACGCCTGGCCGCCTTCGCTGTCGAACCAGTCACCGGTCATTTCGGTCTTGAAGTAACCTGGCGCAATCGCATTCACGCGGATCTGGTAGCGCGCCAGTTCCAGCGCCAGGGATTTGCTCAGTTGCACCACGCCAGCCTTCGCCGCGCAGTAGTGGCTGTAGCCGGTGCCCACGCGCAGGCCGAGCATCGAGGCAATGTTGACGATGCTGCCGGGTCGCTGTGCCTTGGCGAGCCGTTGCGCCGCACACTGGGCAACGCGCCAGACGCCGTCGAGGTTGGTCGACAGCATCGCGCGCCAATCCGCCTCGCTGATCTCCAGCACCCGCTGGCCATTGCCGATACCGGCATTGTTGAGCACCACGTCCACAACACCGAAAACGCCTTCGGCGGCATCAAACGCGGCTTCAACGCTGTCCCGATCGGTAACGTCCAACGCCACGGCCAGAGCCTCACCACCACTCTGGCGAATCTCGCCTGCCAGCTGTTGCAAGCGCTCGACACGTCGGGCGCCCAGCACCACGCGCGCACCCGCATCGCTGGCCACGCGCGCCAGATGCGCGCCGATGCCGCTGGAGGCGCCAGTGACCAACACCGTTTTGCCTTTCAGGGAAAAACCGAGGTTTTCTTTCATCGTATTGCTCCTGTTGGGGAGTGGTTCGGCCACCCTGGGTGGCCGATCCGCACTCAGATTCGTTCGATGCGGGTCTTGCCGGCAGCGACCAGGCGCTCCAGTAACGGGGCAGGGTGGAACCACATCTCGCCGTATTCGCCGAGGGCCTTGCGGTAATGGCGGATACCGGCCAGCACCTTGTCCAGGCCGATCTGCTCGGCATAGTGCATCGGCCCGCCGAGCCAGGTCGGGAAGCCGTAGCCGTTGATCCACACCAGGTCGATATCGCCACTGCGTTCGGCGATGCCTTCGTCGAGAAGCTGCAGGCCTTCGTTGATCAGCATGAACAGGCAGCGGTCATGAATCTCCTGCGTGGTGATCGGCCGGCGCGGGATGTCCAGTTCGCCGGCGATGCGTTCGGCCAGGGTGATGACCTCGAAGTCTTCCTTGCGCTCGCGGCCCTCGTAGATGTAGGCGCCGCGCTTGCTCTTCTGGCCGAAGCGACCGAGGGCGTTCAGTTCGTCAGCCAGACGGCAGTAGCTCAGGTCATGGGCAATCGCCTCGCGGCGCGACTCGCGCACCAGGAAGCTGACGTCGATTCCGGCCAGGTCGTGCATCGCCATCACCCCCATGGCCAGGCCCAGGTCAGTCAGCACCTGGTCGATCTGCGCTGGGGTCGCGCCCTCCAACACCAGGCGGTGGGCTTCGCGGGAGTAGGGTTCGAGCATGCGATTGCCGATGAAGCCGAAGCACACGCCGGACACCACGGGAATTTTTCCAATGGTCTTGCCCAGTTTCAGCGTGGTCGCCAGCACCTCGGGCGCGGTGAGTTTGCCGCGAACCACTTCGAGCAGGCGCATCACATTGGCCGGACTGAAGAAGTGCAGGCCGATGACATCTTGCGGGCGACGGGTGACCGCGGCGATCTGGTCGACATCGAGGGTGGAGGTGTTGCTGGCCAGAATCGCCCCTGGCTTGCACACCTCATCCAGGGTGCGGAACACTTGCTGCTTGATCGGCAGGCTTTCGAACACCGCCTCGATCACCAGGTCGCACTCGGCAATGTCGGCATACTCTAGGGTGCCGGTGAGTAAGGCCATGCGCTGGTCAAGCTGTTCCTGGGTCAGCTTGCCGCGTTGCAGGCTGATCTGGTAGCTGTTGCGGATCTGCCCCAGCCCGCGCTCCAGCGCCTCGGGCTTGAGCTCCAGCAGCGTGACGGGAATGCCGACATTGGCGAAGTTCATGGCGATGCCACCGCCCATGGTCCCGGCGCCGATCACCGCCACTCGGGTGACCGGACGCAAGGCTGTAGACGCGCTGACACCGGCCACTTTGCCGGCTTCGCGCTCGGCGAAAAACACGTGGCGCAGGGCCTGGGATTGCGTCGAGGCTTCGGCTTCCTTGAACAGCGCGACTTCGCGCTCCAGGCCGGCCTGCAACGGCAGCACGCAGGCCGATTCGACGGCCGCCAGCACCAGCCGCGGTGCCAGGCGGTTTTTCCAGCGCGGTTCGTGGCTGGCGCGATAGTCCGTGAAATAGCCATCGGGCAGGGCGGCAGCCGGATTGGCGTGACGTTCTGCGGGACGCGCCGGTGCGCCTTCGCTGATCAGTTCGCGGGCGAAGGCGCGTGCGCCGTCGTGCAGGCAGTCGCCTTCCCCGAGCAGGCAATCGATCAGGCCAAGCTCAAGGGCACGGCCCGCGCTGACAGGCTGGCCGGACATCATCATCTCCAGTGCCGGTTCGGCCCCGATCAGTCGCGGCAAACGCTGGGTCCCACCCGCACCGGGCAAAAGGCCCAGGTTGATTTCCGGCAGGCCGAGGCGGCTGTCGGCAGCGCTGATGCGATAACCGCAGGCCAGCGCCAGTTCCAGCCCGCCACCGAGGGCGAAGCGGCCGATGCTGGCAATCAGTGGCTTGTCGATCTGGGTCAGGCGCAGCAGCAGGTCGGGCAGGGACGGGGCGGCGAACGACCCGGGGAGTCCGAATTCGCTGATGTCGGCACCGGCGCAGAACAAGCCGTTAGCACCGTGCACGATGATCGCCGAGATACCAGGGTCGCTGGCGGCGCGCTCACAGGCCTCGAGAATGGCCGCGCGCAGGGGTTGTCCCAATGCGTTGACGGGCTTTGATGCCAGGCCGATCAGGGCGAAATTGTCTTCGACGTGGTAGGTGACCAAGTTGCTCATGATGCTTTCCTGAAATTTATTGTTATCACCGACCCTTGTAGGAGCGAGCCTGCTCGCGATGGACTAAAGAACACCGCGTGAACCCAGAAAGCACGCGTTATCGTTGACGACCATCGCGAGCAGGCTCGCTCCTACAGGGGAGGGGCGTTAGAACCAGCGGTCCTGCATGTAATAGGCGACATGGTTGGCTTCAGTGAGCAGGCGCCCCTGGGACGCCAGCGACGCCAGTTCCCAGGTCATGAAGTAATGCGCGGCCTGCAACTTGCCTTGATAGAAATCCGCGTCGCCATCGCCTGCGCCCGTCACCAGGGCGCGGCTGGCCAGCAGCGCCTGGCGCAACCAGATCCAGCCGACCACCACGCGTCCAAACAGATCCAGATAGGGCGTGGCATTGGCCATGCCGAGATTGGCATCGGCCACCACCTGCGCTTGCAGGCTGGCGGTGACTTGCTCGAGCACGCTCAAGGCATCGGCCAGCAGTGCCGCGAGCGGCGCGCAGTGTGCGTCGCTGTTGGCGGCTAGCAGGGTGGCAAGCACTTCGGCGGTGAACAGTCGATAGCCGTCACCCCCGCGCGGCCCCAGTTTGCGACCCAGCAGGTCAATCGCCTGGATGCCTTCGGTGCCTTCATGGATCGGGTTCAGGCGGTTGTCGCGGTAGTACTGCTCCAACGGGTATTCGCGGGTATAACCGGCACCGCCAAGCACCTGCACGCCAATCTCGGACGCGAGCAGGCCGTAGCGCGAAGGGTAGGTCTTGACCACCGGCGTCAGCACGTCGAGCAGTTCGGCGGCGTTGTTGCGCTCAAGCGGCGTGGAGCCGGTGTGGGCATCTTCCACCAGGCTGCTGGCATACAGGCACAGCGCCAGGCTGCCCTCGGCATAGACCTTCTGTTGCAGCAGCATCCGGCGCACATCGGCATGCTCGACGATGCGCACCTGGGGCGCTGCCGGGTTCTTGTTCCCGGGCAGGCGACCCTGTGGGCGCTGGCGGGCATAGTCCAGGGCGTGAATGTAGCTCTGGTAGGCGAGGCTCGCGGCCCCCAGGCCGACACCGATGCGGGCCTCGTTCATCATCTGGAACATGTAGCTCAGGCCCTGATGCGCTTCACCGACCAGGTAACCCACGGCGCCATCGTGCTCGCCGAAACTGAGCACTGTGGACGTGGTGTTGCGGTAGCCCATCTTGTGCAGCAGGCCGGCCAGGGCCACGTCGTTGCGCGCACCGACGCTGCCGTCGGCATTGAGCAGGAACTTGGGCACCAGGAACAGCGAAATACCCTTGGTACCGGCCGGCGCGCCTTCGATACGGGCCAACACCATGTGCACGATGTTCTCGGTCAGTTCGTGATCGCCACCGGAGATGAACATCTTCTGGCCGAAGATCCGGTACGTGCCGTTTTCGGCCGGGCGTGCCAAGGTGCGCAAGTCGCCCAGCGCCGAACCCTGGCCGGGCTCGGTGAGGGCCATGGTGCCGCTGAAGCGGCCGTCGAGCATCGGCGCCAGGAAACGCTCGCGCAACTGTGGACCGGCAAAGGCTTTGAGCAAATTGGTCGCGCCAATGCTCAGGAAGGAATAGGCGACCGTGGAGATGTTCGCCGCATTGAAATACGCCATGCAGGCGCGCAGGACCACTTCGGGCAGTTGCAGGCCGCCATCGGCAAAATCGTGGTGCGCGGCCAGGAACCCGGCCTGGGCAAAGGCATCCCAGGCGACTTTGGTCTCGGCGATCATGTGGATCCGCTCGCCATCGAAGGTCGGCTCGTTGGCATCGCCCTTGTGGTTGTACGGGGCGAACAGCTCGGCGGCAATCTGGCGGGCGGTGGTGAGAGAGGCGTCGAACACGCCACGGTCGTGGTCCGCGTAGCGCGGGCGTTGCAGCAACGCTTCGGTCTCGAGCAGCTCATAAAGCTGGAAGCGCAGTTCGCGTTCGTTGAGCAGCAGGTCAGTCATGGCATCTCTCGTCAGACAGTGTCGAGTGGGCCATGGAAGGAATTCGTGGCCCGTTACAGGCGTTCACAATAGAGGCATGTGCCGGGCATTTATCCCCCTCCTTTGGGGTAGGCCCGGACGTTGTCAGTTGATGGGTCGGGCTACGGGAAACGACTCGTTGCCATCCAGTACTTCGGTGTGTGCAGGCTAGTCCGCAATCCCCTGTGGGAGATTCCAAGTTGCCCGGCAACCCGAGGCGGCGCTGCAGGCGCTGGACATTGTCGAGCGCTGCGCCAGTGAGCTGGCAAGGCGGTGTTATGATCTGAGCGTCTATGCCTGGCCAAGAGATCGCCCATGGATCGCCTGTCTACCTTGTTTTCGCAGTTCGGTGTGCGCGCAAACCTGTTTTACAACGGCAGGTTGTGCGGCCTGGCGTCCTACGATGGGACGCAGCGGCGTGGTTATATCCACCTGCTGCAGGCGGGTAGCGTGACGTTGCTGGGCGCCGATCGCAAGGACGTGCTGCTGACCCGGCCCAGCCTGATTTTCATGCCACGCCCCAGCCGGCATCAGTTGTTCGCCGGTGAATCCGAGGGCGCTCAACTGTTGTGTGCCTCAATGGAGTTCGAGGGCGGGGTCGATAATCCGTTGGCGGCGTCGTTACCCGATTGCCTGGTATTGTCCCTGGATGAACTGCCCATGCTCGCCGATACCCTGAAATGGATGTTCGGCGAGGCGGCGGGTGCGCACTGTGGCAGGGAGGCCGCGCTGGAGCGCTTGTTTGAACTGCTGATCATCCTGTTGTTTCGGCACCTGCTTGATCACCAACAGTTGCGTACCGGAATGATGGCTGGCCTGGCCGATACGCGCTTGGCGCGCTCCCTGGTGCAGATGCACAACGCACCGGAGCGTGCCTGGTCGATCGCGCAACTGGCGAGCGAGTCGAATATGTCGCGCGCGGCCTACGCGGTGCATTTCCGGGACGTCATCGGGCAGACGCCTGCCGAGTATCTGTTGAGTTGGCGGATCAGCCTGGCGCAGAAGCGTCTGCGTGAAGGGCGCTCGATTACGCTGATCGCCGCCGAGGTCGGCTATGAAAGCCCTTCGGCACTTGCACGCGCGTTTCGACGCAAGACGGGCTACAGCCCGCGGGACTGGATGAAAGATCTGGCGGGGGAAGATGATGGGGCAATGGCCTGAAAGCATCGAATTGCTCCAGGCCATCGCGCAGGGTCGATCATCGGTTCAACGGCTTTGCAACTCGGTCAGGGAATGGCCGGCGACAAAGATCGAGGCGGCCAGCAAGCCGATGTCCTTGAGCAGAAACTGCCCCGGCGCCACCGAAATGCCTGGAAAACCGAGGCTGGGTTCAATCACGCCGGGGGTCGAGAACATGAAGCTCAAGGTGGTGAAGAACAGTCCGGCCGACAATGCACCGCCGATCAATGAAAGCTTGGGTGACAGCAAGCGACCCGCAATCAGGGCACCGATCGAGACCTCCAGGATGCCGAGCAGGCTGGAGAAGGTATCGACACTGAAAATGTCGTAGACCCAACCCAGGAAAGGGCTGTTGCTCACCAGCGGCACCAGCCCGGTGGCTTCGTAGTGGGTGAACTTCATCCCGCCGAACCAGAAGTAAATGACGGCAAGTGAAAAGTAGGCACCGTAGGTGCCAAGCGCCATGGTTTTGATCCCGAGCGTGGAAGGGATCTGTACGTTGTTGGTGCTGCTGTTCTCGATGCTTAAGGTTTTCATGATCAAGGCTTCCAGGAGTGGTGAGGAACACTAATCAACAACCCGGCGCGGTGTGCGTTGGGCGTGCAGACAGTGTTGCCTTTGATGCCACTCCCGTGGCGTCAGAACGTATTGCATTCAGTGCAGATCGTCTTGACATCGGCGATGTGAAAAACCATGAAAACACTGGTCGAGGTCGTGATGCGGTCTGATTCTGATCGTTCCCACGCTCTGCGTGGGAATGCCGCCAGGGACGCTCCGCGTTCCGCTGACGACGCATGACATGAGCCATGCGCAACGGTGACGCGGAGCGTCACAGGATGCATTCCCACGCAGAGCGTGGGAACGATCATGGCGAGTCGTGAATATGGCCAGGCAAACGTTCCATCATCGTCCAGGCTGCCATTGTGAGTAGCCTGGCAGACCCTCTCCATTCAGCCACGCGACGTCTTGCTCCGTCCAGATGTGATATTCGGGCCTGGAACCAGGATCCTCGTCCAGCGTCGCCACGCGCACGATCATCGCGTTTGAGCCGTTACGCTCAGCCGCCAGGTGCGATCCGCAGAGGGAGCAGAAGTGTCGGATCTTCCCGGGGGATGACTCGAAAGGCCTCAATGCGTCCAGGCCTCGTGTCCACCGGAAATGCTCTTTCAACACGCCAGCCGTGGAGACATAAGCAGCGGCATGGGTCTTGCGGCAGGTACTGCAGTGACAGTGGCTGATGGGCATATCAATGCTGTCGATCTCATAGCCTACAGCCCCACAAGCGCAGCTTCCTTTCATTTCATTCTCCGGTTTCGGCACTGTGTGAAGATCATGGCTTTTTACAGTCTGATGGCGTTTGCCAAGCGACAAGCTCGACGTAGCTAGACTCCCCACCTCCCGTCGCGCCCGACAACCAACCCCATACAAAGGACAGGGTAGTGCGCCCCTCGTGATCTACGCCTACCGTGCCACGAGACCAGCCGGACAGAATTTCACCCTCCGTGGTCAGGCAATGAAAAAGCAGCTCGATGGTCTCGGGGCCTGTCACGCGGCCGACTTGATGGCCCATGCGGATCTTGCCACCCTGGTAGGTGCCCCAAACGGCATCTCCCTCGACATGGTAATGAAACACCGTGCCTGTTCCAGATAGCCCGTGGGTGTTGCCTGCTACGGTGAATCGGCGGTCGTTCAAACGCTCGCTGACTTGAGAAAAGGTGATGTCCATGAACGTTAAGTCCTTATAGTCGAGAGAGTCCATTCCAGCGTTCGCTGCACGGTTGATGGGACGATTCATCCCTGCCGGGTAGAAAAAATGGCGGGCATCTGAAGATGCTTGTAAATGGCCAAGAACCGCAGGCCGAAGGTGAAAATCAAGGCAATCCAGCCGCCAATCCAGATTGACGGGAATACGTCTCGCAACAGCACGTAGAGCGTACATCCCAACAACAGCGGCGTGGCGTAAATCTCTCGCGACATCAGCAGCGAAACGCGTCCAGCCAGCACATCCCGGGCGATACCGCCGCCGATGCTGGTCAGCACGCCCATCATCACTGCCAGGGGCGCCGCAAGCTGCAATGCCAGGACTTTTTCGGTCGCCGACAATGCGAACAGCGCAGCCGCCAAGCCATCGAGATAAAGCAGCAGACGGTAGCGCCGTTGTAGTCTCTGGGTCAAAAAAAACGCCAGCAGCGCAGCGAACAAGGCGACCCAGATGTAATTGAAGTCGGCAATCCAGAAGATCGGCTGATCCAGCAGCAGATCGCGGATCGTGCCACCACCAATAGCGGTGATGATGCCTAGCACCACAGCACCGAACAGATCCACATCGGCTTTCTTGATGGCCAACACGCCGGTGATGGAAAACACGGCAATGCCCAACATTTGCTGGAAATAAAGCATTCTGAATTCCTTTCTCGCGCAGCCGTTAATCTAAAAAAACCATATCAAACAGTAGGTTGCCATCATATATATCGGTTGATATATGGACGCATCCGGTCGTCGACGTTTAGCTTGAAACCGCAAACCTGCACTGGATTATCACTGAGGAAAACAAAAATGGGGCGACTGGCAGGAAAGGTAGCATTGATCACCGGAGGGGCAGGGGGCTGTGGCCTGGCTGTTTCGTTATTGTTTGCCAAGGAAGGCGCGAAGGTGGCGATCCTGGACCTTCCCACCAGCCAGGGCGAAGAAGTGGCTGCGCAGATCAACGCTGCCGGCGGCAGTGCCTGTTTCCTGGCGACGGATGTCTCCGTTGCCGATCAGGTGCATCGCGCAGTCAGGCAGGCCGAAGAACGTTTTGGCGCGATCACCGTGTTGATGAATCATGCGGGTACGATTGCCGCCGGGCCTTTTTTGGAGACCGACGAGGCGGACTGGGATCGCCTGATGAGCATCAACGTCAAAAGCATGTTCCTCGTCACCAAGGCTGTCCTGCCGGGAATGATCGAGGCGGGTGGCGGCAGCGTGATCTGTACGTCTTCCATTTCCGGGGTGGTCGGCACGCCCATGGAAGTCTTGTACTGCACCACCAAAGGGGCGTGCCATATGTTCGCACGGGCCATTTCGGTGGAGTTCCGCGATCGAAACATTCGCAGCAACGCCATCTGCCCGGGGTTTATCAGCACCGCTCATGGCAAGCGCGAACTGGACCTGCTGCGCAGTTTTGGCGTGGACGCTTCCGACGAGGCCATCGGCGCAATGCAGGGGCGCCTGTGTGAGCCTTCGGAAGTGGCATCCGCCGCATTGTTCCTGGCCAGCGATGATTCCAGCTTCGTCAACGGCACGCATCTTTTCGTCGACAACGGATACACCGCACTCTAAGTCAGATGACTGACTGCCAATAATAAAACCTTGTGCAACTCAATTCTGCCAAACAATAAACTCTTAATAGCAGAGGCAGCAATGGAACATATAGGCACCTATGTCATTTACATCATCATGGTGTGCGCCGTTATTGGCGGTCTGGCATCGATCTTCAGTACAGAATCCGAACTCGCGAAGGAATTCAACGCAGGCATCAACAGCATCGGGCCGATCTTCTTGCCCGTCGCGGGCATCATGGCGGCCATTCCCTTTATTTCCAGTTTCATAAGCCAGGTCCTGGCGCCGATTTTCCTCGCGATGGGCGCCGATGCCGGCATTGCCGGGCCGATTTTCATCGCCGCCGATCTTGGCGGGTATCAGTTGGCCCATGCCCTGTCTTCAAGCCCCGAAGGCTGGATCCTGGGCCTCATAACCGGCTTCCAGTCCGGCTCTACCGTGATCTTCGTGATACCTGTCGGATTGGCGATGCTCAACAAGGCCGACCACAAGTACATGGCGTTGGGCATCATGGCGGGTTTATTGAGCATTCCGCTCAGCATCATCATTATCGCGATGAGCATGCAGTTTCTCGGGCTGGGCGTGCGTCCCGACATTGCCACGGCAGGTGACGCCACCCAGGCGCTGCATTTCAACCTGGGGATGCTGGTGCGCAACCTGATGCCGTTGATTCTGTTCTGTGTCGCGCTGGCGGCAGCCTTGCGCTACCTGCCCAACTTGATGGTGCAGTTGTTTCTCCGGTTGGGCCAGGTCGTATACGGGGCGGTGACATTGGTATTGGTGGCCTCGATCGTCGAATACTTCACCTCGTTTTTCAGCTCGGTATTCGGCACCTGGGGTTTCGCCCCCATCATTGCCGACAAGGAGGATCAATTCCGCGCGCTCGAAATCGCAGGCTATGTCGGCATCATGCTGTGCGGTGCCTTCCCGATGGTCTATCTGATCAAGCGGTTTCTTTCCCGGCCCATCGAAAAGGTGGCTTCCCTACTGGGCCTTTCTCCTGTGGGAGCAGCCGGTCTGCTGGCGGCGTCCGCGAACATATTGGCGATGTTCCGATTGGTCGCCGACATGCCGCCCAAGGACAAAGTGTTGGTGATCGCCTTTTCAGTGTGTGCCGCATTCACCTTTGGTGACCATCTGGCCTATTCCGCCAACTTCCAGCCTTCGCTCATTCTGCCGCTGATCATCGGCAAGCTCAGTGGTGGCCTGATCGGCATGCTGCTCGCTTACTGGCTTGCGGTACCCAAGGCGCTGGAACTGGGCGAGAAGGACACTCCCGCGCGCGGGCTCAGTGCCGCCCCTGAACCGACCTGATACCAGCGGCATCCGGGCGCTCCCTGGTTGAGTTCGAACGTATCGCGCGAAGGTCTTGTCAGCTATCGTGCGCATGCATTCGAGCCACCGGGGTGGCTCGATTTCCGGAGCGCAAGCGAGCGAACATGAAAGCCTGTGACGCAAGAATGCTATCGACCCTGATAAACGCCGTGGGTACGGATCGACTGGGAGCAGCCATTGATCTGGCCCTGAGAGATTCATTGGGTTTCGATATGAGTTGCGGTTATCTCTTCCGCTTCAATCACGCGCCGATATTGATCCACAACGGCTACAACAAGTCGGTCCCCGAGAAGACGCTCAATGCCTACATTCGCGGTGGCTACCTGCTCGACCCGTTCTATGTGGCCTGTATCAACAATCACCCGGCCGGTTTATGGCGGATGAGCGACCTGGCACCCGACAGTTTCTTTTCATCGGGCTTTTCCATCTCCAAGGACCTGCATCCCTGTGTGTCCTCGGAGTACGGTACGCTGATTGAAGAAATTGGCTTCATCATTCCCGTCCAGCCACGCGTCGCGATTGTCTATTCACTGATGCGCAACCTGAAGAATGGCGCCTTTCTGAGCACGGAAATGAAGGCGCTGGAAACCCTGGCACCGGTCATCGATTCCCTGCTGCAATTGCATTGCCGGCTCAGGCACAGCGATTTTTATACGGGCATTGAGAATACGGAGGCGAGGTCGGAGGATGCGTTCGTGCACATCCTCAAGGGGCAACTGACGGAAACCCAGCGCTACATCGCCAAACTGATCCTGCAGGGCCACAGCAGTACGTCGATCGCGGCGGCACTGAAAATATCCGAAGGCACGGTTAAAGTTCACAAGCACAACATTTACCAGCGCCTCGATATCTCCACCAACGCCGAGCTGTTTCGCCTGTTCATCGGCTATCTGACCGGGCCCCTGTGAACGCCTGTCAGGATGAACGCAAGCGCAGGATGCGCGCGCCGTCGAAGGGGTCAATGAGGTAGTGCGCGTGGACGCCGAAGGTGTCCAGCAGGCGTTGTGGGGTCAACACTTCGAGCGGCTTGCCAAGGGCCACCAGGCGGCCCTTTTCCAGCACCGCCAGACGATCGCAGGTGAGTGCCTGGTTAAGATCGTGCAGGGCGATCACGGTGGTCACCGGCAATGCATGAACCACCTGCAGAATCGCCAGCTGGTGCTGGATATCCAGGTGATTGGTCGGTTCGTCCAGCAACAGGATCCGGGGGCGCTGGGCCAGCGCGCGAGCGATGTGCACGCGCTGACGCTCGCCGCCAGAGAGGCTACGCCAGGTGCGCCGGCAAAGATGCGTGGCATCGACGTCACGCAGGGCTTGATGGACGATGTCTTCGTCCGCCTTCGACCATGGACTCAAGGCCGACAGCCACGGCGTTCGGCCCAGGGCCACGGCATCGAACACGCTGATCGCATCCAGAGTGTCGGCCTGCTGCTCAACCACCGCCAGGGTTTGTGCGATGGATCGCCGTGACAGTGCCTTGAGGTCTTGGCCGTTGAGCTGGATGGCACCCCGGCTGGGCTGGCGCACGCCGGCCAGCAGCTTGAGCAGCGTGGATTTTCCTGAGCCGTTGGGCCCGACAAGGCCCAGGGTTTCGCCACGGCGAATGTCCAGGTGGATGTCGTGCAGTAATTCAACGTCGCGGATATGCAATCCGAGGCTGGAACAACTCAGCACGGCTTCGTCGATAACCGGTGCAACGGCATTCATCGGGCATTCCTCCGACCGACCAGGATCAACGCGAATACCGGCGCGCCAACCAATGCGGTAATTACGCCGACCGGAATCACCTGGCCCTTGATCAACGTGCGCGAGAGCACATCCGCGGCCACCAGGAACACCGCACCGCCCAGCGCACTGGCCGGCAGCAGGCGCGTATGCCGAGTGCCCAGCAACAGCCTGGCGGCGTGGGGAATCACCAGTCCGACGAAACCGATGGAGCCGACAATCGACACCATCACCGCCGTCACCAGGGCGGCACAGCTGATCAGCAGAAATTGCACGGGACGTACGGCAATGCCGAGCGAGGCCGCGGAGTCGGTGCCAAAGGTAAAGGCATCCAGTGCGCGGCGGTGCCACAGGCACACCGCGAGACCGGCGATCGCCACCGGTACGGCCAGCCACACGGAGGGCCAGCGCACGCCACTGAGATTGCCCAGCAACCAGAACATGATGCCGCGCGCCTGTTCGGAGCTGGCCGACTTGGTGATCAGGAACGCGGTGAGCGCATTGAACAGCTGCGAGCCGGCAATCCCCGCCAGGATGATCTGGCCGTTACTGCCAGGTGAACCGCTGGCACGACCCAGCAACACAACCACGGCGAAGGCGGTGACGGCACCGGCAAAGGCCCCGGCCGACATCGAAATCGCGCCGGCCCCCAGGCCCAGCAACGCCACCAGCACCGCGCCTGTCGAGGCCCCGGCGGAAATGCCGAGCAGGTAGGGGTCGGCCAACGGGTTGCGTAGCAGCGATTGCAGGATCACCCCGCAGGTCGCCAGGCCAGCCCCGCAAGCCGCCGCCACCAGCGCGCGGGTCAGGCGATAGTTCCAGACGATGCCCTCGTCGATGGGATCGAGGGCGTACCCGGCCGTCCACAATTTGTTGGCCAGCACCTGGAACACCACAGCGGGTTCGATGGGGGTTTCACCGATGGCCACACCGGCAATCACGGCCACAAGCAATATCACCAGTGCCAGCAGAGTACGAATCAGCGTCGCGGTCATTTTGGCAGGTCGTAGCTATTGATGGCCGTTGCCAGCGATTCGAGACCGTCGAAGATTCTCACGCTGGCCTGCATGGCCATGGCGTCGAGAATGATGATGCGGTTGTTTTTCACGGCGTCCATGTTGCGGGTCACGGGATCGCTGCGCAGGAATTGCAGCTTCTTTTCATAGTCGTCAGCCGGGAAGCGACGGCGATCCATGCGGGCGATGACCAGGAACGTCGGGTTGGCCTTGGCGATGGTTTCCCAGCCAACGGTTGGCCACTCTTCGTCGGACTGCACCACATTACGCACGCCCAAAGTACCCAGCATGAAATCGGGAATGCCCTTGTGCCCGGCGACATAGGGATCGATATCCAGGCTGGCACTGGAAAACCAGACCAGCGCGCTGGTGTGGGTGAGGTCTTTGTCTTGCACCGCGGCAATGGATTTGGCCAGGCTGGCCTGCAGTTGCGCGTTCAGTTGCTGCCCACGCGCCTGCACATCAAAAATCTCGGCCAGCTGGGTGATGCTTTTGTAGAGGCTGTCAATGCGAAACGGCTGCAGGCGGGTGCCGTCGGCGCCTACCAGGTTGTCCTTGGACTCGCAGTCCGAGGGCATGAGATAGGTCGGAATCTGCAGTTCGTGAAACTGCTCGCGGGTAGCAACGGCGCCTTGCGGGCCGACCATCCACTCAAGCTCGACGGCGACCAGCTCCGGGCGTTTGCCGATCACCGCCTCGAAACTCGGCTCGTTATCGGCCAGGCGTTCGATCCTGTCGTTTTGCCCCTTGTACTTGCTCAGTACATCATTGAACCACAGCGAAGTGCCGACCAATTTGTCACCGAGTCCCAGGGCAAAGAGCATTTCAGTGCCGGCCTGGCCGATCGTCACAGTGCGGGCAGGGGCGTGGGCGAACGTCAGTGTGCTGCCGCAGTTCTCGATCGTCAGCGGGTAATGGGTCGGGGAGGCGCAGGCGAGGGCGGAAAGACCCAGGCCTGTGACGAGGGCGAAAAGGCGCGGCAACAGCATGATGCAATCTCCATTTGAACCGTACACGCAGCGAGGGTGCAAGGTCTGGAAAACACATCATCGAGCGCTGCCGAAAAAAGCAGTGCAGGGGCGATCACCGAAGTGACGCGCGCGCAAGGATGTCCTTCCCGGACACCCCGCCGGTTAGTGATTGTTGCTTGGCCGGCAGGTCTCCTGACTGATGCGTCATGGCACGCTCCAGCCTTCCCGGGATCGATCCCAGTGGCAGTTCAGGAGCAGGCTCGGCACCTACAGTTGCGGGGGCAGTTCCGTTTGATGCGTTGGCAGCATCTCGGATTCCCTATTATTCCCATTTGGGAACCGGCGGCGGCATGGTAGTCGATCATGCCACCCGAGGCGAATCCATCTCCCAATCAGAAGTATTTGAGCCAAGTGATATCGCGACGACTGGCCTTCAATGCAGCGAACCAGCGCACCGGTAGATACAGCATTGCCGCCAGGAGCACGGCCGTCAGCCACACGGCCCCTATGCCGTCGAAGCCGAAGTAGTCGCCCTGGTTCAGGCCGAACAACGCCACGCTGAGCAGATACAGCATTTTCAGCACGTAAAGATGGAGCAGGTAGAAGAACATCGGAGCCGCGCCAAACACCGCCAGGATGCTGATCCATTGGCGCTGCCGGGCCCGCTCGAAGCCAAGCAGCAGCAACAGTCCCAGACCCAGCGTCAGGCACAAAAACAGCAGGGACGGTGGGTATTTGGTGATGTTGAAGAAACTCATGAGGGTGTGCGTGGTGCTTTCATGCACCACCCACTGCGCCTCGCCATAACCGTTGACCAGGCGCAGGGCGATGAAGCCGATCAATGCGCCGGCCCCGGCCAGCAACAGATAGCGCTGACGCACGGCAGCGGAGGTTGAGCGCGCGAACCAGGGGCCGATGCCGTAACCCAGGGCGATGACCCCGATCCACGGCAGCACGGGGTAGGAGGTGCGCAGGCGCAAGTGCTCGGAGAATTCGATCCAGCCGCGATCATGCAAGATCGCCCAAGGCAGGTGCAGCGCCGATCCGGGCGGGAAGTGCAGGGGATCGAGCAGGTTGTGCCCGCCGACTATGGCCAGGCCCAGGATGCACAGGATGGGCCGAGGTAGCCAGACCAGTACAGCGAGGGCAATCATGCTGACGCCAATCGCCCAGATCACCTGCAGGTAGATCACAGTGGGCGATAACTGGAAGGTCCAGGCGAAATTCACCAGGGTGAACTCCAGCACAACCAGGAACAGGCCTCGCTTGAACAGGAACATCGACGGCTTGCCCTGGTGCTTTTCACCGTACAGGAAGGCTGACAAGCCAGTGAGAAGAACGAACACCGGCGCACAGAGATGGGCGAGGGTGCGGCTGAAAAACAACGTCGGCTCGGTGCTGTCGATGAGCATCGGGTCGGTGACCTGGCGGTGCAGGAAGAAGGTTTCGCGCACGTGGTCGAGCAGCATGAAAATGATCACCAGGCCCCTGAGGGCATCGATGGACATCAGGCGTTGGCTCAGGCTGGTGATGGGCGGAATCTGAACAAGGTTTGTCATCGAAAATCGCAGGCAGGGGGTGGGTCGCACTGTCGGTCAACAACCGATAGCTGATGTATTGATATAACATAACACGAAAGGCTGGCGTGTGAACGTAATGCTGTGACCGAATTTTGAGTCCCAAACTTGTGGCGAGGGGATTTATCCCCGTTGGGTCGCAAAGCGGCCCCGAGCGATCGTTCAAACAGAACGAGTTGTCCGGACTGGGGCCGCTTCGCAGCCCAACGGGGATAAATCCCCTCACCACAGACACCGCTCGCCGTTCTAGAACCACAGCCGAACGCCGAGGACCAGGCGTGTTTCGCTGCGATCCTTGCCGTCTTCGTTGGCATAGTCGGCGGTTTTGCCATAGCTGCGGTTCCAGGTCACGCCGATGTAAGGCGCAAATTCCCGGCGGATTTCATAGCGCAGGCGCAGGCCCGCTTCGCTGCTGGACAGGCCGGAACCGATGCCTCGTTGCGGGTCGTCCTTGCTGTGGAAATCAAGTTCGGCGATGGGCTGCAGGATGAGCCGGTTGGTCAGCAGGATGTCGTACTCGCCTTTCAGTCGCGCGGCGGTTTGGCCGCCTTCACCGATGAAGGCCGTGGCTTCGGTCTCGAAGTTGTACAGCGCCATGCCTTGCACGCCGAACGCCGCCCAGGTTTGCGGGGCGCCGGGTTTGAAGTCCTGGCGAATGCCACTCACCACGTCCCACCACGGGGAGATGGCGTGACCCCAGAGGGCCTGGATTTGCGCTTCTTCGGTCTTGCTGTTGGTGCGTTCGCCTTCGGAGCGCAGCCACAGGCGGTCGATGTCTCCTCCGATCCAGCCCGAGATATCCCAGGCCAGGGCACTGCCGTTATCGGCGTCCTGCCATTCGAGTTTGTCGGCAAGCCAGTAATGGTTGAGCGCGGAGTCATGGATGTTGTGGCCATTGGGGCTTACGAACACGGCGGCGCGGTCGGCATCGGTCAACGCCGGGATCGGCGTGCGGCTTTCGGTGGGCGCAGCAGGTTGCATCTGGCTGTGATCCATGTGCTGCATGTCTTCGGTGGCGGCCATGGCCGACGAGGGTGTGAGGTTCGCGGTCGCGAGTGCCAAAACGCCAAGTGTGAGTCTGGTCATTGGTAGCGCCTCATTCTTCCACGCGAACTTCACGGAACATGCCCATTTCCATGTGATACAGAAGATGGCAGTGATAAGCCCAGCGACCGAGGGCGTCGGCCGTGACCCGATAGCTGCGTCGGGTACCAGGTGGCATGTCGATGGTGTGTTTGCGCACCATGAACTCACCGTTTTCGTCTTCGAGGTCGCTCCACAGGCCATGCAGGTGAATGGGATGAGTCATCATCGTGTCGTTGACCAGCACCACCCGAACCCGCTCGCCATATTTGAGGCGCAAGGGTTCGGCATCGGAGAATTTCACGCCGTTGAATGACCAGGCGAACTTCTCCATGTGGCCAGTGAGGTGCAGTTCCAGGGTGCGGCCGGGTTCGCGGCCGTCCGGGTCTTCGAAGGTGCTGCGCAGGTCGGAATAGGTCAGGACGCGACGACCGTTGTCGCGCAGGCCGAGGCCAGGGTCATCGAGCCGGGGCGAGGGGGGCATGGCCTGCATGTCCACCAGCGGGTTGTTGTTTTCCGTTGCGGGATGGGACTGCATCTCGCCCATGCCAGCCATGCTGCCGTGATCCATTCCCTTCATGTCGCCGCCCATGCTGCCGTGATCCATGCCGCCCATGCCCATGTCATCCATGGTCAGCAGCGGTCTCGGGTCCAGGGGCGGTATCGGCGCGGAGCTACCGGCCTTCACCGCCAGGGTGCCGCGGGCATAGCCGGTGCGATCCATCGACTGGGCGAACAGGGTATGGGCATCCCGGGTCGGCTCGACGATCACATCGAACGTCTCCGCCACCGCGATGCGAAACTCGTCGACGCTGACCGGTTTGACGTGCAGACCGTCCGCCGCGACCACGGTCATTTTCACACCGGGGATACGCACGTCGAAGTAGGTCATGGCGGAGCCGTTGATAAAGCGCAGCCGCAGTTTCTCTCCGGGGCGGAAAACACCGGTCCAGTTCATGTCCGGTGCCTGGCCGTTCAACAGGTAGGTGTAAGTCGCGCCGCTGACGTCGGCCAGGTCCGTGGGGTTCATCTTCATTTCGGCCCACATCGTTCGATCCGCGACCGTGGCCCCCCAACCGTTCTCGCTGACGTCGTGGATGAAATCGCCCACGGTGCGCTTGTGGTAGTTGTAGTAACCAGACTGTTTTTTCAACGTCTTCATCAAGCCGACTGCGTCTTCGTCGCTCCAGTCGCTCAGCATCACCACGTAATCACGGTCGTACTGGAACGGCTCCGGTTCCTTCGCATCGATCACCAGTGGGCCATAGACGCCCGATTGTTCCTGGAACCCCGAATGGCTGTGATACCAGTAAGTACCGTGCTGCCGAACCTTGAACTGGTAGACGTACAGGCCACCCGGTTCGATGCCCTGGAAACTCAGGCCGGGCACACCGTCCATGTTGGCCGGCAGCAGGATGCCGTGCCAGTGAATGGAGGTGTCGGTGTTGAGTTTGTTCCTCACCCGCAGCGTGACCGTGTCGCCTTCACGCCAGCGCAGCAAAGGGCCGGGAATACCGCCGTTGACGGTCATGGCCGTGCGCGGGTTGCCGGTGATGTTGACCGGCGTTTCGCCTATGAACAGCTCGAAGTCGGTACCGGCCAACACATTCGCCTCACCGGCGCTGGTGACCGCCCACACGGGCGAGCGCCACAGCCCGAGGCCTCCGAGCATTGCGCCAGCGGCGAGTCCCTTTACAAAAGTCCGTCTTGAAGTTTGAGGTTGCATGCTGCTTGGTTCCCGGTCAGTCGGATGACAGTGAATACAGGAGACGCTGAGGCGAAGCCGGACGGGCAAAGCCAGTCAGCTCGATGAGGAGGTTAATGGGCTCAAGCTTTCATGAGGCTGAGTTGAAGATTACGGTTTTGACAGCTTCGTTATGTGTGACGGCAGTCAGTGCAGGGGAATCAGGTTGCCCAGCAGTCAGGGTCGTTCAAGGCCGCTCGCGGATTTCAACCCGACCGCAAAGAAAATCTCCAGGAATCCGGCAGCGATCAGCAGTAACCAGGATGTGTTGCAAGTCATTCGCAGAAGTTGCATGGGCAAAAAAAAGCGAGCCGATGAAGGCTCGCCAAAGAAGCAGGGATCCCGGCGCTACTTGACCTCCTCAACCTCATAATTCACATAGCCGAACTCGTTGCTGCGAGCCGCCATGTATTTGCCGTTTTGCTCGAATACCATGGCCTCGAAGGGTGTGCCGCCGATTGTTGTCACCAGGTGCCCGTCCTTGATTTCATATTTGGCCGGCACGCCAAACTGGCCGTCATGCAGCATGTTCAGATACTCCCCTTGCGTCGGCGGCTTGCCATCGACGCTGGTGACCAGGCGTTGGCCATCGCTGCCATAGACGACCTCGAATGTCTGGCCGGTGACGGTATTACGCACCTTGATGGTTTTGCCCACCACGTAGGCTTGCAGCTGCTCATTAGTGAGTGCGTTGGCGCCTTCGGATTTCAGCTGGTCGATGGTTTTGCCAGCAGCGACAAGCTTGCTGTCCTCAACGGTCGGCGTGTACCAGATGGGCGAGGTCCACGCACGCTCCTGGACAGTGGCCGAGACGTCGGCCGGCGGCGGTACTTGCAGCTTGGCCGCGTCATAGGTGCTCCAGCGCGGGGTCGGAATCTGTAGCACGCGGGCGTAGTAGAACGCGTGTTGGGCCGGATCGAAATCCGGATCGACCCAGACTTTTTTCAGCTCGGTGGCACCAATGGTATTGGTGTAAGTCGCCTTGGAAACATCGACCGTGGAGCCCACCGGCGGGATTTTGCCGGTGGCCTGGTCCGGTTGGCGATCACCGGACCAGGCAACGTCGTAGATCTTCTCGAAGGTCTGGCCGTTTTTGGTCCAGCCCTTGATGATCTGGATTCGGTCGAGGTTGCCATCGTCGACATCCTTGACCGCCCACACCACGAAAGACGGTGTCTGTTTACCCTGTTTTGCCGGCAAGTCACCCCCCATGGGAACGCCCTTGGCGTAGGCGGCATGCACCCAGTCTTTTTCATTCCACAAACTGCTGTCGAAACCCCAGCCACCAAACAGGCGCACGGGGATACGCACGCCGCTGGTGCCATAGACTTCTTTACGTTTCATGGCATCGAAGATCGATTCACGGGTGTTTTCTTCGGCCCAGACGCCGGCCAGACCGGAGGTGCTGGTTTGCAGGGCAATCATGCCCGAGTTCTGTTTGTCGGAAAGACGCGCCGCCGGGGTGCTGTCGGTAAAGCCGTGGGAGCCAAAGTTGTAGCTCTGCGAATAAGGAATCACACCATTGTGCGAGTCGCTGGCGCCGACCACGCCCATTTTGTAGGGGTTGTATCCACGAGCTTGCTGCAACGCCATGCCGTTTTGCCAGGCTTGCCTGATGTAACTGCCATTGAGTTTCGACGTGCTGTTGTCGAGGCCGAGCAGGAAACTCATGATTTCATAATTGGCAAATTCGTCTGTAGGCGACAGTTCGGGGTGGGTTTCCGAGGTGCCCTTTACCTGGTGAATCTCGGTGAGGGATTCATTGCGCATCCGCGTCTCGGCCCAGGCGGCATCGATGGGGCGGCCACGGTCATCGACGTCCACCGGAAACATCAGGCCGTTGCTGAGGTTGGCATTGTGGGAGATCGCCAGCACCTCGTTGCCTTTTTTGCGTTGATCGTCCATCCAGCCCCACAATTCTTCCGGTTTGTCCGAATCGAGGGCGGTGAAAGGCAGGTCCGGCACCTTCTTCGAGTCGCGGAAAAACACATTGCGGTGCATGTTTTGATTGTTGGGGGCGGAGGTCCATTCATAGGCGACAAACGTGGTGAACTTGCCGGGCTTATAGTACTTGTCGGCGATGGCGATGCTCTGCTGCCAGATATTGCCGGCAACCTTCGGATCAATCAGCTCCTTGATCGGGTGGCTCAAGCTGCCGGCGATCCATTTGAACACGCGGTTGAAATCTTCCGGGGTTTTGACAACCAGCTTTTGCGCGATGGGCAGCTTGCTGAAGTCTGACGTCGGATCGTTGGCCAGCGCGATCACGCCCACGTATTCCGAGTGGTCGGTCACGCCATGGAAATCCAGCGGGCGACCCTTGAGTTGCACTTCAAACCCCATAGGATGCTTGATCGGCATCCCAAGTGAGTATTGGTACGTCTGCTCGGGATCGACCTGGTGGTTGCCGATCAGGTAGGCATCGATCGACCAGGAGCTGTGCGAGTGCGTCTGGCCAAAGTAAACCTCGCGATCCGGGTTGCCCTCTGCCAACGCCAGCGCGCTGACCGTCAGCACGGCGCAACCGAGCAGTGTGGGCGCGGTGAAGTGTGTAGGGTTTTTCATATTCCACGTCTCCGGAATACGGCAATGACAGGGTGCAACTCAGGACAAGAAACTCGAGACTCTTTCGAAAAACCAGAAGGCAGCCAGCGTGCCCAACCCGTAAGAAGCAATCGGTCGGGCATACAGGACTGCGCGTCGTGGCAGTCGGCAACGAAGCAACAGTGCGCGCAGGCTCAACACGACGGCGACGAACATCAGTTGGCCGATCTCGACGCCGATATTGAAGGTGAGTAGCGCCAGCGGCAGATCGCGCTGCGGCAAACCGATTTGCGCCAGCGCACCGGCAAAACCGAAGCCATGCAACAAGCCAAAACAGAACGCCACCACCCATGGCCACTGGAGGGTGAAACTGGTTTCGTCACGGTTCTTGCGGGCGATTTCCACTGCCAGCAACAGAATGCTCAGCGCAATCGTCGCTTCCACAGGAGGGCCGGGCAGCCGCACCGCACCCAGTGTGGCGAGTGCCAGGGTGATGGAATGGGCGAGGGTGAATGCGGTGATCGTCTTCACCAGCATCCAGCCATTACCCACCAGCAGCAGGAGGCCGAAGACGAACAGCAGGTGATCGAAGCCCCCGAGGATATGCTGGATGCCATGGACCAGAAATGCACCGGCCACCGAAAACGTTCCTGGCGTGGCCGTGATTTCTATCCAGGGTTGCGCGGGGTGGACGAGGGTGGTCGCCAGGCTGCCATCCAGGCGCGAGACACGCACCAGCACATCGGTGATGCTCGCTTGCAGGCCGATGAATTCAATACGTTGCCCGGCCAGGCCAGCGGGACCGGCTTCAATGACCCGACGCTCGATCAGTGAGTCGTTCAGTTCGCTTTCCACGGGCTCTACGACAGTGCGCACACCTTCGGCAAACCGCAGCGCAATCGGCAATCGCATGCCTGAAAGCACAGGCGTGCGCCACAGTACGTCATAGCGCCCGGCGGCCGTTTCGTTGAGTTCCAGGTAAGCGGGGCGCGACTCATGGGCGATGGCCGTTAGCCCCACGAACCAGAGCATCAATAGCAGCCATACCGTGCGTCGCATCACGGCCGCTCCGTGGGTGTGGCGGCAATCGCACCGGAGGAAGCCGGTATCATGACCTCGACCTTATAGCGTGCTTTCAGTGCATCGAAATTCGCGCGTTTCGATGCGCTGCGTTGTTCGGACAACCAATCGGACTTGACCTGCTGGGCCACGGCTTCGAAGGGCGCAGGAGGTGATTTGGCCAGCGCGTCAATCCAGACCAGATGCCAGCCAAAGCCCGACTCCACAGGCCCCACCCACCCCCCCGGCGGTTGCTTGAACAATGAAGTGGCGAACGTTGAACCAAAGACCCGCGCCACCTGATCCCGGGATTGTTCTGTGTAGGCGTTTTTAAACATGAATGCATCGCCTTCACCACTGTTTTTGTCTGACAGCCCACTGAGTGCGGTCTGAGCCTGCGCTTGCGCATCGGCACCGCGTTTGTCCAGGGCGAAAAACAAATGATGGAAGGTCAAGAGTGGCGGCGGGGCATATTGGTCCTGATGCTGGTTGTACCAGGCCTCCAGCACACCGGGTGCCGGTTCGCGAAGTGACGCTACATCTTCGGCGAGGAAGTCCATTTTTTGCGCCAGTCGGCGGCGAACAATCGTGTCGTCTTTATCCAGGCCAAGTTTCAGTGCTTCGCGATAGAGGATTTCCTCTTTCACATACTCATCAATCAGGCCCTGCAACTGTTGCTCCGATGGGGGGCGTTGCCATCGCGCCATCCAGGCAGTCGCGATCCGCTGAACAACGTCAGGCGTGATTTCGATGCGTTGCGGATCTTGATCAAGGGTTGAGCGGTGTAGACCTCCGTACACTACAAAGAGCGCAAAACCGGCGATTAGAAAGTGCAATAACGGCTGGCGAAGGCATCGCTTGATTAGCGGAAGTCGAGATGCTTTCGCTTCACCTGCACCCAAGCTCATGACTTGTTGCCCCACGATATACTGTGAGTAGTTTTCGCAGCACAGTGGAGTATTACTGCTGTACCGGAACTTTCCACCAAGGCTAATCACGATAGGCACTAAGGCTTAGTAGCAATCGGATTAACCATTTCTCCAGGTCCGTCCAGTCTTGCACTTGCCTCTGGCCGGTTGCTGCCGGTCAGGAAGGGCAGCCGTCGACCCAAAGCCGACTGTGATGCCAGGCGGCTTTGGGTTGAAGCGGTCATGTCCTCGGCCTTTTGCGTTTGCAGACGACATGACCAGCCGTTTGATAGACGACGCTAGCCTCCGCTGCCGCTGCTATTTCCCTGGTTATTGTTGACCTTGACCTGTGGCCCCACGCCATCTCCGGTGCGGAATGTCGGTAACGCTACCGAGTTGACGAATTTCACGCCGTCCCAGCTGGGTAATGGCGTGGGCATCAACTGAAACTGGCCCGGGTGCTCGGAGTCCCAGCGCAGCAGCATCGAGGTGTCCTCATGCTGTGTGTTATGGCAATGCTCCATGTAGGTACCGGCAAACTCACGGATGTGCATGGCTATTTCGACGTTGTCGAGGCTGTCGGGATCGGGTCCTATACGGTAGACGTCTTTGCGCGCCCCTTTTTCCCATTCTGGCGGTGTCTTGCCACCTCGACTGAGAATGACTCCTTCCTCGAAATGCACATGCACCGGGTGAGTCCAGCCATTGCCGCCGTTCTGGATCTTCCAGACTTCCAGAGTGCCTTCACCCTTGAACCCCGCCGGTGTCGGGCCAGTGGCCAGTTGCGGTGCGGCTGAAATCCGCCGCGGGTCCATGTTGAAGCCTGGGCCGCCGTCGGTCTTGATTGTCCAGGGCGTAAAATCTGTGCCGTCGGAGCGGCCAAAGATAAAGGTGCGGTGCCGCGCCTGGGCAAGCCGGGCGATATCAGCGGGGTCATCACGGTGCAAGGGCAGCGGGATCATGAACTTGCCCTCGGGCTTGCCAGGCTTGGCGGGCTCGAAGTCGACCGGATTCATGCTGACATCCTGGCCGGTGTAAGGCTTGACGTTCAGTTGCATGAACCTGCCCACGCCCGGGTCACCCTTGTCCCACTGTGGCCCGTGGCTGGTTTGCCTGACGACGGGCAGGTACTTCTCGGAGAGTACATCCGCCAAGGGAATGTCACGTTTCGGAAGCTTGCCGTTTTCATGCTCCTCGATATTGACGAAGAAAATCCTGTCGCCCGGCTTGATACCGTTTTTCGAGAAATCGATGACGATGTCATAGCGTTCGGCAATGCTCAGCATCGGCAGAATGGCATTGTGGTCCTGTTTGTCGCCGTTGCCATTGAGGTCCAGGCTGCCATCGAACGGCACCGCGTGCTCCATGATATTGCCGTCGTTGGCAATCATGTGGAACGGCACCCGGTTATAGGAAACCCCGGAGTTTTTCGGGCCAGGAAACTCGCCACCATCACCATTGACCTGACGGACCACCGCCAGCTTGAAGAAGCGAGAAACCGATCCGTTGAGAATCCGGAAACGGTAGCGGCGGGCTCGTACGTCCAGGAAGGGCTTGTACTCCCAGTTGGTCAGCACCTGGTCACCGAGAAAGCCGTCGGTGTTGAAGGGGTTGAACCACAACTGGCCGGCCTGGTCCCAGGCCTTGTCGGCGATCGTCAAGTTGATGTCATAGTCACGGTTACCCCAGCCCAGCGCCGAACCGCTGGGCAAGCGCAGGTTGACCCCGTCGTCGACTGACTCGTTGCCACGGTCCACGGCGCTGTAGTAGTTCATCATCGTCGCATTGCCCTTGTAGACATTCTGCGCGGTGAAATCGAGCATGTGGTCGTGGAACCAGTGGGTGCTCATGGTTTCGCGCCAGTCGCCACGGATCTTGATGGTGCCGTGGTCGCAGGTCTTGAAGCCGGGGTTGACGTCGTTGACGAAAAGGGTTTCACCAGGGTCGCACGGGAACGCTGCCCGTGCGTCCTCGGCCTTGGTATTGATGGTGTCGTAACCGGCCAACTGGATCGGCCAGCGATAGTCGTAGTACTGGCCGGGGAAGAAGAACGCGTTGGTAAAACCGTCGCTTTCCGCGGGCGAGTGGCCGTTGTGCTCATGGGTGCTGATGGTGTGCAGGCCAAAGCCCCGGTTGGCCGACGGGTCAATGGGCAAGGCATCGTAATGACGCATCAGCATCGCCTGGCCATAGCGCACCTGGAGCAGTTTGGCTGGAAAGGTGCCGTCGAACGTCCACAATGCATTATGGTCCTGGACAGGGAAGTTGGGGTGAAACTGCACTTGAATGCCCTTGGTCGTGCCCTCGTTGGCCGGGTTGCCGTTGGTGTTGTGATAGAGCCCGCCCGGGCCAAACTCCCCCACGGCGTAATTATGCCGTTGCATACGATCACGCAAGCCGCTGTTGACGTGTGCGCCTGCTTGCACAGTCTTGAAGGCGTTGCGCGGGAAAAACTCATTGAAACGCTGGTGCGACCAGCCTTTTCCCGGTGGCCGGCCTTCTGCGGGCGAACTGACCCGGCGATTGAGGAAATCTTCGATCTGCGCCTTCCAGGGGTTGTAGTCCAACACATTGGAGAACTCAGTCGGAAAGGGCGTCAATGCCGGTTGCCTGAGAAAGGCATCCAGCGCATCCGGCGACGGGCCGCTACGCGCCACTTTCAACGGATCTTGAGCCGGTGCGGGGCCCACCGTCGGGATCGGAAACGGAACGGGTGATGGCGGGTCTTTCGCATCCAGTGTGTTCGAGCCGAACTCCTCGAAAAGTTCAAGCTTCTGTGAGAACGGTTGAGCCCCGAACACTGGGCTGGCATTGCCGTTAGTGGGGATATTGAAGCTGGTTTGCAGATTGGGTGGCAGCACATTGTCGGCCAAAGGTGTCTTGCGGTTACCGACCACGCCATTGGGCAAGTCGAAGGCGCCGATGTTTGCCGGAGGCTGCTTGAGCAAGTCCCTTAATGCGGCATTGGCGTCGGCAGGCGGGTTGGTGAACGCCGATGGGTCGGTAGGCGGCGGTGGATCGGTGTTGTCCAGGGGGGCTGCCTGAGTCCGGGACAAGCCCAGCCCCAGCATGATCGCGGCAGCAGAGATACTCAGCGCCAGCCTGTTTTTGGACAATGGACCAGGTTTCAGCCTTCCGGTATCCAGTTTCATCGCAAACACCTCTAAGGGGTTCCTCGGAGCGCGTGGCAATACATGGGCAACGAGCCACTGCCTCTATCCCGGCTGCGAAACGTTTTATTTCGAGCCTGGACGGTGACGTGGCAACTTTCCTGCCAGAAGGTATAGGAAGTGAGAATTAGTTCTGCGCCGCGCTTCTTTGCTCGACGGCTTTGCGCGGGCGTATGAAAAAACGGCGTGAAAGGCCCGATGGCGGGGAGTATTCCCCCCAATACAGGGTGAGTTAGTGCGGGTTTTTTGGCTAAGAGAAGGGGTTACTTTCTGAATGTATCGATGGCCGCTTCTGGCCGATTATTGCCTGTCGTGAAGGGCAGCCATCGTCCCGATCCTGACAGTCAAACCTGCTCTCAGGCCCCCTTGTGTGTCCGGGGCCTGGCGGCCAATTGCGAGCGAGGCGTCAAGATGGCCAAGGCAACCGCCACGATGAAGAGCGCCGGCACGTCACCTGCCAAGTGCCCCATTTGCCCCGCCTGGGTGAGCGCCTGGACGGCCATGATTGCTCCGTGTACGGCGCTAGACCACACGGTGAACCAGATCAGGCTCAGATTGGCTAATGGATCACGTGCGGCCAGGATCAAGAACACGCCAAGTGTGGCGTAGATGCCAACGATCATCATCGGGTAGTCCGAGTGACCGACGTGCCAGGCCCAGCCGGACGGCCAGAACAACATCAGTGGGTGGAGCGCAAGGCACGCGAGGCCAGCCAAAACCAGAACGACGCGTAAATACCTGAGGCGATCGACTACGGTCATGGCGGGCTCCTCTTTGGGCCTGACTCTGAATAGACCCCAAGTGGGGTGATAACGCGTTCACGGGCTGGGTGGATAACATGCCTTGTTCTGTCATCTATCCCTTGCCAGGCCGGGTATTGTGACAGTCGGGTGACCGCTGAAGGGGTTTATCCACCATGGACGCAAAGCCCAATCTGATCGATCAGTTCCAGCAGTAGACCCAGCATAGCTACTTCTTTGCTATCGCTCCGTCCACCGATTGCTGCCTTTCTCGACGGGCCGCAAACAACGCATCTAAACTTGTCCGTAGGCTCGGGGTTTCCGGCTGTTTATGGATGCGCGAGGCGAAGAAACGAGCGGTAGGCGTCGAGGTTCAACCTGGCGAGGAGGGAAGGCGATGAGAGCAGTGCGATGGGGCATGTTGATAGGGGTGGCCTGGGTGACCCTGGTGGCGTCGGGTATTGCCCGCGCCGAACAGGTTGCCATGATCACCGGCGAGCAATGGGTGCAGTCGTCGGAGCAGCTCAAGAAGGTTTATCTCATCGGCATCGCCAATGCCTACGAGGTGGAGGCCGCCTACTACGGGGCGAAACCGCCATCTGATGAGCAGAGCCTGATTCCACGTTTCGGCAGGGGCTTGAAGGGCCAAACGCTCGATACCGTACGCGAAAGGCTCAACCAGTGGTATGCCGCCAATCCCGACCGAGTGAAACGCCCCGTCCTCGAGACCATCTGGTTCGAGATGGTCGTGCCCGGCCTGAAGCAGAATAAGTAGCGGAGGTGCACATGAAGAGGTTTCTATTGTTTGCCGCAGCCCTCAGCGCAGCGAGCGTGATCGGTTGCACCTCGATGACTGCCCAGCAGCAGGGGACGGTGAGCGGTGCGGCCATCGGTGCCGCGGCAGGCGCTGGCATTGCCGCGATCTCCGGTGGCAGTGGATGGACTGGCGCTGCGATCGGTGCCGTCGCCGGTGGGGTTGCTGGCAACATCAAAGGTAGTCGGCAGCAGAAGTAGGCGGGCCAATCCCAGTTATGGCAAGGGCTTCGCTGTGACATGGATCAAGTCTCGCGAACTTCAAAGCCCTCCGCCGAAGCGATATTGCCAGACGATGCCAATGGCATCGTATTCGCTGCCGGTACGGGTATGCGCACCCTCACTCGCAAACAGTTTTAGCGAGTTGTTTCGGTTCAACGGCAGCGAGAGGGTGCCCCCGTAGCGTGTATTTTCCTGAAAGTCGTGGTTACCGATCCCGTCGACCGAGGTACTCCCGCCAGCGAAGTAGGTCCCATCCAGCGAGGCCCAGACACCGTTGCTAAAGGCATAGATAAGATGCACCTGCGCCTGGTAAGTCGGGTCCTGGGAAAAAGTACGGTCACCCAGGTACTGGTCATTGTCGGTATAAAAGGTTCCCGCGGCGGATAATTCCAGGGTCACGGGGCCCAGGCGCTTGGAAACCCCAAGTTCGGGCTTGAATGACCAGCGATTGTTGCCGAGATTTACCAGCTTGCTCGAGTCGTATTGGCCAAGTGGCGCCGTAATTGCCAGGCTGGCGCCGATGATCACATCTTGTTGATAGCTGGGGAACTCAGCCAGGGACATCGCCGGGGCGCCATACAAGTTGACCGAGAAGCGCAATCTTGGATCGATCAACCCGGTAACATTGCGCTCCCTGGGTTCACCGGCGAACAGGGCCGAGCCCGTCAACCTGGCTTCAGGCACGACGATATCGAACTTTCCGGAGCGGCCCCAGACGTCCAGGGACCTGGCAAAGGCAAACACGACCGTCTTGATGTTGAGCTTGGCATTCTGGAGTGGGACGGAGGGGTTGGCGGTCACGTTACCCTGGAGATCGCTGTAGCCCATCAGCAGGAAGTTGATACCGACCGGCGTATTGGCGTAGGACCTGGGCTCGAGATCCTCAGCGATTGCACTGGGGGCTACGATGATGAGCGAAGCGGATGCGAACCGGGCCAGCCTGACGACGCAAAGTTTGTGTTTCATCCACATTCGCGTGCTTCCTGTCGGGACCTCAGGGTTCTATCTATTGTTGTAGAGCATCTGCATTGGCTTTGAAAGGTTCGGGGCTTGGTGCGAGCAACACATCCAGCTCGTCTTTGGTAGTGACGAGCACTTAGGGGTCGAAATCTGACACATCTTGATGGTTCCTGATGCCGACAATCGGGTGAATTCCTGACACCTCTGAAGCGGCACGGAGATCGACGATGGCTATCAATGTTTTTGACGGGTTCAAGATTGGAGTCGGCCCCGCAAGTTCCCGCCAAGGCGAGCAACTGACTGAATCCGAGCGTCCACAACCACCGATGCTGCGTATTGGCTTCTGGTTGATGGAAGCCTTCGATATGTACACCCTGGCCAATGCACTGGAGCCACTGCGCCTGGCCAACCAGTTGGCAGGGTACGATGTTTGCCAGTGGCAAATGCTGAGCCTGGAAGGGCAGCAACTGAACGCCAGCAACGGCATTGCAACCACCACCATGCGACTGGATCAGGCACAAACCTTCGATGTGTTGATCCTCTGTGGTGGCGATAATCTGCACCTTGATCCAGAGCTGCGCCAGCAGCTGAGCCACTGGGCGGCGCAACCGATCAGCCTCGGGGCCTTGGGTGAGGCAGGCTGGTTGCTGGCGCAGATTGGCGCCCTGGAGGGCGTCCGTTGCAGCTTGCCAGAGCCCGCCGCAGCACTGGAGTTTGCCGCTTTCAGCAAGTTGACACCGGTGGCTGCGCCGTTCTGCGTCGACCGCCAACGCCTGACGTGTGTCGGCCCGCAGGCTGTTCAAGGGTTGATGCACGAGCTTCTCGCAAGGTTTCACGGTCGTGGCTTGATACTACGGATGGAAAAACATGCAGCGCGCCAGGCCCGGCCGCTACTGCCCGTGCAGGACACCCCGAAAAAACTTCAGGCAACCCTGGCGTTGATGAACGAGCATTTGAGTCCAATGTTGGGCATCGACGAACTGGCCGAGACCATGGGTATTTCCCGACGGCATCTGGAGCGGCTATTCAAGCGCAGCCTGGGTTGCACACCGTCCAGGCACTACCTGGACTTGCGGCTGCAACAGGCGCGCCAGATGTTGCGGGCCGGTGAGCTGTCGCTGTCGGATGTCGCTACGGAGTGCGGGTTCGTCTCGCTGCAGCATTTCTTTCGCTGCTATCGCCAGTACTTCGGCGCGCACCCTCGTGAGCATATGGGGGCGAAAGCGCACAGTCAGCGGGTTTCAACGTTGAATGCACCGGTTTCATCGAGAGCGGGTCGATTCGTCGCGCCGTCGCTCCCGCACTGACCTTACCCATTGGCCAATGCCCCCGCCAAGCGGCCTTTACCGCGCTTGCCGGGGGCATTTTTGTTTTTGGCGCAGGGTCCTGGGCAGGCCGTTTCGCAAACAGCGGATATGGCCAACTACAGGTCGGATTCGCGCAAAAAACCTCGCTTTGCATCTGTTCGAATGATCTTCAGCGGCCCGCCAGATTGGCGCCATCTGTAGATCAACCAATGACAAGGATAAATGACATGCAAATGCCGAAAACCATCCAGATCAAGAACGGCGAGAAGGTAAGCCCGACGTTCTCGGCTCAGGAATATGCCAACCGCCAGGCCAAACTGCGGGCTTATCTGGCGCAGAACAATATCGACGCGGCCGTCTTCACCTCCTATCACAACATCAACTACTACAGCGATTTCCTGTACTGCTCCTTCGGGCGTCAGTACGCGCTGGTGGTCACCCAGGACAGCGCCGTGACCATCAGCGCCAACATCGATGGCGGCCAGCCATGGCGCCGTACCGTCGGCACTGAAAACATCGTCTACACCGACTGGCAGCGCGACAACTACTTCGTCGCGATCCAGCAGGCCTTGCCCAAGGCCGGGCGCATCGGTATCGAGTTCGACCACCTGAACCTGCTCAATCGCGACAAGCTCGCCAGCCGCTATCCGCAGGCTGAACTGGTGGATATCGCCGCACCGTGCATGCGCATGCGCATGATCAAGTCCGCCGAAGAACATGCGATCATCCGTCATGGCGCACGGATCGCGGACATCGGCGGTGCCGCCATCGTCGAAGCCTTGCGTGATCAGGTTCCGGAATACGAAGTGGCCCTGCACGCCACCCAGGCCATGGTGCGGGAAATTGCCCGCACCTTCCCGGATTCCGAGCTGATGGACACCTGGACCTGGTTCCAGTCCGGCATCAACACCGACGGTGCGCATAACCCGGTGACGTCGCGCAAGGTCAACAAGGGCGACATTCTCAGCCTCAATTGCTTCCCGATGATCGCCGGTTACTACACCGCGCTGGAACGTACGTTGTTCCTGGACCATTGCTCCGACGAGCATCTGCGCTTGTGGGAAGTTAACGTCAAAGTGCACGAGGCCGGCCTCAAGCTGATCAAGCCGGGCATGCGCTGCTGCGATATCGCGCTGCAATTGAACGAGATCTTCATGGAGCACGATCTGCTGCAATACCGCACCTTCGGCTACGGTCACTCCTTCGGTACGCTGAGCCATTACTACGGCCGCGAAGCCGGACTGGAACTGCGCGAAGACATCGACACAGTGCTGGAACCGGGGATGGTGGTCTCCATCGAGCCGATGATCATGTTGCCCGAAGGCCTTCCAGGTGCCGGCGGGTATCGTGAACACGACATCCTGATCGTCAACGAGCAGGGTGGGGAAAACATCACCAAGTTCCCGTATGGCCCGGAACACAACATCATCAGGAAGTAAGGCCCTGCGCCGCACAGTGAACCTGTGCGGCGTCTGTGGCGAGGGGTTTCATCCCCGTTGGGTGGCGCAGCCACCCCATTAACAATGCGATTTTACGACTGCTGCGCAGCCGAACGGGGATAAATCCCCTCGCCACAGAACGCGCAGCATCTACCGAGCCTTAACCCTGCCAAGTAAAACAATAGAGGGTTTTGTCATGTCCTACGTCCCGAGCTTTCATTTCGATAACCGCACCTCTACCACCGGAGGTGCACAATGAGCACCCAAACCGCAAGCCTGACGCCAACCATGGCAGACAAACTAGAACAGACAGCCGAACGCAAGGCCCTGCGGCGCGCAGCCAGTGCCAGCTTCATGGGCAACTTCGTCGAGTGGTTCGACTATGCGGCCTACGGCTACCTGGCAACCGTCATTGCCCTGACGTTTTTTCCGCAAACCGACAAGGCGACCGCGCTACTGGCGACGTTTGCAGTGTTCGCGCTGTCGTTCATCGTCCGCCCGCTGGGGGGACTGGTCTGGGGGCATTTCGGTGACAAATACGGGCGGCGCAGTGCGCTGTCCTGGTCGATCCTGATCATGTCCATCTCGACCTTTTGCATCGGCATCCTGCCAACCTACAACCATATCGGCCTGTGGGCGCCGGCCCTGTTGTTGCTGATTCGCTTGTTCCAGGGCTTTTCCGCTTCAGGTGAGTACGCCGGGGCTTCGGCCTTTCTCGCCGAGTATGCGCCCGAGGGCAAGCGCGGTTTGTACACCAGCATTGTCCCGGCGAGCACAGCGGCGGGCTTGCTGTTCGGTGCGGTGTTTGTCGCCGGCCTGCATGCGTGGATGAGTGTCGAGGACCTGCACAGCTGGGGCTGGCGCCTACCCTTTCTGCTGGCGGCGCCATTCGGGCTGGTGGGGCGTTATATCCGCATGAGTCTGCAAGACACGCCCAAGTTCCTGGAGATGGAAAAACGCCTTGAAGCGAAGGAGTGCGCGACCCACGCTCCGGTTCGCGAATTGCTGACCGTGCACCGCCGCAGCGTGATGATCGGGATCGGCGCGACCTGCCTGAATGCCGTGGCGTTCTACCTGTTGCTCAGCTACATGCCGACCTACCTGTCCACCGAAATGGGCATGAGCGAAAGTGATTCGTTCCTGGCGTCGACGGTGTCGCTGGCGACCTATATCGGTCTGATTTTCCTGATGGGCAAGCTGTCGGACCGGTTCGGACGCAAGACCATGCTGGTGACCGCTTCGGTACTGTTCCTGGCGCTGACATTTCCGCTGTTCGGGATGTTGGAGAATCAGCCTTTGATCGTGATTCTGATGATCCAGATAGCGTTTGGCGCGATCCTGGCGATGAACGACGGCACCTTGCCGTGTTTCCTCGCCGAGATATTCCCCACCCGCGTACGCTTCAGTGGTTTTGCCTTCAGCTTCAACATCGCCAACGCGGTGTTCGGCGGCACCGCGCCGTTTATCGCGACCTGGCTGATCCAGCTGACCGGCAACAAAATGGCCCCGGCCTGGTACCTGTTGGCGGCTGCCGCGGTGGCGTTGATTGCCATGCTGGCGAGTCGGGAGACGGCGCATAAAGCCTTGCAGGACTGACCTTCATACGGTGATCTCAGGGACGCCATCGCGAGCAGGCTCACTCCTACAGTTGACCGAGTTGTCCTGACGGACGCGGTTCAATGTAGGAGTGAGCCTGCTCGCGATGAGGCCAGTGCGGCCAGTATCAATGTACGGCTGCCACCTGCTTGCGCTCACCAATCGGCGATACACCAAAGAACCGGCTGTAGCATTTGGAGAAATGCGCCGGCGAAACGAAGCCGCAGGCGAGGGCGATGTCACGTACCTGCGATTCGCTGCGCAGCAATAGCTGTCGCGCCCGTGCAAGGCGCAACTCCAGGTAGTACTGGCTCGGCGTGCGTTGCAGGTGCTTGTGAAACAGACGTTCCAGCTGGCGCACCGACACCTCGTTCAACCGCGCGAGTTCCTCAAGGCCCACCGGCTCCTCGAGATTGGCTTCCATGATCGCCACCATCTGGCTGAGCTTGGGCTGCGAGGTGCCCAGCTTCTGCCGCAATGGCACACGCTGCTGTTCCTGCGCACCCCGGATCCGGTCACACAACAGCAACTCGGCCGTGTGGGCAGCGATGTCCCGACCACCGGGTTCGCGGGCGATCAACTGCAGAGTCATGTCCATGGACGCCACGCCACCGGAGCAGGTGTAGCGATCACGGTCCAGCTCGAACAGCTGGTTGGAAATGATGATCCCCGGGAAACGCTCCTTCAGTGCTTCGATGTCTTCCCAGTGAATCGTGCAACGATAGCCCTTGAGCAGATCGGCGCGTGCCAACAAGTGGCTGCCGGTGCAAATCCCACCCAATGGCACCTGATCATGCGCCAGCTTGCGTAGCCAATTGAGCAGTGGTCGGCTGCTGTGATTGGAGACGATCGGATTTGATCCGACAACGAACAGCATGTCCAGCTTTGGTGCATCGATGATGCTGTGGTCGGGCAGGATGCGCATGCCGTTGCTGGCCGTCACCGGGTCCAGGCTGGCGGCGATGATAACGGTGCGGAACATCGGTTTGCGCGCGGCCAGGTTGGCCATGCGCAGGGTTTCCACGGCGGAGGCGAAGCCGATGGTGGTGAAGTTGGGGATGACCAGGAAACCCACGGTTTTCACGGGCTGTTGTTCATTCGCCGAGCGTCCTGCGGCGGGTTTCGCCACCTGGAGTTTCGCCATTGTTACCGCTCCTCAACTGCATCAGTGACGTGCTCCGCGGCAAACTGCCAATACGGGTAACGTCATCTCGTTTTTGTGATTGTAAGCCCTGTTTACGGGCTTCAGGATTTTACATCGAGTGTCCGGTCAATAGACCGTGACGAAAGGAATATGCACGCAAGATGCCATGAGCCTGGATTGTCTGGAGGAAGCTTGGAAAACCTGTAGGAGCTGGCTTGCCAGCGAAGACGTCGCGACATCCGAAAAATATGTCGCCTGACACACCGCCTTCGCTGGCAAGCCAGCTCCCACAGGGATCGCGGTGTTAAGCGTTTTCGGTTTGAGCCATTTCAACGGTTTGAGCTGTTTTTTTCCTGGAATTGAAGATTGCACCCATGCAGACGATGGACAGGGTCAGTGCCCCCGTCGCAATAACCTCCATGCGGTGCTTCGGCAAGATCAGCATGATCGCCAGGATGCTCAGGATGCAGGCAATGACCCCGACTGTGTGAGGTGCAACTCTGCGGCTGCCTTGTGAAGCTGCCCAGCCGGGCGGCTTCAAAGCCTCGAAGGGTGCCGAGAGGCGTGCAGTGCTTGAGCATATCGATAAGTACCTCTAATCATTTCCCTGCAAAATACATCGTTTGTTTACCTGTTTTTGCAGCCGTAGCATGCCTGCCAAGACCGCATGGGTCATTCTTCCTGGTGATGTCACCTGCGAACGATTGATCCCGGGTGAATTGAGAGATACGTACATGTCGACACGTCGCGAGTTCATAAAACAGGTATCGGTAGTTGCCAGCCTGGGCGCAGCCGCGTCCATGGGACTGGGCCTGAGTGCCTCCCGAGTGCAAGCAGCCGTCAAGGGCCGCTGGCATATGCCGGATGAGGGCGACAAACACCAGCGGGCCTTCGTCGCCTTTGGTGCACAGGAGGCCATCTGGGAAGACTTCACGCCTAACGTGCAAGATGCCCTGGGCCTGATCGCTCGCACCATCGCCGAATATGAGCCGGTCACCGTGTTCTGTCGCGAGAGCGAGCGGGATCTGGCCGAAGAAAAATGCGGGACGGCCAACATCACGTTTGTTACCACGGAGCTGGACGATATCTGGATGCGCGATATCGGGGCCAACTTTGTCATTGATGACGAAGGCAGGCTCGGTGCCGTGGATTTCAACTTCAACGGCTGGGGCAACAAACAGCAGCATGGCGATGATGCGCAGCTGGCCGCTCTGGTTGCCAGGAAAGCGGATGCCAGCTACATCCGCAGCGAGCTGGTGGGCGAGGGTGGCGGTATCGAAGTGGATGGCCACGGCACGGGGATCATGACCGAAAGCAGCTGGATCAATACCAATCGCAACCCTGACTGGAGCAAGGCAGAGGTAGAGGAAGAACTGAAAGCCCGACTGGGTTTGCGCAAAATCATCTGGCTGCCTGGAATCAAGGGCAAGGACATCACCGATGCCCATGTCGACTTCTACGCCCGCTTCGTCAAGCCCGGGGTAGTGATCGCCAACCTCGACAACGACCCTGAGTCATACGACCACAAGGTGACGCTTGCCCATTTGGACATTCTCAAGAATGCCACTGATGCGGACGGCCGCAGGCTGCAAGTGCATACAGTCTCTCCACCAATGAATCCACGTCAGAACAAATTCAGCAAAAGGAATCCAGACTTCGCCGCCGGCTACATCAATTACTTCGTGATCAATGGTGCGGTCATTGCGCCCCAGTTCGGTGATAAGGCAGCCGATACGAAAGCCTTTGATCTGTTGTCTGAACTCTACCCGGACCGTGAGGTGGTGCAGCTCAACATCGACGCAATCGCCGCAGGTGGTGGCGGCATCCACTGTGTGACCAGTCACCAACCTTTGGCTTAGATCCGGAGACCCCTTCCCCCTGTAGGAGCGAGCATGCTCCGGGCGGCGTTCCGACGATGGACATCAACAATGACGTGGAACTCCTGGATACACGCGGTGCATTTGAGATCATCGCGAGCAAGCTCGCTCCTACAGAGATCAAAACCCCACATCCAACACCACACTGTCCAGATAAGTCCCCGCCGGCGGAGTCGCCTGATCGGTATAGATCTTCGCGTTGTAATTGAAGATCTGGCTTCCCGTCCCCCCCAGTCCATTCCCCGGATTGACCTCGGCATCGGAACTGGCCCGACGTGCACTGCCCACGCTTCCCCAGCGTGTCGTGCCGGCACTTTTGAAAATGTCATAGGCCAGATAATTACCGCTCGAGATCATCCGGCGTCGCCCGCCGACACTCACCGGGTTTTGCCCATCGCTCAGTCCCACGGTGTAAGCGCTGCCTTTAGTACAAACCAGGTTGATGGTCTGTCCGGTGACCGGGGCGAAAGCACTGACCACCGGCGCGCTGCCGAAGGCGATGTTCGGGGCGGTGATGGTGCAGTCGTTGGCCACCGTCAGGTTGATCGTCAACGTGGCGGTGCCGCTGCTGTTGTCGCGTCCCAGGCAAATCCCGCCGATGCCGATGCCCGCGCAATAGTTCCAGTTCCATAAAATGCTCAGCGTTTCGCTGTAGATTCCGGCTGCGACGTTGCTGCCGATGGTGGTGCCGAAATACAAGGGCACGGTTTTTGGCACCGTGCCACCGAGCAGGCCAAGCGCATCGATGATGCCGTTGCGTGCGAAGTCGTAGGCGGTGCCGCGGGTCAGCGGGAAGCTGGTGCTGTTGTTGGCGTAGATCGTGTAGCCGATGACGTCGCCGGTGGGACCGCGCAAACCGCTCTGGGGCGACGTCACCGTGGCCCAGAAGTGATCGTCGGTGGTCAGTAGCGTCAACAGCGAGCCGGTGCAACTCAAGCCGCCGTTGAGCGTGGAACCGGGTTGCGATGTGGTGCGCACCGCAATCGAACTCAATGACCCGAATCCCACTGGCGTAGTGCTGACCACCGAACACAAGGCCCAGGCGGGGACGGGCAGCCAGAGCGCCAGCAGCATCAGCCACTTCATCGGCACACCAACGGCCCGATCAGCGGGATCTGATCCTGCGTCGGGTCGGCGGCGAACTGCACGTGGCAGGTCTTGCCATCGGCCAACGTCACCCGCAGATCGTTCTGCGCCTGCAGGTTTTCCAGGTACACCAGGCCGTCCCAGCCGACCACGGTTTGTGTGCCGCTCTGCTCATGCACCACACTGCTGCCCAAGGGCAACTCCTGCTGCTGCGCGTTCACCAGCACGATGCTCGCCGCGATCACCCGGCTTAGCGGAAACTCCAGCAGATAGCCGCTGCCACGCCGCACCGCGATGCGTTGCTCGACGTTCGGGCTGCGCACGTTGGCCGGCAGGTTGAGCGGATCGATCTCGTATTTGCCGCGGTAGTAGGCACTGCTCCACGGTACCAGCAAGTGGCCGTTGCGATCGGTCTGGCCCACCTGCTGGTTTTCGTAGCGCACCGGAATATCGGCGTAGCCATCGGTGCTGACCACCACAAACGCGTCGTCGATGCGGTTCGCGGCGAACACTTGGCGGTCCATCCACACCAGCGAACCGCTGGCATCGGCCCAACGGGTTTCGGCATCGCGGGTGCCATAGACCCCAGCCTGCAATTGCACCGACTGCAAGCGCCAGGTCAGGTCGGCCTGCCGGTAATCGGGGCCGTCGCCCTTGGCGTAGCCGAGATTGAAGCCGACCCCGCCCTCGGTCGGCACGGCGCGGCTGTAGTTGACCCGCTGCTGCGATTGGCCGGTCTTGCTGCGTTCACTGGCGATGGCCAGGCTGCCCCGCAGGTCGAACGGAATCACCAGTTGCGCCTGCACCGCCCAGTTGCTGTCGCCGATCTCACGGTTGGCCGACAGGTAAAAGCTGGTGTTGCGCCACAAGGGTTTGCTCCAGGTCAGGTTGAGCAGGCGGGTGCGCGAGTCGTCCGCCGCGCGCACGTCGAAATACCCGGCGCCGAGGCTGCCCCAGGTGTCGAGATTAACGCTCAGGGTCGCCTGTTCACTGCGTTTGCTGAGGGTGGTGAAGGGGCTGTCGACCACGGTCAGGTCGGCATATTGATCACGCCGTTGCAGGCGCTGCCAGGAAAAGCTGTAGCGCTGGTTGCTGTATTGATAACCGAGGCTCAGTTGCTGGCCAGTTGCCCCGTCGAAACGGCTTTGGCTGACGGCGCTGTTGAGCACGCCGAAATTGCCCAGCTGCACATTGCCGCCAACGCCGCCGAGCGCCAGCGCGTCCGAGGCTTCAGCGTGGCTTTCCAGGGTGAAGTTGTCACTCAGGCCGTATCGCAAGCTGCCGGAGGTGACGCCGGGGCCATAACTGAAATCCCGCAGGCCGTAGTCCTGGCGCAAGGTGCCGGCCGCCACGGAAAAGTCCGACAGGCCTTTTTGCAACAAACTGCTGGTGACGTAGAACGGCACCGTGGTCGAGACCTGGCGTCCCAGGGCGTCGGTGGTGACCACCACGGCTTCGCCGGCACCGTTGATGAACGGAATGTTGGTCAGTGTGTAAGGGCCAGGTTGCAGCTCGGCGCTGCTGGACTTGTAGCCGTTGATGAACAGGTCCACCGACGACGGCACCGCGGCCTCGCCGGCGAACTGCGGCAAGGGGTAGGTCACCAGGTCCGGGCGCACGCCGAAGTCCCGCGACAGTTGCACGCCACCCAGGCGTACCGAACTGCTCCAGGGCAGGGCACCGCTGACCAGGTCGCCTGCTTCGTAGGTCAGCAACCGATCATCATCGGAATAGCGCCAGGTGGTGTCATAGCGCAGGTAACCATTGCTGCGCGTGTCAACCGCGTCCCCGGACACGGTGCGCCGATATTGCCCGGTGTTGGACAGCGTGCCCCAACTGTCGAACAGCCGCACTTCGTTCCACGCGGCCAGGTAAGTGCCGGCATCATCGGTGTCGTTGAGGTACAGGTCGTAATTGAGCAGGGCGCCGAAGCTGCTCAGGGCCTCGGTACGCGGATAGTTCTGGCGACGGCCGATAAACTGCTCCGGCAGCCAGTCGGGCGGTACCTCCAGCAACAGGCGCTGCGCGTTGCTGTCGTACTCGCTGTGCAGGCCCGGCAAGCTGTCGAGGCCGACTTCGGCGCCGATGTCTTGCGGCAGTTTCATGCCGGTTTCATGCAGTGCACTGGCGGGCAGGAAAAATTGCCCGTTGCGCTGTTCGACCGCCACGACTCGTCCGGTGTTCATCTGGTTGACCACCAGTTCCAGGAACAACTGCGCATCGGCAACTGCCTCCATGCCGCTGGGCGGAGGCGGCAGGTCACCGGCCTCTGCGTGATGAATAAACACCAGGCAATACGCACAGCCCATGGCCCACAACGGACGCCGCAAACTGCGAGCCCAACCCTGGCTCATTACCGCTTTCCGTCCGTCAATGGACTTTATCTCCTTTACTCCACCTGCAATTCAACCGCAGGCAAAAGGCTCCCACAAAAGCATCAAAAGCCGGTCACCGTGCCGGCGCAATACTCTGCACCTGCGGCGCACCATTGACCCGCACCTGCAACGCCGGGTCGCCAGCCACCGGGCCGGGCGCGGGCCAGCGCATGATCGCGCCGGGCAGCACATACCCCAGCAATCCGTCCACCAGCGGCCGGGTCTGGCTGCCGTGCTTGAGCGCCACATCGGTCAGGCGCGCATGCACCGCGCCCTGGTTGCGCACCTCGACATAAGGACGACCGTCCACGGCCACCGTGCGCCAGCTCAAATCCGGCAGGCCGATGCCTTTCGGGTCGCGCTGGCGGGTGGTGTCTTCCTTGCTCCACAGGCCCGCGCCATAGGCGAACAACGGCACCGAATAACGCATCTGGAAACGAATCGCCGCCGCGGTCTTGCCGTCGTCCGCTTCAGGTGGCTTCGCCGAGGGAATTTCATCGATGATGATGCGGTAGGCCAGTTCCTGACCCGGCGGGATTTCCCGGGTACGGGTCAGGCGCACCAGTTGTTTCTGGCCCGGTTCGATCTTCGCCACCGGAGGGCTGCCGATCACGTCGCGCTGGTTCTGGTATTGATCGCTGAAGCCGCTCTGGCTCCAGGCAAACACGCGTATCTGCAGGTTGGCGGTCTCGCTGCCGCGATTTTCCAGCCACAAGGCACTGGCCTGTTGATCGGCCTCCAGCACCGGATCGATCGGCCAGATCAGCACCGAACTGGCTGCCTGCGCCTTGGTTGCCCCCAACCACAGCAGTGCCAACAGCGTATGACTGACGACCAACCGTCGTCGCGAAAGTGAATACATGTGCCTGTTCCTTTTTGCCAGTCTGGCCTTATCGGTTCGCCCCGTCACCACGACAGCTGCACTTGCAGCACGTCGCTGTACGTCCCCCCGGGTTGATTGCCCGGTAACTGCACCTGGCCGTAAATCGGCAGGCTGATGTTGTTCGCATCGCCATACGCCACCGCCACGCTTTGCCCGATCCCCAAGGCCTGGCTGTAGGCCGCATCGCGAAACAGTTGATACGCCACCCGGTTGCTGCCGGTGGTCAGCTGCATGTGTCGCCCTCCGCTGTTGTACTGTCCGCCATCGACGCTCATGTTCAGGGTCACGCCCGGCGTGCATTGCAACTGCACGCCCCCGGTCAGTGCGACTTGCACCGTGGCGGTGGCCAGCGCCGAACGGTTGCCGAAATTCAGGCTGCCGTAATTGGAGACTCCGCCGACCACCAGGCAGCCGGCCGTCACCGTGGCGCTGACCTGGAAGCTCTGGCTGGTCGCCGCCGTGAGCGGCAACGGCAGGACACCCGCAGCCAGCAGGAGCAGTGCCGCACAGCGATGCCGGCGCATGGCGCTAGAACGTCAGTTCGACGGAAATCGTGTCGGTGTAGGTGCCCGCCGGCAAACCGGCCTTGCCCACCGCCTGGCCGTAGATGTTCACGGTCTGCGCCACGCCGGTGCTGGCGGCGAGGTTGATCTCCCCGTCGATCGCCAGGAGCTGCGAGTGCCCGGCATCGGTGTACAGGTCGTACGGCACATAGTTGGCGACACCGTCGTACAACGCCCGGGTCCCGCCCGGCGATAGTCCATCGTGGGCCCCTGCGCGCACCTTGACCGTTGGCGTGGTGCCAGCCGAGCAAAGAATCGACAGCGCGCCGCCGCCTCCGCCCAGCACTTGCCCGGTGGCCGTGGTGAACAGGCTGTTGGCGGTGCCGAAGTTCAGGGCGCCGAAATTGAGCCCGGTAGAACCGCCGGAACCGTTGACCTGGCAACTGCTGGTCAGGATCAGGCTGGAGGTGATCTGGCCGGTGACCGTGGTGGCAGCCTGGGCGCCGGACGCCAGCGTCAGGCCAAGCAATGACAAACCTATCCTTGATGCAAACGTACGCATGGTGTCCGTCCTCTACGGGGTTACCAGTCGAGCGTTACCGTCAGGGTGTCGGAATAGACACCGGCGGGTAACGCGCGGGTATTCGCCACCACCGAGCCGAATACCGGAATCGGTATCTGCGCCCCGCTGGTGACAGCGAAATTGTGTTGTTGGCCGATGCTGTAGCTGCGGTTGCCGGAAGCATCGAGGAACAATTGATAAGCGATGGTCTGGCGGCCGTTGCTCAGGCGCCGGGTGGTGCCGTCGCCATGGGTGCCGCCATCGATGGTGACGGTGAAGCCGGTGACCGAAGGGTTGCAGGCCACGTTCAACTTGCCGCTGGCTTCGTCACTGATGCTGGCCTTGATCGGTGCGCTCCACGTAGGACCTTGCTGGCCGAAATCCAGGGTGCCGAAATCGCTGAGAGGGCTGTCGGGATTTGCGCCGTTAGTCACTTCGCAACCGGCGATAAGGGTCAGCCGCGCCTGGATCTGCCCGCTGACGGCCGCTTGTGCGACACCGGTCAACAGCACCAGTGCGCCCAGGGTGTAAATCTTCCAGTACCTGGTCATGACACCAATCCCAATTCCCTCAGGATTAAACACACGGTCGTTCGCTGGCGAACGCCTCCGTCCCTGCACAACCCGGACTCCGCCTGGGTCGTTGATTGCTCATGCGATTACCAGGTGAGCGTCACCTTCACCAGATCCGAATAGCGACTGACCCTGGGTATCTGCGCCAAGGGTTCGATACGGGCGTACAACGGCAGATCCACCGAGCCGCTATCCGGCACCCGACCGCTCACAGGCACATCCACCGCCAGCGGAATTCGCCGCGCCGGGTCCTGATAAAGTCGATAGGGGATGGGTTTGCTGTGTTCGGCGCTACCGGCCATGTAGCGAACGTCGCCGACGCCACCGTGCAGGCCGCCATCGACGCGTAATTGATAAGGGGTATCGGGATTGCATTCGAGCCTTGGCAGGCGCTCGTTCATCAGGGCCGCCCCGAGCGGCCCGGCGGGATTATCCAGGCGCGCGCTGCTGCCGAAGTCGAGCACGCCCAATTGCTCGACACCCGCGCTGCGTTGTTGCCCGACCAGTTGGCAGCCACGTTGCACATCGACCCGCACCTCCACCTGGAGTTCGGCGGCCGACACGGTTGCACTGAGCCCTACGCCCAAGACTGCCAATACTACACGTCCATCCACGGCCCCACTCCTTGTGAGGGATGTCTTGTAGGACTGAGGGTAGCAATGCTCGGGAAAATCGCCAGTGATCCGGCGGAAATTGGATCCATTGACCGCTGTTTTTTAAACGCCCCAGTATTTCAGTGCCCACAATGCACCCATCCCGACCGCCAGCGTCAGCAACGTGCTTTTTGTTCGCCAGGCCACCAGGCCTGCGAGTATGGCCGCGGGGATTTGCGGATTGCTCCAGTCGAACGCCGCGTGTCGATCCGGGTATACCACCGCCGGCACTACCAGCGCAGCCAACACGCTCGCGGGCACGTACAGCAAGGCACGGCGCAGTAGCGGTGGAATGCGCAAGCTTCCATAAAACTCGATGAACGACAGACGAATCGCGAAGGTGCCGGCGCCGATCAACAGGAACAGGCCCCACTGGGATAGTTCACTCATGATGCCTCCTGTTCGGCGTCATTACCGTGTGCGGTGCCCGGGTCTTTTCGCAGGTGCTCGACGGTCAGCCCGACGATGACGCCGCCAAGGGAGGCCGTCAGCATGCCCAGGTTGTAGGGTAAATCGACTGCCAGCACCGCCAGCGCACCTCCCGCCACGGCGGCACAGAGCGTTGCAACATTGCGGATACTGGGAATCAGCAGCACCAGGAATGACAGCGGGATCGCAAAACCCAATGACCACGCTTCGGGGATGCGCGCGCCCAGGATGACCCCCGTCAGCACCGCAAGCGTCCAGCCGAGCCACATCGTAATCGCCGCCCCGGTGTAGTAGTGAAAAGCGTATCGCCCCAGGTCGCCACAGGCCGATCTCAGGCTGAACAACGCGAACACCTGGTCGGCGAGCAGGTAGGACATGGGCCAGGTCTTGCGCCGGGGCAAGTGGTGCAGGTGCGGCGCCAACGATGCGCTGTACATCAGGAAGCGAAGATTGATCACCAGCGCGGTGACCACCATGGTCACGGGCAGGGCGCCATTTTGCAGCAGCTGCAGTACGGCGATCTGCGCCGACCCGGAATAGAACAGCAGCGTCATGCCCATGGTGGTGGTGAGTGACATGCCCATTCCGGCGGCGCTGACGCCAGCGATCAAGCCAAAGGGAATGACCCCGGTGGTGAGCGGGGAGGCGGTCTGAGCACCGTGCAGGAAGGCCTGCGTCCCACTTCGATAGTTCATTTGAGTTCCTTGAAAGTGATCAGGCTGATCGTTGCGCGCAGAGAGCCGTATCAGAGCGGTTGCCTGATCAAAATAATGCGCGTGCCATCTGGGAACAACGGCAGATTTCTGAAATATTAGGCCTAGAAAAAATGAGGCTCGCCATATGTTTCTCGACTCACCCATCAGGCACACCCTGCAACTCAATGCGCTGCGCGCTTTCGAGGCCTCCGCTCGCCTTGGCGGTTTCGCCCGGGCGGCAAGCGAGTTGAAGGTCACGCCAGGCGCAATCGCAGCCCAGGTCAAGGCGCTGGAAAATGAATATGGCGCCGCCTTGTTCGAGCGACACGCAAAGGGTGTGCGGCTGACGGCACTGGGCGAGAGCATAAAGGCACAGTTCATCGAGGCCTTCGATGCGGTCGAAGACGCCGCCCGCACCCTTCGGCAACTGTCCGCACCACAGCGGGTACATATCGTCACGTCCCCTGCGCTGGCGCAGTTGTGGATCGGACCACGCCTGCCACGCCTTACTGAAATGCTGGCCCCCATCGAAATTTCGGTCACCGCCGTCGACGAGCCGCCCAACCTCAAACGTAGCCCGTTCGACCTGTGCCTGTTCTACACCGAACAGCTCGAGCGTGGGCAGCGCATGCTCGCCGTCGAAGAGCTATTGCCGGTTTGTGTGCCTGCCCTGGCTGCCGGGATCAAGGATCCTGGCGATCTGGCCAACGTGCGCTGTATCGCGGATGTGGTATGGAGTGACTGGGAGGTATGGACCCGCTCGGTCATGCCGACGCAGAAATTCGTCGCCCGCGGCCCCGGTTTTTCCCTGTACTCCATCGCCGTGCAGCAAGCCCTGCTGGCCGCGGGTGTGCTCATTGGTCGGCGCAGCCTCATCCAGCGCTATCTGGACAGCGGCGAACTGGTTGCACCGTTAGATCAACCGGTTCCACTGGGCATGGTCATCGCTTCCTGGAAGCTGCCAGGGGCCAGGAGCAACCGCCTGGTGGCTGCGGTGGAGGATGCGCTGATGCAGTTGGCATAAATACGAATCGCGCCGACACCATAGGTTCTCCTGCGTAGAAACCGAGATGAGCGCGCTGTTTTTCAAACGCCAAGTCAGTGCAATCACCCAGTTGATAGGACCGCAGTGATTGGGAAGGACGCCTTCGCGGGCAAGTCGGATCGCCGCCCGCGAAGAGGCCAGATCAAACACTACAAATTTTTGAAAAAAATAAATCTGTCCCCTTTACGAGGAAGGGGTTTGCGTCAATGATGGGAGCCGTTTCGCTCCCACATTTCGTTACGCCGCGCCGTCGAGAAACTGCTCGGCGTAGTGGCAAGCCACCTGCCGGTTATCCAGAGGGCGCAGGGCCGGCTCTTCGGTTTTGCAACGCTCGGTCGCATACGGGCAGCGCTTGTGGAACGCGCAGCCGGGTGGCGGGTTCAGCGGGTTGGGCAACTCGCCGACGATCTTGATTTTCGGCTTGTTGGGGTCCGGGTGAATGGTCGGGGTGGCCGACAGCAGCGCCTGGGTGTAGGGGTGCAGCGGGCGCTCGTAGATGTCGTTCTTCGGACCGATTTCCACCGGGCGGCCGAGGTACATCACCATCACGTCATCGGCGACGTGTTGCACCACCGCCAGGTTGTGGGAGATGAACACGTAGGCGGTGTTGAACTCTTGCTGCAAATCCATGAACAGGTTGAGCACCTGCGCCTGGATCGACACGTCCAGCGCCGAGGTCGGTTCGTCGGCCACCAGCACTTTCGGTTGCAGCATCATCGCGCGGGCCAGGGCGATCCGTTGGCGCTGGCCGCCGGAGAACATGTGCGGATAGCGCTGGTAGTGCTCAGGGCGCAACCCCACCTGCTTCATCATGGCCTGGACTTTTTCGCGACGTTCGGTGGCCGACAGGTTGGTGTTGATCAACAAGGGCTCGGCCAGTTGGTCACCGATTTTCTGCCGTGGGTTCAGCGAGGCGTACGGGCTCTGGAACACCATCTGCACGTCTTTGCGCAGTTGCTTGCGCTGGGCCTTGTCGGCGCCGGCGACTTCCTGGCCGGCGATTTTCAGGGAGCCCGAGGACGACTCCTCGATCAGGGTCAGGGCGCGGGCCAGGGTGGATTTGCCGCAGCCCGACTCACCCACGACGGCGAGGGTCTTGCCGGCTTCCAGTTCGAACGACACGCCGTTGAGGGCGCGTACGGTGGCGTGCCCCTTGAACAGGCCACGGGACACTTCGTAGTGACGGGTCAGGTCGCGGGCGGTTAGTACGACGGCCATTACGCCACCTCCTGGTTCAGCGGGTAGAAGCAGCGGGCGAGGCTGTGGCTTTTCGGGTCAAGGGCTGGGCGCTGCACGCGGCAGTTTTCCTGCACGTAGGGGCAGCGCGGCGACAGCAGGCAGCCCTGCGGACGGTCGTAGCGACCCGGCACGATGCCCGGCAGGGTTGACAGGCGCGAGGCGCCGAGGCTGTGCTCCGGAATCGCCTTGAGCAGCGCTTCGCTGTACGGGTGCGCCGGGATGTCGAACAGTTGCGGCACCTGGCCGACTTCGACCGCTTGCCCGGCGTACATCACGCACACGCGCTGGGCGGTTTCGGCCACGACGGCGAGGTCGTGGGTGATCAGCACCAGGCCCATGTTCTGTTCTTTCTGCAACGCCAGCAGCAGGTCCATGATCTGCGCCTGGATCGTCACGTCGAGGGCCGTGGTCGGTTCGTCGGCGATCAGCAGTTTCGGCTCGCCGGCAATCGCCATGGCGATCGCGACACGCTGGCTCATGCCACCGGACAGTTGATGCGGGTAGGCGTCCATGCGGCTGGCGGCGCCTGGGATTTCCACTTTTTCCAGCAGTTCGATGGCGCGTTTGCGCGCTTGCTTGCCGGACATTTTCAGGTGCAGGCGCAGCACTTCCTCGATCTGGAAGCCGACGGTGTAGCTCGGGTTGAGCGCGGTCATCGGGTCCTGGAAGACCATCGACAGGTCTTTCCCGACGATCTGCCGACGCTGGCGGTTGTTGAGCTTGAGCATGTCCTTGCCGTTAAAGCTGAGCGAGTCGGCGGTGACGATGCCAGGATGTTCGATCAGGCCCATCAGCGCCATCATGGTCACGGATTTACCCGAACCCGACTCGCCAACGATGGCCAGCACTTCGCCCTTGTCGACTTTCAGGTCGAGGCCATCGACCACGGGCGTCGCGTTCTTGTCGCCGAAGCGAACGTTGAGATTCTTGATTTCTAGCAGTGACATGGGAATCTCCTCAGGCGGCGTTCTTGAGTTTCGGGTCCAGCGCGTCGCGCAGGCCGTCACCCATCAAGTTGATTGCCAGCACGCTGAGCAAAATGGTCAAACCAGGCAGGCTCACCACCCACCAGGCGCGTTCGATGTAGTCGCGGGCCGAGGCCAGCATGGTGCCCCACTCAGGGGTTGGCGGTTGTACGCCAAGGCCGAGGAAGCCCAGGGCGGCGGCATCGAGAATCGCCGACGAAAAACTCAAGGTCGCCTGCACAATCAGCGGCGCCATGCAGTTAGGCAGCACGGTGACGAACATCAGGCGTGGCAGGCCGGCACCGGCCAGGCGCGCGGCGGTCACGTAGTCGCGGTTCAGCTCGCCCATGACCGCGGCGCGGGTCAGGCGCACATAGGA
>NZ_JAAVXC010000037.1:0-70912 GCF_013416725.1 Pseudomonas sp. SbOxS1
GGTGCCGGGGTGCTGATCAGTGCCGCGCCGGCTCATCCACCGGCAGATGCAGCACCTCGCGCACCAGCAGGGCAATGCTGCTCACGCCCATCTTTTCCTTGATCTTGGTGCGGTGCACGTCAACGGTCTTCACGCTGATGTTCAGCTCCCGGGCGATCACCTTGCTGGCCTTGCCATCGATCACCAGCATCAACACTTCACGCTCGCGGCTGGTCAGCAGCGCCAGCTTGCCCTGCAGGTTCTGGCGCTGCTGCTGGTCGGCCTGGGCGTGCACGGCGGTCTTGAGTGCCGCCTGGATGCGATCGATCATCTGCTGCGGGTTGTAGGGCTTCTCGACGAAGTCCAGCGCGCCGTTCTTCATCGCCGTGACCGACATCGGGATGTCGCCATGGGCCGAGACGAAAATGGTCGGCAAGGTGCTGCCGCGCTGGTTGAGGATCTCCTGCAACTGGAAACCGCTGGTTTCCGGCATGCGCACATCCAGCACCAGGCAGGCGGGCTGCCTGGGGTCGTACTGGCTGAGGAACTCTTCGGCGCCAGCGAAGCACTGCGCCTGCACGCTGACCGACTCCAGCAGCCAGGCCAGCGAGGTGCGCAGGTCTTTGTCGTCGTCAACGATGTAAACAATCGGTTTGCGGGTTTCCATCAGGGGCTGCCACGAAAATTTCTAATTATTGTTTTCGCACGCGAACGCGCGGCACGCATCGGCTGGGTTTTTTTCCAGCCTGTAAGCAGGATACCCACTGTCGCCGGCCCTTGCGATAAAGAAACCACCTAGTCGACTAGCGGAAACCTAACCTCGCCATGGGGATCGTCAGAATGGTTGCGCCGTGCCCGCAGCCTTAGTCTTGTTCCATCACCTACGGGCCGCTTCAAAGCGGTCCTCCTGAAGGAAGGGGCATCGACATGGCCAACCTGAGCCAGCAGCAAATCGACTTTCGCAACGCCATGGCGCAGCTGCCTGCTGCGGTGAACATCATCACCACCAACGGCCCGGGCGGGCGCTGTGGCATCACCGCCAGCGCCGTGTGCTCGGTGACCGACTCGCCGCCCACGGTACTGGTGTGCGTCAACCGCAACAGCGCCACCCACGACGTGTTCCGCAGCAACGGCCGCCTGTGCGTCAACGTGCTGTGTGGCGAGCAGGAAGAACTGGCCCGGCACTTCGCCGGCATGACCCAGGTGCCGATGGCCGAGCGTTTTGCCTGGGACCTGTGGGACGACGGCGCCGCCGATGTACCGGTGCTGCGCGATGCCCTGGTGCAACTGGAGGGGCGCATCAGCGAGTGCAAGGAAGTGGGCTCGCACTCGGTGATGTTCGTGGAGCTGGACAAGGTTGGTGTGCGCGAACCGCGCGATAGCCTGGTGTATTTCAACCGGTTGTTCCATCGCCTGGATCACGCAAGAGCGCATTGCTGATTGGGGTGAATTGATCGTTCCCACGCTCTGCGTGGGAATGCAGCCCGGGACGCTCCGCGTCCCTTCCAGAGCCGAACGCAGAGCGTCCGTGGAGGCATTCCCACGCAGAGCGTGGGAACGATCAGCGGGTGGGCTGTTACTGTTGGAGATATTCGCGCGCCAACCGACACGCCCGCTCAATCAACATCGGCGCCATCTCAATCGCTGTCGGCGTGCCCTGGCGGGTGTGAATCCAGCCCAGGTAGGTGGTGCCGCGCAGCATCAGGAACAACGCCAGCGTCCTGCGATCCGCCTCGGTCAACGGCTTGACCCTGTGATAACCCTCCAGCAGCGCCGTCTTGATCTGCTCATAACGCGGGTCATCCAGGCAAAAATACAGCGCGGTCGCCAGCTCGAACATGTGCCAGCCAAACCCGGCGTCGTCGAAGTCGATCAGGCGCAGGCGCGGGCCTTCGATCAGCAGGTTTTCCGGGACGAGGTCGGCATGGATCATGCCGAAATTGCCCAGGTGCCGGCCATATTGGCGCAGGTCCTTGCGCGCCACACGCCGGGCCTGTTGCAGCAGGTCCCGTTGCTCATCGCTGAGCTGTTCGAGCTCCCAGAAACGCCCCCAGAACGGATTGGCCCCGATCAAGCCTTCCTCGTCCCAGGCATGCCGGACAAACTCGTCCGGCTGCGGCCAATCCGTCGAATGCACATGAATGCGCGCGGCGATCGCGCCGGCCTCGGCAAACAGGAAATCGATTTCGGTATCGGCCTGCACCCCGGTCTCCGAGGTGCCGGCCGTGGTGCCCGGTAACCAGGCGAGCATGTCGACATGACGTTCGCCGATATCGGCATGGCGCACTTCGATCAGGTGGCGCAGGTCCCGGGCGCGAATGATCTGTGGCACGGTAATCCCGGCGCTTTCCAGGGCTTCCATCCATTGCAGTTCGGAACGCAGCGCCGCTTCGCAGTGGTAGCCATTGCGATGAATGCGCAGGGCCACCCGCTGGCCGTCGTGGCGGCGGGCAGAGAACACGGCGTTCTCGCGGAATTTCACCAGTTCGATGTCGCCGAAGTCGCCGTCCCAGTGTTGCAGGGCGTGGCGCGCCAGGTCGTGCAACCGGGCGACTTGCTGATCGTGGCTCAGGGTGTGGAATTCAGTCATGGCAGATCCTCAAATCGCGCTCAGGGCATGGTCCAGGGTGTCGACGAACAGGTCGGCGTGATCGCGGTTGAACACCAGCGGCGGGCGCAGCTTGAGAATGTTGTCGCCGGCGCCGATCTTGCTGATCAGCACGCCGTTCTCGCGCATGTCGTTGACCACCTTGCGCGCTTCCAGCCCGGCCGGTTCCTTGCTGGCGCGGTCACGCACCAGCTCCATGGCGAAGAACAGGCCCTTGCCGCGCACGTCGCCGATGATCGAGTGCTTGCCTGCCAGTACCTGCAAACGCTGCTGCACATAAGCGCCGACGCTTTGCGCGTTTTGCAGTAGCTGCTTTTGTTCAATCTCGTCCAGCACCGCCATGCCGACCGCCGCCGCTACGGGCGAGCCGCCGAAGGTGTTGAAGTACATGGCGTTGCGCCCGAATGACTCGACCAGCGCCTTGTGGGTGATCAGCCCGGCCAGCGGGTAGCCGTTACCCATGGGTTTGCCGAGGGTGACGATGTCCGGCACGACGCCGTGGGCCTGATGCCCCCAGAGGTGGTCGCCGGTACGGCCGAAACCCGATTGCACTTCATCGGCGATGAACAGGCCTCCGGCGGCACGGATCAACTCGGCAGCCTTGGCGACGAAACTGGCCGGCACCCGGGGCAAGCCTTCGTTGGCGAACAGGGTGTCGATCAGCAGCGCGGCAGGGCGAATGCCCTGGGCCTGCATCGAGGCGATGGCGGCCGCGATATTGGCTGCGTATCGCTCGGCCAGTTGCGCCTCGCTGGTGCCCGCCGGTGCCCGGAACAGGCACGGAATCGGCACGGCGCGGGCATGGGCGGCGAAGGGTTCCGGTGAGGGCAGGGCAGTGGTGACCTGCGCCAGCGACGCGGAGTTACCGTGGTAGTTGTAATCGCTGACGATGATGCCGGTGCCGCCGCTGGAGTAGCGTGCCAGGCGCAGCGCCAGTTCGTTGGCCTCGGTGCCGGTGCAGGTGAACATCGCGGTGTCCAGCGGCTGGCCGAAGGTCGCGGTCAAGCGTTCGGCATAGCGCACCACCTGCTCATCGAGGTAGCGGGTGTGGATGTTCAGCGTAGTGGCCTGGCGGTGCATGGCCTCGGTCACGTGGGGGTTGCAGTGACCGACGCAGGGCACGTTGTTGTACACGTCCAGGTAACGGCGACCGTCAACGTCGAACAACCACACGCCTTCGCCGCGTACCAGGTGCAGGGGCTTGTCGTAGAACAGCGGCGAGGCGCTGCCGAGTACGCGGTGACGGCGTTGCAGGAGAGTATCAGGCATGGTCTGGAACCTCGATTGGGGCGGTGCGGCGAGTGCGCAGCAGGAAGTTGAAAATACACAGGGCGAAGGTCACGCCGAGGGCGATCAGCATGCTCAGGTCAAGCTGGAAGCAGGCGGCGACCACCACCAGCGTCAGGGCCAGGCCCAGCCAGGCAACCAGCTTGCCGCCGATCAGGCGGAAGGGACGTGGCAGGTCGGGCTGGCTGCTCTTGATGCGCAGGTACGCGCCGAAAATGCACAGGTAGCAAACGTTGAGCAGCAGCACGACCGCGAGCATCACCGTGGCCGGATCGACTTCGGACAAGGGCAAGCCGATCGCGCCGATCAGCAGCAATGCCGGATACGGCGTGCCGCGTTTGCCGGTCTTGCCCAGCCACTGCGGGAACAGGCCGTCGCGAGCCATCGCGAACAGTTGCCGGGAGGCCGCATACACCAGGGAGAAGAAGGTCGCGATCAAGCCGAATACGCCACCGCAGCCGATCACCTTGGCCAGCCACGAGCCTTCACCGAACGCGCTGTTGCTGGACATCGCGGCGTACAACGGGTCGCCCGCCGAACCCACCAGTTCAACACCGCCGGCACCCGGTGCGCATACCAGCACCACCAGCGCGGTGACCAACAGTGTGCCAATGGCCGCGAGGATGCCGCGGGGCATAGTGCGGCCAGGGTTTTCAGCTTCTTCCGCCGCCGAACCGGTTTGTTCGACCGTGATGAACAGCCAGATGGCGAACGGCACGCAGGCGAAGATGCCGCCGAGGCTGACGGGGGTGGCGACATTCGCCGGCAACGCCAGCAGGTTAGCCAGTTCGACATGCGGTGCCATGGCCACGCCGAACGTTAGCAGGGCGACGACGGCAATCACGCCGGCAATGAACGTCAGGCCCATGGCCTCACCCACGCCGCGCAGGTGAATGCCAATGATCACCGCGAACAGGGCGATCTTCACCGGCCACCCGCCAAGACCGAAAATCGACTCGGTGTAGGCACAAATGAACGTCGCCGCCGCCCCGGTGCCGATGGTCAGGGCCAACGCACAAGCCACCCCGACGAGGTAACCCACGAACGGCCCGAACGCACTTTGTGCATACACGAACACTCCGCCCGCGCTGGGCAACGCCGTGGACAGTTCCGCCACGCATAACGCCAGCCCACCGCACAGCAGCGCCATCAACAAGGTGGCGATCAACATGTTCAGCCAGCCACCGGCCGCCAGGCCAAAGTTCCAGCCGGAAAATTGCCCGGCCACCACCAACGCAATTCCAAGGCCGGCGATCTTTGGCCAGCCCAACGCACTTTTCTTGAGCACAGAAATCTCCCGCGACCCGAAGGTCGATTTATTGTTTTTAGTGAGAAATGGAGGGGGTTCAGCGTTGCTTTGCGCCCACTAGCTGAGGGCTGTTTCGATACTACGCTCGGCGTCCGGCGCGACATGTTTGTGTGCATGCCATGTGGTTGGTTGTGGGTGCCAGATTGGGTGAGGTTTGTGTGTCCACGGGAGATCCCGGCAGCAGCAGCGGTGCGACGATTCGACTTGCCCGCGAAGGCGGAGTGTCAGGCACTATAAATGTTGGATTTTATGGCCTCATCGCGCTCTGGCTCGCTCCCACACTAGGCCTCCAGCGAATACAGAGGAGGTGTACGGTGGAGATCTAGTGTGAAGGCGGTTTTGTTAGCGTAGATGGTGTAATTGACAATTCGCTGAAGGTTCGCTTGTGGTGAGCGCTATGGAGACGACTGTAGCTCAGGTATTGTGAATGATGTCGCGATGACTCGATTACTATCATGGAAGTCATTGGATTTTTTAGTGTGTTGGGCTGATATTCACGTCTGGACTAAGAAAGTCAATGTGATAGCCAGATGAGCCGTCGCCGATAGCTACATGAACGCCGCTGATCCCTTCATTCAATTGAGAGTTGATTTTGTAATCAATGCTCGTTGAGATAGCCTCGTTTACTCCTATAGCAAATTCCGTCAGCTTAACTCCGCGAGAACCTGCCGCAAGATCCAATAATTTTACATGTTCTTCATCACTGATTTTTAGTGAGGTTATGGTGTTGCCTGTGACGGATAATATTGCACCCTCTTCATGTATTCGATTGCTTAGCCGTGCGAGCGATGTCTTTAAGCCTTCTGGCAGTGTTGGAATGGGTTTTCTAAGCACTGTTAGTATTCCGGAGATTTTCAAAGTCCCGCTGAAAGAAAATGGGCAAGGGTCTTGTGGGTTCATGTGGGCGTAATGGACTTCAAAAAATTCCGCCACAGATTGGACAAAATCACTTTCTATGTCCTCTGCGATTAATGCATAGGCTTGAGCATGTGGGAAAATTGTCACTGACGCGTCAGAATCGTTCCCAGTCAATAAAAATGATTCGTGCGAATTAAGCATGTTCAGGACACTCCTTTGCTTGCTCAACGCCTGCTCAAAATCGCTCTTCAACAAGAGCTGCAAACTATAGAGTGCACTTTCTAAAGAAGGCTCAAATACTTGTGTAGCACAAAATATGCTTTTCTTGCTTTGTGTGTTCTTCGCTATTTCAAACGTCAGTTTTGCCGCTGTGTTTGTGAAAGAAAATATGATACTGCACTTTGGAAGTCTATCAATTTCCGAGAGGTTGGCGGTCTTGAATCCTAGTTTCGTACATTCTTGAAGAAAAGTTTTTGAGTCGGAAACTATTGACGGTTCTTCTTGGCCAAAAAGAGTCTTTATCATTGTTGAGTGTGACATGAGTACCTCCTTGTGTTGTCAGTGGGCGGCAAGAATGCTCCTGACGCCCGTTTGCATCAATTAGTTTTCAGTGTGGGCCCAGGCCAAAGGCGCCCAGCCGAAGTTCTCCGGGCCTGTAGTAACACGATTGAGTTTTTCTTTGGTGGAGATTTTTTTGTTCATTTGGTCGTCCTTTTTAAGCTTTTGGTTTGTCCGCCCCTGCTTTCATGGGGCGGGGTTATTAATACAGAATTTTTTGATGTGTTAAATGGTTTGTGTGGGGGTTTTTAGACTGAATTATTATTTTATGGTCGTCGTAAAGCCCTTTGGGATATTTGTGTAAGTAGTGTCTGTAGTCCTGTTCTGAAAATGTCAATTGTCGTCGATTTTAGATTGTGCTTGATGATCTGAAGTAGTTAGCTTGCCTTGTGGGTTCTCTTTTTTGGGGGCTGGTATTAAATTTTGGAAAAGGGGTTATTTAGTGCAGGAATCAAAGAAATATCTTACGGACGCATCTGTACATCAAGCCCTGTTGCAGGTCGATCTAACAGAAGCCGCCTCACCCGATCACGCGGTTCGGATATTACTTAAGGAGATCCTTCAGGGGCTGACTGAAAGAGACTGGCCCCAAGCTCAAATACTGACTGGGCCGCGGATTGTGTCCGCCGAGGAAAACTACGGTTTGCTCGGTTATGACCCAACAGAAATCACCCTCGGAAGTGCCCACACCCGTTGGGTCGACGAATGTTCTTTGTTGCGCACCCAAACCACCAGTCAAATTCCGGCGGCGCTTCAGCGTGCCGCTCAGGTCCGGCAAACGGGGGAGACGATATTGCTGGCCGCCCCCGGCATCACTTTCCGCCGCGATAGCCGGGACCGTTGGCATTGTGCGGAACCGCATCAGATGGATATCTGGGTGCTCGGTGATCCGGAACTGGCGAAGCATGAACACTTGTTGCGTCTGGTCGGCGATATCCTCAAATCGGCCGTACCTGACAAGCCTTGGATCTTCAGCGATAGCCCGCACCACTACACGGAGGGGGGAATCGAGGTGAATGTGTTGAATGACGGCTCACCGGTCGAGGTGCTGGAGTGCGGTCGTATTGCGACGTCATTGTTGGAGCGACTCAAGATAGATCCTTTGCAACATGGAGGACTGGCGCTGGGGATGGGGTTGGATCGACTGACTATGCTGCGCAAAGGCATACCGGACATTCGATTGCTGCGCGACCAGAACGAACGAGTAAAGGCGCAGATGCACGATCTGAAACCGTGGAGCGCCGTATCGCGTTTGCCTTCGATTGCTCGTGATATTTCGCTCGCTGTAACACCGGGATTGAGCGAGGAGGTGTTGACCGAAAGGATGTTGCAGGCTGCTGGCGACTGTTCTGACTGGATCGAAGAAATGCAGGTCAAGGGGCGTTGGCAGTCCTCGGATTTGCCCGACCAGGCCATTGAACGGCTCGGATTATTGCCAGATCAGGAGAATGTGCTTCTGCGCGTTGTACTGCGTGACTGTTCACGGTCAATCACAACTGCGGAGGCGAATGCCTTGTATTCCCGAATTCAGTCGGCGTTGCATGAAGGTGCACCGGGGGCGGGTTACAGAATGGATTTTCCCGCAGTCTAGAATACTCCAGGCCCCTATAACTTGCCTTGGAAAACCGAGTGTCAGACGCCAGTGATGCTGGATGTTTTGGTCTCATCGCGAGCAGGCTCGCTCCCACAGGGAATCTCTGGTGAACACAAATTTGCGTACCGCAGAAATCCAATGTGGGAGCGGGCTTACTCGCGAAGGCGGTGTATCAGCCCTCAAAAGGCTTAGATCCTGAAACTTCCCACCAGTTGGTTAAGCCGTGCCGCTTGCTGCTCAAGCTCGGTACAAGCCCGCAACGTCGCCTGCAAATTCTCCACGCCCTGCTGGTTCAGCGCATTGATCTGCGTGATATCGACGTTCAAGGCCTCGACCACGGCAGTCTGTTCTTCGGTGGCGGCGGCGACGGACTGGTTGACGTTGTCGATCTCGCCGATGCGTTGGGTCACGCTGCTCAAGCGGCTGCCGGCGAGGTTGGCGATGGTGACGCTTTCTTCGCTGTGCTGCTGGCTTTCGGTCATGGTGGTGACCGAGTCGCGGGCACCCACTTGCAGTTCCTCGATCATCTGCTGGATCTCCTGCGCCGAGGACTGGGTGCGGCCGGCCAGGCTGCGTACCTCGTCGGCCACCACGGCAAAGCCACGACCGGCTTCACCGGCGCGCGCCGCCTCGATGGCCGCATTGAGCGCCAGCAGGTTGGTCTGCTGGGAGATGCCCTTGATCACTTCGAGGATCTGCCCGATGTTCACGGTCTTGTCGTTGAGCACTTCGATGTTGGCGCACGACGCACTGATTTTTGCCGACAGTTCGTGCATCACATCTATGGTGCGCTGCACCACCTGGCGACCGTCCTCGGCCTGTTGACGGGCAGTGGAGGCCTGATGCGAGGCATCGGAGGCGTTGTTGGCGATTTCCTGGGCGGCAGCGCCCAACTGGTTGATCGCGGCGGCCACGCTGGTGGTGCGGGTGGCTTGATCGTCGAAATTGCCCAGCGATGAATTGGAGGCGTCCAGCACCCGGCGCGCGCCTTCGTTGACGCCAAGGGCCGCTGACGACACTTCGCGGATCGAGTGGTGGATGCGCTCGACAAAACGGTTGAACGCCGTGGCCAACTGGCCGATTTCATCCCGTGACTGCACTTGCAGGCGTCGGGTCAGGTCGCCTTCGCCAAGGGAGATATCCTCCATGACCCGGGTCAGCGTTTGCAGTGGCCGGGTGATACGCCGTGCCGTGTACCCGATCAGCAGCAGGCCAAGCAGGGCCGAGCCGCCACCGAGCAGCAGTTCCAGCGCAGTGCTTTGCACGCCCTGGGCATCGAGTTGCTTTTGCAGGGTGGCGACCGGTGCCAGCAAGACTTCCTGCGGCACGCCGACCAGCACCCCCCAAGGCGCGGCACCGGTAATCGGTGGCAGCGGTTCGAGGACCTTGATTTGCTGCGGGTCGACAAACACCTTCGGCTGACCCTGGCGCAAGGCGTCCATCACCTGGGCATTGTCCATCGGTTGCCCGAGGCGGGCGACGTCCTGGCTGTTGGCGGAAATCACGCCGCGGGGGCTGACGATGCTGATCTGGCCATGGCCGTCGAACAGCTGCAGTGCACTGGTCTCGCTGTTCTTTTGCAAGGCGGCGAGGTTGATGTCGAGACCGACCACGGCGATGACCTTGCCGTTCTCCAGCAGCGGGAAGGCGACGCTGGTCACCAGTTTGCGACTGCCCGATGCCTCGTCGAAGTAGGGCTCCAGCACGCAGGCCTGGCGGGTGTCGCGGGCGCAGGTGTAGAAAGCGTTGTAGGGTGCGCCGCTGGGGCCTGGCTCGGTGTTGGCCAGCAGGCCTTCATCGCCGATCACCGCTTGCAGTTCGCCGGGTTTGCTTTGCACCCAGTACAGGGAGAAGCGTCCAGTCTCGTTGCTGCCCAGCTCAGGCTTGTTGGCGAAGCCGGCATCGGCACCGTCCAGTGCGTCGGGCTCAAAAACGACGTAAAGCCCGAGCAGGTCGGGCTTGTCGATCAGGGCCTGTTGAAGCTGGGTGCTCAGCTCCTGGCGCAGTTGTTGGCGGGTCAGGTTGCCCTGGTGCTGGAGTTGCCTGAGGTACAGCAAATACCGCGACAATCCCTGGCCGAATTCGTGGGTCTGCATGAAGGTGCGTTGCACTTGCATGGCCTGCACTTTACCCAGGGCCTGCATGTGTTCCCTGGCCGCGTCGGCGAGCATGTCGCTGCTGGCCCGGGCCACTTGCTGGCTGCTCTTGTGCGTCTGGTAAAGCGACAGGCCCATCAGCAAGCCCACCACCAACACCAGGCAGAGGCCGGCGAGCAGGGTGATCTTGCTCTGGATCGTGAGGAATCTTCTGTGCATGGGAAAGGCCTTTTTCCACGGGGGCAGCGGATGCGCCACTGCCCCGGCATGACTTAGAAAGAGCTGGCGAAAATCAGCTGGCTGTAGAGGTTCTTGTCGTTGTTGCCCAACTGCGTACCGCCCTGGTCGGCGCTCTTGTCCGGCTGGAACAGACCGACCAGCGGCATCACCGTGATGTGGTCGTTGAGGTGCCATTCGGCGTACAGGTCGACTTCGTGGCCATCGGTGTTGCCCAGGTCGCGGTCGATGGTGTCGAAGTTAAAGTACATCGCGCCGACCGTCAGGTTCTCCAGTGGCGAGACGGTGAACTTGAGTTGCTGGATGCGCGAGTTGGTGTTGAAGGGACCTGCGTAGTTGCCCGCCACTTCACCTTGGAACCAGGTGCCGAAGCCGCGGCTGAAACCGTAGAACAGCGTGTCGTAGCCTTCCGAGAAACGGCTGTAGCGGTAGCCGGCATACGGCGTCCATGGCGCCTCGGAAAAGGTCCAGCCGGCTTCCAGGTACCAGGCGTCTTCAGTGGCCGTGTGGGGTTTGTCCTGCTTGGCGTATTCGCCGGAGAGGAACAGGTCCTTGACCCCGGCGTTGCCGGTCGCGCGCAGGCTGTAGGTCTTCATGCCATCGCGTTCGAGTTGCGCGGGGGAGGCGAACTCCTCGTCGACGTCCTTGGTGTCGATGTAGGTCAAGCCGACGGTCCCGGCCTCGGCCACGTGCTCCAGGGTGCCGACGTACATTTCGGTCTTGGCCTGGGCGCGGTTGTTGGATTTCAACCACATCAGGTCACTGCGCCAGCCTTCCTTGCCGCCGATACGCAACACCGCGGTTTCGTCGAAGGCCTTGCGCGCCGCCAGCCAGTAGGCGCCACCGCGGTTGAACTCGCCGTCGGCCAGGCCTTTGCCCAGGTTCAGTGCATCGCCGTTGATCAGGAAGCCGTCGCCGACCACGATGTTCTGGCGGCCGAAAGACAGGTCGATGCCGTCGGCACCCAGCACCGGAAACAGATCGCTCGAGCGCCAGCCGAGGTAGGCGTCTTCGAACTTGGTGGTGCGTTCCGAACCGTCGGTGAAGCCGGCGGCGTCACCGTCGCCCCAAGTACCGGAGCTGAGCATGTTCGCCGCGCCGTAGGCGGTGCCGACCCCCGCCAGGCCCTGGTCGAAGCTCAGGCCGTACTTGATGTAGCCCTCGCGCCACGACGACGAACCTTCGTCGAGACGACCCGACAGGGCGTAGTTTTCCTGGCTGTGGAACACGCCGAAAACCGCTTCCAGGGTGGCGTTCAGATGACTGTCGTCACTGGCGTAGAGTTCGTAGGCGCTCGCCTGGCCGGCACTGATCATCAACGCCAGCGTAGAGAGGCGAAGCAAGGGGGACTTGAGCATGGTGTGGCATCCGTTCTTGTTCTTGAGCGCAGGGTTGCGGTCGCTCCAGATACTAATGCCGGGATTTTTTGCGCCTTGTTGCCTCGGTGCCAAAGAGTTGGTTGTGCTTGCCAGATTGCAGGGCGGGGTGACAGTGCACACATGGGTGCACTGGTTGAGAGGGGAAGGTGGGACTTATCCAGTTAAAGAGAGCGGGGTCAGAACACTATCGAATTCTTCTCAGGTTCATGGCCTTCAACTTCCTGAGCATGCCCATCACATCGCGCAGGACAGGCGTCCTGTCGAACAGGGACAGCGCATGCAAGTCCGTGCGCGAGGGTCTCTGATAGCCCAGGTTCCAGGTGAAGTAGTAGGCCTGAACATCTTTGTTCGAATGAATCAGCGTATTGAGGGCAGCGTCATAGTGCATCGGCCCGCCATCAGGATGCCCTGGCGGCCGCTCCAGGATCTGCAGCAGGAAATCGCGCAACCGGGTAATGCATTTGCCGTTTACCGCATAGAAGTGCGACAGGTGTATGGGCTGGTCGACCGCTTTCCAGGTGGGCGAGCTTGAGTCGCCTTCAAACGGATGGCCAAAGTAGGCGATGTCCCACTCCATGCCTTGCAGGGACTCGATGGCCTGTTTGCCATATTCGGAAATGCGCCTGGAAAACTGTATGTCATCCTCCAGGATCAGGATGTTTTTGACATTCAGGCGGATCGCTTCTTCCAGAATCCCCAGGTGACTCATGAAGCAGCCCCTGGCCCCGATGCTTGGGAAACCGTTGTCTTCACTGGGCGTTACCGCCTGGAAAAAGCTGACTTTTTCATGGTCGAAGGGAAAACCATTGCGCGCGAATTCTTGTACCGTTTCGACGCGGCGATCCTTTCTTGACGCAATATTGATGATTCTGGCTCGATCGAAATAGTCGGTCACATTCATCCAGCAGTTCCTCAGCGGTGATCAGGGCGGCTGGATTGCAGTATAGGCAGAACTTTGGATCAAGCCTGGCTATCGCTGATCGCGCCCGTGCAGCAGTTTGGCAGAACCGCCAACACAACTGGCAGGCAGGGCAAAACCTGCGTGTCAGCGACCACCGACAATCCCGCTCAACCTGCCGAAGCACCAATGCCTCGGCACTTTCAGTGTTGGCGTTCGCCGTTATTGCGAACCCGCGGATTTTCAAGGTCGTTTGCCATGTTCTCCACCCTGCGTTTGTCACTCGTTGCTGTGTTGTCCGTCACTCTGGCGCAGGCCGCCTTCGCTGCCGATTGCGCACCGCAGCAGCAGCGTGGCGCCGAACTGTTCGCCAATGAGTGCGGGGTCTGCCATGCGGTGAGCAAAGGCACCGCCGGCATGATGGGGCCGAACCTGGCAGGCGTGGTGGGGCGCAAGTCCGGCTCGCTGGAAGGCTTCAACTACTCGCAAGCCATGCGCAACAAGAACATCGACTGGCAAGCCGAGAACATCACGCAACTGATCACGCAACCCCAGGCCTATGTGCCTGGCACCTACATGCCCTACATGGGCATGGCCTCGGCAGATGATCGCCAGGCAGTGGTGTGTTTCCTCAAAGAACAACACTAATTGACGCTTTCGCCGGCCCGCCGGCTCGTCCATCTGAATGAAAGGTGATTCATGAGCAACGTTGAAATCCTGCCGCAGGTTGCTGCATTCCTCGATCGCCAACACGGCTGCTTTATCGATGGCCAGTGGGTGTTTGCCGAAGGCCAGAACATTGCCGTGGTCAACCCGGCCACCGGGCAAACCCTGTGCGAAACCCTTGACGCGCCCCTGGAAATCGTCGAGCGCGCCGTGCAATCGTCGCACCAGGCTTTCAAGTCCGGCGTGTGGTCGGGCCTGCGCCCAGCGGACCGTGAGCGCATCCTGCTGAACTTCACCCGCCTGGTGGAAGAGCATGCCGAAGAGCTGGCACAGCTGGAAACCCTGAGCCAGGGCAAGTCGATCAACATGGCACGCGCCCTGGACCTGAACGCCACGGTGGAGTTCATGCGCTACATGTCCGGCTGGGCGACCAAGATCGAAGGGCAGACCTTCGATGTGTCGATCCCGTTGCCGCCGGGCGCCAAGTTCACGGCGTTCACCAAGCGTGAGCCGGTGGGCGTCGTGGTCGGCATCGTGCCGTGGAACTTCCCGCTGCTGATCGCCGCCTGGAAACTGATGCCGGCGCTGGCCACCGGTTGCACGGTGATCATCAAGCCGGCGATGGAAACCCCATTGACCGCCATGCGCCTGGCGGAACTCGCCCTTGAAGCGGGCATTCCGGCCGGTGTGTTCAACGTGGTAACCGGCGGCGGTGCTTCGGTCGGCGGCGTGCTGACCGCGCACCCGTTGGTGAGCAAAGTGTCGTTCACCGGCTCCACGGCCGTGGGCAAGAGCGTGGGCGTGGCATGCATGGAAAACATGACACGCTTCTCCCTGGAACTGGGCGGCAAGAACCCGATGATCGTGCTCGCCGATGCCGACATCGAAAAAGCCGTGCAGGGCGCGATCCTCGGCGGCCTGCTGAACAATGGCCAGGTGTGCGCGGCGGCTTCGCGCTTCTACGTGCATCGCTCGATCCACGACAAATTTGTCGAGGCCTTGGCGGCGGCGGTCTCGGCGATGCCGATCGGCGCGGGCATGAACTGCGAGGCGGCGATCAACCCGCTGGTGTCGCGCAAGCAACAGCAGAGCGTGCTCAAGCACATCGAACTGGCCCGCCAGGAAGGTGCGCGGGTGGTGGCGGGTGGCGAGTTGCTGGAAGGCGAGGGCTTCTTTGTCCAGCCGACCATCCTCGCCGACATCGACCACAGCATGGCCATTGCGCGCGAAGAGGTGTTCGGTCCGGTGCTGGGTGTGATGCCGTTTGACGATGAAGACGCGGTTATCGCGTTGGCCAACGACAACCGTTACGGGTTGGCTGCCAGCCTGTGGACCAACGATCTGGGCAAGGCCATGAACCTGGTGCCGCGCATCGAAGCGGGTACGGTTTGGGTCAACGCCCACGTGCTGCTCGACCCGGCGATGCCGTTTGGTGGGGTCAAGCAGTCGGGTATGGGGCGTGAGTTTGGTCGTGCGGTGATTGAGGCTTACACCGAGCTTAAGTCGGTGTGTATCGCCCATTGATGAACCTGGTACATATCCGTTGCTGCGGTAACGGCGGCTTATGGTTTCGCCCTTACTGTAGGAGCGAGCCTGCTCGCGATGAACCTGAGAGCGCCGAGGGGTCTCAGGTCCCCAGCGTCATCGTTGACGTCCATCGCGAGCAGGCTCGCTCCTACAGGGGTCGCCGCGCTGGGCCATCCCTGGCCCAGCGCGGCTAAACCGGCGTCCTGCCGGTTTCCCCACTGCGCAATGCCTGCGTTCGGCCATCGTGGTTAACGGGGCACCCAGATCAAAAGCCAAAGCGAGGCGGCCTTAAAGCCGACCTGACTTTTACGGTGTTAACTCATCCCCTGTGGGAGCCAGCCTGCTGGCGATGGACGTCGACGATAACGCACCCTGTCTGGATGAACGCGTTGTCTGGACGTTTTTCGCTAGCAGACTCGCTCCCACAATGATCACGCCACAGGCGGTTTCGCCAGTTCTATCCCCGCAGCACCCAGCCGCTTGAGAATCTCGAACAGCAGCTCGCTCTTGATCGCGGTGACCGTGCGCGGGCTGTTGACGTAACCGGTCACGGTCAGGGTAATGCCTTCGGGCTTGAGTTGGCTGAAGCGCACCACCGGCGCCGGCTTTTCCAGAATGGTCTCGTGCTCGCTGAAAGTGTCGTAGAGCAGGCTGCGTACTTGTTCGGGGTCGATGTCCAGCGGGAACATCAGTTCAAGAGTCGCCACTCCCTGGGCGCTGCCGCCGAGGGTGACGTTGCGCAGGTTCTGCGAGATCAATTGCGAGTTGGGCACGATCACGATCGAGCGGTCGGCCAGCTGTATTTCGGTGGCTCGCACGTTGATCCGGCGGATGTCGCCCTCGACCCCGCTGATGCTGATCAGGTCGCCGACTTTCACCGGGCGTTCGGTCAACAGGATGATGCCGGAGACGAAGTTCTTGACGATTTCCTGCAGGCCAAAGCCGATGCCCACCGACAGGGCGCTGACGATCCAGGCCAGGTTGGTCCACTGCACCCCCAGCGATGACAGCATCAACAGGAGCACCAAGGCATAGCCGATGTTGGAGAACAGCGTGCTCAGCGAGGCGCACATGCCGGGGTCCATTTCGGTTTTCGGCAGGAACTCGTTGTCCAGCCAGCGCCGCAGCGAACGGATCAGGTAGAGGCCGATGACCACGGCGAGCACGGCATGCAGCAGGTTGGCCGGGACGATGTTCAGTTTGCGCAGGCCGTCGCCGCCGAGCATGGCGAGGATGTTGGTGGCCAGTTGTCCGAGCGTCGAGCCGATCCCGCCGACCATCAAGGTGATCAGCGCGATCAGCAGCAACGCGGCGCGGCCGGCACCGGACAGGATGACCGAAATCTGTTCCAGTCGTGTATCGCCGATGCCCAGCAACTGTTTGAGGGTCTTGCCGGTGGTGTGGCGGGGGGAAAACAGGTGTTCGCAGCCGTCCTTGAACAGCTGGGTCAGCAAGTAGAAGCCGGAAAATATGATGAAAAACCAGACCAGTTCGTAAGTGATGAAGCGCGACAGCGATATGTAGCCGGTGAGCAAGGCCAGGAGGGAAAACACCACCGCGATGCTGGCGAACGCATAAATCACCCCGGCCAGCGTGCGCCCGGCTTCGGGGGCGATGCCCGCCGTGACCATGTCCCGGCGGTTTTTGTTTACGCGCAAGAGCAGCATGGCAATCATTGCCGAGACGATCAGGGCGACCAGGCCGCGGACGGAGATCACCAGCCCCGGGCTCATGCCGGTGACATTGGTGATCTGCGCCAGCGACACCAGCACCAGCAATGCCCAGGCCAGGCGTGTGGGGTAGGGCTTGATCGCCAGGGCGAGGGGATCGGCAAGGGCCGGCAGGCGCCATGAAGGGTGCTGCGTGGACAGCAGTGCGCGACTCAGGCCGGTGATCAGCACGCAGGTGTAGACGATCTTTTCGAAGTCCTGGGAAAACCCGATGAGTTGCGGTGTCAGGGGCAGCTCTCGGGTGATGGTAAAAAACAGCAACTGCAGGGCGATCCAGGCAGACAGGATCGTGGCCACCACCGAGGCCAGCGCCAACGCGCTGCGTCGCAGGCGTCCTTCCGGCACTCGGTGAATGCACAACCAGGTCAGCCCGCGTTCGGCCACCCGACGACCGAAGACCCAAAAAACCAGGGCCATGGCGAGTAACAAGGTGGTCAACAGGCGCTCACCCGGCCGCCAGGTGGCGGCAAGCGTGGTGTGGACCTGTTCGATGAATGCGTTGAATTTCAGCCGGTCATCCACTGGCGGGTTCAACAACGGTGTCCAGAACCAGGGATTGAGCACGCTGCGGGTCTGCTGGGTCACTTCGGTTTCCAGCAAGGTGCGGCGGATGGCGGCAATCTGGGTCAGCAGTTCGGTGGCGCTGGCCTTGAGGGTTGCCAGCGTGGTCAGCCTGGAGTCGACACGGCTCTTTTGCTCGGTGAGGGCGGTCCTCTGGCTGGCAATTTCGGTTTTTTCGGGCCCGGCATCGGCCAATGGCGTCGGTCCCAGTACCCCCAGCTGTGCCTGCAACTGAGCCTGTTCGGGCAGTAACAGCGCCGTGAGCCGGTCAACTTCGCGACTAAGGGCCTGCACCAGATCCTGCGGGCCTTCCAGTTGACTGTAGTTGGTGGCCAGGGACACCTGCTGTTTGAGGTTGCCGAGTTGGCCCATCAGGGCGTCCAGGTCACTTTCGGAAACGCTGGCGGATGCAGGCGTAGCAGGTGCGGAAGGGGGGGCGAGCGGTGGCGCCGCCGAGAGCATCCCGACGTTCGGACCGAACAGAAAAGCGATGAGAATCACGAAGCTCAAGGCATGGCGCATCGGAGTGCTCGACTGGTTGTGTGCCACTCAGCCTATGAGGTTAGGTCATGACTCAGGTTGTCGAGGCTTTTTTGGACGGATGTGCAACGGTGCAGAACCTGTCGAAGGTTCGGGCCGTGTTCGGACGATCTTTTGATCCTTCGTTTATTCGCCCTCTCGCCGTGCCGGGAAAAACAGTTCGAAACAGGTCACGCCGTCAGCACTCGTGACGCTGTACTTGCCATTGTGCAACTGCATGATCGTCGCCACGATCGACAGCCCCAGGCCGTTGGATTGCGCCGAGCGTTCGCGGGATTCGTCGACGCGGTAAAAGCGTTCGAACAGTTTGGGAAGGTGTTCGGCGGGAATCGTCTGGCCGTGGTTGCGCACTTGCAGGTGGATGCCATCGGCAGATGGCGTGGCGCAGAGCGATAGCTCGGAGTTCGGCGCGCCGTATTTGATGGCATTGGCGCACAGGTTGGCCAGGGCGCGGCGCAGCAGCATCGGCTCGGCCCAGATCACGCCGCTGCCCTGGGGGTTGATGCTGATCCCGACATCCGCCGCGAGCCCTTCGAAATAGTCGGCCATGCGTTCCATTTCATCAAGGGCGCCCAGTTCCTGGCGTTGGCGCAGGGCACTGGCGGGGTCGGTGCGGGCCAGGAACAGCATGTTGTCGAGCATGCGCGCCAGGCGCTCGAGTTCCTCGACATTGGAGGCAAGCAACTGTTGATAGGCTTCGATGCTGCGGTGTTGCTGCAAGGCGACCTGGGTTTCACCGAGCAGGTTATTGATCGGTGTGCGCAGCTCATGGGCCATGTCGGTGGACACCTGGCCCAGTTGCACGAAGCCTCTGCCGAGGCGGTCGAGCATGGCATTGAAGGCCTCGATCATCGGTAGCAACTCCAGCGGCGCGCCCTGGCTGTCAAGGCGTTCGCCGAGGTTGCCGACGCCGATGCCCTGCGCATGCCGGGCCACGCGCCGCACCGGCAGCAGGCCGCGTTGCACCAGCACGTAGCCGGAAAGTGCCAGCAAGATGGCCGCCACGCTGGCGAACAGGTAGACGTTGATCCGGTAACTGGCGAGCACCGCCGTGCGTTCGGTCATCAGGCGCCCGGTCACCACTTGCAGCGTGCCCTGATCGCCGGAGTGGAGCGTCGCCGCCAGTGCTGAAAAAGGTACGCCGTTAACGTTGGGCAGGTGCTGCACGTCGCGCAGGGTCAGCGGATGGTCAATGGCCATGGGGGTCAACGCGGGCATGTCCAGATTGCCTGGATTGACCAGCAGCAACGGCGATTGCCCGGGGGCGCCGATACTCAGCAAGGCTTCGCGGTTACCGAGCATGTTCTGAAACAGCGCGGGTTTGGTGCGGATCAGCTCCAGGGTATTGCTGTCGTTGAGGAACGTGCGCAGTTGATCGATGCGGGTGATCAGGGCCGCGTCATCACGACGGACCAATTCGCGCTCCAGGTCACGGTACAACGCCACGCCCAGGGACGTCAGGGAGACAAACGCCAGGAACGCGAACACCAGCGCCAGGCGCAGCGTCAAGGAGTGGCGCAGATGCGACAGGCTGTTCATGGCTGCGTGTCGAAGCGGTAGCCGATACCGCGCACACTGTGGATCAACTTCAGCTGGAATGGATCGTCGATCTTCAGCCGCAATCGCCGCACAGCGACGTCCACCACGTTGGTGTCGCTGTCGAAATTCATGTCCCAGACCCGTGAGGCGATCATCGAGCGCGACAGCACTTCCCCCTGATGCGTGGCGAACAGGTGCAGCAGGGCGAACTCCTTGTTGGTCAGCGTAATGCGCGTGCCGGCGCGGGTAACGCGGCGCTTGAGCACGTCGATCGCCAAATCTTCGATGTGCAACTGTTCTTCTTCGCGGGTGGGGCCGCGGCGGGTCAGGGTACGCAGGCGGGCAACCAGTTCGGCGAAGGAAAACGGCTTGATCAGGTAATCGTCGGCGCCCAGTTCCAGGCCCTTGATGCGGTCGGCGATGTCATCGCGGGCGGTTAGGAACAGCACCGGGGTATCGGCTTCCTTGCGCAGGCGGCGCAGGACTTCCCAGCCATCCATTTTCGGCATCATCACGTCCAGCACGATCACATCGAAATCGTGTTCCAGGGCCAGGTGCAGGCCATCGACGCCGTCGCGGGCCAGGCTCACGGTGTAACCGAGTTCCTGCAAGCCGTTGAGCAGGTAATTGCCGGCCTTGGGTTCATCTTCGACGACGAGAATGTTCATGGGGTCTGCCTGGTTCGGGGTCAGCAGGGTTGCGCGCCGCGCAGGCGGGCTACGGCGGCATGCCGGTGCCGCCAGTGTAGCCCGGCCAACCGCCGGTACGCAGGGATGACGATCAATGATCATTGGTGCAACCGCTGCCTTGGACCAGGTAATCCAGCTCATGCTGGCGACCCTGATGGTCGAGGTAGTTCAGTTGGGCAGGGATGATGCCGCATTGTTGCGAAATGTCCGTTTCACCCAGCACTTTGGCGACATCGAGGTGAACGAAGGCCGCGTCCTTGTCGTGGATCACTGGCGCGGTGCCCTGGGTGTCGGCAAATACCGAGGCGCTGGCGAGAAGGGCGGCGAAAGCGAGGATATGGATTTTCATGACGGTTCTCTTTTCAGGTTTGAGTGGGCTGTCGGCGGGTTGGCCTGGCAGTGAGTCCAGGTTAACCAGGCGATTCGAACAGCCCACCAACAGCTCGATGACAAAGTTGTAATGAATCGCCGCCGGTTATGGCTGGCGACCGGCGGCAGCCAGGATCAGGTCGGCGATTTCCCTGGAGTGGGACACCAGCGACAAGTGGCTCGACGGTAATTCGATGGTGGTGGCACCCATGCGCCTGGCCAGGAAGCGCTCAAGGTCCGGGTTGATCGTCTGGTCCTGGCTGGATACGGCGTACCAAGACGGTTTGGTGTGCCAGGCCGCCGCGGTGGTGCGTTCGCTGAACAGGGTCTTGGCAATCGGTTGTTGCACGGCGAACAGCTGCATGGCTTTGTCGCGGGGCACGTCGCTGGCGAAGTAGTTGAGGAAGGCGTCTTGCTTGAGACTGACGAAGCCGTCGTGTTCTTCGGTTCCGGCACGTACAGGCATGGTCGGGTATTTGGCCGAGAGAGCGACAAAATCTTCCCCGGCATCCGGCGCACGCGCGGCGACGTACACCAGCGAACTGACCTTCGGATTGATCCCGGCCTCGCTGACCACCGTGCCGGCGTAGGAATGGCCGACCAACACGGTCGGGCCGTCTTGCTGATCGAGCACGCGCTGGGTCGCGGCGACGTCGTCGGCCACCGACGTCAGCGGGTTTTGCACGGCCGTCACGTGCAGGCCGGCGGCCTGCAAGCGGCTGATCACGTCCGCCCAACTGGAGCCATCGGCCCAAGAACCGTGCACCAGCACGACGTTGTTGGCCTTGACCGGTGCGGTCGTGGTGGCAGCCATGGCGCAGCCGCTGCCCAGCACGAACAGGCTGGCGGCGATCAGGCAGACTTTGCTCAATGGATTCATGGTATCGACCCTGGTCATCATCAGTGGAAGGCGTGTCACCCGGTGCGGGTGACTGACGACTTCACTGTATGAAGCGAGGGTGCTGGCTACGCTGACAACTCAATGACAAGTCTGTAATGCAACGGATCGTTCAGGTATAGGCCAGCAATCGGCCGCAGAGGATCACGCTGACCCAAAGCGCGATTGAAAACAAGGCCTGCAACCTGGCCACGCCCGGGGCCGGGCGGCCGGTATCCCACGCCATGACGGAACGGTACACGCCGACATGGAACAGCACGGCATTGAGCCCCGCGGTGGCGATCAGGCACAGCTTGAGGATGAATATGTCATTGGAGGCGAAGTCGTGGGGGTGGGCGCTAAACATCATCAGCCCGGCCGGAACGATCAACAGCAAAGCCGCAACAGACCAAGGCAAAAGATGGCGGGCGAGGGCCGTTACCTGAATATTGCGCGATACGCCCAGTACCCGCAGATCGAACATCAGCACCGAGCCTACCAGTATCGCGAAGCCGAGGATGTGCACCACCTCAACCAACGGGTAGAGCCACAGATCACCGCGCATGGCTGACCCGAGCGACGAGTCACTCAGCCAGTCCATCCAGCCCAGGTTGCGTTCCATCAGCGCAGCTCGGTGGTTTTGTCGCCGATCGTGATGCGTTCTGCACGCAACTCATCGGGTTTGTTGCGGTTCTGATAGCCGACTACGCTGGCTTGGGTGCCGACCGCCAGCATGTCCCTGGACAGCCCACGGTTCTCCATGCGCGAGGGCGGTGCGAGCACCACGTTCCAGGTCTTGTCAGCCGTCTTGAGGTTTATGAAGCCGTGGGGGTGGGAGTAACCGGACGCTTCGATGGTGCCGTTCAGTTGCAAGGGTTTGCTGGAGTCGTACTCGCTCCAACCGTGATGGGCGAATGCCGCCGTAGCCACCAACAGCAGTGACACGCCAAAGCCCTTGAGCATGATGTGCATGACAGGGTTCTCCTGTTGCAGAGGTTGCGGGTCGATGTTTTTCAGGATAGTTGGCGCATTTCGGCGGCCGGAACACCCCGACCAAAAGAATGTTTCAGACTGTGACGCAGGACTCGCAAGGCTCGGCAGGCCTTCAACGGAACCATGTTCTACGCTTACCCGCAGTTGGCACCCATAAAAACAATGTAAAAGGGAGAGACACCATGTCCGCTTTGCTTCGTAGCCTGAGTCATCGCCTGGCTTTGGGCCTTGTCGCCGCCACACTCACGACGTCGGCGCTGGCGCTGGAAACCGTCAAGTTCATGGCCCCCGGCTCCGTGGGCGGCGGCTATGACCAGACAGCCCGGGTGCTCGGCAAAGCCCTGATCGAGGCCAACGCTGCCAAGGCCGTCACCTTTGAGAACAAGGGCGGCGCGGGCGGTACGCTAGGCCTGGCGCAATTTGCCAACAGCACCAAGGGCGACCCGAACGCGCTGCTGGTAGTCGGTGCGATCATGGTCGCGGGCATCGAACAGAACAAACCGCAGATCAGCTTGAAGGACGTGACGCCGATCGCCCGGCTGTTCACCGAATACAACGTGCTCGCGGTGCGCAAGGATTCGCCGTACAAGACCCTCGATGACCTGATCAAGGACTTCAAGGCCAAGCCCACCAGCGTTACCTGGGGCGGTGGTTCCAAGGGTTCGATCGACCATATCGGCATCGCCGAACTGGCCGGCAAGCTGGATGTTCCGGTCAACAAGGTCAATTACATCGCCACCGGCGGTGGGGGTGAAATCGTCGCCCAGACCCTGGGCGGTCAGATCAAAGTGCTGACCGGTGGATATGCCGAACTGGGCCAATACATCAAGAATGGCCAGATCCGCGTGCTCGCCATCGGCGCGCCCGAGCGCGTGCCCGGGATCGATGCGCCCACCCTCAAGGAAAGCGGCTACGACGTGATCATCGGCAACTGGCGCGGTGTCTATGGCGCGGCGGGCCTCACGCCCGAGCAGCGCAAGGAAGTCACCGACGCCGTGCTGGCCGCCAGCAAAAGCAAAGTCTGGCAAGACAACCTGCAAATCAATGCCTGGACGGAGAGCGTGCTGACCGGTGACGAATTCGGCAAGTTTGTCGACGAAGAACACGTGCGGTTGCGCGCGATGCTGGTCAAGGTCGGGTTGCTTTGAAATGACCGGATCGCGCACTGTCGTGCCGACCCAATTGGCCATCGGCGTTGGCCTGGTTGTCCTCAGCATCGTGCTGGCGGTGGGCGCCTGGCGCTTTCCGCCGGAGATGGGCTTCGTCATTCTGCCGGCCTATGTCTACCCCTTCCTGGTCGCGGGGTTTCTGGGGGCGGTGGGCCTGTTGTTGAGCTATCAGGCGGTGAGTGGTGGTTTTCGCGAGCTGGAGGACCAACCAGCCGCCGTGGCGGGCGGCAAGGCCGGCGCGGCCTGGGTTACCGCAGGTTTGATCGGCGTGGCGGTGCTCATCAACCTCATCGGCTTCGTGCTGGCGGCCGGGTTGCTGTTTGCCTGTGCGGCGCGGGGTTTTGGCAGTCGTCATCCGCTGCGCGACCTGGCCATCGGCATGGCCCTGACACTGCCGATCTACTGGTTGTTCAATGCCGGGCTGGGGGTTTCCCTGCCGCCGCTGGTCAACGCCTGGATCTGATCCAAGGAGATCGACTGCATGGACATTCTCGCCAGCCTGGCGATGGGTTTTTCCGCGGCGCTGACGCCGATCAATCTGCTGTGGGGCTTCATCGGCTGCCTGCTGGGCACCGCCATTGGCGTATTGCCGGGGATCGGGCCGGCGCTGACGGTGGCCTTGCTGCTGCCGATCACCGCCAAGGTCGATCCCACGGGCGCCCTGATCATGTTCGCCGGGATCTACTACGGCGCGCAGTTTGGCGGTTCCACCACCTCGATCCTGCTCAATACCCCCGGTGAGTCGTCCTCCATGGTCACGGCCCTGGAGGGCAACCTCATGGCGCGCAATGGCCGGGCCGGGCCGGCGCTGGCCACGGCGGCGATCGGCTCCTTCGTCGCCGGCACCATTGCGACCATTCTGCTGACGCTGTTCGCGCCGGTGGTGGCCAGGCTGGCGCTGAATTTCGGGCCAGCGGAGTATTTCGCGATCCTGGTGCTGTCCTTCACCACGGTGTCGGCGGTACTCGGCGCCTCGATGCTGCGTGGCTTTGCTTCACTGGGGATCGGCTTGACCATCGGCCTGATCGGCCTCGACTCGACGTCGGGCATTGCCCGTTACACCCTGGGCGTGCCGGAGATGGTGGATGGCATCGAGGTGGTGCTGGTGGCGGTCGGTTTGTTCGCGGTCGGCGAAGCCTTGTACAGCCTGTTGTATCAAACCGAGCAAGCGGAGGGCCGGCATCGCCTGACGTCGTTGTGGATGACTCGCGCCGACTGGAAGCGCTCGGTGCCGGCCTGGTTGCGCGGCACGTTGATCGGTTTCCCGTTCGGTTCGATTCCGGCTGGCGGCGCCGAGATCCCGACCTTTCTGTCCTATTCCACCGAACGCAAGCTGAGCAAGTACCCGAAAGAGTTCTCTGCCAACAAAGGTCAGGGTGCCATCGAAGGGGTGGCCGGCCCGGAAGCGGCCAACAACGCCAGCGCCACGGGTTCTCTGGTGCCGCTGCTGACCCTGGGCATACCGACGTCCGCCACGGCGGCGATCCTGTTGGCGGCGTTCCAGAACTACAACCTGCAACCGGGGCCGATGCTCTTCGAAACCTCCGCCGACCTGGTCTGGACTCTGGTGGCCTCGCTGTATATCGGCAACGTCATCTTGCTGGTGTTGAACCTGCCGTTGGTGGGCCTGTGGGTCAAGCTGCTGCAGATCCCCCGGCCGTACCTCAACGCCGGGATCCTGGTGTTCGCCACCATCGGGGTCTACGGCATGCGCCATTCATCCTTCGACCTGCTGCTGATGCTGGGCATCGGCTGGGCGGGGGTGCTGATGCGGCGCTTTGACTTCCCGGTGGCGCCGGTAATCGTCGGCATGCTGCTCGGCCCGATGGCCGAGAAACAGCTGCGCAATGCCCTGTCCATCAGTGAGGGCGACTGGACGGTGTTTTTGACCCAGCCGATCTCGGCAGTGTTCATGGCCCTGACGCTGTTGGTGCTGGTGGTGCCGCCTCTGCTGCATGCCCGGGGTATCAAGTTGCACGAAGACGATTGATTCAGCCGGCCTGCTGGGCGAACCACTGCATGAGCGGTGCACAGGCCGGATGCGCGGCGGCCGAAGGTTGCAGGCACAGCGAGTAAATCCCGCGGGTTTTCAACGGCTCGCCAAACGGGATGACCAGCACGCCGCGCTCGATCGACTCGCCCGCCAGGGTCATGTCGGTCATGGCCACGCCCAACCCCCGCGCGGCGGCATCGAGGGCCAGTTCGTCGAGGTTGAAGGGGATATGGCGAAAATCCTCCAGCGCCTTGCCGCCATTGGCGCCCAGCCAATGCTTCCAGTCATTCCTGTCGGCCGAGCGATGCAGCAGGGCGAAGCCCGGCAGTTCCGCAAGCGATGCCAGTGCCAGCCCGGGCGCGCATACCGGCACCAGCGCTTCTTCGAACAAGGTCAGGCAATCCGCGGCACCGGACGGTTCGGGCAGGTAGAGGATGTAGGCGTCACTGTCGCTGGCCGGTTCCACCACTTCGGTGGCGACGGTCTCGATCGCCAGGGATACCTGCGGATGATGCCGGTAGAAGTCACTCAGCCTGGGCAGCAGCCAGCGCACGGCCAGTGACACGTGCATGCGGATGCGGAACGGGCGTTTTTGCGGGGCGATCCGGTCCTCCAGGGCCTTGAGGTGTTCAAGGATGTGCCGCGCACTGGCGAGCACCTGTTCGCCCTCCGCTGTCAGGTGCAGGCTGCGGCTGGTCCTGAGGAACAGCGCTGTGCCGTAGTGATTCTCCAATTGCTGGATTTTGCGGCTCACGGCGCTCTGGGTCAGGCACAGCGTTTGCGCCGCCTGGGTGAAGCTGCCCGAATCAGCCACCTCGACCAGGGCCTGCAGGCCCTGGAGCGAGGGAACGTGGCGAATGTTATCCATGCGTTTTCAGAATACCTGGATGATTTAATAACGTTGGTTGTCGTTGCACTGTCCCTTTAGATTCTAGTCATGGCGGTCATCATCTCCAAGCACCCATGCAAATACTGCATGATCGGTTGAGAGAGGGACTGCACCACGACAGTCAACGAGGTGACGCATGGAAAACGTATGTGGCTGGATTGCACAAGCCGGGGACAGCCCGTTGCGCGATCCGCTCAAGGGCACGCAGCAGGCCGATTGGCTGGTGATCGGCGCCGGCATCACGGGGCTGTGCGCTGCTCACTCACTGGCGCAACTGCATCCCCGGGCACGCATTGTGGTGGTTGACCGCCAGCGCGCCGCGCAAGGGGCATCGGCGCGCAATTCGGGGTTCGTGGTCGCCCACGAAAACCCCACCCATGCCGAGTTGCAAGGCCGCCCGGGCTTCGCCGGCTTCCAGGTCGACACCTCGATTTCCCGTGCCGCCAGCGACGAGGTGCGCCAGCGCATTGCCCGGCACGGCATCGACTGTGATTTCCGTGAATCGGGCTATTTCTTTGCGGTCAGCGATCCGCGCAAGTTGACCGAGGTCGAGGCCAAGTTGCAGACATTGCGCGCGGTGGGCGCCTCCGCGCAGTTTCTGCAAGGCGAGGCGTTGAGTCGAAAGTTGGGAACCCGGCACTACCAGGCGGCGATCTGGTGCGGCAATGGCAATGCGCTGCTGCAACCGGCGAAGTACGTCAAAGGGCTGCTAGACGCACTACCGCCGCAGGTCACCCTGTTCGAAAACACCGAAATCAGCGGCCTGCAGCGCCTGGCCAATGGGCGCATCCGCGCCGGCGGCGTGCATGGCTGCATCGAGGCCAGCAACGTGCTGGTGTGCCTCAATGCCTTCATTCCCCGTTCCGGGATCAGTGACAGCGGCACCTTCGCCATGGAGCTCAGCGCCAGCCTCACCCGGCCCCTGAGCGATGAAGAATTCCACGCCCTTGGCGCCGTCGAGCCCTGGGGCGTGTTGTCGACCCGGCCCCTTGGAGCCACGGTGCGCCTGACCCCGGATCGCCGGGTGATGATTCGCAACACCGCCGAATACCGCGCCCACGATTTGTCACCCGACGAGCTGGCGAACCGGCGCCAGCACCATGTACTGGGCCTGCAGCGGCGTTTCCCGCTGTTGGGCGCGCAGGACATTCAATACACCTGGACCGGCCACCTCAGCGCTTCGCGCTCCGGGCAACCGTATTTTGCCAAGGTCGAGGAGGGCGTGTTCGCCGTGGCCGGGTGCAACGGCTCCGGTGTGGCGCGCGGCACGCTGTGGGGGCGGCTGCTGGCGGAGCTGGCCTCGGGTATCGATTCACCGGTATTGCAATCGGTCATTGAGCGCGCCCAGCCCGGCTGGCTGCCGCCCAAGCCCTTGCTGGATATCGGTGCCATGCTGCGTATGCGCGTAGAGACGGCCCGGGCCAGAAGCGAAATCTAGAACACCGCCTTTCACTCACGACAAAAACACTTCAACACGAAGGTGATCGAACATGCGCGTCAATACCGTTTCCCTGGTGGCCCTGCTCTCTACGTTTTGCGCCGCCGCCCACGCCGATGAAACCGTGAACATCTCCAACTGGAACGGCTACATCGCCGATGACACCCTGGCCACGTTCACCCGGGAAACCGGGATCAAGGCCACCTACGACATCCATGACAGCAACGAAGTGCTGGAATCGAAGTTGATGACGGGCAATACCGGGTATGACGTGGTCAGCCCGTCGAACCATTTCCTGTCGCGCCTGATCAAGGCCGGGGCCATCCAGAAGCTCGACAGGAGCCAGCTGCCGGGCTGGAGCAACCTTGACCCGGTGCTGATGAAAAAACTCGAGGTCAACGACCCCGGCAACCAGTACGGTTATCCCTACATGTGGGGCACCGCGGGCATTGGCTATAACGTCGAGAAGATCAAGGCGATCTTCGGCAACACCGACGTCACCCGTTCATGGAGCCTGTTTTTCGATGAGGCCAATATCAAGAAGCTCAGCGAATGTGGCGTGGCGATCATCGACAACCCGACGCAAGTGCTGCCCATCACCCTCAATTACCTGGGGTTGCCACCCCACAGCCATGAGCCGGCCGATTACAAGAAAGCCGAACAGGCGCTGCTGAAGATCCGGCCTTACGTGCAGTACTTCCACGCCTCCAAGTACATCAGCGACCTGGCCAACGGCAACGTCTGCGCGGTGATCGGCTTCAACGGCGACATCGTGCAGGCGGCCGCCAGCGCCAGGGAAGCGAAAAACGGCATCGACATCGCCTATGCAATCCCGCAGGAGGGCTCCACGTTGTGGTTCGACATGGTGGTCATGCCCAAGAGCGCACCGCACCCGAAAAATGGCTACACCTACATGAACTACCTGCTGCAACCGCAGGTGATTGCCAACATCAGCAACAGCATCCACTACGCCAATCCCAACAGCGCAGCGGATGCCGATGTGGTGCCGGCGGTGAAGCAGGACCTGGCGATCTACCCGCCCAAAGCGGTGATGGACAAGCTGTTCACGGTGGAGGACTTGCCGGCTTCCATCGCCCGCTTGACCACGCGCCTGTGGACCAAGTTGAAAACCAATACGTAGGAGGTAGGAGCGAGCATCTGTAGGAGCGAGCCTGCTCGCGATGGACCTGAGAGCGCCGCGGGGTACCAGACTTCCCGCGTCTTCGTTGACGACCATCGCGAGCATGCTCGCTCCTACAGGGGATCAGGCCAGCATCGACATCAAGCCACCCTGGCGATCCAGTCTGGCCAGGTCGTCGAAGCCGCCGATGTGCGTGTCGCCGATGAAAATCTGCGGCACGCTGCGCCGGCCGCTGCGGCTGAGCATCTCTTCAAGCTTGCCGGGCGTGTGCTGAACGTTGATCTCCCGGGGCGTCACGCCTTTGCCGGCCAGCAGCGCCTTGGCGCTGCGGCAGTAAGGACAGGTGTCGGTGGTGTACAGGGTTACCGTCTTCATGAATTCGATCCTCTGCAACAGGGTGGGTCAGGCGCCGATTGCCGGAAAGTCGATCTCGGTCAGTGCGGCGTTGTTCAGGTAGTTGGTCAGCGTTTGCGACGCGACATGGGCGATCACTTCGATGATTTTCGCGTCATCGATGCCAGCGGCGCGGGCCGCGGCAATTTGCTCGCTGCCCAGGTGGCCACGACTTTCGGTGATTTGCCGGGCGAGCAAGGCGTACGCATCGAGTTGGCCCTGGCGTGCGCTGAGGATTTCCTCGCTGGAAAGCCCCGCCTTGCCGGCAAACAACGTGTGCGCCGCCAGGCAGTAGTCGCAGCCGTTGACCTGGGAGGTGGCGAGGGAAATCGCTTCCTTCTGCCTGGCGCTCAAGGAGGTCTTGGCCAAGGCCGCCGAGTTCTGCAGGTAGGAGGCCAGTACCGCGGGGGCGTGGGCCAGGACCCGGAACACGTTGGGCAGGAAGCCGATTTTCTTCTGTACGCCGTCGAGCAACGGGCGGGTGGTCTCGGCGGCGTGTTCGAGGCTGACAGGGTTGATGCGTGGCATGGTGATTCTCCGTGGTTGATGCGCGACATGCGCTGGGTACGGAGAGGATGCTATTGATTCGGGCTGGTCTATTGGATGCAAATCGTCGACGATATGCGACAGATCGTCCAAAACTGCTGCCGGAGGCCCTTCATGGATCGCCTGTCCACCTTGCTTGCGCATTTCGGCGTCAATGCCGGGACCTTTCACAGCGGTATGTTTTGCGGCACGACGGCGTTCGACGGCAGCCAGGCCTGCGGTCATTTGCATCTGCTCCAGGCGGGCGAGTTGTCCCTCAGGCTTGCGGACGACCGTGAGTTGCACATCACCGAACCAACGCTGATCTTTTTTCCCCGGCCATATCGCCACCGCCTGCTTGCCCCGCAGGACAGCGATACGCAACTGGTGTGCGCGACCCTGGACTTCGACGGCGGCGCGGGCAACGCCCTCGCCACGGCGCTGCCGGATTACCTCGTGCTGAAACTGGATGAAATCCCGGCCCTGGCCAACACGTTGCAATGGTTGTTCAACGAAGCCTTCGACGGTACCTGTGGTCGGGAGGCGGTGATGGACCGGCTGTTCGAGCTGGTGGTGATCCTGTTGTTGCGGCACATGCTGAGCAGTCGCAATCAATCGCCGGGCATGCTGGCGGGCCTGGCCGATCCTCGCCTGGCGCGCCCCTTGAACCTCATGCACGAAGCGCCCGGCAAGGCCTGGAGCGTGGCCGAACTGTCGGTGGCGGCCAACATGTCCCGGGCCAGTTTCGCCGAGCACTTCAAGCGGGTGGTCGGGCAGGCCCCGGGGGATTATCTGGTGAGCTGGCGGATCAGCCTGGCGCAAAAACGCCTGCGTGAAGGCAAGCCCATTGCCTTGATCGCCGAAGAGGTCGGTTATGAAAGCCCTTCGGCACTGGCCCGGGCTTTTCGTCGCAAGACCGGGGTCAGCCCGCGGCAATGGCGAGGATAAAGGCACACGACTGCGCCTGTTAGCCGGCGGACTGGCGGGCTACGAGAGCTGTGCTAGCGTCTTGGGGTGAATCTCTCATTTGCGAGCCTCTGCCATGGACGAGACAATCGTTAACGTCACCACCCAGAAGTTCAACGCCCTGATTGCCGTGGTCCAGGCCTATGGCGCTGCGTTCGCGGTCAAGCTGCTGACCGCCATCGCCTTCTGGATCGTCGGGCGCTGGCTGATCGGCTTTGCCGTCGGCATGGTGCAGAAGGCCTTGGGCAAGCAGAAGGTCGACCCGACCGTACTGCGCTATGTGGGTTCGGCGATCACCGTGACCCTGAATATCATCCTGGTGATCGGCATCCTCGGCTACCTCGGCATGCAGACCACCACGTTCGCGGCGCTGCTGGCCGCGGTCGGCCTGGCGATCGGCATGGCCTGGTCCGGGCTGCTGGCCAACCTGGCGGCCGGTGCCTTCATCATTGTCTTGCGTCCGTTCAAGGTCGGCGACTTCATCAGTGCGGGCGGGGTGGTCGGTACCGTCACCGAGATCGGCCTGTTCGCGACGGCGATCAACACCCCGGACAACGTGCTGACCCTGGTCGGCAACAACAAGATCTTCAGCGATAACATCCAGAACTTCTCCCACAATACGTTCCGCCGCGTCGAGCTCAAGGCGCAGCTGTCTGGTGCGGCCGACTGGAAAGCCGCGGCGGCCTTGCTCAAGGAGCGCATCGCGGCCATCCCCAATGTGCTGGCCGAGCCTGCCGTGGATGTGGAGATTCTCGAGTTCAACCTGGTCGGCCCGGTGCTGGCGGTGCGACCTTATTGCCACAATGAGCATTACTGGCAGGTGTATTTCGATACCAACCGCACCATCAAGGACGCCCTCGGCGAAGCCGGCTTCCCGGCCCCGATGCCAGCGCAGACAGTGATCTTCCAACAAGGCGCCGCGTTGCCAGAGGCGTTGACAAAACAATGAGGTAGTCGGGCCCGTGGCGGTCTTCTGAGACAGGCCGCCATGGGCCTGCCGTTGTTTCTTACAGGCAATGGGGAGTCAACCAATAACATGCAGGATGCGCGCCCAAACCCGACGCTGGATCTGGCGTATTGTGTCGAACGTCCGATATTCACGGACTTCCTGCAGCACGCTGGACGTACCCCCGATGCCGTGGCCGTGGTTTCGCAAGAGGCCACGTGCAGCTACGGTGAACTTGAAACGATCAGCCAGCGACTTGCCAGCTATCTGCTGGAGCAGGGCGCGAGCGCCTCCGACCGGGTCGTGATCGTCTCCAGTCGCTGTGCCGGCCTGGTCTACGCCATGCTCGGTGCCTCGCGCGCCGGCCTGACGTTCACCGTGGCCGACATGGCCTATCCCCGTGCGCGCATCGAACAGATCATCCAGGTGCTCAAGCCGACCTTTGTCCTGGTATGCGGTGAGGCCGCCTTCGAGCCCGATTCGCAGCGTTCGTCCGCCGTACGCGTGGTCAAGGTACCGGAGTTGCCCGGCGATGCGCTGAAAGCGTTCGCCGTCGAGCCAAGGGCCTTGCCCGAGGTCAACCCCGCGCACCCGGCCTATATCACTTTCACCTCGGGCAGTACCGGCGAGCCGAAGGGGATTGTCACCCATCACGCGCCCTTGGTGCATTTCATCGAATGGCATAGCCAGCGTCACTCGTTGACCCGGGACAGTTGCTTTTCCCTGCTGTCGGGGCTGGGCCACGACCCGGTCTACAGGGACGTGTTCACGCCGCTCTCCATTGGCGCCAAAGTCATCATCCCGGCCCAGTCGACCGTGATCGATCCAGCCGCCCTGGCGAGGTGGATACACCAGCACGGGATCTCGATCATTCACCTCACGCCGCCCCTGGGCAAACTCATTGAAACCGGGGCGAAAATCAGTGGATTGCAGTTCGATGAGCTGCGCTACCTGTTCTGGGGTGGAGATGCCTTGAGCAGCACCCTTTACGAGCAAATACGCGCCATCGCCCCCAACGCCATCAGCGTCAACTTCTACGGCACCACCGAAACGCCGCAGGCAATGGCTTACCATCAAGTCGATCCCGCGCGCGACAACGCCAAAATCCCGCTGGGGAAGGGGATCGAGGGCGCGCAACTGTTGCTGGTCAATGAGGCCAATCAGCTGGTGGGCGAAGGCGAAGTCGGGGAAATCCTGATCCGCAGCCCGTTTCTGTCCCTGGGGTACTACGGTGACCCGGCAATGACCCGGGAAAAATTCGTGGTCAATCCCTTCACCCGTGCCGAGGGTGATATCTGCTATCGGACCGGCGACCTGGGCACTTATCTTGCCGATGGCAGTGTCATGTTCCGTGGGCGCGGCGATAGCCAGGTGAAGATTCGCGGCCATCGCATCGAGCTGGCTGAAATCGAAGCCTCGATCTCAAGGCATCCGCGGATCAAACAGTGCGTGGTGCTGGCCAACAACGAACGATCGAACGTGAAACTGGTGGCCTGTTGCGTTTCCGCCAATCCTGTTTCACCGGGTGAACTGCGGGAGCAAGTGGGGCAGCAGTTGCCCGACTACATGGTGCCGGCGTTGTTCGTGTTCGTGGAGACGATTCCATTGACGCCGAACGGCAAAATCGACAAGCGGGCGTTGCAGGCGCTTGTCGACAAGCAGGCGGCACCGGTCACTGCCAGCCAGGACCTGTCGCCGCTGGCGCTCAAGTTGACGCAGGCCTGGGCCGAAATCCTGGAAGTGCCGCGCATCGATCCGAACTTGACGTTCGTGGAGCTGGGCGGGGATTCACTCTCGTTCGTCCAGGCTTCGATGGTGCTGGAAGAGCTGATCGGTCATCTGCCCGATCAATGGGAAATGATCCCGGTACTCGAGCTGTGTGAACTGGCCAGCGACACCAAGGCCTCGAGGTTTTCGCTCCGGGCAATGGAAGTGCCGGTGTTTTTACGTGTGGTCTCCATCGTGTTGATTGTGATGGGGCATTTTCAGGTGGTGGAACATTGGCCGGTGTTCGGTGAAACAATGGCCCTGTTCCTGGTTTCCGGGATCAGCCTGGCAAGGTTTCAATTCAAGGCCATCAATGAGTCCGGTAGCGTGCGCACGCTGGTCAAGTCCGTAGCCACTATCGCGGTGCCCACGATCCTGTACACGGTGTTGGTCCAGGTGGTGTTCGACACGGTGCATTGGCAATCATTGTTGCTGATTTCCAATTGGTATCCACCGAACCAGATCGGCAACTTCGTCTACTGGTACATAGAAGTCCTGGTGCAGATGCTGCTGTTCATCGGGTTCGTCCTGTCGTTCGAGCGGGTCAGGAACATCATCAGTGCAGACCCGTTCCGTTGTTTTGTCATTGCGTCATGCGTGTTGGCGGTGGTTGATGTGCTGATCAGTCACTATGTGTTCGATGCGAGCGCGCTGTTCAATCGGGTGCCACAGCATTACCTGGCGATCATGGTGCTCGGCATGGCCATTCACAGTGCCAGTTCAACCAGGCAGAAGTGGATCGTCACGCTCGTTGCCCTCCTGGTGGTGGGTTGGCAGGACCTTCAGGCGATGCTGGGATTCGGGCCGCTCGCCACCGACATCTGGAGCCACATCGATGTCGCCGTGCCGGCCACGCTCCTGGTGATCTGGGTCCGGTCGATTCCCGTCCCCGGCTTGCTGGCGCGGGGCATGGCATTGATTGCCGCCTCGACGCTGTATATCTACCTGACGCACTTCCAGTTCCATTCGGTGGCCCGGCGCATTGGCGATTATCCGCTGCTCGGGGTGGTTTTCGCCGTGGTCGGTGGCGTTGTGGTGGCTTATGCCTGGAACAAGGTCGTGCGCTGGGTACTGCTGCGCGCAAACAGTGATGGCAAGAAGCCTAGCGCGGATAAAATCGAGCGGGTGGCGTGACGGTTCCGTAAACTGGTGGGTGCAACAGGCGTTGCGGCATGACGGCCTCGGCCGACATGCGTGCGACGCCGCCTTACCACCTCAAGCAAGAGACCCCCATGGCAAACCAAGACCTGACCTTCGTTCCCGATCCCGATGCGGACTCCATCTCTTCCGACGTCGCCGGTTTCGGCGGCATGCTGGTCTCCACCCAGATCCCGACCCGTGCCGATGGCAGCCTTGAACTGGGCGATATCACCCTGCAAAGCGAGTGCACCCTGCAGGCGCTGAAAGTGGCGCTGGAACGCGCCGGCAGTTCCATGGACCGGGTGCTGCACTTGACCATCTACCTCACCGACATGGCCGACCGTGCCGCTTTCAACGAGGTCTATAAGCGTTTCTTCGCCAAGCCGTGGCCCGTGCGTGCGGCTGTGGGCGTGGCGTCGCTGGCGGTCGAGGGCATGCGGGTGGAAGTTACTGCGATGGCTGCCAAGGCCTGACCTGATACCCTGCGCGCGCACTGTAGGAGCCAGGCTTGCCGGCGAAGGCGGCCTGACAGCTGGTGATTGTCTTTCAGGCGTACATATCCATTCCTTCGGTAACGGCCACCTATGGTTTCGCCCTTACGGCGACTCACTTTTTCAAACGCCGGAGTGCCGGCCCAGCAAAAAGTAAGCAAAAGGCTTCACCCCACCACTCGGTGCCTCGCTAGGGCTCGGCATGCCCTCACTCCGGCATTGCTCCGTGGGGCGCCGCGATGGGCCATCCATGGCCCAGCGCGGCTAAACCGGCGTCCTGCCGGTTTACCCACTGCGCAATGCCTGCGTTCGGCCAGCGTGGTTAACGGGGCACCCAGATCAAAAACAAAAGCGAGGCGGCCTTAAAGCCGACCTGACTTTTCCGGTTACCCCCAACCTGATCGTTCCCACGCTCTGCGTGGGAATGCATCCTGTGACGCTCCGCGTCACCGTTGCGCAAGGCTCATGTCATGCGTCGACAGCGGAACGCGGAGCGTCCCTGGCGGCATTCCCACGCAGAGCGTGGGAACGATCACAACAGGGGGAACGCGTACGGCTCCCGATCAGGTCGGCTTTAAGGCCGCCTTCAAATCGGGTGCATCCGCGAGAGATTGGTCGGCTGTCTGGCCGCCTTCGCTGCGATGCGGCAACCCGACAACCCTTATTTCGATTTGCTCAATCGCGAGTCACTTCTATATTGAGGGGGTGCTCTGAACTTCCTGCCTCCTGTTGAGCCTGGCCCATGGCAACTACTGATCAGCTGATCATCTGCGAGCACTGCGACTGCGTGTATGAAAAAGTCACGCTCGCCAAACATCAGAAAACCCTGTGTACGCGCTGCGGCGGTGTGCTTCAGCGCTATAACGGCCTGACGGTAGAACAGCGCCTGGCGTTGACCTTCACCGCATTGGTGCTGTGGATCTTTGCCAACTTCTATCCGGTCATGAGCATCAGCCTCAAAGGCCTGAAAAACAGCGCAACGCTCTGGGATTCGGTGCTGGCACTGAGCCTGGGCCCCATCACCTTCATCGCCATGGTGGCGGCGATCGCCATGATCATCGCGCCGATTTTCCAGTTGGTGCTGTTGATCTGGGTGCTGGGTTTCGCCCTTGCCAATCGGCGTTCACCCGGTTTCAGGTTCTGCATGCGCTGGCTGGAAACCCTCAGGCCCTGGAGCATGCTGGAAGTCTGCCTGCTGGGGGCGATGGTCGCGGTGATCAAGCTCGCCGGGTTGCTGGATGTGCTGCCCGGTATCGGCCTGTTTGCCCTGGCGGTCCTCAGCCTGATGATGATCCGCATTGCCGGCCGCGATATCCGTGAACTGTGGGACATCGTATGACAACACCTCCCGTCGCCAGCGATCTCAACCTGTGCCTGTGCCACACCTGCGGCCTGGCCTGTGACATGACCCTCGACCCCCACGAATGCGAGCGCTGTGGCGCCCCTCTGCATCGACGTAAAACCAACTCGCTGACCCGGACCTGGGCCTACATGTTCACCGCCCTGGTGTTTTACATCCCGGCCAACCTGTTGCCGGTGATGAACACCAAGATGGTCGGCGATGGTGCCGACAGCACGATCATGAGCGGTGTGATCGAGTTCTGGCAGCACGGTGCCTGGGATATTGCCCTGATCATTTTCATCGCCAGCATCGCCGTGCCGGGCGTCAAGTTCGTCGCCTTGACGCTGCTGCTGGTGACTGTTCAGCGCGACAGCCAGTGGGCACTGCGCGAGCGCTCGCAAATGTACCGTTTTGTCGAGCTCATCGGTTATTGGTCGATGCTTGACGTCATCGTGGTGGCCCTGGTGGCCTCCCTGGTGAAATTCCAGGCCCTGGCCGATATCGAACCGCGGGCGGGCATCCTGTTCTTTGGTCTGGTGGTGGTGTTCACCATGCTCTCGGCGATGAGTTTCGATCCGCGACTGATTTGGGATAAAGAGCGGCAAAAACCACAAAATGAGGAGGTCACGGATGAAGTCACAAGCCACTGACGGGCCACTGGCCCCCGGGCAGGCGCCGATCAAGACCCGCCGCTTCAGCTTTTCGCTGGTGTGGATCGTGCCGATCGTGGCAGTGCTGGTGGGATTATCGCTGGTGGTACACAGCATCTTGCAGGAGGGGCCGACCATCACGGTCACGTTCAAGACCGGTGACGGCCTGACCGCCAACAAGACCGAGGTCAAATACCGCAACGTGGTCATCGGCCATGTCTCGGACGTGGAGCTGAGCAGCGACCAGAAGAGCGTGAACGCCACCATCAAACTGTCTAAACAGGCCGAAAGCTTTACCCGTAAAGACTCGCAGTACTGGGTGGTACGGCCGCGGATCGGCGCGGGCGGCGTGTCGGGTATCGATACGCTGTTATCCGGGGACTACATCGGCGCCGATATCGGCCAGGACGATGCGCGGGCGAAAAACTTCAAGGGCCTGGAAAACCCGCCGCCGATCACCTACGGCGAACCGGGCAAGCGTTTCACCCTGCACACCCAGGACCTGGGATCGCTGGATATCGGTTCTCCGGTCTACTACCGCAAGATACCGGTCGGCCAAGTGGTGGCCTACGCCCTGAACCCTGACGGCAAAGGGGTGAACATCGAATTGTTCATCCATGCACCCAATGATGCCTATGTCACCGAGAACACCCGCTTCTGGAACGCCAGCGGTGTCGACGTGAGCGTTGGCGCCAACGGTTTTGCGGTCAAGACCGAGTCCTTGTCGTCCCTGTTGGTCGGCGGCATCGCCTTTCGCGCTCCGGAATACAGTCCCAACGACAAGCCGGCCGCGGAAGACTATGCCTACGAACTGTTCGAGGACCAGCAAACCGCCCTCGCCCCGCCCAATGGCAAGCCGCAGTTCATGGTGTTGCGCTTTGACCAGGCCCTGCGCGGACTGAAAGTTGATGCGCCGGTGGAGTTCCTGGGTATGGAAATCGGCAAGGTGGTCTCGGTCAACCTGGATTTCGACGAGAAAAAACGCACCTTCCCGGTCAACGTAGGGATCGTGATCTATCCGCAGCGCCTGGGCCAGGCGCACACCAAAATGATCAAGGTGCTCAATCATGACCCGAACGACGAAGCCGCTGGCGTGCGCGTGATCGGCACCTTCGTCGAGAATGGCCTGCGCGCCCAGGCCCGCACCGGTAACCTGCTGACCGGCCAGCTGTACATTTCCCTGGACTTCTACCCCAAAGCGGAGAAAGTCGCCTTCGATCCAACCTTGCGACCGGTCGTCCTGCCCACCGTGCCTGGCAGCCTCGAGCAGTTGCAGGAAAAGCTCGAGGCCATGGTGACCAAGATCAATCAGCTGCCCATCGAACGGATCGCCGGCAACCTGGACAGCAACCTCGTCGAAATGCGCAAGAGTCTGTCGCAATTCAATGCCAAGACCCTGCCGAGCGTGCAAAGCACCCTGGGCGACGTCAGCAAAACCCTGCAATCGGCCAGTACGACCCTGCAATCGGCCAATTCGACGCTTGCCGAAGATTCGCCGCAACGGGAAAAACTCGGCCAGACCATGGACGAACTCGGACGTACGTCGCGCGCCTTGCGTGACCTGGCCGACTACCTGGGCCGGCATCCGGAGTCGTTGATTCGCGGGCGTCCGAACAACGCCGCGCCGATGGATCTGCAAGGGCCGCCGAGCAAATGACCACAGGAGCAACATTCATGGCTTTTCCGTTGAAAATCACGTTGGTTGCCGCGTTGTCGTTGCTCGCTGCCTGCCGCAGCGATCCGATCCAGTTTCACACGTTGACCCCGGCCCAAATGGCAGGAGGTTCACGCAGTGCCGCGGACATCCAGATTGAATTGCTCACTGTCCCGCCGCAGGTCGATCGCCCGCAGATCGTCGTGCGCCAGGGTAATACCGGCATGGCGATCCTGGAAACCGACTGGTGGGGGGCCAGCCTGGTGGATGAATTGCGCAGTGCCTTGGCCGACCAGATTGTCAACAACAATCCGCAGCGCAAATTGTCGGTGCGCGTGGAGGTACAGCGCTTCGATTCGATTCCCGGCCAGTATGGATTGCTCGACGTGAAGTGGCGCCTTCGCAGCATCAATGGCCACGAAGACGTCATAGGAAATTGCCGCAGCACCCTGCAGACGCCATCAGGGCCATCGATCGATGAACTGGTAGCCGCGCAGCAAAATAACGTCAGGCGCCTGGCCGCGCTGATCAGCCAGGCAGCGGCTGGCACGCAGAAAGGTTGCCCATCCGCGAATGCCGGGCCGTGACACAATCCTTTATGAGTACGAGCCTTTGTGGCGAGGGGATTTATCCCCGTCCGACTGCGAAGCAGTCGCAAAGCTAGTGCACGCGGTGTATCTGATCCACCGATTTGCAGGTTTTGGGGCCGCTACGCGACCCAACGGGGATAAATCCCCTCGCCACAAGGGCTCCCACAGGTTTCTTTAGCAGAGAATTTAACGATTTTTTCTCATTCAAGGCTCTACATTAGCGCGCCTTAAATCTGCAAATGATTCGTATTGATCTAGAATAATTGACGTCCTTCTTTGTTCGATTCACTCGAATCAGCCTGCAAGACCAAAAATAACAGGAGCTGGCGCCGCATGAAGTCCCCTATCCCTTCGTTCCTCAAAAAGGCCTTGCTGGCCACCGCTCTGCTGGGCGCAAGTCACGTGTATGCCGCCGATGCCGTCGGCATCGTGGTCTACAACGCACAGCATGAAAGCCTGACCAAAGCCTGGGTCGAAGGTTTTACCCAGGAAACCGGTATTCCGGTGACCTTGCGCAACGGCGATGATACCGAAATGGGCAACCAGATCGTACAGGAAGGCGCCGACTCTCCAGCCGATGTGTTCCTCACCGAAAACTCCCCGGCGATGGTCCTGGTCGACAACGCAGGCCTGTTTGCGCCCGTGGAAAAAACCACTTTGGAGCAGGTCGACTCAGCCTACCGTCCGGCCCACGGCAAATGGGTGGGGATCGCTGCACGTTCCACGGTGTTCGTCTACAACCCAAGCAAGCTGCCCCAAGCGCAGTTGCCGAAATCGATCATGGACCTTGCTGCGCCAAGCTGGAAAGGTCGCTGGGGCGCATCCCCCGGTGGCGCCGACTTCCAGGCGATCGTTGCCGCCATGCTGGAACAAAAAGGCGAAGCCGCCACCCTGGACTGGCTCAAGGCGATGAAAACCAACTTCACTGCATACCGCGGCAACAGTTCGGTGCTCAAGGCGGTGAACGCCGGGCAGATCGACAGCGGCGTGATCTACCACTATTACAGCTACGTCGATCAGGCCAAGACCGGCGAGAACAGCAAGAACACCGCTTTGCACTACTTCAAGCACAAGGACCCGGGGGCGTTCGTGAGCATTTCCGGGGGTGGCGTCCTGGCCTCCAGCAAACACAAGGAACAAGCCCAGGCGTTCCTCAAGTGGATCACCGGCAAGGACGGCCAGGCCATCCTCAAGGACGGCAAATCGTTTGAATACGCCGTGGGCAAGAACGCCGAATCCAACCCTAAACTGGTGCCTTTGCAGCAGCTCGATGCACCCATCGTCGACGCCTCGAAACTCGACAGTAAAAAAGCCGTGGAGCTGATGACTCAGGCAGGACTGCTTTAATTGATGCCTGAAATCCTGCCAGCGGATACCGCCCAAGCGTTACCCGCCAATTTGCGTAAACGGTCACGCGGCGTGTTCGCGAGCCGCGGTGGCGCGTGGGTGGTCGGTTTGTCGGTGCTGGTGTCGTTGCTGGCGCTGCTGCCGATTGCCTACGTCATCGGCGTGTCCTTGCAGACCGGCTGGTCCACGGTGGTGACACTGGTGTTCCGGCCACGGGTGGGCGAATTGTTGACCAACACCGTGTTGCTGGTGGTGCTGACGATTCCCCTCTGCGTGGCGCTGGGCGTGACACTGGCCTGGCTCACGGAGCGCACGGACTTGCCGGGGCGGCGTTGGTGGTCGTTACTGGCGACGGCGCCCCTGGCGGTGCCGGCCTTTGTCCACAGCTATGCCTGGGTCAGCCTGGTGCCGCCGATCCACGGGTTGTTTGCCGGGGTGCTGGTGTCGGTCATTGCCTACTTCCCGTTCCTGTACCTGCCGATCGCCGCGACGCTGCGTCGCCTCGACCCGGCCATCGAGGACGTCGCCGAATCGCTTGGACTCAAGCCGTGGGCGGTGTTTTTTCGCGTGGTGCTGCCGCAGTTGCGCCTGGCCATTTGCGGTGGCGCGTTGCTGGTCGGCCTGCATCTGCTGGCCGAGTATGGCCTGTACGCGATGATCCGCTTCGACACCTTCACCACCGCGATCTTCGATCAGTTCAAATCCACCTTCAACGGGCCTGCCGCCCACATGCTGGCCAGTGTGCTTGCCCTGTGTTGCCTGGTGATGCTGACCGTGGAGTCCGCCGCTCGGGGCCATGCGCGCTACGCCCGCGTAGGCTCCGGTAGCGCCCGTGAGCAACGGGTGGTGTGCTTGAAAACCCCGGCCAGGGTGCTCGCGCTGGCGTTGCAGGGCGTCACCTGCGTCCTGGCGCTGGGTGTGCCCTTGATCACCCTGGGCCGGTGGTTGATCGCTGGTGGCGTGCAAGCCTGGGACTTGGGCGAGCTGCTGCCGGCGCTGCAACAGACCCTGCTGCTGGGCGTCGCGGGCGCGGCCCTGACCACCTGCGCCGCCATTCCTATTGCCTGGCTGTCGATCCGCCACCCGGGTCGCCTGCAACGTGTACTGGAAAGCTGCAACTACATCACCAGTTCATTGCCGGGCATCGTCGTGGCGTTGGCCTTGGTGACCGTGACCATTCATTTTGCCCGGCCGATCTACCAGACCACCATCACCGTGCTCTTGGCGTATCTGCTGATGTTCCTGCCCCGGGCCCTGGTGAGCTTGCGCGCCGGCATCGCCCAGGCCCCGGTGGAGCTGGAAAACATGGCCCGCAGCCTGGGCCGCTCCCCTGCCCGCGCGCTTTGGCTGATCACCCTGCGCCTGGCCGCGCCGGGGGCTGCGGCTGGCGCTGCACTGGTGTTCCTGGCGATCACCAATGAACTGACCGCCACCCTGTTGCTCGCACCCAATGGCACGCGGACCCTGGCGACCGGGTTCTGGGCCATGACCAGTGAAATCGACTATGTCGCGGCGGCGCCCTATGCCCTGCTGATGATCCTGTTGTCGCTGCCGCTGACCGGGCTCCTTTATCACCAATCGAAAAAAACGGCTGGCCGATGAACACTCTTGAACTGCATTCACTGAACAAATCCTACGGCACCCATAGAGCCCTGGATAACGTCAGCCTTTCGGTGCCCAGCGGTAGCCGCACGGTCATTGTCGGTCCCTCGGGCTCGGGCAAGACCACCTTGCTGCGCATGATTGCCGGCTTCGAGTTCCCTGACTCCGGGCGCTTGTCGCTCAACGGTCAAACCCTGGTCGACAGCACCCATGAAGTACCGGCGCACCAACGCCTGATCGGCTATGTGCCGCAGGACGGCGCCTTGTTCCCGCACATGACCGTGGCCGCCAACATCGGCTTCGGCTTGTCGATCAAAGGCAACGATAAGCATGAGCGAGTCGCTGAGTTGATGGACAGCGTGGCCCTCGACTCGAACATGGCCGGGCGCTGGCCCCACGAGCTGTCCGGCGGCCAGCAGCAGCGAGTGGCGCTGGCTCGGGCGCTGGCGCAGCAGCCTCGGCTGATGCTGCTGGACGAGCCGTTTTCGGCACTCGACACCGGCTTGCGCGCCGTCATGCGCAAGATGGTCGCCCGCCTGCTGGCAGATGCGGGGGTCACCACCATCCTGGTCACCCATGATCAGAGCGAAGCCTTGTCCTTCGCCGATCAACTGGCGGTGATGCGCCATGGCCGGCTGGTGCAGTCAGGCCATCCGCTGGACCTTTATCGCTACCCCGAAGACGAACAGACCGCGCTGTTTCTCGGCGACGCCGTGGTCATGCCGGCCCGGATCGAGGCTGGCTGGGCGCACTGCGACCTGGGCCGGATACCAGTCAACAATCATCGCAACAACCACAGCGCACAGATCATGCTAAGGCCAGAACAGCTTCAACTCGCCAGCGTGCTACCCGACGACACAGGTGCCGCTGGCTGCCGGGCCAGGGTGGTCGACCGGGATTTCAGCGGCAACACCTGCACCCTGACCGTGGAGTTGCAGCCTCGCGCCCCCGACCAGCCGATCGGCCGATCATTGCTGGTACGCAGCTCCGGCATGTATGCGCCGCCTGCTGGCAGCGCCGTACAGGTCTCGACCATCGGCCATGCTCATGTACTGAGCGAATCCTGAACCAAGGCCATCAAAGATCGAAGCGGTCCACCGCCCGACGCCGCTCGTTGTCGTCGCGCACATCGTAGTTGGCCGTGGTTTGGATATTGCTGTGATGCGCCAGTTTTTGCGCGATGGACAGGTCGTGTTCTTCAATCACCCGGGTGATGAACGAGCGGCGAAAATCATGGGGCATGATTTTCACCCCCACCTGCGTGCCCCGCTGCCGGGCGATGTAATAGATCGCGTGTTTGGTGATGCGCTCGCGGGTGATGTGACTGCCACGACGAATACGGTTGAACAGGAACGGGTCGTCCTCTTCGCCTTCCTTGAGCATCGAGCGACGCAGTTCCAGCCAGGCATCGAGCTTGGCGAACGCCCAGGCCGGGGCGTACTTGATCAACTGTTTGTTGCCCTTGGCCGTGACGCGCAGGCTGCGCTCATTGAAGTCGACCTGATTGAGGTCGAGGTTCACCGACTCCGATTTGCGCATGCCCGAACCGTACAGGATCGCGATGATGGCGGCGTCCCGCAGGCCTTGTGGACGAGGGTCGGCGGCGCAGACTTCCATCAATTCCTGGATCAATGAGCGCCGCAGGTTGCGCCCTTGGGACAGGCGCGTGCCGGAGATACCCTTGACCGAGCGCATTTTCAACAAGTGTTCCTGGCTGATCAGGCTCATGCGCCAGGCTTCGTTCATCACGCCGCGCACCGCGTTGACGTACAACGACGACGTGTTGGGCGCATAACCGTCGGTGCGCAACGTGGCGACCAGGGCAATGACGTCTTCGGGCTGCAGGTCGTGCCAGGCGATCTCCTCGAGATTCACCTCTTCGAAGCCCAGGCGGTCGGCGGCGTCCTGCAGGACATAACGCATGGTCAGCTGGCTGGAAGGCGCCAGCCGTGCCAGATACAGGGTCAGGGGATTGGGTTTGGCGGCTTGTGGATCAGCAGCAGGTAAGTCAGTCAAACGAAACGGCCTTGAAGAAAGAGGAAGCAGAAAACGGTGTAGGACAGCGATGGCCGCTACGCTGCCGGTCGTGGCCTTGAAAGTCAAATGCTCTGCCGGCAACGGCCGCTTTAGCCGACGAAGCGATCGAAGAACTGAAACATGGCAATGCTAAATCTTGATCGGACTCGATCGGGGCAGGAGCAAGCCATGAGAATCAGTGTGTTGGGTAGCGGCTACGTTGGCCTCGTACAAGCGGCCGTCCTGGCTGAAGTCGGCCACGACGTGGTCTGCATGGACGTCGACGAGAAAAAAGTCGAGTCGCTACGACAAGGCCACGTGAGCATTTTCGAACCAGGGCTGGCCAGCCTGGTGCGCGAAGGCCTGGATGCCCGTCGGCTGCAGTTCACCAGCGATGAGAAACTCGCGGTGCAACATGGCCAGGTGCTGTTCATCGCGGTCGGTACACCATCGCGCGACGATGGCTCGGCAGACCTGAGCCAGGTGATGGCGGTGGGCGAGGCGGTGGCGCGGCACCGTGAACAACCGTTGATCCTGGTGGAAAAATCCACGGTGCCGGTGGGGACAGGCGACGCCCTGCGCGCGCATATCGACAAGTGCCTGATCAAGGTCGGGCGTCTGTTGCAGTTCGATATCGTCTCCAATCCCGAGTTCCTCAAGGAAGGCTCGGCGGTGGCCGATTGCCGGCGTCCGGACCGGATCGTCATTGGCTGTGAACGCGAAGACGTGCGCGAGGTGATGCGTGACCTGTACGCACCGTTCAACCGCAATCATGAACGCATCATGTTCATGGACCTGCGCAGCGCCGAGCTGACCAAATACGCCGCCAACTGCATGCTGGCGACCAAGATCAGCTTCATCAACCAGATCGCCGAACTGGCTGAACACCTGGGTGCCGACATCGAATCGGTACGCCTGGGCATCGGCGCCGATTCGCGCATCGGCTACCACTTCATCTACCCCGGCTGCGGTTACGGCGGCTCCTGCTTCCCCAAGGACATGCGCGCCCTGATCCACAGTGCCGCAGAGGCCAACTGCACCAGCGACCTGCTGCAAGCGGTGGAAGCCATCAACCAGCGACAGAAGCACAAATTGTTCGAACGCATCAAGGCTTTCTACCAGGGCGATTTACGCGGCAAGACCTTTGCCCTGTGGGGCCTGGCGTTCAAACCCAACACCGACGACATGCGCGATGCGCCTAGTCGGGTGCTGCTCGAAGCGTTGTGGGCCGCGGGTGCCAACGTGCGTGCGTTCGACCCGGAAGCCATGCAAGAGACCCAGAAACTGTACCCCGATGAAACCCGGCTGATGCTTATGGGTACACCGGAATCGGTACTCAACGGTGCGGATGCGCTGATCATTTGCACCGAATGGCAACAGTTCAAGGCGCCGGATTTCGACCTGATCCGCCAGCGCCTTACTGCACCGGTGATCTTCGACGGCCGCAACCTGTACGATGCCGAGCGCCTGGCGCGCAATGGTTTCCTGTACTTCCCGATGGGCCGCGGCGAGTCGCGCAAGTTGCCGATTCCTTATCAGCAATGGCCTGCCGCCCAAGTGGTCGCATGACAATAAGCGTTGCCCGTTAGTTGCTCTTCAAGTCCACGCCCAACGCCTGGGCAAACGCCTTGACCAACGGGCTGCGCACCGTGTTGTGACGCAGGATCAGATTGAACGGCGTGACGATGCTGATCAGGTCCGGACGTATCGCGCGAAACTCTCCGCGATCGACCATGGGCGCCGCGTAATGCTGCGGCAGGAAACCCACGAAACGGCCGGTCTTGATCAGCAGCGCCACGGCTTCGACCTGGGTCGCCGAGGCGGAAAAGCTGTCGTAGTGGGTGAAGTTCAGTTTGTCGCGATGAATCGCGTAACGGTGGTTGATGCACGCGTAGTCCTTGAGCACATCGGCACCTGTTTGCGCGTCTGCCTGGGTGAACAACGGGTGGCCTGCAGCGCAATAAACCTGCGAACGCTCCTCATACAGCGCGAAGTAATCAAACTCTTCGCGCCTTTGATAAACCGGAACAATCCCGGCAACTAAGCGGCCCTCTACGACACCCCGTTCCACCTCATCCAACTGCGCCGCTTGAAGTTGCAAGCGAACTTTCGGCGAGTGCTCATTAATGCTTCTAAGCGCAGCAACTAATGGCGAATTATCGTCAGATATAGTGCTATCAATTACACCCACTCCAAGGTCGCCAACCAGTTCGTTCTGAGCTGAACTAAGACGATCACGAAAGTTGTCGACCGAGGCAAATAAATCAATCGATGCCTGATACACCAGGCGCCCTTCTTCGGTCAGGTGGAAGCCCTCGCGACCTCGGGTGCACAGGCGCATACCGATGCGGATCTCAAGGTCGGAGATCTGTTTGCTGATCGCCGCCAACCCCACATTCAACTCGTTTTGCGCCGCACTGAAACCGCCGGCCTCGACCACCGCCTTGAACACCTTGAGCAGCTTGAAATCCAGCCCACTGAGGGCCAGCGGTGCCCGTTGCAGCGTTTTCGGCGGCGGGTTTCCGGAATTGGAAAGTGGGGTTTCCATAATGCTTATTTACCTCTGGCGCCTTATTCAACAACCTGTGTCCAACAACAAAAACATAGCTGGCCTAATAATAATGAACACAGAAAACCAGGCTTGGCAACCGCCAAAAATTGCCGAACATCAGTGCCAACTGACTGTTCTCGAAACAATAAAAGCTGACACTACGATCAGCTTCCGCCTCCCCGGCAACTTTATTTTTCCCCTGCCCTTGAAACCTGATCTGGCCTGATTGCGCCCGAATGCTCTTCGGCACTCACGGCAAGTCCGGCACTGCGATTTCAATCCGCTTATCGACGAGGAAAACAACAATGTCCCAAACCACCGACCGTCTCTGGGGAGCTCGCTTCAAAAGCGGTCCGTCCGAAGCCCTGGCCGCCCTGTCCCGTTGCCCGGAACGCTACTTTCGCCTGACCCCGTATGACCTCGCCGGCTCCAAGGCCCATGCCCGGGAACTGCAGCGCGCAGGGCTGCTGAGCGAACAGGAAACCCGGTCCATGCTCGACGCCCTGGAGGGCATCGGTGCTGATTTTCGCGCCGGCAGCATTGCCCCGACCCTCGACGACGAAGACGTCCACACTTTCATCGAACGCCTGTTGACCGAGCGCCTTGGCGCGTTGGGCGGCAAGCTGCGCGCCGGCCGTTCGCGCAACGACCAGACCGCCAACGATCTGCGGCTGTTCCTGCGTGACCATGTGCGCACCCTGGCCGTTGAAGTGCTGGCCTTGCAGCAGGCGCTGGTGGACCAGGCCGAGCAACACATCGAAAGCATCTGCCCCGGCTTCACCCACCTGCAACAAGCCCAGCCGATCGTGTTTGCCCATCACCTGTTGGCCCACGCCCAATCGATGCTGCGCGACGTCCAGCGCCTGGTGGACTGGGATGTGCGCACCTCACTGTCGCCACTGGGCGCAGCCGCGATGGCGGGGTCGGCCATTGCGCGCCTGCCTCAGCAGTCGGCGCAGGAAATGGGTTACCGCGGCGTGTGTGAAAACTCCATCGACGCCGTCGCCAGCCGCGATCACGTCGCCGAGTTCCTGTTCATCGCCAGCATGCTCGGGGTCAACATTTCCCGGCTCGCCGAGGAGTTCTGCCTGTGGTCCTCGCGCCAGTTCCGCTGGGTCGCCCTGGACGACGCCTACGCCACCGGCAGTTCGATCATGCCGCAGAAGAAAAACCCGGATATCGCCGAGCTGGCCCGGGGCAAGGCCGGCCGCCTGATCGGCAACCTGACTGGTCTGCTGTCCACCCTCAAATCCCTGCCGCTGTCCTACAACCGCGACTTGAGCGAAGACAAGCATGGCGTGCTCGACAGCGTCGACACCCTGCTGCTGGTGCTGCCGGCCATGGCCGGGATGGTGGCGACCATGAAGGTCAACGTCGAAGAGTTGCGGCGCCAGGCGCCACTGGGGTTCACCCTCGCCACCGAAGTCGCCGACTGGCTGGCGGTGCGCGGCGTGCCGTTCAAGGAGGCCCACGAAATCACCGGGGCGCTGGTCCAGGCCTGCGAGAAACACGACATCGAACTGTGGGAAGCGTCGCCTGCGCTGCTGGCCGAGATCGACCCGCGCCTGACGCCGCAGGTCCGCGACAGCCTGACCCTGGAGGCCGCCATCGCTGCACGCAGTGGTTGGGGCGGCACCGCGCCGCAACAGGTACGCGAACAGATCGCCCGCCTGAAAACCGCCCTCGCCGCCCAGCACGCCTGGACCGAGGACTATCAGGGCTTCCGCCTCTGAGCCAAGACGCAAAACCTGTGTAGGAGCTGGCTTGCCAGCGAAAGCGGATTTTCAATCAACATCGATGTTGACTGTGCCGCCGTCTTCGCTGGCAAGCCAGCTCCTACAAGGGATTGGTGTTTGACATGAAATACCGTGTACGGAGAAACAACCATGAGCCAGACACAAGCAGAACGACTCCAGGCGGAGCGCAAACTGGCGGAAAACCAGTTCGACATTACCCAGTACGATCATGTGCCACGGCGTTACTACGGGCGGATCTTCTTCGCCACGGTGATCGTCATCGCCATCATCGGCCTGGTGCGGGCGTTTGCCGAAGGCAAGATCGAATGGTCCTACATCGGCCAGTTCCTTACCTCCCAGGCGATCATGTGGGGCTTGCTCAACACCATCGTCATGGCGGTGCTGGCGATGGCGCTGGGCATCGTGTTCGGGGTGATCACGGCGATCATGCGTATGTCCGCCAACCCGATCCTGCGCTATGTGGCGGTGACCTACACCTGGCTGTTTCGCGGCACGCCGCTGATCCTGCAACTGCTGTTGTGGTTCAACCTGGCGCTGATCTTCCCCACCATCGGCATCCCCGGCCTGTTCGAACTGGACACCGTGAGCCTGATGACGCCCTTCGTCGCCGCCCTGCTCGGCTTGAGCATCAACCAGGGCGCCTACACCGCCGAAGTGGTGCGTGCCGGCCTGCTCTCGGTGGACACCGGACAGTATGAAGCCGCCAAGTCGATCGGCATGCCGCGCCTGCAGGCCTTGCGCCGGATCATCCTGCCCCAGGCCATGCGGATCATCATTCCGCCGGTAGGCAACGAGTTCATCGGCATGGTGAAAATGACCTCCCTGGCGAGCGTGATCCAGTACTCGGAACTGCTCTACAACGCCCAGAACATCTACTACGCCAACGCCCGCGTGATGGAGCTGCTGATCGTCGCCGGTATCTGGTACCTGGCCACCGTCACCGTTTTGTCCTTTGGTCAAAGCCGCCTGGAGCGTCGTTTCGCCCGCGGCGCCGGCAAGCGTTCTTGAGGAATCCGACATGAGAAGCATCGTCAAGGCCGTGAGCCTGAACAAGTACTACGACCATTTCCACGCCCTCAAGGACATCAATATCGAAGTCGAGCAAGGCGAAGTGCTATGCATCATCGGCCCGTCGGGCTCGGGCAAGAGCACCTTGCTGCGCTGCGTGAACCAGCTGGAAAAGATTGACAAGGGCGGCCTCTGGGTCGATGGCGAGTTGGTGGGTTACCGCATCGTCGGCAACAAACTGCACGAACTCAACGAGACGCAGATCGCCCGCCAGCGCCTGTCCACCGGCATGGTGTTCCAGCGCTTCAACCTGTTCCCGCACATGACCGTGCTGCAAAACATCATCGAAGGGCCCTGCCAGGTGCTCAAGCGTTCGCCCAAGGAGGCGCACGAAGAAGCCGTGGAGCTGTTGGCCCGGGTCGGCCTGGCCGACAAGCGCAACAGCTACCCGATCGAACTCTCGGGTGGCCAGCAACAGCGGGTGGCGATTGCACGCGCCCTGGCCATGCGCCCCAAGCTGATGCTGTTCGATGAACCCACTTCGGCACTCGACCCGGAACTGGTCGGTGAGGTGCTGTCGGTGATGCGCGATCTGGCGCAAACCGGCATGACCATGATCGTCGTCACCCATGAACTGGGCTTCGCTCGCGAAGTCTCCAACCGCATGGTGTTCATGGACGGCGGGCAGATCGTGGAGGCAGGAAGCCCCGAAGAAATACTAATAAGTCCGCAAAACCCACGCACCCAAAGCTTCATTTCTGCCGTTCGAACCTAGTGCCCTTTAGCGCTCAAAACACTCATAAGAGAACGACCATGAAGAACTTCGTTATTCCAGCAGTACTCGCAGGCGTTATGGCATCCGGTTTCACCTTTGCTGCCGAGTTGCCGGCCAGCATCAAGGAAAAAGGCGAGATCGTCGTCGCGATCATGCCCAACTACCCGCCAATGGATTTCAAGGACCCGGCCACCAACACCCTCACAGGCGTCGACGTTGACCTGGGCAACGCCCTGGCCGAGCGCTTGGGGGTGAAGATCAAATGGCAGGAAACCGGCTTCGAGCAAATGATCAATGCCCTGACCACCGACCGCGTGGACATGGTGTTGTCGGGCATGACCGATACCAAGGAGCGCCAGGCCAGCGTGACCTTCGTCGACTACTTCACCAGCGGCCCGCAGTTCTACACCCTGCAGAAAAACGCGGCCACCAACGAAATCATCGACCTGTGCGGCAAGAAGGTCGGCACCAGCCGCCGTACCACCTTCCCGGCGGAAATCGCCGAGTGGAGCAAGGCCAACTGTGAAGCCGCGGGCAAGCCTGCGATCAACGTGATCGGCACCGAAGGCTCGGCCGACGCCCGTGCGCAACTGCGCCAGAGCCGTATCGATGCGGCCATGCAGGGCAGCGAAACCCTGCCGTACCTCAAGACCCAGGAAAAGGACATGTACAAGACCGTGGGCCTGCCGATCTCCTCGCAGTTCACCGGCCTTGGCGTGAGCAAGAAAAAGCCTGAGTTGAGCGAAGCGGTGAAGGTTGCGCTGCAAAGCATGATCGACGATGGCAGCTACCAGGCGATCCTGAAGAAGTGGGACCTGGAACTGGGTGCGATCAAGACCGTGACCATCAACGCCGGGAAATAACCGCACAGGCAACCCCATTCCACTGTAGGAGCGAGCCTGCTCGCGATGGCGGCATGCCAGTCGATGAAGATGTTGAATGTGCCACCGTCATCGCGAGCAGGCTCACTCCTACAAGGGTTTGGTGTGTATTTATAGATAGCTGGAGTACCAACGATGTCCTCCTCACCCCAACCCACCTGGCCCGACCAGCACAAGGCCTGCCTGGCCCTGGCCTTCGACCTCGATGGCCCGACCGGCGATGCCATGCTCAACGGTTCGATCTGGCGCAAGCCCGAGTACTTCGGCTTCGGTGGCTACGGCCCCTACCGGGCATTGCCGCGGATTCTCGACTTGCTCGATGAGTTCCGCATTCCGACGACGTTCTTCGTCCCGGCCTGGGTCGTGGAGAACTGGCCGAAACAGTGCCAGGCGATTGTCGAGCGCGGGCATGAGGTGGCTTATCACGGCTACAAACACGAATCCTTCTACGCTCTGACGCTGGAACAGCAAAAGGACGTCATGAAACTGTCCCGCGAGGTGTTCTGGAAGCATTTGAACATCCGCGCCGAGGGTTTCCGCACGCCCTCCGGCGACTGGCGCGCCGAAACCCCGGCCATGCTGGTGGAGGCCGGCGTGACCTACTCCAGCAGCATGCGCGGCGATGACCGGCCGTACCTGGTCAATGTGCCGGGCCACGCCACGCCGCTGGTGGAAATCCCCGGGCGCTGGGAAATGGACGACTACGCCTCTATCGCCTACACCCGGGCCCCGGACTTCCCGTCCGGGCTGGACCGCACCGCCAGCTACGCGCTGACCCTGGACAACTGGTGCCGCGAGTATGACGGCGCGATGAACGAAGGGTTGTGCCTGACCACCCTGTTCCATCCCAAGATCACCGGCAAACCGGGGCGCATCCTGTTGCTGGAAAAACTCTTCGAACACATGCGCCAACGCGACGACGTCTGGTTCGCCACCTGCCGTGATGTCGCCCGCTGGTGGCTCAAGGAGCATCACCATGGCTGAGTCCACCGCCTGGCCCAAAGGCTATCGCTGCGCCGTGGTACTGACCGTCGATTACAACGACATCCACGGCATTCTCACCCAGGCCCCGGAAGTGGCCGGACGCGACAAGACCCTGTCGGTCTGGCGTTACGGCACCCAGCGCGGGGTGGAACGCTTGCTCGGTCTGTTCAAGGAACTCGGTGTCTGCAGCAGCTGGTTCGTCCCCGGCATCGTCGCCGAAGAGAACCCCGGCCACATTCACGCAATCCAGGCCGGCGGGCATGAAATCGCCTGCGCCGGGTATCGCCACCAGAACTACGACACGCTCGACCTCAGCGCGCAAAGCGCCGAAGTGGCCAAGGGTTGCGCCGCATTGAAAGCGCTGACCGGCCAGCGCCCCAGCGGCTTTCGCATTCCCGCCGGCAACGCGGCACCGGGCTTCATCGAGGCGCTACAGGATCAGGGCATTGACTGGTCGTCGTCATGGCGCGGCGATGATCTACCGTTCGCGCACCCGACAGCGCCGCAGGTGATCGAGTTGCCGTTGCACTACGAACTGGAGGACGAACCCTACTTCGCGTTCAACCTCAGCCCGGCCGTGCCGCCAGCGCAATCGCGGATCGCCTCCTACAGTCACACCCTGGGCAACCTGCAAATGGACTTCGCCGGTTTCCACCGTTTTGGCTTGTGCTACGTGCTGCGCCTGCACCCGGAAATCATTGCCACGCCCGGGCGTATCGGGGTGTTGCGCGAATTGCTCGAGGGGATTTTGCAGCACGATGACGTGTGGATCGCCACCGGTGCCGAAGTTGCCCGGTGGTGGGCGCAAACCGCCGCACCGGTGACCGGGGATCATCCGGCGAGCGTGTTTGAACGGCATTATCGGGATTACCTGTCATGAGCGGGCGCATGCAGCGACTGGCGCGGTTCTGCACCGATGCGCGATTCGAAGACCTGCAACCGGCGCTGGTCGAGCAAGCCAAGCGACACATCCTCGATACCTTCGGCGCGACCTTGGCCGGGGCAGGGAGCGATGTGGCGCTGACGGCGCGCGAAGTTTTCGAAGGCGAAGCTGGCAGTTGCTTGATCTGGGGCACCCAGCAACGGGTCGGCGCGGCACAGGCAGCAATGCTCAATGGCATCGCCGCCCACGCCCTGGAACTGGACGACACCGGCGGCTGCGATCATTCCGGCGCAGTGGTGATACCGGCGGTGATGGCCGCGGTGTCGCTGTCCGATCAACCGGTGACGGGACGCGAATTCATCACCGCCGTGGTGATCGGCTACGAAGTCGGTCGCCGGGTGCTCGAAGCCTGCGGCGGTTACTCGGCCCATAACGGCGCCGGCTGGCATTCCACCGCCACCTGCGGGGTGTTCGGCGCGGCGGCGGCCTGCGCGCGGATCCTGCGCCTGGACGCTTGGCAGACCTTGTCGGCCCTGGGCATCGCAGGCAGTTTCAGCGGCGGCTTGTGGGCCTTCATCCACGATGGTTCGCAAAGCAAGAAACTGCACAGCGGCCGAGCCGCCGAAGGCGGTTTGCTCGCTGCGCGCTTTGCCCGGCAAGGCATCAGCGGGCCGACCCGGCTGTTTGAGGATGTGTGGGGTGGATTTCTCAAGACCCTCGCCGCCGCCACTTCCCACCCCGAGGCACTGGATGCCGGGCTGGGCGTCGTGTGGAAACTCGCCCGTTGCTCGATCAAGCCCTACGCCTCCTGCCGGGGTACCCATTCGGCCATCGACGCCCTGGGCCTGTTGCTTGAGCAGCTCGAAGTGAGCGTCGATCAGGTTGAAGACATACAGGTTTCGTTGTGCGGTTTTCTCCAGGACATGTGCGGCGGCCATGACATCGCGAGCCTTGCGGCGGCGCAAATGAGCCTGCCCTATGCGCTGGCGGCGCGACTGGTGCACGGTCATTGCCGTCTGCAGGCGTACGACGATGACTTGCGCGGCGATCCGCGCATTGCCCCGTGGATGTCGCGCATTCGTCTTGAAGTGGACTCGCAACTGTCCGAGGATGGCGAACCCGTGGTGAGCGTGCGGACCGTGGACGGTCGGCAGGCGAGCCTGTGCGTCGACCCGCCCTTGGGGGCGCCGGGTAATCCGTTGAGTGATGCGGCGCTGGAGGAGAAGTTTTTCAGTTTGGCGACGCGGGTGATGCCGCGCGAGCAGGCTGGGGAATTGCTGGGGCAGTTGTGGCGGCTGGAAGAGATGGAATCGGTGCGCACGATTGAGCGGTGGCTGGTTTGATTATGTCGTTGGTAGTACCGGCCTCATCGCCAGCAGGCTGGCTCCCACAGTTGATCGCATTTCAATTGTGGGAGCCAGCCTGCTGGCGATTGGCCGCGACTCGGTACATCGTCGAACACCCTGAAATCTGAATAAGGACATTTGCACCCCCGTGGCCACCTACTCGCTCGTTATTCGCCGGCTGATGATCGTGTCGCTGACCATCGTCGTCAGCCGCGCCATCACCAGCCCGCTGCTCACCCTGTTCCTGAGCAACAAACTGGGCCTCAACCAACAGGACGTCGGCTTGCTGCTGGGCATCGCGGTGTTCATCGCCACCCTGCTCGCCCTGTACGGCGGCTACATCATCGACCGCCTGGAAAAACGCCGACTGCTGATCCTGGCGATGCTTTCAAGCGCCATCGGCTTCGTGCTGCTGACTTTTGCCGAAAACCTCTACCTGACCACCCTGACGCTGGTCATCACCGAGACTGCCTCGGCCTTGTTCCTCATCGGCTCCAAGGCGATCCTCAGCGAAAACCTGCCCATGGGCCAACGCGCCAAGGCATTTTCCCTGCGCTACACCCTGACCAACATCGGCTACGCCACCGGCCCCATGCTTGGCGTGGTGATTGCCGGGGTCTACCCGATCGCCCCGTTCCTGATCGCCGGGGGGATCGCGTTCTTCAGCATTTTCCTGATGCTGGGTATCCCCAGGGACTCAGCGCAGACACCGACAGTCAGCCAACCGCAGAGCTTCCTCAAGACCCTGGTCACCCTGAAAAACGATCGCACGCTGATCATGTTCACCTGCGGCTGCCTGCTCAGCACCGTGGTACACGGGCGCTTCACCCTGTACCTGTCGCAATACCTGCTGGTGACCGAGGATTCCAAGCGCGCCCTGGAAACCATGGCCGCCCTGCTCGCCTGCAATGCGATCAGCGTGATCCTGCTGCAATACCAGATCGGCCGCTTCCTCAACCGTGAGCAACTGCGTTACTGGATCGCTGGCGGCACCAGCCTGTTCATTGTCGGGCTGATCGGTTTCAGCCTGGCCGACAGCCTCGTGGGCTGGTGCGTGGCGATGTTCATCTTCACCCTCGGCGAAATGATCATCTACCCGGCCGAATTCCTCTTTGTCGACACCCTGGCCCCGGAAGAACTGCGCGGCAGCTACTACGGCGCGCAGAATCTGGCCGCCCTCGGTGGCGCGCTGAGCCCGGTGATCTGCGGCTTCCTGTTGATGCACACCCCGGCGCCGACCATGTTCTATGCCTTGAGCGCACTGACGGCCATAGGCGGTTTCCTGTGTTTCATGAGTGGCCGGCGTGTGGCGATACATCAGAAATAATGAACTGAAGCTTCATTAATATGAATTTGTCAGCATCACAAAGGCGCGGCACACTGTCACCGTTCCTCCCCCAACAGTTGGAACACCTTCAAGGGCTTTCCGGGTTTCCCAGGCAAGCCCTTTTTTTTCCCCGGTTTTTAATGGAACGATGTTCATCATGCTTGCTCGCTGGTTGCCCGCCGCTATCAACACCCGCCCTTCGGAATGGAGTCGTGCCGCCATCGGCATGGCCTTGGGAACGATGTTCAGCGTCTGGCTGTGCGCTCAGGTATTCGGCATGCAGGTGGCGCAGCATCTGGTCGGTCCGCTGGGTGCCTCGGCGGTGTTGCTGTTTGCCGTGTCTTCGGGCGCGCTCGCGCAACCCTGGTCGATACTTGGCGGCTACCTGAGCGCCGCGGTGGTATCACTGCTGGTGGCCCACGTGCTCGGCCGGACCCTGGGCAGCGCTTGCCTGGCGGCGGGCATGGCGCTGATCCTGATGTGCTGGCTGCGTTGCCTGCACCCGCCGGCCGGGGCCCTGGCGTTGCTGTTGGTCCTGGCCGACCCCGCCACCATTGCCATGGACTGGAAAGCCCTGGGCCCGGTGATGCTCGCAGCACTGACCATGCTGTTCAGTGCCCTGGCCTACAACAATCTGACGCGCATTCGTTACCCGAAACGCGCCAGCGAACCGGTGGCCGCGGTTCCCGCCGACCACCCTCCGGTCGACAGCCAGGCGATCACCGCCCAGGACCTGAAACTGGCCCTGGCGCAGATGGAGGCCTTCATTGACGTCACCCCCGAAGACCTTGAACAGCTGATCCATGCCACTGAGCTGCAGGCAAGGCGACGCAGTATTGGGGAGGTGTTGTCCCGCACGACGTCCGACTAGTGGTCGATGTTGCACCTTGCCCTGAATGGTTCAGCGGCTACAGTGAAAAACGTACCGCACAGAGTTGTCTGCCTTTCACTACGAAGTCTGGCTCGCCGTAAAAGTCCAGTAGCGATGACACAGGAAGTCTGGCTATGGAGAAATACTCAACGTTGTTGGGTGGCGATGCTGGCTTTGCGCTTTGACAGAACCGCGCCTCCTTGTGAAACACCGCGACTCCCTCGCGTAACCAGCCGTGGGCAAGAAAAATAGCCCCGGCTGCCAAGGCCCGTGATTTCGCGTGCTTCAAGTTCCGCCAGCTCTCTGACTCTGGTGGTTTCGAAACTGTTTTTTCGAAATCTACGAGAGGAACATCCGATGAGCACCTCACTCCTGCAACGGCTGGGCACCCCGCTGTTCGACCCCGGAAAACGTCACCACCTGCCGCTGCGCGACTACATGGACCTGACTATCGAGCGCATGCGCACGATAGTCCGCAATGGCCTGATCACCAATGACATGTGGCTGGGCCAGGCGCGCCAGTCAGACTTTCGCCAGATGTACGAACGCACGGGGCTGATCGGCGCGTACGACTATGCGCTGTTCTCGTCGATCGTCGACCACATGATCGCCGGCAACGCCCTGTTCGCCCAGGCAAGCGCGTTGCAAGTCGCGCGTTACCGCCAGGAAGTGATCGAGATGGGCGCGGTGTATGCCTTTGGCTGTACCGAGATCAACAGCGGCTCGGATGTCCGCAACCTGCAAACCCGGGTCACCTACGAACGGCAGAGCCAGTGCCTGATCCTGCATACGCCGTCCCCCGCCGCTTGCAAGTTCTGGATCGGCAATGCCTTGCACGCAGCGCAAGTGGTGATGGTGCTGGCGCGCTTGATCGTCGACGGCGAGGACGAAGGGCTGCACTGGTTTCGGGTGCCGATCCGCGACCAGGAAAATGGCCCGTTGTTACCCGGCGTCAAGGTCATGGCCTGCGATCCCAAGGGTGGAATCCACGCCAACCAGGTGGCCGGTATTCGCTTCGAGCAGATGAAACTGACGCAGGACGCGTTGATGCAACGGCACGCACGCTTCACCAGGGACGGCGCGTTCAGCAGCGATGTCCCCGGAAGCGAACGCCTGACCTGCGCCATGGAGACGTTCATTCAAGAACGTCTTTTGCTCCTGGCCGCAGCGAGCAGCGGCGCCGGCCTGTGCGCCCACCTCGCCTACCGTTTCGCCGGCCATCGCCAGCTACAAGCCGGCAGCACGCAGGTCCCGCTGTTGATCAAACCGTTGATTCGCCAACGGCTGTACACCGAACAACTCAAGGCGTTGGCCCTGAAGCTGTTGGAACAGGCCATCGTGTCGAAATTCGAAGCGCACTGGGATCAACTGCACAAGCGCAAGGAACTGCACATCCTCGCCGCCATCGCCAAGAGTGTCGGTACCTGGATGGCGCTGGATGTCATGGGCAAGTGCCGGGAAATCTGCGGCTCCCAGGGTTTCCACCATTACAACCAGATCGTCACGTTGCGCATGGACTGCGAGATCAGCGTGACGTTTGCCGGGGACAACAGTGTCATGGCCTACCAGGTGGCCGGGGATGCGATCACCCGGCCGCGATTTGCCTCGCGCCCTACCGCCAACCTTGCCCAGCGCATTGAAAAGGACATTGTCGAACGCTGTCGAAACCCGGGCGAAGTCTCCCACCGTCAAGCCGTCGCCCTGACGTACGCCCGCGCCCTTGACCTGATTATCGGAGAAGTCGAGAACCACCACCTCGTGTCGCCCCAGACACTCCAGGACCTGATCCAGGTATTTGCCGTGCCGTTGAGCGAAGGCGGATTCGTCGCCAACAGCAACGACCTGGACAGTCATGCCGGCGAAGATCAACTGGCCATGCTGGCTGCCTTGTTGGCACCACCGCGTGAACTGGTCAGCGCGCCCATCGACAAGCCGGATTACATCCGCCAGTTCACCGCTGCGCTGTTCGGAGAGCAATGACCATGGATAATCAAGCGCTGCTCGACTTCACTTGTCGCGAAACGGTCCGCGACCCCTACCCGGCTTACCGCTACCTGCGTGAGCACCATCCGGTCTATTGGAGTCCACACTTCAAGGCCTGGTTCCTGACCCGCTACAGCGATGTCTTCGCCGCCCAAGGTGACGCCAGACGCTACTCCTCCAACCGCATGCAACAGCTGGTCGATGCCCAAGTGCCCGAGGAAAAACGGGCGCAACTGGCAAGCTTCGTCAAACTCGCCTCGGACTGGATGTACTCCCAGGACGGTGATCCACACAAGGCCAGCCGCCACCTGTTGAACAGGGCCTTTACGCCCCGCGCCATCGAAACCTTGAGGCAAACCATCGAGGTCATCACCGACGAGGAGCTGTCCTGCCTCGAACAACAAAGCGACTTGATGGCCAATCTGTTCAACCGCGTACCGGCGCTGATCCTGGCCAAGCTCTACGGCATCGCGCGCGAGGACGCGTTGAAGCTGCGGCGCTGGACCGATGACATCCTGATATTCCTGGTCGGCAGCCTCGACCCCGACCATGGACCGGCGCAAGCGCTCAAGGGCGTGGAGGAAATGTACGCGTATTTTGCCGACGTCATCGCACAGCGCCGGCAACAGCCGCGGGACGACCTGGTCAGCCGGGTACTGGAAGCCGGCAAGGACAGCGCATCGAGCAATGAAGACGTACTGGCACAGATCGTCTTCATCCTCGTGGCGGGCTACACCACCAGTGCCGATCAGCTGTGCCTCGGTTTGCTGCACTTGCTTGAGCATCCCCAGCAGCACCAGGCCTTGCTGGCCAACCTGAGCCTGGTCAAACCGGCCATCGAAGAGATGCTGCGCTACGACTCCGCCGGGTCATTCAGTCATCGCGTACTCAACGAAGATGTGGAAATCCACGGTGTCACGATGAAACAAGGCCAACTGGTCTACTTGATGCGTGCCGCCGCCAATCGTGACCCGGCGAAGTTCGAACACCCTGACCACTTTGACATCCATCGCAAACACAACGATCACCTTGCATTCGGCCGGGGTGAGCATTTCTGCATGGGCACCGCGTTATTCCGCCTGGAGGCGGAAGTGGTGTTCACCTCGTTGTTCAAGCGATTCCCGACGTTGCACCTGATCACCGACAAACCAGCGATATGGCGTACCAACAACCTGCAGTTTCGTGGCCTGAAATCACTGCCCATCGATCTGGGCAAAGGAGCGGCAAAATGAAAATCCAACGTGTTTTTTCGCAAGCCCCATGGGAAAAAATGGCCGGATACTGCCGGGCGATACGCGTCGGTGAGCGGATTTTGATGGGCGGTACCGTGGCGTTCGATGAAAAAGGCAAACCCTTCAAACCGGGTAATGCCTATAAGCAGACCCTGCGTTGCCTGGAAATTATCGAAAACTCCATCAAACAGCTTGGCGTCGATCGGCGAAGCATCATCGGGATCCGCATCTACACCACCAGCATGAAGTTCTGGCCGGACATCGCCAAAGCGCACAAGAAGTTTTTCAAGGGGCACCCGCCGACATTGATGTGCCTGGCAGTCAGCGATTTGATCAGTAAGGAATATGTGGTCGAACTCACCACCGAAGCCACTGCCTGCGAGATCGAGCTATGACGGCCCCGCTGCGAGACTCAGGACCTGACGTGGAAACCGTCAGGACTGCACTGCGCTCATTGATGGTCGTCAGGGTTCGCGACCTGATCATCGATAATCAGCGACGACCACTGCCTTTGCGGCTCTACACGCCTGCCGGCCCAGGTCCCTTCCCCGTATTGATGTTTTTCCACGGGGGTGGATGGGTCACCGGTGATCTGGATACCCACGACGGCTTTTGCCGGCACATGTGTGAATGGGCAGGTTGCGCGGTGGTGGCCGTGGACTATGCCCGCCCTCCGGAACACCTGTTCCCGGCGGCAGTGGAAGATTGCTGTGCCGCAACGCAATGGATAATTGACCAAGGCTCGAGCCTGGGGCTGGTTTCTTCGCGAATGGCCGTGGCGGGCGGCGGTTCCGGGGGCGGGCTGGCGGCTGTCGTCAGCCAGTGGGCCCTCGCACGGGGTTCGCCACGGTTGGCGTTTCAACTGCTGCTCTATCCCTTGCTCGATTGCCTGGCAAACAATCCCTCACATAAAGAGTTCGCCAAAGAACCCGGGCTGACCGGTGAAATGCTCGAGTGGTACATCGAGCATTACATACCGGACGGCGTGTCCCGCGCAGACCCGAGACTCTCACCTGTTTACGCTAAAACCCTGCGAGGCTTGCCACCGGCGTTGATCATCACCTGCGGACGTGATGTGTTGCGCGACGAAGGACAGCAGTACGCGCGTCAACTCAAGAAAGCTGATGTCCTGGTGCAACACAAGGAGTACACCGACATGCCTCACGGGTTCATCAACTATCCGGCTCGCTTTGACGCGGCAAAAAAGGGCCTGCTCTTGTGCGCACAAGTCCTGCAAGAGCACTTGCATCGTTGAGGGGTCCGTAAAGCCGGGACAGCGTGCCCCGGCTTTTGTCCGCCCATGCATAAATGCAGAGACAACCTGCATCATTTCGCCTTGTAAACGGCAAATTTGCACTGTTACGATCCGGCATCGCTCGCGCGCGAGCTTGTCTATAAAGAACAATAAAAGCAGGGAGTTAGTGATGACTGCTCAGGTTTTATCGAAGGGGACTTCGTCCATGGATGCCACTCAGAACGAAGTGCTGGCCGAGGTTCGCAACCACATCGGTCACCTGACCCTCAACCGCCCCGCCGGCCTCAACGCCATCACCCTGGACATGGTGCGCGACCTGCAGCGTCAGCTCGACGCCTGGGCGCAGGATGACCAGGTGCATGCGGTGGTGCTGCGCGGTGCCGGGGAAAAAGCCTTCTGTGCCGGTGGCGACATTCGCTCGCTGTACGACAGCTTCAAGAGCGGCGACACCCTGCACGAAGATTTCTTCGTCGAGGAATACGCCCTCGACCTCGCGATTCACCATTACCGCAAGCCGGTGCTGGCCTTGATGGACGGCTTCGTACTGGGTGGCGGCATGGGCCTGGTGCAAGGCGCCGACCTGCGGGTGGTCACCGAAAAAAGTCGACTGGCGATGCCTGAAGTCGGCATCGGTTATTTCCCGGACGTTGGCGGCAGCTACTTCCTGCCACGCATCCCTGGGGAGCTGGGGATCTACCTGGGCGTCAGCGGCGTGCAGATCCGCGCGGCCGATGCGTTGTACTGCGGCCTGGCCGATTGGTATGTGGACAGCAGCAAATTGGCCACGCTGGATGAACGACTCGATCAACTGCAGTGGAATGACACGCCACTGAAGGACCTTCAGGGCCTGCTGGCGAAACTGGGGGTGCAACAGTTGCCCGATGCGCCGCTGACCGCCTTGCGCCCGGCTATCGACCACTTCTTCGCCTTGCCCGATGTGCCGAGTATTGTGGAGCAACTGCGTGAAGTAACGGTCGCCGACAGCCATGAGTGGGCCACGACCACCGCCGCCCTGTTGCAGACCCGCTCGCCCCTGGCCATGGGCGTGACCCTGGAAATGCTCAGGCGCGGTCGGCAGCTGGGGCTTGAGCAGTGCTTCGCCCTTGAGCTGCACCTGGACCGCCAGTGGTTCGAGCGCGGCGACCTGATCGAAGGCGTGCGCGCCTTGCTGATCGACAAAGACAAGAATCCGCGCTGGAACCCGCCTACCCTGCAGGCGCTGGACGCCGAGCACGTAGCAAGTTTCTTCAACGGTTTCGATGAGAGCGGGAGCTAAGCCATGCACGATCTCGAATTGACAGAAGAACAAGTCATGATCCGCGACATGGCCCGGGACTTTGCCCGTGGCGAAATCGCGCCCCACGCCCAGGCCTGGGAAAAAGCCGGCTGGATCGACGACGCCCTGGTGGCGAAGATGGGTGAGCTGGGCCTGCTGGGCATGGTGGTGCCCGAGGAATGGGGCGGCACCTATGTCGACTACGTCGCCTATGCCCTGGCGGTGGAAGAAATCTCTGCCGGCGACGGCGCCACCGGCGCGTTCATGAGCATCCACAACTCGGTGGGCTGCGGGCCAGTGCTCAACTATGGCAGCGAAGAACAGAAACAGACCTGGCTGGCGGACCTGGCCAGCGGCCAGGTGATTGGTTGCTTCTGCCTGACCGAACCCCAAGCCGGTTCCGAGGCGCATAACCTGCGCACCCGCGCCGAATTGTGCGATGGCCAGTGGGTGATCAACGGCGCCAAGCAGTTTGTCAGCAACGGCAAGCGGGCCAAGCTGGCCATCGTGTTTGCCGTGACCGACCCGGATCTGGGCAAGCGTGGCATTTCGGCGTTCCTGGTACCCACCGACACTCCAGGCTTCATCGTCGACCGCACCGAACACAAAATGGGCATACGCGCCTCCGATACCTGTGCGGTCACCTTGAACAACTGCAGCATTCCAGAAGCCAACCTGTTGGGTGAGCGCGGCAAGGGCCTGGCCATCGCCCTGTCCAACCTCGAAGGCGGCCGCATCGGCATCGCCGCCCAGGCACTGGGCATTGCCCGCGCGGCGTTCGAAGCGGCGCTGACCTATTCGCGCGAGCGCGTGCAGTTTGGCAAAACGATCAATGAACACCAGAGCATCGCCAACCTGCTGGCCGACATGCACATGCAACTGAACGCCGCACGGCTGATGATCCTGCACGCGGCACGCCTGCGCACGGCCGGCAAGCCGTGTCTGTCGGAGGCTTCGCAGGCCAAGCTGTTTGCTTCGGAAATGGCCGAGAAAGTCTGCTCCTCAGCGATTCAGATTCATGGCGGGTATGGCTATCTGGAAGATTACCCGGTCGAGAAGTATTACCGGGATGCGCGGATTACGCAGATCTATGAAGGGTCGAGCGAGATTCAGCGGATGGTGATTGCCCGGGAATTGAAGAACTACCTGGTGTGAAACCTTAAAATGCTTCGCTGGCAAGCCAGCTCCTACAGGGATTGCGTAAGCCCTGTAGGAGCTGGCTTGCCAGCGAAGGCGTCAGCGGGAGCGCCGCATTACTTTCCGGTGAACTCAGCCTCACGCTTGGCAATAAACGCCGCCATCCCTTCCTTCTGATCCTGCGTCGCAAACGCCGCATGGAACACCCGACGCTCAAAGCGCACGCCTTCGGACAGGCTCACTTCAAAGGCACGGTTGACGCTTTCCTTGACCATCATCGCAATCGGCAGCGACTTTTTAGCGATCAAGGCTGCGACTTTCAGCGCTTCGTCCAGCAGTTCATCGCTCGGCACGATGCGCGCCACGATGCCGCAACGCTCAGCTTCCACGGCATCGATCAAACGTCCGCTCAGGCACATTTCCATGGCCTTGGCCTTGCCCACGGCGCGGGTCAGGCGCTGGGTGCCGCCCATGCCCGGCAACACGCCGAGGTTGATTTCCGGCTGGCCGAATTTGGCGTTATCGCCGGCCAGGATGAAATCGCACATCAGCGCCAGCTCACAGCCGCCACCCAGGGCGAAACCGTTGACCGCGGCGATGATCGGCTTGCGGCGGTTGGCCACGCGGTCGCTGTCGCTGAACAGGTCGTCGATGTAGATCTGCGGATAGGTCAGCTCGGCCATTTCCTTGATGTCGGCACCGGCGGCAAAGGCCTTTTTCGAACCGGTCAGGACGATGCAGCCGATGTTCGAGTCGGCCTCAAAGCCGTCGAGGGCCTGGTTCAGTTCGCTGACGATCTGCGCGTTCAACGCGTTCAGCGCCTGCGGGCGGTTGAGGGTAATCAGGCCGACCCGGCCATGGGTTTCCAGCAAAATCGTTTCGTAGCTCACAAGTGGTTTCCTTTTCAAAGATTGCGTGAAATGACCATGCGTTGAATATCGCTGGTGCCTTCATAAATCTGGCAAACCCGCACGTCGCGGTAGATCCGCTCCAGCGGGAAGTCGTTCAAGTAACCGTAGCCGCCAAGGGTTTGCAGCGCCGAGGAGCATACCTTCTCGGCCATTTCGGAAGCGAACAGCTTGGCCATCGACGCTTCCACCAGCGCCGGCTTGCCGCTGTCCCGCAGCGCCGCCGCGTAATGCACCATCTGCCGCGCCACGGCGATCTGGGTCGCCATGTCCGCCAGGCGGAATGCCACGGCCTGGTGCTCGATGATCGGCTTGCCGAAGCTCTCGCGCTCACGGGCATAGTCGCGGGCCGCTTCGAACGCGGCGCGGGCCATGCCCACTGATTGCGAGGCAATGCCGACGCGTCCGCCTTCGAGGTTGGCCAGGGCGATCCGGTAGCCTTCGCCTTCTTCACCCAGGCGATTGGCGACTGGCACTTTCACGTCTTCGAAGAGAATCTGGCAGGTGTCCGAAGCGTGCTGGCCGAGCTTGTCCTCGACCCGGGCGACTTTATAGCCTGGCGAATCGGTGGGCACGATGAACGCCGTGATGCCGCGCTTGCCGGCCGCCGGGTCGGTCACGGCGAACACGATCACCACCCCGGCGTTCTGCCCGGAGGTGATGAACTGCTTGCAGCCGTTGAGCACGTAGTGATCGCCTTCCAGGCGCGCGCGGGTTTTCAGGCCGCTGGCGTCGGAGCCGGCCTGGGGTTCGGTCAGGGCAAAAGCACCGAGCATCGCGCCGCTGGCCAGGGGTTTTAGGAAGCGTTCTTTCTGGCCATCGTTGCCGTAGTTGAGGATCGGCACGCAACCGACCGAGTTGTGCACACTCATGATGGTCGAGCAGGCACCGTCGCCCGCGGCGATTTCTTCCAGGGCCATGGCGTAGGCCAGGTAACCGGTATCGCAACCGCCCAACTGCTCCGGCACCAGCATGCCGAAGAAGCCCAGCTGGCCCATCTCGGCAATGGCTTCCTTGGGGAAACGGTGTTCACGGTCCCACTCGGCGGCGAACGGTTTCAGCCGTTCCTGGGCAAAGTCCCGGGCCGCGTCGCGTATCTGCTGTTGTTCGTCATTGGGGATCATGACCATTCCTTGAAAATGTAATTGCCCCTGTAGGAGCCGGCTTGCCGGCGAAGGCGTCCTTGAGAGCGCCTTCGCCGGCAAGCCGGCTCCTACAAAGTCAGATCAATACAGGCATTCCACGGCCATGGCCGTGGCTTCGCCGCCACCGATGCAGATCGCCGCCACGCCGCGCTTCAGGCCCTTCTGGCGCAGTGCCGAGAGCAAGGTCACGAGAATCCGCGCGCCGGAGGCACCGATCGGGTGGCCCAGAGCACAAGCGCCACCGTGCACGTTGAGTTTCTCGTGAGGGATTTCCAGCTTGGTCATGGTCACCAGGCTGACCACGGCAAAGGCTTCGTTGACTTCCACCAGATCGACGTCGTTCAGCGACCAACCGGTTTTCTTCATCAGCTTCTCGATCGCGCCCACCGGTGCCACCGGGAACAGGCCCGGGGTATCGGCGAAGGCCGCATGACCATGGATCACCGCCAGCGGCTTGAGGCCACGCTTGTCGGCTTCGGAGCGGCGCATCAGCACCAGTGCCGCCGCGCCGTCGGAGATGGAACTGGAGTTGGCCGCCGTCACGGTGCCGCCATCGCGAAACGCCGGTTTCAGCGAGGCGATCTTGTCCAATCGGGCTTTCGGTGGCTGCTCGTCATTGCTGATCGTCACCTGCTCCTTCCCGACGGTAACGGTCAACGGCACGATCTCGTCCTTGAAGCTGCCGTCCTTGATGGCCTGCTGGGCGCGGGTGGTCGAAGCCACCGCAAACGCATCCTGGGCCTCACGGCTGAAGCCGTGGGTTTCGGCGCAGTCTTCGGCGAAGGTGCCCATCAGGCGCCCCTTGTCGTAGGCGTCTTCCAGGCCGTCGAGGAACATCGAATCAAGCACCCGGCCATGCCCCATGCGGTAGCCGCTGCGGGCGCGGTCCAGCAGGTACGGCGCGTTGGACATGCTTTCCATGCCACCCGCGATGACCACCTCGGCGCTGCCGGCCAGCAGCATGTCATGGGCCAGGATGGCCGCTTCCATGCCCGAACCGCACATCTTGTTGAGGGTGGTGCAACGGGTCGATTTATCCAGCCCGGCACCCAGCGCCGCCTGCCGCGCAGGGGCCTGGCCCTGGCCGGCAGGCAGGACGCAGCCGAACAGCACTTCGTCGACGGCATCGCTTGCGACACCGGCACGTTCAACCGCGGCCTTGATCGCGGCGGCGCCGAGTTGCGGTGCGGTGAGGCTTTTCAGTTCGCCCTGGAAACCACCCATCGGGGTGCGGACGGCGCTGACGATAACAATCGGATCGTTGGCAATAGTCATGACAAATCCTCCTTATTTGGCCGCCATGCGCAAGGCACCGTCGAGACGGATCACCTCGCCATTGAGCATGCTGTTTTCAATGATATGCCGAACCAGCGACGCGTACTCGGCAGGCTTGCCCAGGCGCGGCGGGAACGGTACGCCGGCGGCCAGGGAGTCGCGAACTTCCTGGGTCATGCCGGCCATCATCGGCGTTTCGAAAATGCCCGGGGCGATGGTCATTACGCGGATGCCGAAGCGCGCCAGCTCACGGGCCGCGGGCAAGGTCAGGCTGACAATCGCCCCTTTGGACGCCGAGTAAGCCGCCTGGCCGATCTGGCCATCGTAAGCCGCAGCGGATGCAGTATTGATGATCACGCCGCGTTCGCCATCAGCGTCCGCGTCGGTCTCGGCAATCGCCGCCGAGGCCAGGCGCAGCATGTTGAAGCTGCCGATCAGGTTGACGTTGATCACCTGGCTGAAGCTGGCCAAGGCGTGCGGACCGTTCTTGCCGAGGATCTTTTCGCCACGCACGATGCCGGCACAGTTGACCAGGCCATTGAGCCCGCCAAAGGCCTTGACTGTCGCCTGTACCGCGGCCTCGGCCGCTGCTTCGTCGCTGATGTCCGCCACCGCGCTTTGCGCGCCCAGTCGCTGGGCCTGGGCCGCGACAGCTTCGGCGTTCATGTCCACCAGCATGACCTTGGCACCAGCCGCGACCAGCATTTCAGCGGTCGCCGCACCCAGCCCGGAAGCACCGCCGGTGACGAGAAAAACCTTGTTTTCGATCTGCATCATTGTTTCCTTTTCAAGCTGGAACGTTCTTCGCGGCGGCCTCTTGAGCCTTGGCGATTTCCTGGTTGCGCAAGATAAAGCGCTGCAATTTGCCGCTTGGGGTTTTCGGCAACTCGCTGACAAATTCGATTTCGCGGGGATACGAGTGAGCCGCCAGGCGTTTGCGCACGTATTGGCGCAACTCTTCGGCCAGCTCGGGCGTGGCGCGGTATTGCGAGCAGATCACGACGAACGCCTTGACCAGCTCGGTGCGTTCCGGATCGGGCTTACCGACCACGGCGGCTTCCACCACCGCCGGGTGCTCGATCAAGGCGCTTTCCACATCGAACGGACCGACACGGTAGCCGGACGTGGTGATCACGTCGTCACTGCGACCGACGAAGCTGATGCTGCCGTCCGGGTTCCACTCGACCGTGTCGCCGCTCAAATAGTAATTGCCGACGAAGGCCTTGGTCGGTACGCCTTCGTAACCGGCGAACCAGCACATCGGCGACTGGCTGCGGTCGATGGCCAGAATGCCCGGTTGGCCGACGCCCAGTTCCCGGTAGTCGTCGTCCAGCACCACGATGCGGTGGCCGGGCGAGGCGAAACCGGCGGCGCCCATATGGATCGGGTGCTCCAGGCCATGGTGATTGCACAGCACCATGCCCAGTTCGGTCTGGCCGTAATGGTCATGGATGACCACATCCAGATTATCGGCGAACCAGCGGATCACTTCCGGGTTCAGTGGCTCGCCGGCGCTGCTGACAATGCGCAGCTTGCCTTTGATCGACCTGGCGAACTCGTCGCCACCGGCGATCAACAGGCGATACGCCGTCGGTGAGCCGGTGAGGTTGGTAATTCCATACTTGTTGATCACCCGGCAGGTGCTTTCGAGGGTGAACGGGCCATCGTAGAAGGTGATCGGATGCCCCAGGGCCAGGGGACCTGTGACGCCGAAATAGATGCCGTAGGCCCAGCCCGGATCGGCCAGGTTCCAGAAGGCATCTTCGGGGCGCAGATCCACCGCGTCTCGGGTGTAGCCCTGGAAGGCGACGATGGCCTTGAGCGGCACGGACAGTGCTTTCGATGGGCCGGTGGTGCCCGAGGTGAACATCAGCAGGAACGGGTCTTCGCCGGTCAGCAGCACCGGTTCGCAGACATTGGCGTAGTTGGCCAGTTCGGCCCAGAAGCTGTAGTCACCGCGGACAATCCCCTGCCCCTTGGGGGCTGCGACGGTGACGATGGTCGGGCAATCGGCGACTTCCGCGAGTTTCGAGCGATTGACGGCGTCGGTGACCACCACCTTGGCCCCGGAACTGCCCAGGCGATGTTCGATGGCCTTGGGGCCGAAGGCGGTAAACAAGGGTTGATAGACCGCGCCGATGCGCCAGGTGGCGAACACGGTGACCAGCAATTCGATATTGCGTGGCAGGAGACCGGCGACCTTGTCGCCTTTCTTCACGCCCTGGGCCAGCAGGAAGTTGGCGAAGCGCGCGGCTTTGTCCTGCAGGTCGTTGAAGGTGTAGGTCGCGCTGGTGCCGTCACGGCCTTCCCAGAACAGCGCGATACGCCCAGGCAGCGCATGCCGGTCACAACATTCGATGCAGGCGTTGAGAGCGGTCAGATTGCCTGCGAGAGCGGCATCGACGGTGTGCTGATAGTTGAACTGTGAAACGGCAGACAAGTAATCGCGCATTGCCAGAGTCCATGTATTTTTTGTTAGGTGGGGGGAACCGTAACCAACAGGGAAATACTCGCTCTGCGCTGGGTGTCGGGCAATGGTCAAAGTTATCAAGTTGCTTGACTGGTTTGGCCAAGGAATCGATATGCATGGCGACTGTGAGGCCGCCTTCGCGGGCAAGCCTCGCTCCTACAGGAGATCATCGTCCCGTAGGAGCGAGGCTTGCCCGCGAAGAGGCCCGCACGTACAACCAGAATTCCGGGTCAATGGGTTTCGTTGAGAATCAAGCTGCGGTAATGCCCGGGATTGGACCCCGACCATTTGCGAAACGCCTTGTAGAACGAACTCGTATCGGCAAACCCCAGCCGGGTCGCGATTTCGGCGAAGCTGATGGCAGGTTCCGCCAGCCAGCTGATTGCCAGCTCCTTGCGCACGCTGTCCTTGAGCCCCTGGTATGTCTGGCCTTCCTCCGCCAGGCGACGGCGCAGGGTCGAGGCCGACATGCACAGGCGTTGCGCCAGGGCTTCGGTCTCCGGCCAGTGCTCGGCGGGCAGTTGCCGCAGGTCCTGCTTGATGCGGCTGGCCAGGCTTTGCGGATCGCGGTACTTGACCAGGATGTTGGCCGGCGCATGAGCCAGGAAGCGCCGCAGCTCCTCAAGGCTGCGCTTGATTGGCAAACCCAGGCAGTCAGCGGAAAAGATCATCCGCGTACGCGGTCGGTCGAAGCGCAGGTTCTCGGAGAACATCACCTGATAGTCATGGCAGAAATCCGGCTGCGCACAACGCAGCTCGATCGCCAGGATCGGAATTCGACGCCCGGCCAGCCAACAGGCCACGCCGTGCACGATCATCCAGTAGGTAAAGTAAGTGAAGGCGCGGCGCGGCTCATGGTCGTCTTCGTGCAACACGATTTCCGCCAGGCTTTGCTGATGGACCAGCTCGGCGGGCATGCATTCGAGCATCAACGACAGGAAGTTCAAACCACTGGTGAGCCCAGCGGCCAGGCTCGGCTGGACCATGGCACAGCGACAGAGAAACTCCAGGCTGCCGGATTTGAGCTTGCGCGGGTCCATGCCAAAAAACTCGTCATCCCCCCGCCGGGCCAGCAAGCGCCACAGACGCGCATAGGCGCTTGCCGGAACACGGGCGTCGCTGCTGCCGAGCAGCGTTGGATCGATGCCGACCTTGTGCAACACCTCATCGGTGGCCGCGCCCGGGTCGCAACTTTGCAGCAGCGCTTCGCGCACCAGCTGAATGGAAATGGTGTCTTTTTCCGACATTGCGCGAGGCGTGCCCTGTTCTGGTTCGAGGTGGTGGGCATATTAACGCAGCCGCCTGCGCGGCGCAGATCCCTGTTGTGGCTAGCTTGTTGTATCCGACCTATCTTTTGTTGACTGCGTACATATCCATTTCTGCGGTAACGGCCACTTATGGTTTCGCTCTTACAGCGACTCACTTTTTCAAACGCCAAAAAGTAAGCAAAAGGCTTTGCCCCACCACTCGGTGCCTCGCTAGGGCTCGGCATGCC
>NZ_JAAVXC010000038.1:0-68818 GCF_013416725.1 Pseudomonas sp. SbOxS1
GAACCTCCACTCGGCCTCTCGATGGGGCAAGAAAATCAAAAGCCAGATCAAGATCAAACACGAAAGCGAGGCGGCCTTAAAGCCGACCTGATCGGAAGCCGTACGCATTCCCTCTGTAGGAGCCAGGCTTGCCGGCGAACCAGGCGCTGCGGTGTGTCTGTTGTACCGCGTTATCGTTCTTCGCCGGCAAGCCTGGCTCCTACAGGGAATCAGGTACAGCCGTAAAAATCAGGTCGGCTTTAAGGCCGCCTCGCTTTTGATTTTGATCTGGGTGCCCCGTTAACCACGATGGCCGAACGCAGGCATTGCGCAGTGGGGAAACCGGCAGGACGCCGGTTTAGCCGCGCTGGGCCATGGATGGCCCATCGCGGCGACCCTGTAGGAGCGAGTATGCTCCGGGCGGCGTTCCGACGAAAAACCTGAGAGCACCGCGGGGTGTCAGGCTCCCCGCGTCATCGTTGAGCTCCATCGCGAGCATGCTCGCTCCTACGGCCCGTTCGCCAAACAAAATAATCTGCAAGAAAACCCAACGCCGTTGCACAGAAGGGGACTGGTCCCCGATCCGAGCAACGCCATGCCCCATTACTTCGATACCGCCCACCGTGTAGAAATCGAAACCTTGCGCCAACGCCTGACCGCTCGCACCGAGTGGCCGACCTGGCTGCTGCTGGTCGGCGTGTACGCTGGCTGGTTCGGCATCGTGCTGGGCAGTGACAGGTTGGGCCTGTGGTGGAGCACATTGCTGTTGATCCCGCTGGTGGTGCTCTGGTTGTCGCTGCAGCACGAATTGCTTCACGGTCATCCCACCCGCTGGGTATCGCTGAACAAGATCCTCGGCTACGCGCCGTTCGCCGTCTGGTATCCCTACACCCTGTATCGCGACAGCCATTTGCTGCATCACCGCGATGAAGACCTGACCCTGCCGGGTCGCGATCCGGAAAGCCGTTACCTGAGCGCCGAGCAATGGCAGGGCAGTTCACTGTTCGAACAAGGCCTGCACTGGCTGAACAAAACCGTGCTGGGTCGTTTCATCCTGGGCGCTCCGCTGGCCTTGCTGGCGCTGGCCCGGGAGGAGTTGCAGCGCCTGAAAGCGGGTGAGCGACAGGCCTGGTCGATGTGGCTGAGCCACGGCACGTTGACCCTGCTGATGTTGCTGTTTATCGCCCGCTACAGTGTGCTGCCGATCTGGCATTACCTGTTGCTGGTCAGCGTGCCGGCGCTATCGATTGCGATGATCCGCTCCTACTATGAACACCGTCCCCATGCCCAACCCGAGCAAAGGACGGTCATCAATGAAGCCGCCTGGCCGTGGCGCTGGCTGTTCCTGAACCTCAACCTGCACCTGGTGCATCACGACTTGCCGGGGCTGCCCTGGTACGACTTGCCCCGCGTTTACCGCGCGCGTCGCGAGCAATGGCTCGCGCGCAGCGGCGGGTTCCTGGTGCAGGGTTATGGCCAGTTATGGCGCCGGCACGGGGTGAAGGCCATCGATAGCCCGCGGCATCCGTTCCACTGATTGCGAATGAGGTCCCACAATTGGAATTACGTTGCATGGGAAAGTTTCGATGACACAGCACCTCGCTGAATTACTGATGTACGTCGCCCCCGAACCGGTCCGCCAGGCCAACGAGCGCTGGCTGAGCCGCATCCTCGAGCGCCTGGGGGCCACGCGCCGCAACGCCGGGGGGCTTTCGCTGATGGACCTGTGGCTGTCCCCGCACCTGCTGCTGACGCAAACTTGCGGCTATCCGCTGATGACGGCATTGCGGGGGCGGGTGCGGATCATCGGTCGTCCTCGTTATGAACTGCCGGACGCCAGCGGCGGCAACCATTGCAGCCTGTTGCTGAGTCGCGCCGATGATCCACGGCGCACCCTGCCGGCCTTCGGAGGCAGCCGTGGAGTGATCAATGGCGAAGACTCCAACAGCGGCATGAACCTGCTGCGTCACCGCCTGGCGCCTATGCATCGGGAGGGGCGGTTTTTTGCCAGTGTCGGTATCAGCGGCAGCCACCGCGAAAGCCTGCGCTGGCTGCGTGAGGATAAAGCGGACCTGGCGGCCATCGACAGCGTGACCTTTGCCTACCTGGCGCGACACGCCGAAGACGAAGTGGCTAATCTGCGGATCGTCGGTCGCAGTGCCTTCAGTCCGACCTTGCCCTACATCACCGCGCCTGCCGTCACCGAACATCAGGCCGGGCACATTCGGCAGGTGATGAATCAGACGTTGCAGGAACTGCCGGACGCCGCCGAAATCCTCGGTTTGCAAGAGATCCTGCCGGCTACCGAAAGCGACTATCAAAGCATTCTCGACTACCAGCGAGAGGCTGAGGACCTGGGCTTTGGACGATTGCGTTGATAATCCAATTTGGAATATAAAAATGCTTTTTAAGTATTATTAATGAATAAGGCTCCTTGCTAGGATCGCGTCACCGGATCACCGGACATTCAGCGACCCCTGACCTTTGGAGCCTCTATGTCCGGCCCCGACCTTTCCCATCGCAACGACGTGGGCGGATTATTCCGCGCGCATTACCCCTGGCTCTGCACACGGTTACGCCGGTATCTGGGGGCCAGCCCCTGCGTCGAAGACATCGCTGCCGAGACCTTTGTGCAGTTGCTCGAATCGCCGGGGCTGACCCCGATCCGCGAGCCTCGCGCCTTGCTCACCACCATTGCCCATCGGTTGATTTATCAGCTCTGGCGCCGTCGCGACCTGGAGCGCCAGCACCTCGAACAGTTGCAGCACGTTGACCGGCATCAAGCGATCTCGCCCGAAGAACAGGTGCAACAGACCCAGGCGTTGCATGGCCTGGCGCGCACGCTCGAACGTTTGCCGGGCAAGGTTCGGGCAACGTTCCTGTTGTCGCGGGTCGACGGCCTGACCTACCCGCAAATTGCCGCCCGACTGGGCATTTCCCAACGTTCGGTGAGCGATTACATGACTCGCTCCCAAGCCCTGTGTGCCCGGCACAGCGCCAACCAATCCTTGAATTCCCTGACCCGGAGGTCCGCATGAGATCGTTGAAAACCCTGCTCGGCAGTTCGCTGCTGGCCCTGAGCCTAGTGGCGGCGCAGGTTCCCGCAGCAGAAAAAGTCGCGCCGATCCACTTCGGCGATATCACCTGGGAAAGCGGCAGCCTCATCACCGAAATCCTTCGGGTGATTGTCGAGAAAGGTTACGGCTACCCGACAGACACCTTGCCGGGCAGCACCGTCAGCCTCGAAGCAGCGTTGGCCAAAAACGATATCCAGGTGATCGGCGAAGAATGGGCAGGGCGCAGTCCGGCGTGGGTCAAGGCCGCTTCCGAAGGCAAAGTGTTTGGCCTGGGCGACACGGTCAAGGGCGCCACCGAAGGCTGGTGGGTGCCGGAATACGTGATCAAAGGCGACCCTGAACGAGGCATCAAGCCGCTGGCCCCGGAACTGAAATCCGTCGCCGACCTGGCCCGCTACAAGGACGTGTTCCGCGACCCGGAAGACCCAAGCCGCGGACGCTTCCTCAACAGCCCGACCGGCTGGACCTCGGAGATCGTCAACAGTCAGAAACTCAAGGCTTACGAGCTGACCGACAGCTTCGTCAACTTCCGCACGGGATCGGGTGCGGCACTGGATGCCGAGGTGGCTTCCTCGATCCGTCGTGGCAAGCCGGTGCTGTTCTACTACTGGTCGCCGACGCCGCTGTTGGGGCGTTTCAAACTGGTGAAGCTCGATGAACCAGCGTTCGACGCCGAAGCCTGGAAGACCCTGGCCGACGCCAACAACCCGAATCCAAAGGGTACCCGGTCGATGCCGGCCAGCCTGGCGATCGGAGTGTCCGCGCCTTTCAAGGCGCAGTACCCGGACCTGGTGGCGTTCTTCGAGAAGGTCGACCTGCCGATCGACCTGCTCAACCATACCCTCGGCCAGATGAGCGAAAAGCGCCTGCAACCGCGCCAGGTGGCAGAAGCTTTCCTGCGTGACCAGCCGCAGATCTGGAAAGGCTGGGTGCCGGGGGAGGTGGCTGAGCGTGTCAGCACACAATTGTTAGCGGCTCAATAGCCTCCACCGCCGCTGCGGGTCGGTTCCCTGGCCTTTTGCTGTGCGTTACTCCATTCGGCACAGCTCATGAAGCTTTTATGATCGACCTTGCCCCGGCTATCGAAGCTGACGTTGTACCGTTGCTGATGACCGGGTTGGGTCAGGTTGTAGTCGAAACAGGTGCCGGGCTCGATCGTGCGGTTGGAGATCGACAGGGGGGGGCCGCCGATTTGCTCGACTTGCTCCTTGCTCATCCCGGTCTCGACCTTCGCCACCAGTGGCTGATCCCGATAGATATGTGAATCGGTGCTGCAGCCCGCCAGCACGGTGATCAGGGTGGCAAGCGTGTAGAGGGACTTGTTCACGGTGTGACTCCCGCTATTCAGGCTTGTTTCGACTGATGATCTTGGCCTTCACTTCCTCGGCATAACCCGCCAGCCGTTGTTCATCGCCCTGGAACAGATCGCACAGCCGCCTCACGGCTTCTGCATCGACATCATTCCCCGCCAGGCGCAATTGTTCGGCTATGCGCAATAGCTCTACAGCCGACCATCGCAGGTCCGATGCAAGCCCTTGCAGGTCACGTCGAAGCGTCTGTTCATGTTCGTTAAGCCACATGATGATCTCCCGAATCTTCGTGCTACGAAATTTTAGACCCATTCGCGTGATGTGGCGTTGTGTTCGTCTGATGCCAAAGGGCTTCCATTGGTCGGGAAATTTGCGCGTTTCGCAAAATTTGCTGTCGTAGTGAAGTGCCGATATTTCAGCAGGGGAGGGTGCGTTCAAAATGACCACTACCGATGACTTCAGGGCGCATGCCCAGGAACTGATCGCCGATCTGGATGCCGCCACCAGCGAAATGATGAAACTCGTTTCCGAGCATCAACTCAGCGGGCCGGAATGGGAGCGGGTCAGTCAATGGCAACACGAAGCCTTTGAGCGATGGACGACTTATCTGAACGAGCGTTCCTACCCGGACCGCGGCGATCACAGCGTCAGCCCCTGAGGTTTGATGCAACAAAATGGCTGTCAGCGTGGCAACAGGCTACATTTTATTTTTTCAGGTTTAAGGATGCTTCATGAGTCGAATGTTGATGGGGGGAGTGGTGATGGCGTTGTTGGCGGGGTGTTCCTTGCCTGCGTCCCTGGTGCCGGGCGAGCCGAACTACAACAAACCGAGCGACAAGTTACCCAAGGAAGTAGCAGCCTGTGTATTGCCGGCCTGGCAAAAGGAGATCGCCAAGACCACCCAGACTTCGATTTCCAACGGCTATCGGATCACCGCGCCGAGTGTCATCACCGCCGATGAAGTGCTGGATATCGTCAAGTACAAGGACGGCAGCCGGGTTTCGCTGTACCAGGGGCCGCCTTGGGCCAAATCAGGGGCCATGCGCCAGGCCGTACGCGACTGCCTGTAGGGATCAGCCTTAGATCTCGGTGACCTGGATCAGTTGATCGGCCTGGGCACTGGCGGTGCCTTTCTTTTCCCGGCGATCACTCATCCAGCTCTCGACCTGCGCATTGAACTGCGCAGGCGCCTTGCGCCCGACCTTTCTGGCGATGTCCAGGATGGTCTGCTGGGCCAGGGCTTCTTCCATGCGCTTCTGCGCAGTCAGCATGGCGCCATGCACCGAGCAATGGCCGTCCAGCGCCCACTCGGGCACCTCGCCTTCGAACAACGCACAGCGACCACGAATTTCCCGACATTCGAAAATGGCCTTGCGCCCGTCGATGGCATTGACGATGTCCAGCAGGCTGATCTCATCGGCCGGCCGCGCCAGCTTGAAACCCCCACGCACGCCTTCGGTGGCAACCACCAGTTTTGCCTTGGCCAGTTTGGTGAAGATTTTTGCCAGATAGTCCAGCGGCACGCCTTGCAGCTCTGCCAGGTCACGCACGCTCGCCTCGCGGGTCTCGCCTCCATTGCCCACCAGGAAAATCAGGCAGTGAATGCCGTACTCGACGCCCGCGCTGTAAAGAGACATATCGATCTCCGACTAATGTTGTCGTAAATATTAGCAGCTGACCCTTAGCCAGGCAACGATTTCGATTTTTCTCCATGCGCAGGAAAGGCCTTGCAGGCAGCGGATTCAGTGGGGTTTTGCCGGTCTATCGATGGCATCGATTCGAACCATTGAGAAAAACACCTTGCTCAAATTAACTACGATCAATACAGTCGTAGTTGTCAGGTCGGGAGTGGAAGGCCCTTTCAGCAGAGAGCGAGCGTCGACCTCCTGACCCATTAACCCAATTCACTGCCTGGTTTTTTTCCCCTGGAGTTAAAAATGAAACAACGCATCCTGGTAATTGGCGCAGGTTTCGGTGGCATGTGGAGCGCTTTGAGTGCTACCCGCCTGTTCGATATCCACGGTCACAATGACGTTGACGTCACGGTGCTGGCGCCCCAGGCCGAACTGCGCGTGCGTCCACGCTTCTACGAGCCGAACGCCCACCAGCTGGCGGCGCCCATCGGCGAGCTGTTCGATGCGGTCGGCGTCAAGTTCATCAAGGGGGCTGCCGAGACCATCGACGTCGAGCAAAAGCGTGTGGGGTACCTCGATGCCTCGGGCGAAAAACAAGTCTGCATCTACGACAAACTCGTTCTGGCCACCGGCAGCGGTCTCGCGCTGCCGGACACCCCGGGTGTGGCTGAACATGCGTTCGACGTCGATCAGATCGAACAGGCCATACGCCTGGAAAACCACCTCAAATCCCTGGCCAACCAGCCGCAGAGCCAGGCGCGCAACACGGTGGTGGTGGCCGGTGGTGGCTTCACGGGTATCGAAACCGCCACTGAAATGCCCACCCGTTTGCGCGCCATCCTCGGCGAGGGTGCGGACATCAAGGTGATCATCGTCGATCGTGGCGCTGAGGTAGGCGGCTCCATGGGCCCGCAAATCGCCGAGAAAATTGCCGAAGCCAGTGAGGAAACCGGCGTCACATGGCACCTCAACGCCTCGGTTGTCGCCGTCGATGAAAACGGCGTCAGCTTGTCCGACGGCCAGCGCATCGACGCCAAGACCGTCATCTGGACCACCGGCGTGCGTGCCAGCTCGCTGACCGAGCAGATTCCTGGCGAGCGCGACCACCTGGGCCGGCTGCACGTCGACGCGCACCTGCAAGTCATTGGCCAGCCGGACATCTTCGCCACCGGCGACGTGGCCTATGCGGCCAGCGATGACATCGGCAACCATGCACTGATGACCTGCCAGCACGCCATCGTGCTGGGCCGGCATGCCGGTAACAACGTTGCCGCGCAGATCCTCGGTGTGGACCCGACGCCGTACAGCCAGCCCAAATACGTGACCTGCCTGGACCTGGGGGCCTGGGGTGCGGTCTACACCGAAGGTTGGGATCGCCAGGTCAAGCTGACCCGGCAGGAAGGCAAGTCGCTGAAGACCCAGATCAACACGGTGTGGATCTACCCGCCGGCGGCGAATCGTGAAAGCGCGTGGGCGGCAGCGGATCCTTTGATTCCGATTGCCTGAATGGGGTGAGGTTGTGTGATTGAAAAAATCCCGTCCGGAGAGATCCGGGCGGGATTTTTTTTGCAGACGCACATGTTAAGACTGTAGGAGCCTGGCTTGCCGGCGAAGGCGGCCTGACAGCCGACCAATCTCTCGCGGCTGTACCCCCGATCAAACTGTAGGAGTTGGCTTGCCAGCGAAGGCGGCCTTATAGCCGACCAATCTCCCGCGGATGTACCCCCGATCAAACTGTAGGAGCTGGCTTGCCAGCGAAGGCGGCCTGACAGCCGACCTATGTTTTGTTGACCGTGTACATATCCATTGCTGCGGTAACGGCCACTTAGGGTTTCGCCCTTACGGCGAGTCCCTTTTGTCAAACGCCACAAAAGGAACCAAAAAGTCTTGCCCCAGCGTCCGGCCCCTCGCTAAGGCTCGGGGTTCCTTCGCTCCGGCATTCATCCGGGGGCATCGCCCTCCGGTTGGCTTCGCTGGCACCTACATGCGATGTGTTCGACTGCGTCGAACGGCGCTGCGCGCCAATCCCCGGATGAACACCTCCACTCAGCCTCCCGAAGGGGCGGGTGGATCAACAGCAACAGCAACAGCAACAGCAACAGCAACAGCAAAAGCAAAAGCAACAAGGAGGTGACCTAAATCATTCCTTGTCGCTACCGTAATTCATGATCGACAACAACCGGATCGGCACCTGCACCAACTCCTCGGGCCCATGGGGGATTTCCCCTTCGAAGGTCAGGCTGTCCCCAGCCTCCATGCGATACAGCTGATTGCCATGCCGGTAAATCAGCTCGCCTTCAAGCAAATGCAAAAACTCGGTACCGGGGTGGGAGAAGGTCGGGAACTCTTCGCTGGCGTCATCCATGCTGACCATGTAGGCCTCGAAACTCTTCTTCGGCCCGCGGGTGTGATTGAGCAAATGATAGGTATGGCCTTTCTCTGTGCCCCGGCGCACCACCTCCATGCCCTGGTCGGCCTTGACCAGTAGTGCGCTACCGTCCTGCTGGTCGTATTCACTGAACAATTTCGACAGCGGCAGGCCCAGCACGTCACACAGGCGGCTGAGGGTGTCGAGGCTGGTGGAGACCTGGGCGTTTTCGATCTTGCTCAACATGCCCTGGCTGATATCGGCGATCTTGGCCACATCAGCCAGTTTCAGGTCCTGGGCCTGGCGTTGGCGCTTGATCTGCAAACCCAGGTATTGCTCAAGCTTGAGGCGCGGGGCGGTTTCGGTCGGCATAGTCATCGGATCCTGCACACTTTCCGTTCAGTAATATTAGTTTCGCACTGAGAAAGTGCAAGTCGCGGCGTCGGGCGCGAGTCCATCGGGCAATATTCCCATGGGGAAAAGATTTTTCCCATATAAACAGCACCACTGGTGTTTTTCACGCGTCACTCGCGAAGCTGGCAAGGGCCTTGCATTCCTATTGGGAAACAAACTTTCTTTTCAGGAATAAAAAGAAAGTCAGGGCCAACCCACAACTGATTTGCCTTTCGCGAGGAGTGACGAGCAATGTTGCCAGCAGAAACCCAGCGCATCATCGACAAGCACGGGATCAAGTACGTGCTTGCGCAGTTTGTCGATATCCATGGTGCGGCCAAGACCAAATCGGTGCCGATCTGTGGGCTCAAGACCGTGGCCGAAGAGGGCGCCGGTTTTGCCGGGTTCGCGATCAGTGGCATGGGCATGGAGCCCCACGGTCCGGACTTCATGGCCCGCGGCGACCTGGCCACGCTGACGCCCGTGCCCTGGCAGCCGGGGTATGGCCGGGTGGTGTGCGTCGGTCATGTCGATGGCAAGCCGCATCCCTATGACAGCCGTTATGTCTTGCAGCAGCAGATCCGACGCCTGGAGGACAAGGGCTGGACCCTCAATACCGGCCTGGAACCGGAATTCAACCTGATGCGTCGCGACGAGCAGGGCAAGTTGCAACTGGTCGACCTCAGCGACAACCTCGACAAGCCTTGCTACGACTACAAGGGCCTGTCGCGCTCCCGGGTGTTCCTCGAACGCTTGACCGAAGCCTTGCAGGCGGTGGATTTCGAGGTCTATCAAATCGATCACGAGGACGCCAACGGCCAGTTCGAGATCAACTACACCTACAGCGATGCCATGACCTCGGCGGACCGCTTCACCTTCTTTCGCATGGCCGCCGGCGAGATCGCCAATGACCTGGGCATGATCTGTTCGTTCATGCCCAAGCCCGACCCGAAACGTGCCGGCAACGGCATGCACTTTCACCTGTCGATCAGCAGCTCAGAGAACAAAAACCTGTTCCATGATGCCAGCGACCCGAGTGGCATGGGCCTGTCGAAAATGGCCTATCACTTCGCCGCCGGTTTGCTGGCCCATGGCCCGGCGCTGTGTGCCTTCGCCGCGCCGACGGTCAACTCCTACAAGCGCCTGGTGGTGGGCAATTCGTTGTCCGGCGCGACCTGGGCGCCGGCGTTTATCGCCTTCGGTGCCAACAACCGTTCGGCGATGGTCCGGGTGCCTTACGGCCGCCTCGAATTTCGACTGCCGGACGCCGGTTGCAATCCCTATCTGGTCAGCGCCGCGATCATTGCGGCGGGTCTCGACGGTATCGACCGCCAACTGGAAATCGACCACGTCTGCAACGAAAACCTCTACAGCCTGAGCCTGGAACAGATCGCCGCGCGCGGCATCAAGACCCTGCCGCAATCGCTCAAGGAAGCCTGCGACGCGCTGGAGGCCGATCCGCTGTTCGCCGAAGTGCTGGGCCCGCAGATCGTCGGCGAATTCATCAAGCTCAAGCGCATGGAATGGGTGGAGTACAGCCGCCACGTCTCCGACTGGGAAATACAGCGCTACACCGAGTTTTTCTAAGCGCCACCGGGCGCGCTCAAACGAACCATCTCGCCGCTGAAACTGGCGGCTGCCGAACGTAGTGAGGACTGTTTTATGTGTGGAATCGTAGGTCTTTACCTGAAAAACCCGCAGCTGGAATCCCGGCTGGGTCAACTGTTCGAGCCGATGCTGCAGGCCATGACCGACCGTGGCCCGGACAGTGCCGGCTTTGCCATCTATGGCGATGAAGTGGCCGATGGCTGGGTCAAGCTGACCCTGCAGGCAACCACCGAAAGCTTCGACTGGACAGCCCTGATGGGTGAACTTGAAGGTCGCCTGGGCTGCTCGCTGGATTGGTTCCAGAACGCCAGCGCCGCCGTATTGAAGATCCACGCGCAGGAGGCGCCGGTACGCCTGGCCCTTGCCGAACTGGCGCCGAACGTACGCATCATGAGCGCCGGGCAGAGCATCGAGATCCTCAAGGGCATGGGCTTGCCCCAGGAGATTTCCCAACGCTTCGGCCTGGCCGGCATGCAGGGCAGCCACATCATCGGCCACACCCGCATGGCCACCGAAAGCGCGGTGACCATGGAAGGCAGCCACCCGTTTTCCACCGGTGCCGACCTGTGCCTGGTGCACAACGGCTCACTGTCCAACCACTTCCGCCTGCGCCAGGAGCTCAAGCGCGAAGGCATCCAGTTCGAAACCGACAACGACACCGAGGTGGCCGCCGGGTACCTGACCTGGCGCCTGCAGCAGGGCGACTCGCTCAAGGCCGCACTGGACCATGCGCTGGAGGACCTCGACGGTTTCTTCACTTTCGCCATCGGCACCCGCAACGGCTTTGCGGTGATCCGCGACCCGATCGCCTGCAAGCCGGCGATCCTCGCCGAGACCGACGATTACGTCGCCATGGCCTCGGAATACCAGGCGCTGTCGAGCCTGCCGGGCATTGAAAACGCCAGGATCTGGGAGCCGGCACCGGCCACTTTGTACATCTGGGAACGCGAGTCAGCTTAAGGAGCGCACACATGAAAACCATCGATCTTTCCATCGCCAGCGTGCGCGAGCTCAATCAGGCGCTGCATGACCAGGTGCACAACGTAGAAGACCGCGAATGGGTGGTGACCCACTCCAACGGCAAGCACAACCTCGCCGTCGGGGTGAACCAGGCCGTGTCCATCGATATCCAGGGGCACGCCGGTTACTACTGCGCGGGCATGAACCAGAAAGCGAGCATCACCGTGCACGGCAACGCCGGTGTGGGTGTCGCGGAAAACATGATGTCAGGTTACGTGCGGATCAAGGGCAGTGCGTCCCAGGCTGCCGGCGCCACCGCCCATGGCGGGTTGCTGGTGATCGAAGGGGATGCCGGGGCCCGTTGCGGGATTTCCATGAAAGGCATCGACATCGTGGTCGGCGGCAGCATCGGCCACATGAGCTGCTTCATGGGCCAGGCTGGGCGTTTGGTCGTCTGCGGCGATGCCGGTGATGCGCTGGGCGATTCACTGTACGAAACGCACATTTACGTGAAGGGCAGCGTCGCGTCGCTGGGGTCGGACTGCATCGAGAAAGAGATGCGCGCCGAACACCTGGAGGAACTGCAAGTGCTGCTCAACCGCGCCGGATTCGAGCACAAGGCCGCTGACTTCAAGCGCTATGGCTCGGCCCGTCAGTTGTACAACTTCAAAGTCGATAACGCGTCCGCGTATTGATCCACGCAAGGAGAATAGCTATGAGTGAGAAGAATCCTCCGGTACTGCGCGAGTCCGCGACCTTCGACCGCCTGACCATCCAGGAAATCCAGCGCGCCGCCGAGACCGGCATCTATGACATTCGCGGCGGTGGCACCAAGCGCAAGGTCCCGCACTTCGACGACTTGCTGCTACTTGGCGCCAGCGTGTCGCGCTACCCGCTCGAAGGTTACCGGGAAAAGTGCGGCACCGATGTGATCCTCGGCAACCGCTTCGCCAAGAAGCCGATCCACCTGAAGATTCCGGTGACCATCGCCGGCATGAGCTTCGGTGCGCTGTCGGCCAATGCCAAGGAAGCCCTGGGCCGTGGCGCGACCATCGCCGGTACCAGCACCACCACCGGTGACGGCGGCATGACCCCGGAAGAGCGCGGGCAGTCGCAGCACCTGGTCTATCAGTACCTGCCATCGCGCTACGGCATGAACCCGGATGACCTGCGCAAGGCCGACGCCATTGAAATCGTCCTGGGGCAGGGCGCCAAACCCGGTGGCGGCGGCATGTTGCTGGGCATGAAAGTCACCGAGCGAGTCGCTGGCATGCGCACGCTGCCGATCGGTGTCGACCAGCGCAGCGCCTGCCGGCACCCGGACTGGACCGGCCCGGATGACCTGGCGATCAAGATCGCCGAGATCCGCGAAATCACCGATTGGGAGAAGCCGATCTACGTGAAGATCGGCGCCAGCCGCCCGTACTACGACGTCAAGCTGGCGGTGAAGGCCGGGGCCGACGTGATCGTGCTCGATGGCATGCAAGGGGGCACGGCGGCGACCCAGGAAGTGTTTATCGAACACGTGGGGATTCCGATTTTGCCGGCCATCCCGCAAGCGGTACAGGCTTTGCAAGAGATGGGCATGCATCGCAAGGTTCAACTGATCGTTTCGGGAGGGATTCGCAACGGTGCCGACGTGGCCAAGGCCATGGCGCTGGGCGCGGACGCGGTGGCCATTGGCACGGCGGCCCTGATTGCGCTGGGCGACAACCACCCGCGCCTGGATGAAGAACTGCACAAGATTGGTTCAGCCGCAGGCTTTTATGACGACTGGCAGAACGGCCGCGACCCGGCCGGGATCACCACCCAGGACCCGGAGCTGTCCAAGCGCCTGGACCCGGTGGAAGGCGGTCGCCGCCTGGCCAACTACCTGCGGGTGTTGGTGCTGGAAGCACAGACCATGGCCCGGGCGTGCGGCAAGTCGCACCTGCACAACCTGGATCCGGAGGATCTGGTGGCGTTGACGGTGGAATCAGCAGCCATGGCGCGGGTGCCGCTGGCGGGAACCAGCTGGATACCGGGTTCCGGTTACTGACACCTGTCGGACGCTGTTGTCGTCCCCTGTCGGACGCCTCCGCCTGTAGGAGCCAGGCTTGCCGGCGAACAAGACGACGCGGTGTTCCAGATACAACGCGTCATCGTTCTTCGCCGGCAAGTCGGACCGCCGCACCGCTGGCTCCTACAGGCGGAGGCGTCCGAAGATCGTTTTCGCCGGCAGGAGCCAGGCGTTCAGATATTCGAAGAGGCCGCCAAGGTCCGTTGATTTGCTACTTGCTTGCTGCCCGACACTTCCGATTTCCATTGCAGGAGCTTTGAACATGGTCAATCGTCTTCTCGGCAAATCCCTTGTTGGCTTACTGGCGAGCGGTGCGCTGGTGCCCTTGGCGCAGGCAGCCGATGCACCCGTATTGAACACCGGCAGCACGGCCTGGATGGTCATGGCGGCTGTGCTGGTGTTGTTCATGTGCCTGCCGGGCCTTGCGCTGTTTTATGGCGGCCTGGTGCGGGCGAAAAACATGTTGTCGTTGTTCACCCAGTGTTTCGGCATCGCCGGATTGGTGGGCGTACTGTGGGTGATCTATGGCTACAGCATGGTGGTCGACACCACGGGCATGGTCGAGGGCGAGGTGACCTTCAACAGCTTTGTCGGCGGCATGAGCCGGGCCTTCCTGGCCGGGATGACGCCTGAAAGCCTGGTCGGCGAGATTCCGGAAGGGGTATTCGTGACCTTCCAGATGACCTTCGCCATCATCACCCCGGCGCTGATCGCCGGTGCCTTCGCCGAACGCATGAAGTTCTCGGCGGCGCTGCTGTTCATGGCGCTGTGGTTCACCCTGGTGTACGCCCCGGTGGCGCACATGGTCTGGGGTGGTGCGGGGGCCTTGATGCATAACTGGGGTGTGCTCGATTTTGCCGGCGGCACCGCCGTGCACATCAATGCCGGCGTCGCCGCGCTGGCCGCCTGCCTGATCCTGGGCAAGCGCAAGGGCTATGAAAATACGCCGATGCCGGCGCACAACCTGAGCCTGACCATGGTCGGTGCAGCGATGCTCTGGGTCGGCTGGTTCGGTTTCAACATCGGTTCCGGCGGCGGCCTCAGTGGCACGTCCGGCATCGTCATGCTCAACACCCAACTGGGGGCGTGCGCCGGGATTCTTGGCTGGATGTTCACCGAGTGGTTCAAGGTCGGCAAGCCGAGTGCGCTGGGCCTGGCCAGCGGTGCCCTGGCAGGGCTGGTGGGGATCACGCCGGCGTGCGCCTATGTGGGCGTGGGCGGCGCCCTGGCCATCGGGTTGTTGTGCGGGGTGTTCTGCTACTTGAGCGTTACGGTGCTCAAGCGCCGCTTCGGTTATGACGACAGCCTGGATGTGTTCGGCCTTCACGGCATCGGCGGGATGATCGGCGCGGTGTTGACCGGTGTGTTTTGCGTGCCGTCCCTGGGCGGGCTGGTGGAAGGCGTGAGCATGGGCGGTCAAGTGCTGGCGCAGATCAAGGGTGTAGCGCTGACGACGGTGTACTGCTTCGTCATCAGCTGGCTCATCCTCAAGGTGGTGAATGTCATGGTCGGCCTGCGTGCCGATGAGTCGGTGGAAGAGATGGGCCTGGATCTGGCCGAGCACAATGAGCGTGCCTACAACCACTGATCACGGGCAGCTTTTGTAGGAGCGAGCTTGCTCGCGAAGGCCTGAAGAGCGCCGTGTTTTACCCGTAAACACGCGTTATCGTTAACGACCTTCGCGAGCAAGCTCGCTCCTACAGTGGCATCGGTTGGCGAATCCGGGCCGCACGCTGCAACTGGCTGGCAATCAGTGTGTTCTTCAGCAGATAGGCAATGGTCATCGGCCCGACACCACCGGGCACGGGCGTGATTGCGCTGGCGACAGTGCGAGCACTGGCGTAATCGACATCGCCGACCAATCGATTGCCCGACTCGCTGGTAATGCGATTAATCCCCACATCAATCACCACCGCTCCAGGCTTGAGCCAGCTGGCATCGATCAGCTGCGGGCGACCCACCGCTGCCACCACGATGTCCGCCAGCCTGCACAATGCCGGCGCATCGACGCTGCGCGAATGCACCACGCTGACCGAACAGTTGGCCTGTAGCAACAGCGTCGCCATGGGTTTGCCGACAATGTTCGAACGGCCGATGACGACCGCGTGCAAGCCACTCAGGTCACCGCAGGTTTCGTGCAGCAGGCGCATGCAGCCGCTAGGCGTGCAGGGCGTCAGCACTTCGATGCCCTGGACCAGCCCACCGACGTTTTCCCGATGAAAACCGTCCACGTCCTTGATCGGGTCAATGGCATGGATCACCGCGGCTTCATCGATGTGGACCGGCAACGGCAATTGCACCAGGATCCCGTTCACCGTGACGTCGGCGTTCAGTTGTGCAATCAGTTCCAGGACCTCGTCCTGGCTGGCACTTTCCGCCAGGCGGTACTCCAGTGAACGGATGCCGACCTCCTTGGCCCGCAGCAGTTTGTTGCGCACATACACCTCGCTGGCCGGGTCTGCGCCCACAAGCAGTACGGCCAGGACGGGGTAGATTTGTTGTCGGGCCAGGACCTGAACCTCATCTCGAACCTCGTCGAGAACCAGGGCCGAGATGGCTTTGCCGTCGATGTCGCGGGCAGGTGCGGGGGTGGCGTTGAGCAAAATAGTCACCGTTGTCTGGATTGAGTGGAGAGGTGAGGCGATCATCGAGGCGCCGTTGCGCCCCGATGATTGATCAGGTACCTGCGGGCACGGACGCTCAGGCTACCAGTTGATGGCAGCCATATACCACCAGCACGCCGGCGATCAGCGTGGCATAGGGCAACCAGCCGGCGCGTTTCTGGCCGGCATCGGCCTCAACGTGCAATTCACTGAGCATCGCTTGCGGGAAGCGCCCCTGGTCCTGCACGTAGTGGCGGTAGCAGAACACCGGCAGGATCAATAGCGCCAGCAGCAGGCCCGTCACCAGGGTTCCGGCGCCCCAGATATCGGCGCCCAGGCCCATGCAGGCCAGGTTGACGAAACTCAGTACACCACCGGCCGCCAGCAGCACGGTGGGCGCTTTGTACGGGCGGACCCAGTCAGGGCGATCCAGGCGATGGATCCAGCCGGCGTTGAGGTTGAGGAAGTTGAAGATGATGTAGCTGACGTTCGACGCCGCGAGCACGAACACATAATCGGACATCAGCAACAGCAGCAGGTTGAACGACAGGTCGGTCCACATGGCGGCGGTAGGGGCGCCGTGTTCGTTGGTGCGACCCAGGTATTTCGGCAGCCAGCCATCCACCGACGCCTGGTACAGGGTGCGCGAGGACCCGGACATGGACGTCATGATCGCCAGCAAGGTGGCGAGGACCAGCATGATCAACACGATGTTGGCCACCACCTTGCCGCCGCCGATGCTGTCCGCCATGACCTGGCCAACGCCCATGCCACTGTAGATCGCCGGCGACAACAGTCCGCTATAGACCGCCGGTGTGAGCACTGCGCCGCTGCTATCGAGCACGGCCGGGGTCACCAGCTGGCCAAGACCCAGGCTGCCCTGAAATGCCAGGGGCACGAGGGTGAACACCAGGATGCACAGCAGGCCCGCATAGAAGATCGCCTTGAAGGTGTCGCGCTTGGGGTCCTTGAATTCGCGTGTGTAACACACCGCCGTTTCGAAACCGTAGGTCGACCACGCAGCCATGAACAGCCCGCCGGCCATCAGCGACCACCCGGACATATCCCAGGGCCCGTCGATGACCTGGCCGGCCGCATCATGCGCCAAGGGGTACAGCGGCAGGAAATTGGCCTGGGCCGCATCCCCGGTGAACAATGGCACGACACCCACCAGCAACAATGGAATCAGCGACGTCACACCGAGCACCAGCGTGAGGCGTGCCGAGCGCAGGATGCCGCCATGTTGCACGGCAAAGACCGTCAGCAGAATCACCAGGCCAATGGCGAATGTCGCGTTGATCCGCAGCGACAGGCCGCTCTTGATCCAGCCCAGGTCGAGCAGGGTCAGTTGCCAGGTATTGATCAATGCATCGGCCGGAAACAGGGCGGTGAGGATGTAGCCGGCCGCCAGCCCCGAACCGATCGAAAGCACCGGCGACCATGCCAGCCAGTTGCACCACACCGACACCGGGGCGATCAGCTTGCTGTAGCGCACCCAGGCAACCGCGCCGTAGACCGAGGCGCCGCCGGACTTGTGCGGGAACAGCCCGGCGATTTCGGCATAGGTGAAGGCCTGGATGAACCCGAACAGAATCGACACGATCCAGACGATCCAGGCCGGTTTGCCCACCGTAGCGGCGATTGCGCCGATGGAAAACAGCACCAGGGCGGGCACGCCACTGGCGACCCAGAAAGCCCCGCGCCAATCGATCTTGCGGTGCAGGCTGCCCACTGAACTGGCGGCCTGCGGTACGGCCTCGAACGTAGTCGCTTCCATCTTCGTATTCCCATGTCTGAGTAGAGCGGGACCCTATAGGAGCGAGCCTGCTCGCGATGGACGTCAACGATAACGCGTGCTGTCTGGATGACCGCGTTGTCTGAACGTTTTTCGCGAGCAGGCTCGCTCCTGCAGGGTGTGTATGGGCAGTCAAAAAGAGGTCGATCAGCTACGGACCCGGCTCTTGTCCGGGTCGTAGAAAATCGCTGCGGTGACCGTGGCGCTGATGCGCTTCTGAAGGCCATCGACTTTGCCGATTTCCAGTTCCGTGCCCGCCTCGCTACAGGCCACATCGACCCTGCACAGCGCGATGTTGCTGGCGAGCAACGGCGAACGGCAGGCACTGGTGATGACGCCAACCTGGGCCCGACCGCGGTAGACCGGATCGCCGTGGTGAGCCGCTTCGTTACCGTTGAGTTGCAGGCCCACCAGCTTGTGCGCGGGATGGGCGCTGCGGCGCAGCAGGGCGTCGCGTCCGATGAAGTCATCGGTCTTGCTTTTGAGCGGTACGCAAAAACCGATGCCCGCTTCGAATGGATCGGTCTGGTCGCTGAACTCGTAGCCGGCAAACACCAGCCCGGCTTCGATGCGCAGCATGTCCAGCGCTTCCAGGCCCAGCGGCACCACGCCCAGAGGTTGGCCGAGCGCCCAGATCCGGTCCCAGACCTTTTCGGCATCGCTTGGGTGGCACCAGACTTCGTAACCCAGTTCGCCGGTGTAGCCGGTGCGCGAAATCATCAGCGGGCAGCCGTCATGACCGTCCAGGCGGCCGACCAGGAAACGGAACCAGCCCAGGGTTTCCAGGCTCGGTTGGGTCGGCGCGGTCCAGACCATCTGCTTGAGCAGTTCGCGGCTCATCGGGCCTTGTACCGCCAGGTTGTGAATCTGCTCGCTGGCGGATTTGACCCAGACCTTCATGCCGAGCTTTTGTGCCTGTTCGCGCAGCCAGGTGCCGGCGTAGTCCTCGCCGCAGATCCAGCGGAAATTATCCGGGCCCAGGCGCAGCAACGTGCCGTCGTCGAGCATGCCGCCATGCTCGTGGCACATCGCCGAGTACACCACTTGCCCCACTGCCAGGCGCCGCACGTCGCGGGTCAGGCAGTACTGCAACAAGGCCTCGGCGTCAGGGCCGATGATTTCGAATTTGCGCAGGGCGGTCAGGTCCATCACGGCCACCCGTTCGCGGCAACCCAGGTATTCCTCGATCGCGCCGTAGCCGTCATAGCGCAGTGGCAGCCACCAGTTGCGGTAGTCGACGAAGCTGCCAGTCAGGGTGCTGGTACGTGAATGGAACGCCGATTCACGGGTGAGGATCGGGTCGGCATCGGCCGTGGTTCGAGTGCTCATGGCGATGGAAAAACGCTCCTTTTCGCTGTAGATGCGGACATGGATATCGGTCGGGTTCCAGCCGTTGGCCGGGTCGATGTCATCCGGGCACGAGGTACTGCCACACAGCAGATCGGTCATGGCCCGCAACAGCACGTAGTCGCCGGGGCGCGACCAGGGTTCGTCGAGGGTCATCTGCTGGTGCGCGTCGATGGCGGTGTTGTAGAAGAAATTGATCGCCGGCCAGCCGCTGCGGGCCTTGACTCCGTGCGGTGCCAGCACCCGGTTGAGGTTGTCGCTGCAGTTGTCGTGCCCGAAATAACCGTGGCTCTCGTAGTAGCGGGCGGCGCAGGCCAGGGCGAAGGCGTCGTGGCGGCCGACGGTGTCTTGCACGACCTCGAGCATCGGCTGCATTTGCCGGTCGAAAAACTTCGAATACAGCCCGGGCGCCGGGTAAGCGCTGCCATTCAATGTGCGGGTGACGGTCTGGTCCAGATCCAGCTCCAGGCCGCGATCCAATGCGCACCGATCCAGGGCGACGAAGTCCGAGCACTGGCGGCCGGCGACATCCAGTACTTGCACGTACTGGCCCTTGCCGACGGTGTAGCTGCGGGCGCTGCCGGGGCTCAGGGTGAACTCGTCGAGCAGTTCACCCAAGGGTTCGGGGAGGGCAGGCAGCAACAGTGACGAGGGATTGGCCCGGGTCACCCACAACCTGAGTTCGCTGGGCCGGTATTGCAGCTCGACCGAGGTCTGCCCGGCGGGTGCCGCGACGATCACCAGCAACTCTGTGCAGGCCACGAATTGCCGGCTGTAGCCGGCGGGGCTGTCGTTGTCCCAGAGTGATGCGGCATCAGGCAGGTGCTGCGGATCGACACCGCGTCGCACCAGTGCCTGGGCCACGCGCCGTGCCTGCGCGGTCCCATCGACCAGTCGCGAAGCGATGAACCGACAGGCTGATGAGCCGCTCAGCGCCCAATCGGCGAGCGCGCTGTGGCCGTTGCCTGCCAACGCCAACAACTCGCAGGGCTGCTGGCCTTCAAGGTCGATCACTTGCAGGCTGTCGCCGGGCTGCAAGGCGACCAGGGTCAGGCCACCTGCAGCCACCCGGTAGCGCTCCAGGTCCGGCGCGCGGGCATAAAGGCCGGGCTCCCGGGGTCGCGAAAAGCGAGGTGCGTTCATGACAGGCTCCAGGGTCAGCCGACCGACTTGATGGCTGTTGGCGGCTCACCGAGGTACGCCGCCATGGAGTCGTCCAGGGCCTGCAACCACGGGGTATGGTGGGGCGGCGATTGGGTGCCGGTCATCAGCGAGCGATAGGACTTGTCCCGATAGCCCATGATGTCGGCCGCCTTGTCATGCTTCCAGTGCAGGAAGGTCTGGTTGACCGCGGCGATGTCGAAGTCGGGGTAGTCGGTGGCGTCCACCAGGTGCTGGATGTAGGCGCCCTGGTATTCGAACATTTGCTGGTTGGTTTGCAGCGTCTGTTCCCGTTCATGCCATTGGCGGCTGTCGGCGATCATTTCGGCCTGGCCTGGCAGTTCGATGCGCCCCAGAATCACATCGCGGGCGTACCAAGCCTGGGCGTCGAACATGTTGAAGGAGTACCACTGATCCTGCATGCCGAGGTAAATCAGCCGCGGGTTTGCTTCCCAGAACACGCCTTTGTAGAGGTTCATCGGCCACAGGCGGTTGTCGGTCTTGAGGCTCAGTTCGTCCGGCAGGAACGGGAAGTGATGCTTGTAACCGGTGCAGAGAATGACCGCATCGATGTGCTTGCTGCTGCCATCGATGAAGTAAGCACGGTTGTTTTCCAGGCGTTGCAGCAGCGGCTTTTCTTCCCAGTTGTCCGGCCAGGCATAACCCATGGGTGCGGTGCGGTAGCAGCTGGTGATGCTGCGGGCGCCGTACTTGTAGCACTGGGAACCGATGTCCTCGGCGGAATAGCTGCTGCCGACGATCAGCAGGTCCTTGCCCTTGAACTCCAGTGCCTCACGGAAATCGTGGGCGTGCAGGATCCGCCCGGCGAACTGTTCGAAGCCTTCGAAGTACGGCACCTTGGGGGTGGAGAAATGGCCGCAGGCGTTGATCACGTAGTCGAATTGTTCGCAGGTCAGGGTATCGCTGTCGTAGTCGTGGGCGTGCAGGGTGAAGCGCTGGCTTTGCTCGTCGAACGTGACCTGGCGCACCACGTTGTTGAAGCGGATGTAGTCACGCACGCCAGCCTTTTCGACCCGCCCCTTGATGTAGTCCCACAGCACTTCACGTGGCGGGTAGGAGCCGATGGGCCGGCCGAAATGTTCTTCGAAGGTGTAGTCGGCGAACTCCAGGCATTCCTTCGGTCCGTTCGACCACAGGTAGCGGTACATGCTGCCGTGCACCGGTTCACCGTTCTCGTCCAGGCCGGTGCGCCAGGTGTAGTTCCACATGCCGCCCCAGTCGCTCTGCTTCTCGAAGCAGACCAGCTCGGGGATGTCGGCGCCCTGGTCGCGGGCCGACTGGAAAGCTCGAAGTTGCGCCAGGCCGCAAGGTCCGGCGCCGATGATTGCCACGCGTAATGTCATGGTCGTGCCTCGTATTGGCTCTTGAAATAGAAAAACAGGGGCGCTCAGCGAAAGATCACTGTCTTGTCCTGGTTGATGAACACCCGGTGTTCCAGGTGGTACTTGAGGGCTTTGGAGAGGGCGACCGTTTCGGTATCGCGGCCGATGGCGACCAGGGAGTCGGGCAGATGGGTATGGTCGACCCGCTGGATTTCCTGCTCGATGATCGGCCCCTCGTCGAGGTCGCTGGTGACGTAGTGCGCCGTGGCCCCGATCAGTTTCACGCCGCGGTCGTAGGCCTGGTGATACGGCTTGGCCCCCTTGAAACCGGGCAGGAACGAGTGATGAATATTGATCGCGCGACCGGACAGCTGTTGGCACAGCCCGTCGGACAGGATCTGCATGTAGCGGGCGAGTACCACCAGGTCGGTCCGGGTGTCCTCGACGATGCGCATCAATTCGGCTTCCTGGCTGGCCTTGTTGTCCTTGGTGATGGGCAGGTAGATGAAGCGAATGCCTTCGCGTTCGGCCATCGCCCGCAGATCCAGGTGGTTGGACACCACTGCCGTGATGGTCATGTCCATTTCGCCTTTGCGGTGGCGATACAGCAGGTCGGTGAGGCAGTGGTCGAATTTGCTGACCATCAGCAGCACCCGGGTCGGCTCGCTAGTGCAGAAAAGCTGCCATTGCATGTCGAAACCGCCGGCCAGGTCGCCCAGGCCCTCGCGCAGGGTACCGATATCGCCGGTGATGCCGGCGTTGAAACGAAACACCGCGCGCATGAAAAACTGCCCGGTGAATTCGTCATCGAATTGTGCAAGTTCGCTGATGTAGCACTGTTGCGCTGCCAGGCAGGTGGTGATAGCGGCGACGATGCCGGAGGCTGCCGGGCAGTTGATCTTGAGAATGTAATGTTCGCAGGTGTCCATCATGGGCTCCTTGATGCAATGGATGGAGGATCAGCCCTTGGCCGTGCGCTTGGTTTTTTCCGGGTCATCGAAGGGCAGGGCATGGGTGAGAGCAGCGCTTTCCAGGCTGCCGCGAACCTGCAGGGCAATCCCGGGCGTGGAGCAGGCAAGGTGCATGCGGGCGAGGGCCATGGAGCGTTTGCTCAGGCGCGAATACATGCCACAGGTGATCACCCCGACTTGCTTGTCGCCTTGCCAGAGGGTGTCGCCGGCCTCGGCAGGGCGAACACCTTCGAGCAGGACGCCGGTGATCTTGAAACGCTCCTGGCCGCGCAGTCGAAAGTGCTCCTCGGCGCCGCGGAAATCGCGTTTGTCCGGGGACACGGTGAAATCCAGGCCCATTTCCCACAGGGTGTCGCCCGCCTTCTGGTCGGCGAAGGGGTACATCTGCGAGTTGTCGTAGGGAAAGAACATCAACGAGCTTTCCACTCGCAACCAGTCCAGTGCGGTGAAGGCGCAGGGGATGATGTCCAGGCTCGCGCCCTGTTCGAGAATCGAGTCCCACAGCGCAGGGGCATCGGCCGCCTTGCAGAAGATCTCGTAGCCTCGCTCGCCGGTGTAGCCGGTCCGGGAGATCATCACCGGACGGTCGAACAGGCGGGTTTGCAGGTGATGGAAATAGGGCAGATGACGAATACCGGGGACGTGCTCGGCGAGAAAGTCCACGGCCAATGGCCCTTGCAGCGAGAGGTCGTGCAAGTCGTCATCGAACAGCACCGCCACTTGCCGGCCCTGGGAGGAGCGCACCAGCATTTCGTAACCGCTGCCGGCGCCATGCACCACCATGAATGCGTTGGGTCCGGTGCGGTAGACGATGCAGTCATCGACGAACTTGCCATCCTCGTCGAGCATCGAGGCGTACACCGATTTGCCCGGGTAGAGCTTGGCGATGTCGCGGGTGGTGGCCCACTGCAACAGGCTTTCGGCGTGGGGACCGACGTAGTGGACTTTCTTCAGGCCGGACACATCCATCAACCCGGCGCGGGTGCGGATCGCCTGATGATGATCGGCCAGTTCACTGCTGTAGGTCCAGGCAGTGCCCATGCCATTCCAGTCTTCCAGGTTCGAGCCGAGTGCGCGGTGCCGTTCGGCCAGTGCAGAAATACGCCATGAGTGAGCCATGTGAGGATCCTTGTCGGGTGAAAGTGGTAGGGGGTCAGGCTTGCGGGTCGAAGCGGCTCAGCCACTGGACGAGGGTCTGTCGGTAGCGGCTCATGCCCTTGTAGTCGGCGATCGGCTCGGGCAGGTCGCGCAGCACGCGGTGCAGGCGGCAGCCCCAGCCGGGCTGGGTCACCAGCTCATCCATGCTGATCAGGTAGGTGCGGATGCTGAACATCACCGCGTTGCTGCGGGGCAGGCGGGCCATCACTTGCAGCTCGACCCGCAGATGCACCTGTTGCCCGACGTTTTCGGCGGTGATGCGTCCGCGATCGGCGCCCCATTCATGGAACGTCTCGGGCGAGGAGTCGAGACGCGGCTTGATGGTCAGCGTCCAGTTCAGGCGTCGTACCGGCTGCCCGGCCTGCAGGGCCAGCAGGTACTTCAGTGCGCGGTCGAACACACCCATCTGGTGGGCCATGGGCACCGGTGAATGCCACTGCTTGAAACTCATGCCGGCGTCGAACGCCAGGGACCAGTCGGCCGGGCTTGTGACCATGCCGGCGTCCATGTACAGGTCACCGTCGCGCTGATCGAGCAGGGCGAAATCCCCCTGGACCTGACGGGTGATGAACTCCAGCGGTTCGCAGGGCAGGCTTGCGGCATCGCCGAAAACAAAGCGCTGATCGATGTTCAACAGCCGGTTGCGCCAATGCCAGTGGTCGCCTTGACGCTCCAGCACGAACCACTGCGGATAGTCGGCGGCGAGGTGCTCCATGAGCATCTGCAGCGCATCCCACGCCGCCACTTGCATGTGCGGCATCACCAGGTAACGGCGCGGGTCCTTGTCCAGTACCAGCGCGCGTTCGGCCATTTCCGAACGGTAGTGTTCATCGATGTCGAAGCCATGCTGGTAAATCGAACCAGGGTCCCGGGATGTGGCCGGTTCGATGTTCACCGAATACAGGTAGCTGTCCTCGGTAAAGGGAAACGGAAACCGGCGGATGGCTTCGGGGCTGTTGCGAAAGCTGAAGTCGTTTCTATAGCTCAGCACGGGGCTTGATGGAACGGTCATGGTCGACTCCTAGAGGTCTAGCGAAACGCAAGGGCCGCGGCCGCGAGAGACGCAGGGCATGAGAAATTCGGCCTGCTCGGTGGGGCTCAGAAAGCTGTCGCGGTGCTCGATTTCGCCGCGCACGTGGCGGGTCACGCATTGGCCGCAGACCCCGCCGCGACACAGGTTGGGGATCTGCAGGCCGGCGGACTCCAGCGCTTCGAGCAGGCTTTGTTCGGCCCCGACCCGCAGACGCTGCCCGCTGCGCAGCAATTCCAGGTCGAAGGCTTGCCCGGGTGTCGCGCCCTTGAAGGCTTCCCAGTGCACCCGCGCCAACGGCCAGCCCAGGGCCTTGGCCTGTTGCTGAACCGCATCGAGCAAGGGTTGCGGGCCGCAGGTGTAGACGTGGCTGCCCAGCGGGCGGTCGCGCAGGATCCTGCTCAGGTCCGGGCGGCAGCTGTAGGTGTGCAGTCGCGATCCCAGCCGTTGTTGCAAGGGCTCGACATAGGCGTCGCTCAGGCCTGGGCGACAGAGGTAATGCAGTTCGAAATCGGCCTGGCGTCGTTCCAGTTCCGCCACGTGCGACATGAACGGCGTGATGCCGATACCGCCAGCGATCAGGATGTGCAGGCGGGCGGTCGAGTGCAGGGCGAAGAGGTTGGCTGGGGGCGATATCTGCAGCGTGTCGCCTGCCTTTACGTGCAGGTGCAGGTAGTGCGAGCCGCCGCGAGAGGCTTCCTGCAGGCGCACGGCGATGCGGTAGTGGCCGTCCGACGGGTCGCTGGTCAACGAGTAGGCATTGCGAACATTGCCCGGTAGGTGCACCTGTATATGACTGCCGGCAGAGAACCCCGGCAGGGAGCCGGCGCAGGGTTCCAGGGTGAATTCGCGCACCACCGGGGTGAGCATTTTCGTCGCGCTCACCCGAACCTTCAGCGCGCCGTTCATGGCCGGGCCCCGGCGAAAGGCTGGTCGGGGTTGGTGCAGACGCCGAGGTAAGCCCCCAGGCGCCTGGAAAAGTGTTCGCGCACCTCCAGCCCGACGTTACAGCGCACACAGGTCAGCAACGGCGCGGGTCCAGAGGACTGGGTCAGGCCACAATGCACGCAATACACCGAGCGCTGGCCGACAATGGAGTGGGTGATGTCGATCTCGTCATCTTCCAGCCCTGCGGCGCGTGCTTGAGCGTGAATGCGCCACACGAACGCCTCGTCACCCATGATGTAGACATGACTGCCCACGGTGGCGCTGCCCAGCACCTCAAGCAGGCGGGCACTGAAGTCGCTGTTCTCCTGGTTCAGCACCAGGGGCTGTTGCAACTCGCCGACAAAGGACGCGCAGGCGGCCGCCGATTGCAGGACCACGATATGGCGGGTGGCCGCTTCACGAGGATGCGGCTGGCGATAGCGCGGGAGGCTGTGAAGTCGATCCGGGGCGGCGCTGTGTCTATCCGTCATGCTGGCTTTCCTGTTGATCCGCACCTGCTTGAGGGGCGAGAAAGGTGGCGTTGGACAGGGCGTTTTGTTTCCTGTTGGGGAAGATAATTTCCTACGGGGAAAAATCTCTCAATCCAGAAAAAGCGCTATCTCTTTGGGGGTAGGCCGTGCACGAGGGTCATTCGGGGCATGGAAGTTGCTCGTTGTTGCTCACAGCCGAACAAGCGGACGGGGAGTGATCGAGAGTGCGAACACGAGTGCAGTGGTGGCCGCTCTGGTGGGGGCGTATCCGTCCCGAACAGGTGCGCAGCGTGCGCAAGCTGCTGGTCGGGTTGCCCTTGAGCCAGGTGCACGCTGACGGTGCCTTGGCGGTTTTTGCGGACCGTTTCGAAGCACTGCTGCCCGGTTGCCAACTGAACCTGATCCTCGGCGGTGCCGAGCCGACACCGGCTCGGCGCGGTTTGATCGAGGGTTGTCAGGACGTGGAGCGCTGCCCACGGCGAACCCTGGCATCGAGCGAATCTGCTCAGGCTTGCGGCCCTTGTCGGCAAAGGGGCGTGCATCGCCTGCTGTGTGCCTTACCCGACAGCGACGAACCCGGCAGCGGCTGGTTGATGCTTGATACGCCACGCGCGGCCAGCGCGAGCTGGCGCCGGTTGCTGGAAGAGGCCGCGCAGGCCGTCAGCGTCAGTGTGCGTCTGCTCTGTCACACCCGCGAACAGCAACGCAGGCACGCAACTTCCCGGCACGGTGCACTGGCCCGTGAACTGCACGATTCGGTGGCCCAGCAGTTGGGTTACCTGTCGTTTCAGGCGAGTTTGCTGCAGTCGCAGATGGGCCAGCCCGCGCAGGCCGCTGCCGTGCTGCAGGAGTTGCGCGGCGGCTTGAGCCAGCTGCAGCGCCAGGTACGGGAACTGATCACCAGCGCCCGCCTGACCATGGATGGGCGCTCCCTGCGCCAGGCCCTGGCCGACTCCGTCGCGGAGTTCTCACGACGTTGCATCATCGTGTTCGAACTGGATAACCGCCTGGCCGACGACGCCTTGGGCCCGGAAACCGAACTGCAGGTATTGCAGATCATTCGCGAGGCGCTGGCCAACGCGGTACGCCATTCCCATGCACGCCATGTGCGCATCGAGTTGCGGCAAAACCAGGACGGTGAGGCGTCGGTGTCGGTGGAAGATGACGGCATCGGCTTGAGCCCGGCGTCAGGGGAGGAAAACCATTTCGGGCTGGCGATCATCCGCGAGCGTGCCGCGAGCATTGGCGCGCGGCTGACCATTGAGGCCATCCGTCCGCACGGGGTACGCGTACACCTTGGCCTTTGCCGTCACCAGGATTTCTCAGAGGGGAGTTTCGATGGACTGCACGACCTTGTTACTGATCGATGATCACCCCTTGTTTCGCAAGGGCCTGGCCCAGCTGTTCGATGCCAGTGACGACTTTGCAGTGGTGGGGCAGGCCGCCAGTGGTCGCGAAGGCATCAATCTGGCCGTGAGCCTGGCGCCGCAACAGGTCCTGCTTGACCTGCACATGCCAGGCTTGAGCGGCTTGCAGGTCCTTGATGAGCTGCGTCAGCTGCGCCTCGACTGCCAGGTGGTGGTGCTCACCGCCTCGATGGATCGCGCCGAGTTATTGATGGCCCTGCGCCTGGGGGCCAGCGGCTATGTGCTGAAGGAAACCGAGCCCGATGCATTGCTGGACTACATGCGCAATTGCAACCGGGGTGCGATTGTCCTCGATTCGACCCTGATTGCCCTGCTGGCCGATCAGGGAGAATTGGCGCATCGGCGTGGGCACGATGTCGATCAATGCGACACCCGCAACCTGACCGAGCGCGAGGGCCAGACGCTGGCCCTGATCGCCACCGGCATGAGCAATAAACAGATCGGTCGGGAACTGGGGATCAGCGATGGCACGGTCAAGATCTATGTGAAGAATCTCTTGCAGAAGCTCTGCCTGCACTCGCGCCTGGAACTCGCGGCCTGGGTGCACAACGGCGCATCGGTGAGACATGGGGAGCATCATTAGATGATGGATCACTTTCCTGCGGCGCTGCTGGAGCTGACGGATGACGGTCAGATCGCCCACTTCAATCTGGCGTGGGTCGAGCTGATGGATCGACCCGATGGCGGGCGCCACCTTATCGACCATGTGCACCACGAAGACCGTTCGTTGTGGCGCCAGGCGCTGCACGAGTTGCGTCGGCGGCCCGAGACCTCCTTCAACCAGCGGCTGCGTTTTGTGCACCCGTCAGGGGAACTGCGCTGGTTCGAGGTCAGCCTCAAGCGGGGTGATCAGGGTTTCTATCTGGTCGCGGGAGACATCACGGCGCACAAGCGGCGCGAGATTGCCTTGCTGGCCAGCCAGCGCAGCTGTATGAGCCTGCTCGACAGCATGCCGGGGCTGATCTATCGCGGACGCAACAACCGCGACTGGACCATGGAGTTCGTCAGCGCCGGGTGCCTGCAACTGACCGGGTATCCAGCGGAGCGGCTGGTGGACAACCATGAGTTTACCTACAACAGCCTGATCCTGGAGCAAGACGCCGATTATGTCTGGCGCGAAGTCCAGTTCGCCTTGTCACGGCAAGAACCGTTCGAACTCAACTACCGGATTCGCTGCGCCGATCATTCGATCAAGCACGTCTGGGAGAAGGGTGTCGGGATCTATGCCGATACCCGTGAGGTGCTGGGTATCGAGGGGGCTATTTTCGAGCGCAATACCCGGCACGATCCAGCGCGCTGAGCGAAGTCAGGTGGGGCTGGGCACAACGCCGGGCACCGCGCCCGACGTTGTGGTCTTCAGGGATGGATCAGGACAGTTCGCCGACTCGCTCGGCCCGCTTGCCGAGTTTCATCAGCCAGTAGTAACTCAAGGCCGGCACCAGCAAGCCGACCAGCCAGGCCAGGTCCACGCCATCGAGCGCCGTGGCGACCGGACCGACATAGAGCGTGGTGTTCATGAACGGAATCTCCAGGGCAATCGCCAGCACGAAACTGCCGCAGGCGATCCAGTTGACCCGCCCATACATCCCGTCGAGGTCGAAGATGTCGTCGATCCGGTATTCACCTTTGCGCAGGCAATAGAAGTCCACCAGATTGATCGCCGTCCAGGGGATCAGGAAGTAGCTCATGAAGAAAATGAAGTTGAGGAAGAAGGTGATGAAGTCGTCCTGGCTGATGGTGCACAGGCCCGTCGCTACCACGCTGATCACCAGCATGAACAGGCCGCGTACCCGTGGCGTCACCTTCAATCGAGCGAAGGGCTCGATCACGGTGATGGTCGACATGAACGCCCCGTACAGGTTGAACACGTTGATCGACACCTGGCCATAGACGATGAAGGCGAACAGCAGGATCGCGCCGCTGCCGAACAGCCCGGCGACATGGCCGCCGACGTTACTGGAAAAGTCGCCGATACCGACGCTCAGGATCGCCCCGAGAATCATCATCCATGCACCGCCGCTGACCGTGCCGGCGTAGCTGTACCAGAACACCTGTGCGGTCGACGTATTGCTCGGCAGGTAGCGCGAATAGTCGGCGACGTAGGGGGCGTAGGACAGTTGCCAGGTCACGGCAATGCTCACCGCCACCAGGAACTTCGACAGCGAGAAGCCCGTTGGCAGCCATTGTTCCGCCGGGATCGGCAGTTGCAAGGCCAACAGCGTGGCGGCGGCGAATACCAGCAACGAGAGTATCGACAGCAGCTTCTGCAAGCGGTGAATCAGCCGGTAGCCATACAGCGCCACCACGAAGCACAGGGCGCCGATCAGGTAGATGTTGCCGCTGGCCGGCAACGGGCTCACCGACTCCAGCGCCTGGGCCGCCAGCAGGGTGTTGCTGACGAAGAACCCGAGGTAGATCAGCATCACGAACAACAGCGGCAACACCGCCCCGAGCACGCCGAACTGCGCGCGGCTCTGGATCATCTGCGGGATGCCCAGCTTCGGCCCCTGGGCGGAGTGGGAGGCCATGAATATCGCGCCCAGCAAAGAGCCGACGATGATTGCCAGGGCGCTCCAGAACAGGTTGAGCCCCATCACCACCGGCAGCACCCCGGAGGCGATGGTGGTGATGTTCATGTTGGCGCCGAACCAGATGAAAAACAGCGACCCCGGCCGGCCATGGCGCTCGGCTTCAGGGATGAAATCGATGCTTCTTTTTTCGACTTGCATGGCGATTACTCCTGAGTCCGTACGAGGTGGGTGTGCAGCCGGGCGATGGTGCCTGGCAGTTCATGGGGCTGGTGGGCGAACAGGTCCGGGTGCTCGGGATTGAGGCTCAGGTAGTCAAGGTTCTGCAGGGCGCGCCGGCATTCGCCGCTGGTGAGGATTTCCAGGGAGTAGACCCAGTTGGCCATGATCAACAGCGCCGAGTAGTGACCGGCCTGGGTGGTCGTGGTGCAGGCGTCGCTGACCAGGCGAATGTGATAACCCAGGGCAAAGGCATCGAACACCGTGGTCAGCACGCAGACATCGGTGAGCACGCCGCAGATGATCAGTGTGTCGACGTCCAGCGCCTTGAGCCGGGCATCCAGATCGGTGCGGTGGAAGGCGCTGTAGCGGCCTTTATCGACAATGGCTTCACCGGGCTGCGGCGCCAGGCTGTCGATGATCTCCACCTGGCGGGTGCCGGCGCGGTAACCACTTGGACCGCCGTCGCACGCGCGGGGTTCGCCGCGTGGCAGGTCGCTGCCATCGGCTTGATTGATATGGCGGGTATAGAAGATCGGGACCCGCTGCTGGCGGGCGGTGTCGAGCAGTGCGGCGGTGTTGGCCAGCACCGATTCGAAGTGTTCGAGGACGAAACCGTCCTCCTGTTGCATGTCGATGATCAACAGAGCGTTTTTATTGTTCATGGGGCAAACCTGATCATGAGCCGAAGCACAATGCACCGTGCATACCGCGCAATGACGCGGTATGACGTGCGTGACTTTCTATTCGGTCAGGCTCAGTAAACGGGTTGCCAGAAGCCGTTCTGCTTGGCGGAAACGCTGGCGCGCAGGCGCTTGAAATGGATATGCGAAGCGGTCCATTCGCCGCGCAGGTAAGCCTGCTCGGCGCCGGAGGGAGGGGAGAGTGATTGGAGACGACCATTGAACATGGAAATCGACCTGCACATCAGACATCAATCCTTGTGGGAGCGAGCCTTTGTGGTGAGGGGATTTATCCCCGTTCGGCTGCGAAGCAGTCGCAAAGCCAGTGAAAGCGTTGTATCGACACTCCGCTGTTGCAGGTTTTGGGGTCGCTGCGCGACCCTGCGGGGCGGTGCGACGTTTCGCTAAATCCCCTCACCACAAAGGCTCGCTCCCACAGAGGGGAAGTGGGCTCAGCGGAACGCCGGCACCACGTGCTTGATAAACAGCTCCAAGGACTTTTTCTTCTCGGCATGCGGCAGGCTGTTGTCGCACCAGAAGCTGAACTCGTCGACACCCAGCTCCTGATAGTACTTGATGCGCGGGATGATTTCTTCCGGGGTGCCGATCATGGCGGTCTTGTGCAGGCTCTCCAGTTCGAACTCCGGGCGGCCGGCGAATTTCTCTTCCGGACTCGGTGCCAGGAAGCCGTTGACCGGGGTTTCCTTGTTGCCGAACCAGGCATCGAAGGTGCGGTAGAACCTGGCGATCGCCTTGGCCCCGACTTTCCAGCCTTCGGGATTGTCGACCGAGTGCACGTGGGTATGACGCAGCACCATCAATTGCGGGCGCGGCACGTCCGGGTTGTTGTCCAGGGCGGCCTGGAATTTGTTCTTCAGGTCGAGAACTTCTTCGTCGCCTTTCATCAGCGGCGTGACCATCACGTTGCAGCCGTTGGCGACGGCGAAGTTGTGCGAGTCCGGGTCACGGGCTGCGATCCACATCGGCGGGTTCGGTTTGCGGATCGGCTTGGGGACGCTGGTGGAGGTCGGGAATTTCCAGATGTCGCCGTCATGGGCGTAGTCGCCTTGCCACAGGGCGCGAACCACCGGAACCATTTCCCGCAAGGCCTGGCCGCCAGAAGAAGCTGGCATGCCGCCGGCCATGCGGTCGAATTCAACCTGATAGGCGCCACGGGCCAGGCCCACTTCCATGCGACCGTTGCTGATGACATCGAGCAGTGCGCATTCACCGGCGACCCGGATGGGGTGCCAGAACGGCGCGATGATGGTGCCGGCGCCGAGGTGAATGGTGGTGGTCTTGCCGGCAAGGTACGCCAGCAGCGGCATCGGGCTTGGCGAAATGGTGTATTCCATGGCGTGGTGTTCACCGATCCATACGGTGCTGAAACCACCGGCCTCGGCCATCAGCGTCAGTTCGGTCAGGTCCTCGAACAGCTGGCGGTGGCTGACGCTTTCGTCCCAACGTTCCATGTGTACGAACAGGGAAAATTTCATGACGCTACCTCGAATCTCTTGTGGTCGACCCGTCGACTGCGGGGCTGTTGAATATTGGTATACCATAATACAAAAATGCTGCAAAGTTTTTCGATTGCCGGCAGGTGTCAGGCCAGCACGGGCAGGGCACCCATCTTGCCGTGGCAATACACCAGTGGCCCGGCATTGTGCTGGGGCACGATCAGGTTCTTCACCGCGCCGACCATGATCGCGTGGTCGCCCCCTTCATACTCGCGCCACAGTTCGCATTCGATGACCGCCGTGGCGTTGGCCAGGATCGGGTTGCCCAGCTCGCTCAACGTCCACTCGATGCCTTGCGCCTTGTCCTTGCCCTTGCGTGCAAAGGCATAGGCTTCGCTCTGCTGCCCGCCGGACAGCACATGAATGGCAAAGCGCTTGTTCCTGATCAGGACCGGGTAGGAGTCTGAGCTGTAGTTGGGGCAGAACAGCACTAGGGCCGGGTCCATGGACAGCGAGCTGAAGGCGCTGGCGGTCAGGCCGACGACCTGGCCGTCGTCATCGAGCGTGGTAATGACGCAGACGCCGGACGGGAACGAGCCCATGACTTGTTTGTAGATGGCGGCATCGATCATTGGACTGTCCTCGGGAGTGGAACGTGGTTTTTATGAGTTTGTAGGTCTGATGGTATACCGTAATACATCGTTTGCAAGGGCTTTTTTGGTCGTCCGATAAACGTACGCCTTTAGTCTGGAACTCAGTGTTTGCGGGGCTTTCAGCTAGGCAGCGGGTGCGGGTTTGCGGCAGGATGCCGGATCAGATGGACTCGCAAAGACCGAATCAGTCTTGTGGAAATGTTGGAATACCATAATATGGTGCGCATCTGAGGGGCGGCCAGAGAGTCCCCCCGGTTTGGCTTCATACAAAGATAAGAACAGACAAACTCGAGTTCATGCATATGTCCCAGATGTCCCGGCAAGACCCGTTGATCGAGAATCACACGGTCGATTACGTTCCACTCGCAGAGCGCCACGGGAAGGCCCGCGATCTTTTCACCCTGTGGTTCAGCACCAATATTGCGCCGCTGCCCATCGTCACCGGTGCCATGGTGGTCCAGGTGTTCCATCTCGACCTGTTGTGGGGGCTGCTGGCGATTGCCCTCGGGCACATGGTCGGCGGGCTGGTGATTGCCCTGGCGTCGGCCCAGGGCCCGCGCATGGGCATTCCGCAAATGGTCCAGAGCCGTGGCCAGTTCGGCCGTTATGGCGCGTTGCTGATCGTGTTCTTCGCCGCACTGATCTACGTCGGCTTCTTCATTTCCAACATCGTGCTGGCGGGCAAGTCGATTGTCGGCATCGCGCCCTCAGTGCCGGTACCGGCGAGCATCCTGATCGGTGCCCTGAGCGCCACGGCGATCGGCGTGATCGGTTACCGCTTCATCCATTCCCTCAACCGCATCGGCACCTGGGTCATGGGCAGCGCCTTGCTCGCCGGGTTCCTCTACATCTTCGCCCATGACCTGCCGGCGGACTTCTTCACCCGCGGTGGTTTCAACCTGGCCGGCTGGCTGGCCACCGTGTCCCTGGGGATCATCTGGCAGATCAGCTTTTCGCCCTACGTGTCGGACTATTCGCGCTACCTGCCGGCTGATATCGGCATAGCCAAACCGTTCTGGGCCACCTACCTGGGAGCAACCCTGGGCACGATCCTGTCCTTCACCTTCGGCGCGGTGGCTGTACTGGCGACCCCGGAAGGCACTGAAGCGATGGCCGCGGTGAAGCAATCCACCGGCTGGCTGGGGCCGATCCTGATGGTGCTGTTCCTGCTCAACATCATCAGCCACAACGCCTTGAACCTGTATGGCGCGGTGCTGTCGATCATCACCTCGATCCAGACCTTCGCCAGCCAGTGGACGCCGAGCATCAAGGTGCGCGTGGTGCTGTCGAGCGTGGTGCTGGCGGGTTGCTGTGTGGTGGCGCTGGGCGCTTCGGCGGATTTCATCTCGCAGTTCATCGGGCTGATCCTGGCATTGCTGCTGGTGCTGGTGCCATGGGCGTCGATCAACCTGATCGACTTCTATGTGATCAAGCGCGGGCGTTATGACATTGCCTCGATCTTCCGCGCGGATGGCGGGATCTATGGGTGTTTCAACCTGCATGCGATCGTGGCGTATTTCATCGGGATCATCGTGCAGCTGCCGTTTGCCAATACGTCGTTGTATGTGGGGCCTTATGCCAACCTGGTCGAGGGTGCGGACCTGTCGTGGCTGGTGGGGTTGGTGGTGACTTGTCCGCTTTACTATTGCCTGGCTACGCGTGGGCGGACTCAGGAGGGCAGGGCTTCGGGGTTGAGTTATACCGACTGACTTCTTGATGGCTGGTGTTTGTCTGGAATGCCCGGCTTTTGCCGGGCATTTTTGTTCGGGTGATGGGTGAACAGGTTTACCTTATTGCGGTAAGAATCCTGTAGGAGCCCGGCTTGCCGGCGAAGACGGCCTCCAAGCCTACCGGGATTCTGTCGACTGAATACACCCGCCTTCAATGCCACGGATACTTCTTCTCCCACTCCCAGGCATGCGCCACGATCTGTTCCAGCCTGGCGTATTGCGGTCGCCAGCCCAGCAGGGTGTTGGCCCTGGAAGCGTCCGCCACCAGCCGTGGCGGGTCGCCGGCGCGGCGTGAGGCTTCGCTGATGAAGATGTCCCGGCCGGTCACGCGGCGTGCCGTGTCGATCACTTGCTGCACCGAAAAGCCCTGGCCATTGCCGAGGTTGAAGGCCGTGCTGCTACCCCCCTTTAATAAATAGTCCACGGCCAGGGCGTGAGCAGCCACCAGGTCACAAACGTGTACGTAGTCGCGAATGCAGGTGCCGTCCGGCGTGTCGTAGTCAAAGCCATAGACGGTGATGGTTTTGCGCCGTCCGGAGGCGGCTTGCAGGACCAATGGCAACAGGTGGGTTTCCGGTTCATGGCGTTCACCCAACTGCCCATCAGGGTCCGCGCCAGCGGCGTTGAAGTAGCGCAGGCACACCGACTTGAGCCCGTAGGCACGGTCGAAATCTTCCAGCATCTGCTCCACCATCCACTTGGTGCGGCCATAGGGGTTGATCGCGGCCTTGGGGTGCGCTTCATCGATGGGCACATACTCCGGGTCGCCATAGACCGCGGCGGTCGAGGAGAAAATGAAGCGTTTGACCCCGGCGCGAACCATGGCCTTGAGCAGCGTCAGGGTGGCGGCCAGGTTGTTCTGGTAATACTTGGCCGGTTCGGTAACGGATTCGCCCACCTGGATGAACGAGGCGAAGTGGAACACGGCGTCGAAGTGGTGGGCGCCGAACAGGGCGTCCAGCGCCTGGGCGTCGGCGATGTCGAGCTCGACCAGTGTCCCGCCCAGCACCGCGCTGCGATAGCCCGTGGAAAAGTTGTCCGCCACCACCAGTTCGTGCCCCGCGCCAAGCAGCTGCTTGACCATGTGTGAACCGATGTAGCCTGCGCCGCCGATCACCAGAAATTTCATGCAGCTCTCCTTGATCTTGTTGCGGTGTCTGGCGCGTGGCGCCTGACCCGTCCTTCAAAAGAGACAAGTGACCAGCAAGGTCACTTGAGACTGTCACTCACTTGCGCTGGATTTTTTTCTCAGGAACAGCCAATTGTGCGCCTGCAGGCCGTCGAACTTGATCGTGTAGCGACCATCCAGATAGGTGGCAGGCAATTTTCCAGGTTGCCCAAGGGGCCCGCCCTGGGTGAACAGGGTCAAGCCCGGAGGGGCCTGGACGGTCAGCGTGCCCTCGAGGGGCTCGACGTAGAACGGGGTTTGGTCGTTGTCCTTGGGGACGGCCCGGGTGCCCAGGGAAATCAGCAGGTCCGCGGATTTGCCGACAGGTGCGTCGTCCAGGCTTTGCACCGCCACGCTGGCGTAGGCGGTCTTGAGTTGCACCTGGATATTGCCCAGCTTGATCGACTGGCCACCGATCCAGCCAGTGGCCGCCTGGGTGCGCGGCGTATCGATGGTGTAGAGGCCTTGTTTCCAGTTGCGCTTGAGTTCACCGGTGTCGCTGGTGGATTCGCTGGCCGTGGCGTCCAGCAGCGATTGTGCCGGGTCATGGAACACCTGTGCATTGCTGGCGATGACGCCCGGTTGCAACCAGGGCAGTTGCGGCGTTTTTGGCATGGCGATCTGCAGCTTGCCTTTCTCCATGGCGGTGCGCAGCAGGGCCGAGTTGGCCGGCGTAATGCTCTGGTTGAACAGGGTCTCTGGCGTCGGCGCGAAGACATAGGTGGTCTTGGCTTCGTGAACGTCGCCGCGACGATAAAGCAAAGCAGCGGCGGGCAGGGTGGCCAGCATGCCCGGGTCGTTGTAGGCGTGCCAGTTGCCGGCGGATTGCGATTGTTCGGTGAATGGTTCCTGACTGTAGGCATATTGCATCAGCGCATCCCAGCCCTGATGGCTGGCCGTACCGGCCATGTACAGTGGCAGCGAGTGGCGGTCGGCTGTCGGGAAGGGCTCGTTGTTCCACTCCGTGACAGTCAGGGGCTTGCCGACGACCTGGCCGGCGCCAATCCAGTCCACCAGGCTGGCGCTGGTCTGCGGGTTTTTCTCAAGGGTTCCAGGGCCTCCGTAGATATGCACGTCGACCACGTCTCCGGCAGTCAATGCCGGCAGGGCGCTCAGGCCGTTGCCGCCCCAACTGCTGGTCGTGGCAATCGGCACTTTCACGCCGGTCTCACGCAGGGAAGCGATCATGTCTACGTTGAAGCGCCGTTCCAGGTCGTTGAGGAACAGCTTGGCGGGGCCAGGCTCCCACGACCGCCAGGTCTGGTTTTCCGCCAGGTCGTACTGTTTGGCAAAGGCCTTGGCCGCCTTCATGTACAGCTCGTTGTGCCTGGGCACGGACTTGTCGGGCAGCAGGGCGTTGCCATAGTGTTGGGTGATGTCGTTTTCGTTGGTGATGAGCACGGCGGCAATCGCCGGATCATCCTTGTAGGCCAGGCCCGTATAGCTGTTGACGTGGCTCAGGTAATCCCTGGCAAAGCGTTTCATGGCCTGCTGGATCGACACGTTTACGTAGGCGTAGCCCTTGAGGTCGGCGACGCCATACTGGTTCTTCGGCAATTCATCGAAGGCGAAGATGTTGTCGTTCGCCCACAGGGCGCGTTGGACGTGCATGTCGAGCCAGACATAGATGCCCTCGTCCTTGAGGCACTTGATCCACAAGTCGAGTTTCTTCAGCGATTCTGCGTTCAGGTGCTGGGTATCATGCACGTTCCTGCCGTCACCGAAGATGTTGGGCAGGACCCACCACGAATCATGGTGGTGCAGTCGCACCAGATTGAAACCCAGGGCCGAGAGGCGCCTGGCTTGCAGCTTGATCGCATCGTCGGGTGTTTGAAATAACGTATAAGCCGACAGATTGGTGCCCCAGAAGCGTGCCGGGGTGTTGTCGGCAAACAGCAGTTGCTCGCCGACAGCCTTGATGAAACCGCGCTTGCCCGCAGGTTTTTCCTGGGCATTGAGAAAGGACAGGTCGACCGGCGCGGTTTTCCAGTCCAGCCGGTCGCTCGGCCAGCTCTTGGGGTCCGCGATGCCGTAACGCTCGGCGGCGGTCGGCCCCAGCACCACATCGCCCGACACACTGAAGGTGGCTTTGAAGTTTTCGCGACCGGGCTTGATCCGGTCCTTGTAGAGGAACGCCCGCACCTGGGAGCGATCACCGGGTTCGAAATACACCCTCTCCAGCGCGGGCTCGAAGCGCATTTCGATGCGCCGCCCCTGGGATTTGCCCCAGGTCCAGCCACGGTTGCCAGGCAGCAACACCGGTTCGCCCATTTCTTCGGCCAGGGCCGGGTCGAAGTTGAAGACGATGCCCCCGCCCATCACGTTCGACTTGAGGGTGCGGGCATCCAGCACCAGGTTGATGCTCAGCGTCTGCTCGTTTTCCTTGCGAATCTGCCCGGTCGCGTCGAAGTCCAGGATCTGGCTCTTGCCCTGCATGGCGTAGACAAAGGGCGAGATCACCTTGAGCGAGGGGGTAAAATCCGCCCAGTCCCAATTGCCGCCCCAAAAGACGAATTGCGAGGCGACGGCAGGGCTGCCGCCACGCGTAACCTGGGGCAGGCCGCTGCGTTCATCGACGCTGGCGACCCACTCCGCCGCCCGGGAGCTCAATGGCCAAATGACAAGAAACACAAGCAAGACTGACAGCAAGGGCATGCGGTAGAAAAAACTCGTCATGAGCGTTACCAGGTCCGTTGGAGGGTACTCTTGCTGCTTTCCGTCTGTGCGCGCTTGAGCCTGCGCGCCATCTGAGCATAGGACACACCCAGTCCGGCCACCGACCAATACACCACGGGGATTACCGTAATGCTGCTGACGGTGATGATGGTCACCAATATTCCGGCCAGTGTCGCCAGCAAGGCACGTCCGAGCCTTCGTGACTCATCCTCTTGCTTGGGAAACGAACGCATCGCCTTGCGAATGCCAAGCGCAATGGTGGCGAAGAAAGACACGAACAGCGTCAGCCCGATAACGCCCATCTGCAGGGCGACGGCGATGTAGGTGTTGACGATGTCGATGATGCCCTGGCCCTGGATCATTGACTGCATTTCAGGGGTGTTGCGGTAATCGAAGGAACCCAGCCACAGATTGCGCTGGATGACGATCAGCGAGTTATCGATCAGGCGCTGGCGGTAGGTGATGTTCTCGGCTTCCACCGAGCCGATGAAGGGCAGCAGGTCAATGATTTTTTGCCCGCCGGGCAAGATGGCCAGCAGCGGCAGAGAGAGGACGGCGGCGAGCCCGAGCAGCATCAGGCGCCGGACCGCATGACGGCCGGTACCGATGAACATCACGATCATGACGGCGGCACCGATCCACGGGCCGCGCGACAGGGGCGCAAACAGTCCTCCGGCGAGCAGCAGGGCGCCGAGTCGTCGCTGCATTTTGCTGCGAACGCCTTCCTGCAGGAACAGGTAAAAGCCGATGGCCACGGCGATGACATAGCCCAGCGCAATGGCCTGGCCCGTGGTGACGCTGGCACGCAGCGAGCCGCCACGGCTGAGGTAGGTGGAAATTTCCCATTGCACGCCCAAGGCGTAGGTCAGCCCGTTGTACAGCAGCCAGCGGCGGGTATATTCGAAGAGACCGATCAGCGACAGCAGCATGGCGGCGAGTAAAAAGGCCAACAGCGCATCCTTGAAGTCGCTGACGTTCTTCAGGGACCGGCTGGCAACGTAATAGGGCAAAAAAACGTCGATGAACAGATAGAGCGATTGACGCAAGGTGTCGGTGGGCGTGGTTTGGCGCAGGGAAAGAGCGGCGGTCAGGAGCAGAAAGGCGAGCAGCAGCTTGTCCGGCAAGAGGCGCCCGAAGGGCAGCGTATCGGGCTTCCTGCGCAACGCGAGAAAAGCCGGGAACAAAATGCACAGCGCCAGAAGTCGTACATGGTTCAGGTCGAAAAGATAGTTGACCAGGCCGAAGCCGGGGACCTGCGCATTGGCGGGTGGAATGAGAAACAACAGCATGAAAAACAATGCCATTGGGTTGCGTTCGCGCTGCCGCGTGACCGTCAGAATGATTGCGGTAACGCCGGCGTACACCCAGAAGCTGTGGGAAAAAAAGGCCACCAGCGTCAAGCCGAACCAAAGGTTGCGCCGTCGGGTGAAATCACTCAGGGGGATCAGATCGGCCGCCGGTCGCCGTGCAAAAGCGAAGACGATACCGGCAAGGACCAGGATGACGACTAACGCGCGAAAGTGCTCTGGCATGGGCTACCGATTTATTTGATGGGTGAGCGATGGCTAATGGCTAGTGGTTTACCTAATAGCGACTATAGTACCTTTCGAGTCGTCCAATACGGGGATTGATGTTATGCCTTCAGTTAACATATCGCCAACATTCAGCCTGCGTCGTCGAGCGATATCTGCTGGGGCATGGAACCTGGGGGCGCTGGTCACTTCGCAGGCGATCCGCTTGGGCGGCAACCTGATAATGACCCGTCTGCTGATGCCGGAAATGTTCGGCATCATCGCCATCGCCACCACCGTCCTGTTCGTTCTGCACCTGCTCTCCGATGTGGGGTTGCGCCAGAACATCCTTCAAAGTCCACGCGGCGACGACCCGGAATTCCTCAATACCCTCTGGACCGTGCAGATCGTGCGCGGCTTCGTGCTGTTCGCCTTTACGCTGCTGCTCGCAGCCGCTGCCTGGTATTCGCAAGCCATCGATTTCTGGTCGCACAACTCCACCTACGCCGCACCCGAATTGCCGATGGTGTTGGCCTGGACCGGTGTTACCGCGATCATCTATGGATTCCAGTCGACGAAAGTCGACCTGGCGGTTCGCGCTTTCCAGCAAAAGAAGGTGGTGATCGCCGAGTTTGTTTCCCAGGTCGTCGGCCTGCTGGTAATGCTGGCCATCGGTTACTTCACCCATTCCATCTGGTCGCTGGTGGCTGCCGGCCTGGCCACGGCCCTGGTCGGCACGCTGCTTGGGCATTTCTGGTTCGAGGGGCCCTCCAACAGTCTGCGCTGGGAAGCCGCTGCGCTCCACGAACTGATGGTGTTCGGGCGCTGGATCCTGTTGTCTTCGGCAGTGGGCGTGCTGTCGATGCAGGGTGACCGGATCATTTTCGGCGGCAGCATGACGGTCACCGAAATGGGCGTGTATTCGATTGCCGTGCTGATCCTCGGGGCTTTGCAGACCGGCGTCCTGAAAGTGGTCGGGGCCGTCGCCCTGCCAGCCTTCGGCGAGGCCGCAAGAACCAATGACCTCGACCGGCTGCGCAGGTTGTATTACCGCTTCAAGATGATGGTCGACCTTGCGCTGCTGTTTCTATGCGGGTTCCTCTGGGTTACCAGTCCACTCATCATCAAAGTGTTGTACGACGACCGTTACGCCCAGGCAGGCCACATGATGGCCGTGCTTTCGACGTCGTTTTTCGTGATGCGCTACATCGTGGCCAATCAGATCTGGATCGCCCTGGGGCTCACCAAGTACCAGGCCATCGACAACATCATTCGTGTGGTGTCGTTGTGGGTGCTGGTGCCGCTGTTGCTGGTTGTCGGGGGGGTCGATTGGGCGATCTGGGGCGTTGCCCTGCATACGTTGCCGACCTTGGTGCTGGTTGTGTATGTCAATCGTCGCGTGGGTATCCTCGATATCAAGCGAGAGCTGATTGTGTTGCCTATGCTGGTGGTAGGGGCCTTGTGTGGGGAGTTGGTGCTGGTCGCTTTCAGCTGGCTTTTCGGTTTAAGCGCTTGACCGGTTTTTCTTGACGTTGAAGCAACCTTTGAATCTCGGATGCAACCTCGATCCAGTGGAGTCGTGAGTGATGATTGAACGCGAGTCGAATACCTCTGTCATCAGTCGCAGAGGGCTCATTCGGGCATTTGCCCTGTTAAGCCTGGGGGGGCTGGCAATGAAGTTTACCGGAGTTGGGGCCCGGCCTCCTGCAGGTAAATCGGAGTTTGTCGTTATCAACGGGTGGGTGTTGCCTGCCGCGCATTTCCGGTAACTGCAAATATGATCAAAGACTACCAAACGCAGAAAGAGCTGCGCGATCACTATGATTTCTGCATCGTTGGTGCAGGCCCTGCCGGCATTACGCTGGCCTTGCGTTTGGCCGGCAATGGCTGGCGCGTCGTGCTTCTGGAGGGCGGGGGGCGCGAATATGCCCCGTATTCGCAGAACCTCTACAAGTGCCCTTCCACGGGGCTGGATGTCTTCGCTGAAGAAACCCGCCTGCGCTACCTGGGGGGCACCTCCAACCACTGGGCCGGTCGTTGCCGTCCCTTCGTGCCTTCCGACTTTGCCCTGGCCCCTCCGGTGAATTTGCCCGGCTGGCCCATCCCGTTTTCCGAAATAGAGCGCAATCTGCCAGCGGCCATGGCCATTCTGGACCTGCCGCTGGACTCGGGATTCAAGACCGTCAACGCGGCGTTCAACAGCGACGAATTCGAAGCTGACCGTTTCCTGCTCAGTCCGCCGACTCGATTTGCCCAAAAATATGCCAAGGAACTCGAGGAAACCGAGGGCCTGGACGTCTTCATCAATTGCAATTGTGTCGACCTGGACTTCGACAGCAACACCGGCCGCATCACCGCCGTCGTAGTGTCCGATTACGAACGCAATCAAGAGCGAATCTCGGCCAAGCAATTCATCCTGGCCGCTGGCGCGATCGAGAATGCCAGGCAGTTGCTCAACAGCAAGTCATTGGCCGCTGCCGGCGTGGTCACCGAGGATGGCCTGGTCGGTCGATGCTTCATGGAACACCTGAACATCGCCCTCGGTACTTTCATCCTCAACGAGGGCGAAAGCAGGGAATCCAGGCAGTTCTATACCAAGGATGCGTTTGTGATCGAGCATCATTCCGGTAAAGGCAATGTCACCGCGTCCCTGGTGTCGGCCGTGGAAACCTATGGGCGCATGGCGGCCATCAAGGGCTTTTTCGAGAACCTGGCCTGCAAGGCTGGCATGTCGCACAAGATCGAGTTCATTACCAAGTTCAACTGCCCCGGCGACGGAGAGCTGGGCACGATGATCGAGCAGTTTCCCAACCGCAAGAGTCGCATCTCATTGACCGAAGAACGCGATGAGTTGGGGATGAGAATGGCCAACATCCACTGGGAGCTCGCCCCTGAAGACAGGGAGACCGTAAAAAGCATCGGCCTTGAAGTGGCAAAGTGTTTTGCCGAAGAGGGGCTTGGCTATGTCAAGTTGGAGGAAGCGGTGTACGAAGTTTCCTTGCCGCTGAAGGTCGTGCCCCATGCCCACCATATGGGCACGACCCGGATGGCGGCGTCACCTGAATTCGGGGTGGTCGATGAGAACTGCAAAGTGTTCGGCACCAATAATCTGTACGTGACTGGCAGCAGTGTGTTTGCAACCGCCGGCGCGAGCAATCCGACCATGCCGCTGTTGCAGCTGACGCTGCGATTGGCGGATTACCTCAACCATCAAATGGGTCCTGCGGCAGGCAGGTATTCTTGAATTAAACAGTCTTAGGGAGAGCAACCAAAGCAGGGTGCCACTAAAACAACAACCATGGTGCATCTGGTCTTGGTACCGATGTGAAACGCTGACATTTGTGAGGCTGACAGGATGATTGGGCTAGCAAAGCGTGCAATACGTTACTACGTCAATAAAACGGGTCGGGGGAAGGGTTTATTCAAGAAGTTTTGCCACCCCACCGGCTATGAATGGGCAAACTACCTGGCGCGCTGGGGAGGCATTCATTCGGTCGGCAAGGGCGTATGGATCAATCCCGGCTGCAACATCCCCGACCCTTCGCTATTGCGCATCGGCAACAACGTCGGCTTGTCCGATTGCACGATATTCGGGCATGACGGGCTGATTGGCGTATTCGAGATCAGCGCGGGTAAACAGCTCGACTCCGTGGGTGCGGTCGATATATTCGACAACTGTTTTATCGGTTATCAGTCCATCATCATGCCGGGCCGCAAAATTGGTCCGAACTCAATCGTCGCCGCCGGCGCCGTCGTCACCAGGGATGTTCCACCCGGAGTCGTGGTGGGGGGGAACCCGGCGAAGGTGCTCTGCACCGTTGAAGACCTGATCAAGAAAATCGAAGAGCGTTGCGAAGCCTATCCGTGGATGGAACTCATCCGCCAGCGCGGCACCCACTTCGACCCGGATTACGAGCCCAAGCTCAAGGCCATGAGAGCGCAGTACTTCTTTGGCGAGAAAGCCAATGAGTAGCGCGCCCCTGGATGTGCTCGTCGTCAACTACAACACGGCAGGCCTGTTGCAGCCCATGTTCAATGCGCTGCGCCAGTCCAAGAGTGCCGACCCCGCGCGCTATCTGGTCGTGGACAACGCCTCGGCGGACAATTCGCTGGATTGCCTGGGCGATATTTGTCCGGAGGCCGTGTTGCTGGCCAATAAGGACAATGTCGGCTTTGGTCGGGCCAATAATCAGCTGGTTGAACACCTGCAGGGCAAGTACGCGTTGCTGCTCAATACCGACGCGTTTGTGTCAGACGACACCCTGGCCAAGACCCTGGAGTACATGGAGGCTCATCCCGATTGCGGGATCCTCGGTGTACGCCTGGTCGGTCGGGACGGCGAGATGCAACCCTCCTGCCGCTATTTCCCGACGCCGCTGAATGTGTTCCTCGTGACAGCCGGGCTTGAGCGCTTTTTCCCTTGGGTGAAACTGGTCGATGACCTGACCTGGGACCATGCCTCGGTGCGCGAGTGTGACTGGGTACCCGGCTGCTATTACCTGATCCGCCGTGAAGTGATCGACAAGGTCGGCTTGTTCGATCCGCGCTATTTCCTCTACTACGAGGAAGTCGATCACTGCCGGCGCGTCAAGGAGGCGGGGTGGAAGGTGGTCTACTACCCCCATACGTCGGTGGTGCATATCGGTGGCGAGAGTGCCAAGTCGGTCGACAAGCTGAACATGGATGGCCGACAGCTGCAGACGCTGCAAATCGAAAGCGAGCTGTTGTATTTCCGCAAGCATCACGGTTTGCCGGGGTTGGCCTGGCACATGCTGCTGGTGGGCCTGTGTGACCTGATCCTGGGGCTCAAGGCTTTGCTGAGAGGTCGAGGTCGGGCCGCCGTCAAGGCGTGTTGGCAACACACACGTGTGACCTGGGCACTGCTGCGTAAAACCAAACTCGGTAGCCAACCCACACGGTAGGTCAGTCCATGTTCGAAAACATACGTGCGGACTTGCGAGCATACGAGGGTGATTGGGGCGCCCAGGGTTTCTGGGTGATGCTGGTGTATCGCTTCGGGCGTTGGCGCTACGGCGTGCGCCCGGCGCTGTTACGCAAGTTGCTCTCGTTTATCTACAAAGTGCTGTTCAAGCTGGTGCAGATCGTGACTGGGATCGAGCTGCCGTGCGAGGTGGTGGTCGGGCGCAACTTCGTCATCGATCATTTCGGTGGCATCGTGATCAGTGGTTACGCGCAGTTCGGCGATGACTGCCGGATCCGCAATGGTGTGGTCGTGGGGCTCAAGAACGTGAAGGAGCCGATCGCCCCGGTGATGGGCAACAACGTCGATATCGGCACCGGCGCCAAGGTGCTGGGCAATATCCGCATCGGCAACAATGTGGTGATCGGCGCCAATGCCGTGGTGTTGACCGATGTGCCTGACAACTCGGTGGCCGTTGGGGTGCCGGCGACCATCAAGCAGCGCAAGCTCGCTGATGCCGAGCAATACTCATGAGCACGGTGGCGACGGGGGTTGGCGTCGTGGTCATCGGTCGCAATGAAGGCCAGCGCCTGGAGCGCTGCCTGGCGTCGCTGGTCGGGTCGGCGCAGCAGATCGTCTATGTCGACTCTGGCTCCACCGATGGTTCGGTACAGTTGGCCCGAAGGCTTGGCGTCGAGGTGGTCGAACTGGACATGCGCATTGCCTTCACGGCCGCACGTGCGCGCAATGAAGGGTTTGCCCGGCTGCAACGCCTGTTGCCGTCGATGCGTCATGTGCAGTTCGTCGACGGCGATTGCGAGGTGGTCGCCAGCTGGCTGCCCCATGCACAGGCCTTTCTTGAAGCCCACCCTGAGGTGGCGGTGGTTTGCGGGCGGCGCCGCGAACGTTTTCCGCAACGTTCCATTTATAACCTGATGTGCGATCTCGAATGGGATACACCAACCGGTGCGACCAGCGCCTGTGGTGGCGATGCACTGATGCGCGTGGACGCCTTCGTCACCGCGGGCGGGTACCGGCCGGACCTGATTGCCGGGGAAGAGCCGGAGCTCTGTGTGCGCCTGCGCGCCAAGGGCTGGAAAGTCTGGCGCCTGGGCGAGGAAATGACCTTGCACGATGCAAGCATGACCCGCTTCGGCCAATGGTGGCGGCGTACTCTGCGCGGCGGTTATGCCTTTGCCGAGGGCGCGTTTTTACACGGGGCCGCACCGGAGCGCCATTGGCGCCGGGAGTCGCGTCGGGCCTGGTTCTGGGGCTTGGGCGTGCCGCTGGCAACGGTCATTGCCACGCTGATGCTGGGCTGGCCCGGGTTGCTGGTGTTGCTGGTTTATCCCTTGCAGGTCGCGCGCCTGGCACGGCGGGGCGCTGGCCCTGCGCGGCAAAACTGGCTGCTGGCGTTCTTCCTCGTGCTGGGCAAATTTCCCGAGATGTTCGGGCAGGTCAAGTTTCTTTTGAACAGGTTCGGTGCCGGCAAATCCGCATTGATCGAATACAAGTGAGACTTCGATGGACTATTGGATAATCGTCAAAAGCGTCTTCTCCCTGCACGCTGGCTATTCCCTGAGGGCCTTGAAGAACAAACTCAAGTTTGCGCTGTTGGTGGTCAAGAACTGGACCGAGCTGAATCTGTTTTTCGGGCGCATGTCCAACGCCTTGGGCGATACCGGTATCGAGAAACTCGGCGGTGATTGCCTGGGCGTCATCCACTGGCCCTACATCAGCAAAAGCTGGAACTCCCAGGACAAACTGGGCGTCATGGCCTCGCATTACGAGGTGGTCACGAAAAGTTGCCCGCAGCTGCTGCTGTTCGGGCGCGACGACAGTCTGCTCCTGAGCGACCTGACGGCGTGGTCCACCGGTTGTACCTTGGTGCTGGACCGCCCGTTCTGGTTCATGCGTGAAGGCGAGTTGGTGCTGAACCTGTTCCAGGGCGATTTGCGCATTGCCTCGATCGCCTTCACCTTGTGCTGCACGGACGGTGAGCTTTGTATCTTTATCGGTGCCGTGCAGGGCATCCACAAAGGTATCGAGAGCGACCGGTCGCTGGCCATCTACAGGGATGTCACCAAGGACTTCGAAGGCCTGCGGCCCAGGAGCTTCCTGATTGAAGTGATCAAGTACATCGCCGGCAATATCGGTGTCGGGAAAATCTACGCGGTCGGGGATGTCTATCGGCATCATCGTCACCCGTATTTTGGTGCGCACAAAGCCCAGGAGCTGGCCGCCAATTATGATTCGATCTGGCTTGAACACGGGGCGACACCCTCCGAGCGCGAAGACTTTTTTGAGATTCCCATGGCGTCGTCCAGAAAGCCGCTGGACACGATTGCTTCAAAAAAACGCGCCATGTATCGCCGGCGCTATGAGCTGCTGGACGATACCTTTGCCAATATCGACAAGGTGTTGAGCGCCAGCTACGCAGTGAATTGACGTGACCGGTTACTGGACTACTGTGGGGGTACCTGCAGTGACAACTTCGACGACATTCAAGCCGGGTGCCCATGCGTATCGCTTATTTCATCAATCAATACCCGAAGGTCAGCCATAGCTTCATTCGTCGCGAGATCCTGGCGCTGGAGCGCCAGGGCTTTGAGGTGCAACGCATCGCACTGCGAGGCTGGGACGGCGAGTTGGTGGACGCCGAGGACGAGTCCGAACGCAGCAAGACCCGCTATGTGCTGGAGGGTGGCGTCAAGGCGCTGTTGCGACCTGCGCTGCAGGTGCTGCGCGCCCAGCCGCGGCGGTTTTTTTCGACGCTGTGGCTGGCGTTGCGCATGGGCCGGCGCGCCGATCGGTCGTGGCCGTACCATCTGGTCTATTTGCTCGAGGCATGTCGCGTGCTGTCCTGGGTACAGGCGTTCGGCGCCCGGCACGTGCATGCCCATTTCGGCACCAACTCGACCGAAGTGGTGATGCTGGTCAACGCCCTCGGCGGGCCGACCTACAGTTTCACCGTGCATGGCCCGGAAGAGTTCGACAAGGCGCAGTTCATCCACCTGGGCGAGAAAGTGCGACGTTCGGCGTTTGTCGCGGCCATCAGCGCCTATGGGCGCAGCCAGCTGTATCGCTGGGTCGAACATGCGCACTGGGCGCGGGTCAAGGTCGTGCATTGTGGCTTGGAACGGGCCTTTCATGATGTGCCGGCAGTGGCGGTGCCGTCCGCGCCGCGGCTGGTCTGCGTGGGGCGCTTGTGTGAGCAGAAGGGTCAATTGCTGTTGCTCGAGGCCGCGCGCCGCTTGGCCGAACAGGGCGTGGCGTTCGAGATAGTCCTGGCCGGCGACGGCGAAATGCGCCCGCAAATCGAAGAACTGATCGCCCGGCATGGCCTGCAATCGCGTGTGCGAATCACCGGCTGGATCAGCAGCGAGCAGGTGCGCACGGAAATTCTTGCTGCGCGGGCCCTGGTCTTGCCTAGCTTCGCCGAAGGCTTGCCGGTGGTCATCATGGAAGCCATGGCATTGCGCCGGCCGGTGCTGACGACTTATGTGGCGGGCATCCCCGAACTGGTGCGCCAGGGCGAGAACGGCTGGCTGTTTCCCGCCGGAGCGGTGGAGGAGTTGGCGGCGGCGCTGGAGGACTGCCTGGCGCAACCTGTCGAGCAGTTGCAGCGCATGGGTGAGGCGGCTTATCAGCGGGTGCTGGAGCGCCACGATATCGATACCGAAGCGACCAAATTGGCTCATCTGTTCAAGGCGCAAGCATGATCACATTCCTCAATTGGCTACTCGGTGTACCGCTGGCAATCATCCTCCTGCCAGTGTTGGTGCTGTTCGTGCAGGTGCTGCTGGCGCGCTTGCCAGTGCGCGATCAAGCGCTCGCGCAACGCCCGCGACCTCGGGTCGCGGTGCTGGTGCCGGCCCACAATGAATCCTCGATTATCCAGGCCACCTTGAATTCCCTGCGCCCGCAACTGCGCGAGGGCGACCGCCTGTTGGTGGTCGCCGACAACTGTTCGGACGACACCGCCGCGATGGCCCGTGCGACCGGTGCCGAGGTGGTGGAGCGCAGCAATGCCCAGCAGCGTGGCAAGGGCTATGCACTGGATTTTGGCGCGCGTCACCTGGCCGGCGATGCTCCGGACGTGCTGATCATCGTCGATGCCGATTGCCAGGTGAACGAGGGCTTCATCGAGCGCCTGGCCATTACTTGCATCGACTCGGGGCGGCCGACCCAGGCGCTTGACCTGATGCGTGCCCCGGCGGGTTCCGGGCTGAAGGTGCAGATCGCCGAGTTTGCCTGGTGCGTGAAGAACCGGGTGCGACCACAAGGCTGGGCCCGGCTGGGGTTGCCCTGTCAGCTGATGGGCACGGGCATGGCGTTCGTCTGGCGCGACCTGCCCTTGATCACGCTTGCCAGTGGCCACATCGTCGAAGACCTGAAAATGGGCCTGGATTTCTGTCGCAGCGGCAAACCGCCGTTGTTTTGCCCCGATGCCCTGGTGACCAGTTATTTCCCGCGCAGTGAGGAAGGCCTCACCACCCAGCGTACACGTTGGGAGCATGGTCACCTCGGCGTGATCCTGGGGGACGCGCCAAAGTTGCTGGTGGAGTCGCTGGCCCGACGCAACTTCAACCTGCTGGCCATGACCCTGGATCTGCTGGTGCCGCCACTGGCCTTGCTGACGTTGTTGTTGGGTGCGGCGTTTATCCTGTCCTGGTTGGTGTTCTGGTTGTTCGGCGCGTGGCTGCCGGCCTTGATCGCCTCGGTCGGGGTGACCCTGTTGATGGTGACCATCCTGCTGGCGTGGAGCCAGTTCGGTCGCGCCATCATCGCCTTTTCCGCCTTGCTGTATGCACCGTTCTACGCACTGAAGAAAATCCCCCTGTACCTGGGCTTCCTGGTTAAACGCCAGGTTGAATGGGTGCGTTCCAAGCGGGATGACTCCTGATGCGCGCATTGGCCTGGCAGCACCATTGGCAAACGATCATCCAGGCACTCAAGGTCGTCGCCGATGCCGATCAGGAGCAGCGCCTGATCGAGGCGTTGTCCAGGCCGCAACGGGCGACGGTGCTTGGATTCGTCAATGCCCATGCCATGAACCTCGTTGCCAAGGACAACGCCTACTACCAGGCACTGTCGGCCGCCGACGTGTTGCTGCGCGATGGCTCCGGCATGTCGATCCTGTTTCGCCGAATGGGCAGGGAGCCGGGGCTGAACATGAATGGCACGGATTTCATACCCAAGCTACTGTCGGCCTACAAAGGACGACGCGTGGCTTTGTGGGGCACGCAGGAACCTTTTTTGGTCAACGCGGCAAAGCATTGCGAGGCTGCATTGGCGGTCGATGTCGTGTCTGTCCACCATGGTTTCGCCGACGTCGAGACCTACCTGGAACTCGCCCGGCAACATCAGCCGGAGTTGGTGGTGTTGGGCATGGGCATGCCCAGGCAGGAAGTCGTTGCTGCCCGGCTGGCGGCCAGCGGCGTGCCCTGCTTGATCGTGTGTGGGGGGGCGATCCTGGACTTTCTCGGTGGCAAGGTAAACCGCGCTCCGCAATGGATGCGGGGCCTGGGTTGCGAATGGGTGTTCAGGCTGGTCAGTGAGCCCAAGCGGCTGTTCAGTCGTTACGTGGTCGGTAACCCGATGTTCATATTGAGAACGCTTGCCTGCACAGCGCCGACTGGCGGGTGAGGTTGGGGCGGATGAACAGGCTTGGCGCTGTAATATCTTGCAAAACTCCGGCGTAGCATCTTTACTGCTCATATAAGCGACGACTTGCTGGCGCGGTATTGATTTGTTTCGCCTTTAGTGCGAATGGCGACGAAAGTTTGACGCCATCCGCTCTCATATCGAAGCCTGGTTATCAGCCTGTTATTCCTTGATTCGAACTTTCGAATAATCTTTCCTTAATCATTTAGTGTTAATACCAAATGAAAGAATATGTAAAGGCACTGTTGCGTCAGTTGATTACGCCGTCGGTACGCTTTGAACTGAGGAAAGCCCACGCCTGGCTGCGCGATATTGCCGCTCGGGCCTGTTTCTGGCGCTGGGAATTTGTCAGGTTCAAGCTGCGCGAAGACAGCGCTTACGACATTCTCTATATGGGCCGCAAGGCACAGCGCGAATTTGTGAAAGTTCTCATGGGGGCTGAACCTCAGGTAGCCAATCAGCAAGTCAAGGCGGATAAATCAGGCCGGACGGTGTTTGTCAGTGAAATACCGACGCCGGGCGCACTCTGCGTGCCCCAGTATCTTAGCGCTGTCGTTCCCCTGGGCAGATCGATCGAGGACATCACTGCAAGATACAACTCCGAGTTGCGCCGCAATCTTCGCAAAAACCGCTTGCGCTATCGCCTTAAACAGGCGTTGAACGACGACGAAATCGAAAGTGCCGACCAGGGCATGCTGCAGCCCTATGCCAGTGCAAGGCATGGCACGTCTGCTTCGCAAATCGAGCAGCAGGAAGTGCGAAGGGTGGCGAAAACCGCCGGCCGACTGGACCTGGTGTTGCTGGAAGACGAAGTGGTCGCCTGTCACCTTGGCTGCGTGATTACCCGCGCGGGCAAGCGTTACTGGAGCACGATCCGTTTCGGCTACCCCGAAACAGTCTATTCGGATGCGAAAAAGCTACGGGAAATCAACTCGATCACCACCTTCATGGCGCTGGAATGGGCACTGGAAAACGGCTTCGACTATTACGATATCGGCACCTGCCTGGCGCGCCCGGACGATGGTTTGCTGGAGTGGAAAAGACGGCGCGGTGGCGATGTCGATACGCTGAATAACCACGGTTATCTGTTTGTCCGGCTGCCCAAGGTGGGCGTCGCGCAATTTCTCTGGGAAACCCCCTTGTTTGCCGTAGAGGGTAGAAAACTGACCCTGCATCTGGGTTTGCCGGACGGGCAAAGCGATGAAGAAGTCGCCGAGCGCTATCGCGAAATGGGATTTGGTGGGCTCGGCAAGGTCTATCTTCATTGCGCCAAAGAGCCACAAGTACAACTACTTGAGACTTTATGCGGTCGATATGCTCATCTGAAGTCGCCCCCTGTTCTGGAAACCATTATTTGCAACTGATTGGAGTTTTGATTTTGCGCACAGGGACGACTAGCGCAATTTGTATTTAAACGTATCAGAGTGGTAATCCTTATGTCGCAATCGAATATGTTGGTGAGCGGCGCTGGGGCGAAATGGAGTTTTGCTGCGTACAAACACATTTTCAAGGAGAAACTTGCCAGGAAACCGCCGCTGAACCTGCAAAGTGTCGCGGTGAAAACCTGGGAAGTGGCTCCCGCGGATGTATCGATTGCTCCGCCTGCTTTTTACCTGCCCAACCAGCTTGAACGCGTGACCGGGTGGCAGTTTTATCCCTTCGAACATCCCCGTCGCACCATGGAGGGCAACGGTCCCGTCCAGCACGGTCCGACTCGCGCCTTTCTGCTCAAGGACGCCTGGTTGATCGACGGCGCGCTTTACAAAGGTGATGCCAAAACCTGGTTATCGCCCAGGGCCCATTGGTTGCCGAAGATTCGCATAGAAAACGAAATCGACCGCGGGGCGATGTATTGCACCGTGGGTGGCAACACCTGGTTTGGCTCGTGGATGGTGGATGATTGCATCACCTATCCAATGGCTTGCGAGGAGGGCGTGCCGGTGACCACGGCGCTCGCTGAAACTGAGGTCAGCGCCACCAGGCACGGGATACTTCACGCCCCCGGCTATGAAAAGTGGCTGGGCATGAATCCGCTGCGTTTGCGCAACGCATTTTTTCGTGAGCTGGTGATCTTTGACGACATCCCTCAGAACCGCCACAAGCACCTGCGCTTTCGCGCCATGTCTGAAAAGTTGCTGTCGCATGTCGATGTCAGCCCGCATCCCGGGGTATTCGTGCTGCGGGGCAACAAGGGCGAGTTGCGCTTGTTGCGCAATGAACTGGAGCTGGCTGAGCGTCTGCGTGAGCGCCGGGGCTTTCGCATCATCGACCCGTCGAAAATGGATGTGGCGAGCATCGTCGCCGCCTGTGCCGGGGCCAGGACCGTGATCGGCATCGAAGGCAGCCAACTCATACACGGCGTCAATGTCCTTGCACCCGGCGGTTCGCTGCTGATCCTGCAACCGCCTGATCGTTTCGTCTGCTTCTTCAAGTACCTGACGGATCGCGACCGGCAGAACTTCGGTTTTGTAGTGGGCACGCCGGACGGCGAAGGTTTCAGGATCGACCCCGATGAGGTCGAGCGCACGCTCGACCTGTTTCCGGCCTGATGCTTCTTGAGGGTTTTCCTTTCTTGTTGATAACCCGGTAACGCTGATCGTCAGCGCTACCGGGTGTTGGATATCGTGCAATACACGACTAGTAGGCATGCTTGCCGGAGAAGGCCGTCACCGTTCGGGCAAGGATGACGAAGTCGAGCCACAGCGACCAGTTGTTGATGTATTCGATGTCCGAATCCACCCGCCGAATCATCTGTTCGATATCCTTGGTTTCACCGCGATAGCCACGTACCTGGGCCAGGCCAGTGATGCCTGGCTTGATGTTGTGGCGCGCAAAGTAATCGGCGATGTCGGGCGAATACTGCGCATCGTGCTGGATGGCATGGGGACGCGGCCCGACCAGGGACATTTCGCCCATCAGCACGTTGAACAGCTGCGGCAGCTCATCCAGGCTGGTGCGTCGAATGAAGGCGCCGACCCGGGTCATGCGCGGATCATTCTTCTGTGCTTGCTTGACCACACCGTCTTCGGGCTGATGGACGACCATGCTCCTGAACTTCCAGATGCGAAAAGGCCCGCCGCTCCAGCCCATCCGTTGCTGGCGAAAGAACACCGGCCCGGGGCTGTCGAGCTTGATCGCAATGGCGACGATGGCCAGTACCGGCGCTGCAAACAGCAACAGCAGAAACGCCAGCACGCGGTCTTCAAGGTTCTTGAGCAGCAGGCGCATGCCCATCAGTGGGGTTTCGGACAAGGTCAGCACGGGAATGCCGGCAATCTCGCGAACACTGTGATTGATCAAGCGCAGGGAAAAGATGTCCGGTACCCAGTTGACCGAGATGTGCTTGTCGAACAGCTTCAAGTACACATCCTTGATCACCTGTGAGCCGTCCAGTGGCGTGACGAAGTACACGGTGCGGATGGAATGCTGCGCGACCAGGTCGTCAAGATCGGAAATATGCCCCAGGATCGCCAGGCGGTTGGGGTTCTCCGAGCCATCCTTGCCCTGGTCATCGGCCGCCCCGATCAACACGGAGCCGACCACCCGCTCACCCAGCCAGGGATTGTTGCTGATTTTCTGGTGCAGGAAGTCCGCCAGCTCTCCCGAACCGATGATCAGTGCGTTGTCCCGCTGGGTGGGGTGAGCCAGGAATTTCTTTTGCAGTTCACGGGTCGCGAGGTGCAAAAGCAACTGGGCGAAATAACCGATGACGAACAACTCACCGACCAGCAAGCGTGAGTACTGTTCGCTCTGTTTCGTAAGAAAGGCCATGGCGACGAGAAAACAAAAAGCGGCGGTCCATGCCTTGAACAGTTTGAAGGCCTTGACGGCAAAGCCGACATTGCTTCGATAAATGGCGTAGTGGTCGTAGACGACGGCCAATGCCCCCAGCAACAGCAGGACCATGATCACATAAGCCTGCGTGATGAAGCCGACGTGATAAACAATCAGGTACCACGCGACACCGGTGACAGCGAGGCTATCGAGGCCTGCCTGGATAAAGATACTGGTACTGCTTCTTCGCTGGAGTACGGAACGGCTACTGCTCGGCTCAAAAATCATGATCAGATCCCATTTTTGCTGCCCCCTCGCGCCCAACCCGAACGCGATCCAGGTCAAAACCACCTTCGTTTCAGAGCTTTAGCCTCATCGGCAAGCTACTTATAGTCGAGAAATCCACCGTCCACCGAAATTCGCAGGCAGGGGAAAAAGCGGCATCCCGTGCTATCACTTTAGCAGCAGTGTGGATTCATTCACGCAATGGACGAAGTTTAGTGTGCAGCATGGACGCAGGCGCCGGCCGGCCTGCTTTTGGGGGGACTGGACGACCATCGGTAGCACTTGGATTGCTGGGGCGGGAAGAGCGGACGAGCAGCGCATGGGCAGCGCTGTCAGTTATTCATCCCGTCTTCGATGGCGATGCCTTGGGCGCGCATCTTGCCGATCAGTTCGGCGCGGGTACCAGGCAGGTTGAGCATGGTTTTGGCACGCAGTGCCGCCACTTCGTCTGCGCTGTAGGGCTGGTAATCGGCGGGTCGGCTTTTGCCGGCCATGCCGTCCTCGCGCATCAGCCAGTTGAGCAGGTCAGCCAGTTGCGCGTTGTTCAACGCCGATTGCGACATGCCCGGCACGCGCACCAGGAATTCGCGACCGCCCGGGACTTTCAGGAAGTTACCGACAAACCCGGTCATTCGCGGCGTGTCATTGGCCGCCGAGCCCATGCCGTTGCCCAGATGGCAACCGGCGCATTGCAACTGATAGTTCACGCCCACGCTGTAGCCAGCCTGGGCGATGGGCTTTTGCAGTTCCTCGTTGCCCGGCGCGTGACGCTGCGTCGGGTCCGGGATGGCCCGGGCATGGGCGAGTGGGGTGCTCAGGGTGCAGACGAGACCGAGGACCAGCAGCTTGCGCATGAGATGTCTCCTTAAAGGGGACCTGTAGGAGCTGGCTTGCCAGCGAAGGCGCCCGAAAGAACAACGCAATGCTCAAGGACGCCTTCGCTGGCAAGCCAGCTCCTACAAGGGACCAATGCCGGTGCCAGGGCAACCGGCGGTGGTGCGTGTCAGACCGCCACGCCACGGATGATCGAAACGGTGCAGTGATAGATGTGCGATTTGGCGGCCAGGCACCAGTTCACATCGTTGTTGTTGAACGGGCGGTAGGCCGGTTCTTCACTGTCGTTACGGGTGCAGGCGCACTGGGCGCAGCTTTGCTTACCGCAGCAGTCGTTGTACGAAATGATGTAGTCCTTGCCGTCGGCCGGATTGCGGCAGGTGCCGATCCAGGTCACTTGCGAGGCCTCGGTGCCTGGCGGGCAGGACGTCACCGAACCGCCGCAGCAGCTGCACAGAAAGCCGTCGATGGAGCAGTAGCGCCAGTAGTCGCAGCTGTTTGGATCACCCGGGTCACCGGCTTTCGGGTCAGTGGCGGCCAGCGCCTTGCTGGTACGGTCCAGTGGCAGCAGCACGGGCAGGGCGGCACCGGCCACGATCAGCGAGCCCATGCGGGCCAGTAGTTTGCGGCGCGAAGTCGTGTCGGCAACACGGCGCGAGGAGCGCTCGAACAACAGATCCAGCAGTTTCATGAAGGTCTCCCTGCCTTATCAGTGGCTATGGCCGTGGCTATGATCGTGAGCGTGGTCGTGGGGCTGAGCATTGAGGTACTGCTGCAGCGTGGCGTGCTTGAGGTGCTCGACTTCGAACAGGCTGTCCAGGTGCTCGCGGGAATTGACCAGGCCCTTGGCGCGCAGGGTGCCGGACTTGTCGATCAGCGCGGCGTACGGCAGCTTGCCGATCTGGTAGGTCATGCCCACTTCCGGCCCGACCACGTAGGTGGCGTCTTCCAGTTTGTGTTCGCGGATCAGCGCTTGCTGGGCGTCCATGTCGCCGTCGCTGACGAACACCACGTCCAGCGTGCTGGCCTGTTCCTTGGCGATGGATTTGATCGCCGGCAGCAGCGACTTGCAGATCGGGCAGGTCGGCGAGAGGAAGAACAGCAGTTGCGATTTCTCGCCGGCATAACCGAAGTTCACCGGGCGACCATTACGGTCGGCAGCGGTCACTTGCGGTGCGGCTTCGTTGACCGCCACGCCTTTGTCCATCATCAGCGCGCCGGCCGGGGCCAGACGGCCGTGCAGCACGCCAATCTGACGGACCAGGCCCATGACGACGAACGCCACGGCCACCAGCAATACCCAGAGCAGAACGTTGGAAACTATCAAGCCTTCCATTGTGATTACCTACCAATCAATTTGAGCAGAAGAGGGGAGTTCGCCGCCAGGCCATCGGCCGCGGCGTAGATGAGCAGCGCGACGGCGGCCGAAGCCAGGGTCACGAAGCCATCGAACACAGTCATGTCGCGGGTAATCGGTGCCACGCTGGCCAGCAGCGCCAGCGCCACCAGCACGCTATTGCGCAGCAGCAGCACAGGGCGCAGCGGTTGCGCCTGGTCGGGGCCTGCGCAGCCGCAGTCGATGTCGCGACGACCGCGCCACAGGTTGATGCCGATGGCAGCGGCGTACAGTGCCAACAGGCCCGCCGCGCTCAACGCCGCCCAGGGACGGCTGACCGGCACCAGCAACGCGAACGCGATCGCCAGTTCCAGCAGTGGAATCAACCGCGCGCTCGGGCGCACCAGCGCGTCGGGCAGCAGTTGATAATCGGCAAGCTGTTTGCGAAAGCGTGCTGGCGCTCGCACCTTGTGGGTCGCGGCACTGGCCAGCAGCACCGCAATGGCGATGGCGCTGGCAAGGATGAAGATCGGATCTGATTGCATGGCCGAACCTCGTTTAGTAGCTCATGACCTGAGTCGCGGTTTTCGCGACCTTGGCCATGCTGCCGGTGTGCTTGTTGGTCTTGAGGTCGAAGATCTGCAAGCCGCCTTCAACGTCGGTGCCCAACAGCAACGGTTTGTCGTCACCCGTCGCCTGCATGCTCCACACCGGTACCGGTGCTTCCAGGGTGCCGATTTTCTTGCCGGTCTTGAGGTCGAAGGCCCAGATCAGGGGGCTCGGGTCTTCCCACTTCATCGGCTCGTGGGCGTCGTGCATCAGCACGTACAGGCGGTTCAGCTTCGGCGCGACCGCCATCAGCTGCCAGCCGCCTGGCGCCCAGCCGGCTTTTTTCTCTTCATCGGTGACCAGCGACCAGCTCGGCAGGATTTTCGGCGCATCGCCGCTGAAATCCACACCGCGCACGGTGCCGGTGGTGGTGGTGAAGTAGTAGGTGTCGCCGACGTTGACTGCACGCTCCACCAGTTTTTCCGCGTTCGGATCAAAGAACGGCGTGCGGCTGCGCGCGGTTTCCTTGCCCTCGTCGTTAATCGTCACGACCTGCAGGCTGCCGTCGCCGCACAGTGAGGCGAACTTGCGCTTGCCGATCGGGTAGTTGAGTACGCAACCGGGAATCGCGATTTCCGTGGCCACGGCCTTGGCCTGGGTATCGACCACGGTCACCGAGGTCGACGGGGTGAAGTTGTAGACGTAGACGAAACGGTCATCGCCGCTGGTCTTCAGGCCGTAGCGCTGGGTCAGCGACTCGGCGCGCTTGTTCGGGATCAGTACTTCCCAGGCCGGCGACAGGGTCGAGCTGTCCCACGCGGTCAGCACGTCGGTGCGGGTGCCACGGGTGCCGCGCGAATACCAGATGTCGGCGCTGTAGATCAGCTTGCCGTCATGGCTCAGGGCCGAAGGCGCGGCAAAGCCGGTCGGAACCATGCCGAGCACGCGTTTCTGGTCGGGGTCGACCACGGTGACACGCCCGGCGACGAAACTTTCGAACTCGACATCGACGACGAATGCCCGGTGCGGTTCAGCGGGAAAGGCCAAGGTGGTCTGGCCGATGCCGGTGTCGGCGGGCAGGTCCGCGTGGGCACTGTTCAAGCCGAGTACAAGCAGGCTCAGGCCTAGCGCTGACTGTACGGAGATCCTGTTTGTTCGCATAAGGGGAACTTCCTGAATTATTGGTAACGCGGATCGCGGGTGAGTGGGCAGATTCTGACCATCGAATAGTGCCTCGCCCGGCAATCTCGGGAATTGCCCTGCCTGCCAAGTGTTTGTGTATCTGTGCCAGTGTCGGGGGGCTGACCGTCGATCGTTCCCACGCTCTGCGTGGGAATGCAGCCCGGGACGCTCCGCGTCCCAAATCAAAAGCCGAACGCGGAGCGTCCGTTGAGGCATTCCCACGCAGAGCGTGGGAACGATCAGATCGCGGGGGGATCAGGCGGAGGTGGCGAGAGGAAGGGAGAAGGTGAATACGGCTCCACAAGGCTCCAGGTTTTGCGCCCAGATATCGCCCCGATGACGGCCGATGATGTTCTTGCACAGCGCCAGGCCGATGCCATTGCCGCTGACCTTGGACGAGAAGAAGCCGTCGAACAGTTTCTCTTGCGCCTGGGCCTGGATGCCGCGGCCGCTGTCTTCTATGCGCACCAGCGCCACGCCGTCGGCGGCGCTGGCATGAATGCGCAACACCCGGCGTTCGAGCGGCAGGTCGGCCATCTCTTCAATCGCGTTGAACGCCAGGTTGAGGATCACCTGGCCAATCAACACCTTCTCGCAACTGACCCGCAGCGGCTCGGGTGAGGTCACGACTTCCACACGCACAAGGCTCGGATCGGCCCTCAGGCTGATGAAATAACGGGTTTCGCGCAGCAGCTCGTTGAGGTCGATCAGCTCTTCGCTTTGCTCCAGTTTCACCACGTAATCGCGCACGCTCTTGATGATCACCGAGGCATGCTCGATCTGCCGCACGGCGCTCTGCAAACCCCAGGTGACGCCCTGATCGGCGTCGGCCGCGTTGCCGAGGCGAATCACCGCGCCCTCGATGAAATTGCGGGTGGCGGCCAGCGGCTGGCTCAGTTCATGGGCGATGGCCACGGCCATTTCACCCATGGCGTTGTAGCGCGCCAGGTATTCGAGCTTCTGCTCGCTGACCCGTCGCGCTTCTTCGGCCTGCACCTGCTCGGTGACATCGCGAAACAGCAGCAGATGGCCGACCAGGTCATCCTCAATCTCTATATAGCGGCACGTCGCATCATGCCAGCGCCATTCGCCGTCCCGGCGCTGCACTTGGTAATGCACGTTGAAGGGTGTGTGTTCCGGCGTTTCGTGGGCGAACCGTTGCAGCAGGCGCTGGCGCGAAGCGTCGTCGCACCAGGCCAGGAAGTTCTTGCCCATCAACGGATGGACTTCACTTCCGAGCAAGTGCGCGCCGGAGTCGCTGATAAAACCGATATCGCCCTCGGGACCGAGCACCGCCACACCCTCGGCCAGGTCCTGCATGAAGGCCTTGAGCCGGCTTTCGAAGCGCTTGAGGTCGCGCTTGACCTTGTCCTCCTTGGAGATGTCGCGGAACTGCACCATCAGCACATCGCGACCGTCCAGGTGCACCAGGGTCGCTACGGCCTCGGAAAGAATCTCCACCCCCTGCTTGGAGCGATAGCACCACTCGATGGCGCGCTGACCGGTGCGCGCGGCGCCTTCCAGCCAGCGCAGGCCCACCGAGCGCCGGTACTTCGGAGCGTCGCGGGTCATGTCCGGGGCTTTGAGCGGCGTCAGTTCGTCCAGGGTAAAACCCAGCGCCGCCAGGGCGGCCGCGTTGGCCCAGAGAATTTCCTTGGTGTGCGCATCGTGAAGAATGATGCACAGCGGCATGGCTTCGATCAGCGCATGGAAGTCGTTCGGTTTTGGCAAGTACATCGCACAGCCCTTTACGGCAGAGGGTTCCAGTATGGCGCTTTATACCTGCTCGCACAGGGAGACGCGCTCAGAGGTAACCGGTGTGCGACTAGGGGATTTCTTTAGCCGGGGGGCTGCACGCACCAATAGTTGCGCTTCGCGGCGGTTTTTACACTGGACCGCAATGCAACGGTAGCCACACCGCTCCCGATTCTCTTGTAGGAGCGAGGCTTGCCCGCGAACGAGGCGCTGCGGTCTCTCAGGCAGACCGCGTCAACGTTCTTCGCGGGCAAGCCTCGCTCCTACAGACAGCGGCGCAGTGTCACCCCACTAACAATAATCAAAACGGAGAATGCCCATGCTGCGTTCAGCGGTTGCGCAACAAGACGCATCGATCGGCGTTGACGAGAATGTCGTCGACAGCCAGGCCTTTGCGCAGGTACTGGCTGAAGTACGCCAGCGCCGCGACGAGTTCGACGCCGGCTCCCATGTGCCACGGGACATGATCGAGCGTTTCAAGCAAGTGGGCATCTACCGTGCCGCCACGCCAAAATGCTTCGGCGGTGACGCCCTGGCGCCGGCCCTGTTCCTGCAAATGATCGAGCGCATCTCCGAAGCCGACGGCTCGGCGGGCTGGGTTGCCAGCTTCGGCAGTGCCGGTGTCTACCTGGCGGCTTTGCCACGTGAAACCCTGGCTGAACTCTATGCACAAAGCCCTGACCTGGTATTCGCCGGCGGCCTGTTTCCATTGCAACCGGCTGAAGCGGTAGAGGGTGGTTATCAGGTCAACGGTACCTGGAAATTCGCCAGCGGCTGCAAGGGCGCTGACTTGCTGGGCGTGGGCATCGGTGCTGCGGGCGGCAAGCCACGCACCGCTGTATTCCGTCCGGAGCAGGTAGAGATCGTCGAGAACTGGGACGTGGTCGGCCTCAAAGGCACTGGCAGCCACGACCTGCGCGTGTCCGACAAGCGCGTCGACGAGCGCTGGACCTTCATCCGCGGCGGTGCCTCGACCATCGACGAACCGCTGTTCCGCTATCCCTCGATTGCCTATGCCGCGCAAGTGCTGGCGGTGGTCAACCTCGGCCTGGCCCGCGCTGCCCTCGATGAAATCAGCCGCATGGCTGGCGGCAGTGGCATCACCGGCGCGCCGAAACTGTCCGACCGCGCCTACGTGCGCATCGAAATCGCCAAGGCCGAAGCCAAGCTCACTGCCGCCCGCGGTTTCTTCTACAACGCCACCGAACAGGTATGGAACTCGATCCTCGCGGGCAATCCGGTCACCCCGGAGCAGACCAGCCTGTTGCGTTTATCCGCCATTCACGTGTCCCAGGCCGGCGCCGAGGTGGTGCAAAGCGCCTACAGCCTGGCCGGTACCACCGCCATTTACCTGCGCCATCCGCTGCAACGCTACCTGCGCGACTCGATGGTGGTGACCCAGCACGCCTTCCTCAGCGAAGGCCTGTATGACGGCGCCGGCTCGGTGTTCCTCGGCGTACCGCCGTTCCCGGGCTACATCTGAAACCTCTATTTCAAGGATCAAGACTCATGACCCAAACCACTCAAGAACCATTGCGCGTCGTCTTCTGCATCGGCATCACCCAGAACTTTTTCGACCTGCCCACCGGCGAAGGCCTGAGCGTGTGGAAAGGCTTCAGCAAGATGATGGGCGACCTGGGCGCGATGCCCGGCATCACCGTGCTCGGCGCCATGGATGACGACCGCCTGATGGTCGGCCCGTCCACTACCTCGCCCTGGACCGTGTACATCATGGCCGACGTCGACTGCCACCAGTCGGTGATCGATGCCTGCAACCTGTTCCGCACCACGCCGGTGAACGAATACAGCCTGTGGCGCTACGCCAAGGTCGAAGCGCGCATCGGTCGCCCGCTGACCATCCCTGACGCGGCCAAGGTGTAAGCCATGAACGAGGCCTTGCTGCAGCGTCTGGCGACGCTCGAAGGGGAAAGCGCGGTGCGTCGCTTGATGGCGCGCTACATGGACCTCTGCGACGTGCCGAGGGCGCCGACCCAGGTCAGCGAACTGGCCGAGCTGTTCTGCGTCGATGCGATCTGGGAAGGCGTTGGTCGCGAGACTGCGCAGACCTTCGGCCAGCATCGTGGACGCGAGGCCGTGGCGGCGTTTGTCGGCGGTTACCTGCCGCCGTCGGACCACTTCCAGCTGAACCTGCATTACCTCACCAGCGAGTCGATCGTGGTCGACGGTAATGCGGCGCAAGGGCAGTGGATCATGCAGCAGATTTCCACCTACGCCGATCAGCGCAGCGAACTGTTCGGCACGCGACTGAACATCGATTTCCGTTGTGTCGACGGCGTGTGGCTGATCGCGCATTTCCGCACTCAACGCTTGTTCAGCTCTCATTTATCAAAGCAGGAGCTGGGCGCATGAGTACTTTCATCAGCGAATTTCTCCTCGGTGGCAACGGCAAGCGCGTGGCCATCAAGGATTCCATCGACATCGCCGGCTACCCGACCCGCTCCGGCAGTCGTGCCTTTGCCGATGCGCCAGCGGCGACGAAAAACGCCGAAGTGGTGGACGCGATTCTCAACGCTGGGTGGCAGATCGTCGGCAAGACCAACCTGCATGAACTGGCATTTGGTGTCACCGGCATAAACGACTGGACCGGCACGCCGGTGAATCCTCAAGCACCTGATCGGGTGCCGGGCGGTTCTTCCAGCGGTTCGGCATCGGCTGTTGCCGCCGGGTTGGCGGACATCGCCCTCGGCACCGACACCGGTGGTTCGGTGCGGGTGCCGGCGGCCTGCTGCGGCATTGCCGGACTCAAGCCGACCTACGGTCGTGTAAGCCGCATCGGCGCGCATCCGCTGGAGTCCAGCCTCGATTGCGTCGGGCCATTCGCCAGGACCATGGACGACCTGATCGCCGCCATGCAGGTGATTTGCCCGGGCTTCAACGTGCAAGGTTTGCCAGGTGACGGCGCCAAGGTCGGCTTCCTCGACGTGGCCTGTGACGCCCACCTGCAAGCCAGCCTGGGTGCTGCCGCCGACCGCGCGGGCTGGCGTCGCAGCCACCTGCAATTGAGCGAATTCGAAGCCGCGTTCGCCGCGGGCCTCACCGTGATCAATTTCGAAAACTGGGCCGCGTTTGGTCACCTGACCGGCAAAGGCCTGATCGGTGCCGATGTGGAAACCCGCCTGCTGGCGGCCAGCCGCACGACTCGTGAAGAGCTCGCAGAGGCAGAAGCCGTGCGCACCCGTTTCACCCAGCAGGTGGATGCCGCGCTGGAAGACTTCGCCGTGCTGCTGTTGCCGACCATGCCGAGCCTGCCGCCGACCCTGAGCGAAGCGCGTAGCGGCAGCAAGGCCGTGGCCGGCATGACCCCGCTGGTGCGTCCCTTCAACCTCAGCGGCCATCCGGCGCTGACGGTGCCGGTGGAGCTCGATTGCGGCGGGCTGAAAGTCGGCCTGCAGATTGTCGGTCGCAAAGGCCAGGACGAACTCGTCTGCGCCTTTGGTGCGCAGTTGCAAGCCTCAACCCTTTAAATCTAACAAGAAGCCATGAGGAGAACCGCATGAGCACTCATGAATACCGGCTGATCGCAACGTCGAAAAGCCCCGAAGAGCTGGTCCAGCACGACCGCGTCGACGTTTCGCTGTACAACGACCCGGCGCTGTTCGAAGCCGAGCTCGAGAAGATTTTCTACCGCACCTGGGTGTGGGTCGCCCACGAAAGCGAAGTGCGCAACAGCGGCGACTTCAAGACCGCCACCATTGGCCGTCGCCCGGTGATCGTCGTTCGCGACAAGAAGAACAACATCAACGTGCTGGAAAACCGTTGCCGCCACCGCGGTGCCACTGTGTGCGAGAAGCACAAGGGCAACGCCACCGGTTTCACCTGCCCGTACCACAGCTGGTCCTATGGCCTGGACGGCAAGCTGCGGGCGCTGCCGTATCCGGACGGCTACGAAGGCATCCTGGAAAAGTCGGAATTGCCGCTGACCAGCCTGCGCGTGGAAAGCTACGCCGGCATGGTCTTCGCCAGCTACAACGACGAGATCGAACCGCTGGAAGATTTCCTTGGCGGCGCCAAACACTGGATGGACCTGTTCATGAAGCAGGGCGCCGGTTACCCGATCAAGACCCAGGGCGAACACAAGTTCAGCTTCAAGGGCAACTGGAAGATCCAGCTGGAAAACACCACCGACGGTTACCACTTCCCGATCGTGCACAAGTCGTTCATGTCGTCGGTGGATGAAGAAACCTCGGAAATGCTCTCGTTCATGACCGACGAGCAGGCCGTCACTCACTCGCTGGGCAATGGCCACAGCGTGATGGTGATGGTGCCGGAACACGTCGATCTCGATCACGATGACGGCACCGAACAATTGCAGGAACGCTTTGCCCACGTCACCGAAGAACTGTCGAAAACCATGCCGGCCGATCAGGTACGCCGCATCGTGCGCTCGCTGCACGGCGCCGGTTTCAACCTGAACCTGTTCCCCAACGTGGCGATGTCGATGTCGTTCTTCCGCGTACTGCGTCCGGTGTCGGTCACCGAAACCGAGATCCGCCACGTGGCCCTGGGCATGGACGGCGGCCCGGAAATCGCCAACCGCGAACGCATGCGTATCCACGAACACTTCCAGGGCCCGTTCGGTTTCGGCAGCCCCGACGATGCCGAAGCCTGGGACCGCGTGCAGCGCGGCTCGTACGCCGGCGTCGACGCGCCGATCCTGGTCAACCGCGGCCTGAACCGCGAAATCACCGCTGAAAACGGCGACAAGGTCAGCCACGCCACCGACGAGGGCGGCATGCGCGGAGCCTACGACATGTGGAAAAGGATGATGAGCCAATGAGCAATCAAGACACCCTGAACGGTTTTTCCGGCCCGTTGGCCCAGGCCATCGAATTCATCTGGCGCGAAGCCGAACTGCTCGACCACAAGAACTATGCCGAGTGGGCGACCTTGTGGAGCGAGAGCGGCAAGTACATCGTGCCGATCGACCCGGACACCGAAGACTTCGAGGCGACGCTGAACTACGCCTACGACGACGCACGCATGCGTGACCTGCGCATCGAACGCCTGACCGCCGGTTACTCGCCGTCGGCGGTGGACGCGGCGAAAACCATCCGCACGATCTCGCGTTTCCGCCTGGTTGAAGCGGCCGGCGACATCGTCGAAGTCAACTCGGCGCAGTTGCTGTACGCCTACAAGCGCGGCGTGCATACGCCGTTCGTGGCCGACCTGAACCACCGCATCCGCTTCACCGATGGCGTGCCGACCCTGGAGCGCAAAGTGGTGCGGCTGATCAACTCCACCGACAGCCTGAGCGCGCTCGGCTTCCTTCTGTGAGGGCAACATCATGAGTCGAGTAGCCCTTGTAACGGGTGCCTCGCGCGGGTTGGGCGAGTGCATCGCCCGCCGTCTGCACGGGGCGGGTTATCGCGTCGCCCTGGCGGACGTGCGCCTCGATGGCGTGCGGCGCCTGGCTGCCGAGCTGGATGCCAGCGGTGCCAGCGCTGTCGCCATTGAGCTGGATGTGCGCAGCAAGTCCGACTTCCAGCATGCCCGCGACGTGCTGGTCGAGCATTGGGGCGGCTGCGACATCCTGGTGAACAACGCCGGAGTATCGAAAGTCGCGGCGCTGATGGACATCACGCCCGAAGAGTTCGACGAGTCGATGGCGATCAACCTGCGCGGCACTTTCGTCGCCTGCCAGGTGTTCGGCGCGCACTTCGCCGAGCGTGGCTTTGGCCGCATCGTCAACATCGCGTCCCTGGCCGGGCAGAACGGCGGTACCGCCACCGGCGCGCATTACGCCGCGGCCAAGGGTGGCGTGGCGACGCTGACCAAGGTGTTTGCCCGTGAACTGGCGCCGCAAGGCGTGACGGTCAACAGCATTTCGCCAGGTCCGCTGGACTTGCCGGTGGTGCGCGAAACCGTGGCCCCGGAGCGCCTGGAACAGATTCTGAAAATGATCCCGGCCGGCACCCTCGGCGACCCGGCGTTCATCGCCGACAGCGTGCTGTTGTTGGTTGCCGACAACGCAACGTCCGTCACGGGCGCGTGCCTGGACATCAACGGCGGCCTGTACATGCGCTGAGCATGGATGAACCAATAACCCTGTAGGAGCTGGCTTGTCGGGTCGCCGCATCGCAGCGAAGGCGTGCTCTTTGGCGATGCAAGACTCAAGGCCGCCTTCGCTGGCAAGCCAGCTCCTACAGGGGGTGTGTTAAACAAAAAAATATTCAGGTGATGCCATGATGAAGGTGAAAATCGAAAGGATCGTCGACGAAGCACAGGATATCCGTTCCTTTCGCCTCGTGCGCAGTGACGGCCAGCCGCTCGACACCTATGAACCGGGTGCCCACGTCGACCTGACCGGGCCGACCGGGGTGACCCGCCAGTACTCGCTGTGCAGCCCGCCGCAGGATCGCCGCGCCTACCTGGTGGCGGTGAAGAAAGAGCCACAGTCGCGCGGTGGCTCCCAAGCCTTGCATGAGCAAGTGGAAGAGGGCATGGAGCTGGAAATGGGTGCGCCGCGCAACCTGTTCCGCCTCGACCCCAATGCCCGCGAACACGTGCTGTTCGCCGCTGGCATCGGTGTGACGCCCCTGTTGAGCATGGCCTATCAACTGGCGGAAAGCGGCCAGCCGTACCGCCTGCATTACTTCGCCCGCTCGGCGCAGTACGCCGCGTTTACCGAACTGCTGGCGACGAATTTCGGCGATCACGTTGAGTTCCACTACGGCGTCGAACCGGGTGACCTGGACGCTGAATTGAGCGCCTGCCTGGACCGCGCCAACCCGGCGGCACATGTCTACACTTGCGGCCCGGCACCGTTCATGAACAAAGTGGTGGAAGTGGCTGCGCGTAGTCGCGCCGATGAGGCCATTCACCTTGAGCACTTCGCTGCGGATCCGGCGGCCAACAGCGCTCCGGCCGGCGGTTTCGAAGTGCAGCTGGCCAGTTCCGGCGTGGTGCTGCAAGTGCCGGCCAACACCAGCCTGGTGGATGTGTTGCAGGCCCACGGTTGCGACATCGACACCGAGTGCCGCGAAGGCATCTGCGGCACCTGCATCGTCGAGGTGCTGGGAGGCGTGCCGGAGCACCGCGACAACTGCCTTTCCAACAAGGAAAAGGCCTCCAACCAGCAGATTTGCGCCTGCGTTTCACGGGCACTTTCCGCTCGTCTGGTATTGGACATTTGACTTAAAGGATGCTGGAAAGCGTGCGCCGGAGCCTGTTGAATGGGCGCCCGGCGGCCCCCAGGGAGGAGAAGGCTGGAACACCAGACATTTTTACCGAACCGCTCGGCGAAGCGGTCGAAAAATAACAACAAAAACGTGAGGCTTTGCGGACATGATTACAGCATCGACGGTGCGCAACGAGGCGTTCGAAAGTTGGTTGAGCCAGGTGAACCAGGCCTGCGGGCGTTTCGACGCCCGGGCGCTGGACACCGACTTCTACGGCCAACTGACGGAATTTCGCAGCGGCGCGATCAACCTCAGTGTGGTCGACATGGCGCACGTGCATCTGTATCGCACCAGCAAGGACGTCAGCACCAGCAGCGACGGCCACTATTACGCAGTGTTCCAGCTGCGCGGCAGCTCGCACCTGGAGCAGGGCGAGAACCGCACGCAACTGGGCTGTGGCGACATCGCCCTGATCGACGCCAGCCGCCCGAGCGACATGACCTACAACGATGACTCGCGCCAGTTGTCGCTGATCCTGCCGCGTCAGGTGGTGGAGCGGGGGTCACACTTCACTGCCGTCAACTGCGCCACGCGCATCGGCGCCAACAGCCCCCTGGCGGCGATGGCCAACAAGCTGGTGCTGGAGACGCGTCATCAGGAAGGGCTGGACATGCAGGAAAGCGAGGCGGTGCTCGACGCCCTGGCCAGCCTGTTATTGCCGGGGATCAGCGCCCGTGACGGTGCTGCCGATCCCCATGAGCGGCAGTTCCGCAAAATCATCGCCTTCATCGACGCACACCTCAGCGACGAAGAACTGTGCCCCGAACTGATCGCCCGTGAAGTGGGCATTTCCGTGCGCGGCCTGTACCGGATGTTCTCCAAGCGTGGCCTGGTGGTGGCGCAATACATCAAGCACCGGCGCCTGGACTTCTGCGCGGAAAACCTGCGCCGTGCCGATGTCGAGCAGAAGCTGTCGGCGCTGTGTTACGCCTGGGGTTTTTCCGATTCCAGCTACTTCTCGTCGGCGTTCAAATCGCGCTTTGGCGTGTCGCCGGGGGCTTATCGCAAGCGCTATAGCCAGCACTGATACAACACATCTTCTGTAGGAGC